>CALVHL010000012.1 GCA_944327625.1 uncultured Clostridia bacterium
GGTATTTTTCGCTCAAAAAGTGGTATTTTGGGCGATTTCGCGGGTGACCCCGAACCTAACACTTTGAAACAGGCTAATATCAAGACCCCCCGCAAGTAATCGGCAAATTCGCCGACGCGAATAAGGCGGCAGATTGAATAAAAAAATCAACAGGGCTTGTCTCCTATCGGGGACAAGCCCTGTTTGCCAAAAGCATAAGATTGTGTCACCCGCGTCAGGCTAAAAATGTCGATTGTCTCATCGGCGGGTGATCTTTATTTACGTGGAAGTGCGGTTTATGCATGTTTTTAAAGCTGTGCGTTGTTTGAGCCGCGCAGCTCTCTCTTTCTGAAAAACAGCTGCTCCTCGACCACGGACACGACGAGGTGGACGACCATTCCGAAGCCGAACATGAGTATTATGGTATCCATGCTGAAAGTGACGGCGTCGGTAAGGTATAGTATGTAGAATATTCCGTAATAGCCGAGATTTATAATCAGAGAATTTACGGCGTTGTAAATCGTCTTTCCTAACCCGATGAATATATTATCTATAATGGCACAGCCCGCATACGCAATGTAGAACGGCGCAAGCTTAATGACGATATTGAAAATTTCTTCGGCGTTCGTCAGGTTTTGCGCATATCTGAAAAACGGCGTCCACAGCGGAATTGTAACCGCCCACAGAACGACGATGGCGGCGGAAATGAAATAATAATTGAATTGCCTCAGGTTTTTATATCCCTCTTTACAGTCAGAGCGTATGACTTCCGAAAGAGTGGTAACGGGTATCAGCAGCCAGCCCCAGATAAAGTTGTTGGCAATCCAATAGTTGCCCTGTTCGGCGACGAGGTTGACCATTTTGCAGACCATTACGGCATATATGAAATTATCGAGAAACTGTTGCAATCCCGAAAAAGTGCCGACCTTTGCCCATTCCCTGAAAGTATGGCAATCTGCCCTTGTAACCCGACTTAAACGAATATACCTTTGCAGATAGAGTATGAGAAAACTTGCGACGGCAAGGATAGAATTAACGACTATATTTGAGGCGGCAACCCCGTAAATGCCGAAGTTGGGTATAAGCAGGAAGTCGGAAATTACAGACAGAACGGTATTGACCGCCAGAAAGATATATACGTTTTTATCCTTGCCTATCACCACGAAGACGACGTTTGCAAAACTCGGCACTATGCCTATCATAAAGGCGACCGTTTCAAGCCCGAGATAGGCGGTAGTGGCACCCGGATCTATTTCGTTCGGGTTCATCGCCCTGACGAGTACAGAGCCGTATATCAGTACGCCGACGGAGAACAGTGTATACAGCGCAAAGGCAATCAGCCCCGTCTTAAAGGCGCTCTGTGCAAAGTTTTCCCCATCAGATTTATAGATTTTGTTCAGAACGGAATAGAGCGGCACTATCAGGAAGGCGAGCAGAGTTTCGTTGATGAGGTCGTACCATTCCATCTGCCCGATGACGTCGAACGCATTGTCCTGACCGCCCGAAGAAATCAGGAAAGTCCTTATTGTCTGATAGACTGCGGGAATGAGGGCGAGTGCGCACAGCGAGATCCATAGCTTCCAATTAAACTTTTTCAGTTCTCTGAATTTTTCTTTCATAACTTCCGTCTGTACAATCTTAACGCTCGGTTTGAGATTTCTAGCAAATACCGTGCGCCCCGTCGAGAGTGTGTTTCTCCGCATAAAAGTTTATTGCCGTCGCTCTTATTACGGGCAGAGTAAGTTGTACGGCTGAATTTTAACATATAGTTAAGACATTTTCAATATAACGAGCAAATATTGTCCGCGGGTACGAAAAGTAGTCATTTTTAGCTTCGCAGACAATTTGTCGCGGCACGAATATCCCCGATAAGGTTGCCTGAACGGGAAAGGCGTGGTATAATAAATGCAATCAATACAGCGCGGTGAGGCGCGGAAGGGGCTGTCTTAAAACGACGATCGCCCGTCGCGAGCCGAAAAGCGCGAAAAAACCCGTCAACGGAGGTAACAAAGCCATGAAGGCATCGAAAATCGAAAAACTGACAAGACATTACGACAGATATTTCTGCCAGTCGGACTGTGTGGTACTGCACCCCGACGACGATAAAATTCACATTGACGCAATGCTCTATCCGCCCACGCAGAGATATAATTTCTGGAAGCTTGCCACCGTCGGCGCAAGCGACTATGCCCTCAACGGCAAGAACTCGCTCGGCAACAGAAACGAATATATGATGTTCATAGATCCCGCCGTCGACATGAACGATCGCGAGGAGGCAAAGAAGTATTACAACCTGCTCGACGCGACCGCGCGCTATGCCATAGAGAATAATGTATTCATATCTTACGGTCACAGCCTCGAATTTTCGGACGGCAGCCAGGACGGGTTGGCGGGCGTATTTCTCGAGTTGCCTCAGGCGATAGAGGACACGGGAATACTGCGCTGCAAACTCTCGCTGTTTGAGACGGCTATCTGCCTGCAAGTTATTCCCCTCGACAGGCAGGCATTAAATAAGCTATTAGAGGTCGGCAACGAAGAATTTTCGTATATCTACGCCTATCCCGATGACGGCGGGGAGGAGCATTGGCTGTCAAAGATTTGAATAAGAGTTATTCTGGCTTTCAAGCGGCTGCCTGAGGAAGGTAAGCCGCTTTTTAGCGTCAATTTTATTGCCGCAGCAAAAATTTTTGCCTTCGGCATTGCGCTATCCGACATTGTTATGATATAATATAAAAAGGCTTTTGCCCTATATGCTCTGGAGAGTACAGATGTTTTTTGAGCTTGCATTTTTATTTATGATCGGTTCGGTCGGAGGCTGGGTGATAGAGGTGTTTTTCCGCAGATTTTTCAGCCTGAAAAAGTGGATTAACCCCGGCTTTCTCAACGGCACGTATCTGCCCATGTACGGTTGCGGCACGATAATACTTTTCGGCGCGTGCTTTATGCCCATGCCGAGGTGGGGAATAACCATATTCCTCGTGTTCGGTCTCACCCTGCTCGAATATGTCACGGGGCTGATTTTCATCAAGGGAATGAATATAAAACTCTGGGACTATTCCGACAGGTGGGGCAACATACAGGGCATAATCTGCCCGCTCTTTTCGCTGTTCTGGGGCATAATCGCCGCAGTATTCGTCTATTTTCTGTACGAACCACTCAACACGGCGGCTATCTGGGCGGCGGGCAATGTCTGGATGCTCTTTTGTATAGGTATTTTCTACGGCGTATTCATAACCGATCTCTGCATAAGCTTCAACGTATCGCTCAAAATACGCAACGCCGCGGCACAGTTCAGGACGGCGGTACACTACGAAGAACTCAAAGCCGCCATCAACGAGCGCAGGAAGAAAAGCCGTCAGCATATAAAGTTCCTGTTCCCGTTCGCGGGCGCGTCCTTCCGCGACAGCGTGAGCGACTGGTTGGAGAGCAGGAAAGAGGCGCTTCAGGCGCGCGTTTCGCGCGGGCGCAAGCACAAGAACGGCGGCACGGACGACGACGGCGACGGCGGTGAAAGCGAAGTTTCTGCGCAATAATTTTTTTCGCAACGTAATAAATGATCAAAACAGTAGGGCGGGCGCGCCATTTTTCGGTGCGCCCGCCCATATCTTTGCCCTTATTCATTTTCCCTTTAATTTTTGCCGCCGTCTTTCGCCCTAGATTTTCCCGCCCGCCCTGATTTTTCCTACGCTATCTGCGCCAATGCTGTGCAACCTGCCTATTGATTTATGCCGTCGGCTGTGTTATTATAGGGTTGAAAGAGAGCGAAAAGGGGCAAAAACCATGAAAAAATCGTTTATCATAACTCTTTTTATATTCATTGCGGCGCTTATGCTTGCAGGGCTCAGCGCCTGCAACATAATTTCGTCCGAAAAGCCGCCCGACGAGGACAATAAGACTATGCTGACTGCGGACATGATAGCCGTCGCGGGTTCTTACACCTATACGGGACAGCCGATCGAGCCGCCCGCCGACGCGGTTACCGTGCGCATAAACAAGCGGCTGCTCGACGCAAAATATTACACTATTTCCTACCGCGACAACGTCAATGCGGGCGAGGGCGTTGTAATAGTCACCATAACCTCCGACTGCGAGACGGCTTACGGCAGTGCGGAGCGGAATTTCACGATCAGCCCCGCGACCGCGGATACCGACAGCGTCTCCGAGGCTGTGACATATCTTTCCGACGCAAATTATAAGACGGTAAGGCTGACGACGGACGGGGCGATAGATGAAGATCTCACCGTTCCGACGGGCAAACTGCTCGTCCTTTCGGGCAATATCCGCATAGAGGGCAAGGTCGAGTGCAGGGGACAGCTCACGCTCAGTCCCGACGGTCAGTTCATAAACGTCGGCGAAATAGTCAACGAGGGAAGCCTCAGCGTTTCGGGTACGCTCTACAATTCGGGCAGTATTTCGGGCAGCGGCGAATTCAGCAATGCGGGCTACGTCTATCTCAATCAAAAGCCCGCCGAGGAGTGGTCGCAGAAGTTCAAGGTGATCGTCAGACAGCCGCTTTCGGGCTGCGATATAGCCCTCGAAAACACGGCGATAAAATTCGTCAAGGGCGTCGGCGAGTATTTCCCCGGCAAAATAACCGTCACAATGGAAAGCGGCTACACCGCTTCTGCCGACAGATTTTCGCCCGAGTATGCCGATAACGACCGTATCGGCACGGCGATCGTCACGCTCACGGCGGCGCTCACCGATATTTCGGTATTCGGCAGCGCAACCGTAAACTATGAAATAGTCCGCGGCGATGCGTTCGTCAGCGATTTTACAGGTCTTACAGCCGCGCTTGCCGATGAAGACTATGCAAACGTGTATGCAAATTCTTTGATTATCGCCGACGCGCCGCTCGTCATTCCCGACGGCTATACAGTCAGCATAAAGTCGCTTAGCGCAGGTCAGGTCACCTCCGACGGAACGCTCGAAGTGACCGACGGCTTCACGATAGCCGAGCTCGACAATCGCGGCGACCTCACGCTCTCGGGCGGAGGGAGCATTGAAAGCCTTATAAACAGCGGCGATATTCTGATAGGCGGTGGCTCTGCGGCGACTGTCTTTAAGGGCGACTATGAAAACGACGGAAGCATAGTCAACGAGGGCAAAGTCGTATTTGCAAGCCCGACGCCGCTCTCTGCGGGCAGTTTCGCAAATGCCGACGGCAAGGCCTACGGCTATTCTCAAGTTTCGGGCATTTCCGAAAACTTTGTCGTAAAGCGCGACGTGAGCGACAGCCAGGTATTCTCGCTCGAATTCGTCAGCAAGGCGTATAACGGCGGCGAAATCAAGCCTCAAAACATATTCGGCGCGGGCGGCATAGCGGCGGCGGACTATACGCTCAGCTATCTTCGCGACGGCTCGGCGACGACCGACTTTGAAAATATCGGCACGATAGAGGTAAAGCTTGAAATTGCCGAATATTCGGCAAACCCCTACAAGGGCAGCGTCGTGCTCTCCTACACGATCGAACGGGGAGTATGTCACGCAAATTCGCAGAATAACTTTATTGCCGCGCTGTCCAATCCCAATTACGCCGAGGTTGTGGCATATTGCACGGTCAATACGACGAGCGTCGAGATACCCGATTATATGACCGTATATACCAAGGGGCAGAAGCTGTACTTCGACGAAGTGACAAACTACGGCGTTATTGTCGCGGACGACAATACGGCGGCGGGCGGCGGACAGCTGTTCCGCACGCAAAAGCTCGTAAACTACGGCGAAGTGACGGTGTACGAAGCGGCGGGAACGGCGTTCTCGGCAGACAAGGTCGAAAACTTCGGCAGGATAGAGAATTACGGCGCTCTGCTCATAAGGGCGAATTCCGCCTCGTATTTCATTGCGGGCGACAATTCCGAGTTCATAAATCACGGCACGGCATACCTTAATGCACGCGACGGCGTAACGCCGACGGGCGAGGGCGAGACGGTCGCAAGGCGGTACGTGAACGACGAATATGCCTACTCTCTCGAATACTATTCGGCATACTATTGCGAGGAGGCGCTGTTCCCCGAGCTGACGATAATATTTAAGGAGAGCGAGCAGCCCGTCATCCCCGAGGGGCTGTCGGTAATCTATTCCGATAACCTCAACGCTGGCACAGCAAGCATCACGATAGGCGAGGGGGAGGACGAATTCGCCCCGTACTATGGCGTAAATACGCTCAACTTCGAGATAAAGCGCGCAACCTGCGAGGTTGCGGGAAATACCAACCGCTTCCTTCAGGTCGTAGCCGACGGCAATTGGGAGCGCATAACGCTGACCTCCGACGTCTATATAGCTTCTTCGCACTTTGCCGTGCAGGAAAACACCGTGCTCGACCTCGGCGGATATTCGCTCATGCTCGACGAAAATAACATTCCCGACCTCCCCGAAAGCTCTCAGATACTCGCCGAGGCGGGAGATAAGGCATCGTTTGAGCGCAACCTCGGCATTGCCACGACGATAAAACTGACCGCCGATATCGGCGACGGATCGGACATATATACATTCGATTCGGCCGACCGCAATTTCAGGCTTTGTCTCGATCTCAACGGCTATGAAATGAAGTCGGCGATAGTCGTGCAGTCCTCCGCAAACTCGACTACGCTCGACATTATCTCCTCGCAGGGCGAGGGCTGGCTGAGCGGCGTCAATGCGCAACTCGAACACTATTATGCGCTCACCGTCTATTCGGGCAATCAGAACCCCGTAACAGTCGGGCTGGACGGCGTAAAGATAACAGGTCTCAGCCTTGCGGGCGGCAGCAGCAACACGAAAATCTGTCAGGTGACGGCGACGGACTGCATATTCGTCGACACCGAAAAGGCCGCCGCCCTGACGCACGGCGGAAGTCAGCGTTTAGGCGTAAAGGCGTATTTCACGGGCTGCGAAATAACGGGCAGAAACCCCGTCTCGCTGTACGGCGGCGAGGAGGAGATAATCTTCACCGACTGTCAGATCACCGCGACGGGCGTCTACGATGCGCCCTATTACCCCGTCGGCGGCAAGGGTTATGCCGTGCTCGTAAGCTTCGGGCGCAGCACTCATACGCGCTTTGTCGGCTGCACCTTAACCTCGCAGAACGGCTATGCGCTCGTCCAGATTCAGGAAAAGTCGGGCGAATACAATTCCTCGACTTACAGCGTAACTCTTTCCGGCTGTGCGTTGAGCGGCGCGGCAGGGCAGGTCTACGCGCAGTCGCAAAGCTGCATACTGTACGCCTGAAAAAAATCAATTGCCCCGCATATATGTGCCGACGAATGCGGTTTTTGCGGGGAATACAAGACAAAATACGCGCTTAAAAAAATAATGAAAAATGCCCGACGGGTTTCCCGTCGGGCATTGTCGTCCGCAAAAGTCAGTTTCAGCTTACGCTGTATCTCACTCGCTTTATCCAGATTTTTTCTTCGCCTCTTATCGTGACCGTCGACCACAGTCCGCCGCATTGGCTGCATTCGGTCGAGTGCTGGTTTTTGAGCACGAACCTCGAACCGCAGATGGGGCAGCGCTCAGAGTAAATTCTGTGCGAACCTTTGAGCATACAGGTCAGCGACTGAACGAAGTCGTCGGCGGCCCTGCTCTGAATACTGCCTTTATTTATGAGGTTGATTACGCCGTCGGCGTTGATGGGGTAGTGCGACAGCACAAGCGTGAATGCGTCGTTGAAGCCGCACCTTATGCGGTTTGCGCGGTAGCGCGCGTTGGCGCTCTCGGTCAGCCCGGGCACATAGTCGCTTATGTTGACGACCGTGTACGAGACGTATTCGTTCATCACCTTGCCCTCGCCGTCCGCGCGGTTGAGGTAGGTGGCAATGCCTATTTCGCTCTCGCTGAGGGTGTCGAGCCTTATGTAGAACTCGCCCTTGGCAAGCACATAGTTGTCGCAGCGGTATCTGCCGCCTGTAAGTTCCAGCGCGGTCTGCTGGGTGGGCAGATAGCCGTTTCTGTACATGGCAAACAGCAGTTTGAAAAGAATGTTGTTGTACAGCGCGTCCTCGGCATTGATATTTATGAAGCGCATACGCTTCAACTTGTGGTAGAAGATGAGGCAGCCCTTATAATAGGGATCGTGAATGAGTATGTTGGTCTGCTGTATCGCGCCCGTAAGAGGGGGCTTTTTTGCGCACTCGGTGTACAGCGGGCTGTACTTGAAGCGCGTCACCTTTTTGAGCAGTTTTTCAACCGTGCAATAGTCGGGCAGGGCGGGGTTATTGTCGTCCGCAAGTATGCCCGCGCCGCTGCGGTTGACGGTATCCGTCATTTTGAGCGCGCCCGCAATGGTGGGGCCGCTGTTGATCTGACCGTGGATATTGCCGAATGAATAGGATATTTCGTTCATCGTGTCATAGAGATAGCTTATAAGCTCGTCTATCAGCAGTTTGATGAAGCGGTTTTCGTAAATGGTTAAATCGTCCTCGAAGGTATTGTTGTACACGTATTCGGGCGTTACGACGTTGCCGTGGCCCGTCCAGAGCTTGGGCTCTTTGATCGTCATGTTGAACGCCTGGGAATCCACCCTGTTAGCCGTTTCCAGATGGCGGAGTTCCTTGACGTTTTTTGCCTGAATGTGCACGTGGCCGAGCAGAGCCTCGATGAGGTTGACGGCTTTGGTTATCTCGTCCAACCACGAATAGTCCTGATCGACGTTCATTCTGCCTTCGGAGGCCTGTATGAACAGATCGTAGATATTGACCTTGTCGCCTATCGCCGCGATCTGTTCGTTGAAGCCCGCGAGATATTTGAGTATGCTCTTTTCCATACGCCGAAATTACATAAGTTTTTTCAGTAAACGGCGGATGAGTTTGGTGGTAGAGGACATAACGCCGGGACCGTAGACGGAATTGATGAGGTTCTGAAGTCTTAAAAGACCGTCCTTCATATAGTCGTCAAATCTGCCGTCGAGCTTATGCAGTATCTTGCCCGCGAGCATTATGTCGAGCGCTTCTTCCTTGGTGCCGCCCAGCGAGACGTATACGGGAACGAAGATATATATCTGGTTCATTATTCTGTTGCCGAATACGATGTCGAACGTATCGTAGATGAACTGGGTGACCTGCGTGAACTTGACCATGTCCGCGCTCGTCAGGCGGTTGGACGACTCGTTGCAGGCGTTGACGAACATATTGTAGAGCTGGTTGGGCGTCATCTCGATGGGATCGGAGGGCGCGGTCGTCTCAATCTTGGCGTTCTGGTCGGAGAACGCAAGCACGACGGCTCTGTCGTATACCTTGTCGGTTATGGTGAAGGTCGAATCGTCCTTATTTGCCGTGCCGACGAACCAGGTATTAAAGGGAATGACGACGCTGTCGTCGACTATCTTTGCAGGTTTCTGGCTCTCGGGAACGTGCGAGATGATGTTTACTTTCCAGTCGCTTATGGGATATTCCATAATGGAGAGGAAGTCGGCGAAGTAATATTCCACCCTCGAAATATTCATCTCGTCGAGCACCATCATGTTGAAGTTGGCGGGGGTGTAGGACGCTTCGTAGAGCTTTTTGAGGAAAGGCATCTCCTTGAATACGCCGCTGAAATCGTTATAGAAGCCGAGTATGTCGCTGCGGTCGCGCCAGGTCGTCTGAACGGGTGCGAAGAACGCCTTGCTTCCGACGTATTCGCAGAAATATCTGGGCAGGGAAGATTTGCCCGTGCCGCTCAGTCCTTCAAGTATTATCAGCCTCGAAGTTGCCATGCCCGCAATGAACGAGCGGATGAGGGGCAGGTCATAGTAGAGCGAGCACTTCTGCGCGAGATATGACTGGAAGCCCGCCGCAAGTTCGTTGAGGCTGCAGGGGGGATCTTTTGCCACATCCTTGATCTTTACGCCCTTATACTTTTCGTCTATGTCGAGAAGTCCGGGGAAGATCACGCCGTCTTCGTCGTCGCTTACCGTCTTGCCCGAAGCGGTGATCGTCTGCTTGGCGGCCTTGTCGGTTATCTGCGACTTTACGACCGTAATGATTATCATCACAATGAAGTAAATGAGCATGACGACGAGCAGCAGCATGACTATCGGCAGGAAATAGTAGCCGAACATAAGTATGACGTACTTCGCGCCGCCGAATTTGAGCTGGAATACCACGAAGGATATGACGAAGCATATTACGGTTATCGCGGCAGCGGCGGTGAAGTAGATAATGTCAAACTTCTTCTTGCCAATTCCGCGGCGGGCGGCAAGTGCCTCTGCCTGACGGCGGAAGATTATTGCGGCCGCAAGGACGAGTAAGCCGAGGTAAGCGATAAACCACACGAAGCCCATGACGAACGAGATGTCGAGACGGATGATGCCCATGTTGCGGATAAGTTCGCTGTACCAGTTATTGTCCCATGCCTCTGCGCGGAAGCCCGTATCTCTGTCTATGAGATAGAAGCCGAGCACGCCGCAGATGTTACACAGTATGAAAAGACATACCGCGATGATGGTTGAGGGGTTTTTAAGGTGTTTTTTGTTCATTTGTCTTCTTTACGGGAAAGTTGTAAATTTATGTCTTACGGCATAAAACCTTTCCGCCTTTTTAGATGATTATAACAGTTTTGGTATTTATTTGTCAACACGCTGAATGTTAAAATAGATGTATAATTATAAATAAGAATTTATAAATAGTTGAATCCCGCCCGCCGTGCCCGCCCGCATTGAGATGTTCTCCGCGGCAAATTTAAGCGGTTTTAAGTAAATCCCCCCGCATATATATGCCGACGAATGATAATTTGAGAAAAAAAGTGTTGTAATGCGGGGGTAAAGCGTGATATAATCGTTAAAAAAGATAGCGGGGTAATTATCTATGTTTCTGCCCGTAAAGAGAGAGGAGCTTGACGGGGTTGCCGACATAATATACGTAATCGGCGAGGCGTACGTCGACCACCCGTCGTTCGGTCACGCCATAATTTCGCGCATAGTCGAGCGGGAGGGGCTTAAAATAGCCATCATTCCCCAGCCGCAGTCGGACGAGGACTATCTGCGTTTCGGCGCGCCCGCCATGGGCTTTTTCGTGACGAGCGGCGTCGTCGACAGCATGGTCAACAACTATACCGTCGCAAAGCTGCGCCGCACGCGCGACGTGTACAGCGAGGGCGGAAAGGTCGGGCTGCGCCCCGACAGGTGCATAGACGTGTATTGCCGCAATTTAAAGCGGCTCTTTCCCGACGTGCCGGTGCTCATCGGCGGCATAGAGGCGTCTTTGAGGCGGTTCGCGCACTACGACTATTGGGCGGACAAAGTATTGCCGTCCGTGCTCGTATCAAGCGGCGCAGACCTGCTGGTCTATGGCATGGGCGAACGCCCCATAACCGAGATCTGCAGGGCGCTCAAACGCGGCATACCGCTCGATAAACTCCGCGATATACGCGGCACGGCGTACCTCTGTTCTTCCGATAATTTCTCCAAAAAACTGCGCGGCGAAATCGAGCGCGGCGAGGCGGTCTATTGCCCGTCGTTCGAGAACGTGTCGACTGACAAGGGCGAATATGTCAGGGCGTTCCGCACTCAGGCAAAGCACAACGATCCTTTCGTCGGCGCAACCCTCCTCCAAAAGCACGGCGGGGTGTTCGTCGTGCAGAACAGAATGCAGCTTCCGCTCTCCCCTGAGGAATTGGACGCGGTATATGCCCTGCCCTACGAGCGCACGTATCACCCCATGTACACCAAGGGAGTACCCGCGATTGAGGAGGTAAAGTATTCCATAACCTCCGTCCGCGGCTGTTTCGGCAACTGCAATTATTGCGCGATAACATATCATCAGGGCAGAATAGTTCAGAAGCGCAGCAGGGAGAGCATATTGGAGGAGGCAAAGACCTTCACTCGCGACAGCCAGTTCAAAGGTTATATCCACGATATAGGCGGGCCTACCGCCAACTTCCGCGATCCCGCCTGCTCAAAACAGCTCACAAAGGGAGTATGCACTCAGCGCAACTGCATCGGCTGGGAGAAGTGCCCCTCGCTCGAAGTCTCGCACGAGGAATATGTTGCGCTCCTTCGCGATCTCCGCGCCCTCGAAGGCGTCAAAAAGGTGTTCATCCGTTCGGGAATACGCTACGATTACGTCATGTACGACAAGTCTGACGAATTCCTGCGCGAACTGTGCGAACACCATATCAGCGGTCAGCTCAAGGTCGCGCCCGAGCACGTTTCGGACGATGTGCTCAAAAATATGAATAAGCCGCCCTTTTCGATGTATCTCGACTTCAAGCGCCGCTTCGACGCGGTCAACGCGCGGCTTAAAAAGAAGCAATATCTCGTGCCCTATCTCATCTCGTCGCACCCCGGCTGTACGCTCAAAGACGCAATAAACCTCGCGCTGTACCTCAAATCCATAAACTATATGCCGGAGCAGGTGCAGGACTTCTATCCCACGCCCTCGACAAAATCTACCTGTATGTATTATACGGGCATAAACCCCGACACTATGGAAAGGGTATACGTGCCGCGCGACAAGCGGGAAAAGAAAATGCAGCGCGCGCTCATGCAGTACGCCAAACCCTCCAACTTTGCGACGGTGCGGGAGGCGCTCATTGAGGCGGGCAGGCGCGACCTCATCGGCTATGGCGAGCATTGCCTTGTCCCTCCCGAAGGCGGATACGGCGAAAGCCGTAATAAGGGCGGGCGCGGCGACAGCCGACCGCAGGGCGGAAAACCCCGCCCCGCACCCCGCGGGAAAGGGCGTTCGGGCAACAAAAAAACATAGTTAATTCAAAGGGCGATGTACTAATATGCGTAAATCGCCTTTTGTATTTTATATATAGGCAGTTTTTATTGCGTATAGGACAGGTTGTCGATGCGGCTACGTCTTCCTTGAAGAGTATAAAGCTTTAATTGCTTTAAGATATAATAATCGGCTCACATATCTCTTATGGGGTGTACATAAATACCTGCGGTTATGCTGTTATGCTGCGTGATTGAATTTTAACCCATTAATTTTACTGATATTAGCAGATAATATGTTAAAACAAACAATATTAATTTACAAAAAATGAAATTTTTTTTCACTTTTGCACATTTTTTAATCATTTTTATTAAGTGAGTATTGACAAATAAATAGTAAATGCTATACTTAGAATGAGTAGCTGTCATTTCAATGTGATAAATATAAACAGGAGGTTTTAAATATGCAGAAAAATGAGAGCAAAAACAGTATGACAAAGAGAGTTGCGCTGGCAGTAATAGCGCTTCTTCTGGCGTTCGTGCTTGCTTTCGGCGGTTATACGCTCGCCAAGTACGTATCAAATAAAGAAGCCGACGCATTGGCTACGGTTGCCAAGTGGGGCTTTACCGTTACTGCCGATGCAAGCGAATTGTTCGGCACCGACTATACGGGCACGGGGCTCGCCACCGTCGTTACTTCGGACGGCGTTTCCGTCAATGCCGACAGCACAGTCGTCGCTCCCGGCACGACGGGTTCGATGACTTTCGGCATTTCGGGCAAGGCGGAGGTGCTCGCAAAGATCACGGCTACGATGGAAGTTACTTCCGACGTCAAGCTGGTCACCACGGGCAATCCCGCAATCACCTATTCCCCCATAAAGTATACGCTTACGAAGAACGCTTCGGATGAGCTTGTCACAGACGACACTCTCGACGCAGTCAAGGATGCAATTGAAGGACAGTATACGGGCACCACGGCTGCCGGCACGGAGATAACCGATAGCTATACCCTTACATGGGAGTGGGCTTTCGATAACAGTACTGCCGTCAGCGGCTCTGTCACGGGCAACGACTGTGACACCATTCTCGGTCTGTATGCAAATTCCGCAAGCGGCACGATAGAGCACAACGGAACTTCGTATACCATAGATACGGCTAATACCAAGACGACCGTTTCGTTCTCGTTTGCAATTTCCGTCGAGCAGGTTCAGGCTGCCTGACGATTTTAGTCGAAAGTTTAATTGGTATCTATAAAAGTACTTTCATATCGCATGACGACCGCTGCTGCATAGATAACAGATAAAACCAATCGTTTGCTTGTCGCCGTCCCCCGCGGACGGGGGACGGCGACATTTAAAGCGACAGACAAATAACATAAAGAGGTAAAACATTTTGTTGCAGAATGAAGCATTGTCAGGTCTTGTACCCTGCGCAGACAAAAAACTACATAAAAAACTCCGCGCAGTAACCTGCCCCGACGGAAGCGTTCTGTGCGGAATGACAAAGCAGTATCTTGCGCTTTCTGACGGAACGATAGTAGGGCAATATGACCGCTCGCTTTCCGACGCGCTCGCCTCGGGCACGGGCGAAAGCGACGTGCGCGTCTACGTTGCAAACACGCAGGACGGCGGAACGCGCAACTTCATATTGAAGGGCAGAAGTCTCTATTCCGACGGCGACTATTTCGGAATGGTAACCCTGCCCGCTCAGGTTGCGCCCAAGGTGCTCATGTCGGTTGCCGCCGCCGCTATTGCGGCTATGGTCGGCATTGTCGCATTCCTCGGCTTTGCGCCCCCGCCCGAGGACGTCTATCCCAATTTCGTCATCAGCGACGATGGCAACGGCTGGCAGACGGAGGGGGAAATAAATATGTTCGGCGAAGGCAAAATTGCGCCGGGAAGTCAAGGCGAATATAACTTCGTCATTGCCAACCCCAACGACGTTCAGCTCGTCTACACAATGCAGCTCAGCTTCACCTATAACGGCGAAAACCGAAAATTCCCCATCGGCTATTCGCTAAAAATGAACAATGCCGCAATAGGCTGGGATGAAGTCACCGAATACGGCTATGAAGTCAGCGACATAATCTTTGCAAGCAATTCCACCCAGCTTTTCGCGCTCGCGTGGGAATGGCCCATGAACGGCGATGACGAGCTTGACACCCTCATCGGCGCGGCGGGCGGGCAATACGTGCTGCATATAACCGTCAGCGCACAGACGGTCTGATTTTATGCTTGCCTCGCTTTACAGGGAAGACGCGTCGTCGCCCCGCGTATTGTGGCGGACGTTTCTGACCGCCTTGAAGATAACCGTCGCCGCCGTAGTGCTTGCCGCGCTGCTGTCGGTCGGTTACAGCATATTCGTCAAGAAGTCGCCATTGCCGCAGATATTCGGCTATTCCTTTCTTACCGTCGCTACGGGCTCTATGTCGGGCACTATCGAGGCGGGCGACATGATAATCGTCGGCGAACAGTCCTCTTACCGCGTCGGCGACGTCATAACATTCTTCCCCGACGGGCAGGATATTTCAACTACGCACAGAATAATAAGGATAGAGGGCGATAAATTTTACACCAAAGGCGACGCAAATCCTTCCGATGACGTCCGTGCGGTAACTGCGGACGAGATAGCGGGAAAGGTGGTCGCGGTAATTCCCCGCCTCGGCGTGGCGGCGGAGTGGATCAAGACGACGGAGGGCATGGCGTTTATCGCTGCCGCTTTCGCGCTGGCTTGCGCGTTCGTCGTGGTGATCAATCTCAAATAATTTATAATTACGAAAATAAGGAGGTGATGCGGCTATGAAGACAGGTAAGCGCGTTGCGGCGGCGGTATGTGCGCTGCTTCTCATAATCTGTATTGTCTGCGGCGGCATCACCTTTGCTCGTTTCAGAGAAGCGTTCATAGAAAACGCAGGCGCTCAGGTGGCTAACGCCGTCGCGCATTACGCGAGGAACGGCCTCTACCGCACCTCGGACGAGGGAAGCGTCATCGTGCCGATTGACCAGTACAGCTCGCGCATTTCCGTCAGCGATATTCAGCCCGAGGACGTCATTGACTTCTATTTCTCTGTAACCGATACATACGGAAACCTGAAAAATCAGGTACCCCTGCGCATCGAGATAAGTTTTTCTGTCTGCCTGCGCATACGAACGGATGATAAACTTTCGGATATGTACGCCCAAGCGGGGGAGACCTATTCGTCGGATAATCTGCTCGTCAACAGTCAGGTGCTGTTCTATAAGGACGCATATTTTGCCGACCATGGCAATGCTTCCAACGGCATAGACGTGCTCCCTGACAATACGCTTTCTTCTACCGATTTCAGCGGTGAGTTGTTGTTTGTCGCAAACGACGGCGAAAGAATAGTTCACAGCACGGGCTTTTATTTCGCGCCTGCGGGCGATACGGCGACGGCAAAGTCGTTCAGACTGTCCGTCAAAGTTCCCGGGCAGGCGGACAATGTAGACACTTATGCGGGCGCGCAGATTATAATCGATTTAAGCGTTGCCGTAGAACAACTGCAAGAATTGCCTGACGGCGTCTGAAAAATTTGCAGACGGGAGGTGTGAGTATGAGAAAATCAAAAAATTTAATATTTGCGATATGTCTTATTGCCTGCATCGTCCTCCTTGCCTGCATGGGTACTTCACTTTCAAAATTCCTTTTCAGGGACGACGATAATATCACGGGCGGCTATACGGCTTTCGTGCTCGCGCACAATGCCGACGGTCAGTCCGCCGTCTTACAGTCCGACGGAAGCGGCAGCTATGTCGGCTATGTCGACGTGCAGGTATTCAACTATACTGCCGAGCAGACTTCGGCGCGCGACGTCGAATTCACGCTTCGCGCCCCCGAAGCGGACGAAATTCAAAACGGCTCGGTCGACGACGGCTGGGGCAATAAAATCGACCTCGAACAGGAAAATACAGACTATTTGGCAGAGCTGGTCAGCGGCGCAAGTTATAAGCTTACAGGCGGCGCAAAAAATTCTGTTTCGCTTGTATTGAAAATAACCCATTCAGGTGCTGTTTCTGGCGATTTCAACGACAAGGTTTCAATAATAATAGAAACTTCGTCGCCATACATAGTAAGACAGGTATTTACCGTCAGCGTCACCAACAGCCTGGTATCGTTCGGCATATCTTCCGAAGATTATTTCAACTTCGACGGCAGAAAGGTGACGGTAAAGACCTCTGCCGACTTCTCCTCGCAGAGCGGCGCAAACGGGTATACGACGCAGCTGGAATTCACCCTGTCGGGCAATATAATGTTCGACAGCGCAAGGTTTGCTTCGGACTATCCCGCAAGCGGGGTAAAAGCGGAACTTAACGGCACAACTCTCAAAATTTCGGGCATTGCCCCCGCGGCAGAAATAGATCTCCATTTCTATCTGACGGGCGCGGCAACGCTTACCGTGACCGTCACAATCGACGATACGCCTTACGAAAAAGTTTCGGGGTTGGGCGCGATAAACGGCGGCGTTTATACGGTAATAACGCAATGACAGGCAGGTGACAGTATGAAAAATAGCGTAATCAACAGAATATCGGTCTGCGCGGCGCTGTTGCTCATGGCGGTGGTGGCCTTTGCTTCCGCGCTCTTTCTGCTTGTCAGACCAACCCTTTCTCTTGCGGCGACGATAAAAATCGACGGCGGCGGAGCGACGGTATATGTCAGCGGCGACACGGCAGAACTCAACGCCGACGGCAGCTATACCGCCCAGGTGGGTGATACGGTCAGGATAACCGCGGTAAACGAAACGCAGATATTCAGTTCCATGAATATCTCGAACACCGACTATACTACGCCCGTACAGACGATAGTAGTGCCTGAGGGTGGGCTTGAAATCTCCGTTGCAACCCGCACGCCCGAGGCTAAGGATAAGGGCACTTATTTCGGCAATCCCTACATAATCGATACGGCAAACGACGTCGTCGCGCTCGCAAACATTCTGACGGCGAGCGGCGGCACGGACGAAGACTATGCGGCGTTCGGGCTTGAAAAGAGCGACGCTTCCAAGGCGGCGCTTCAAAGCGGCTATTTCCGCCTCACCGAAAATCTCGTCATAAGCAACGACGACTTCTTCGGCATAGGCGAACGCAATTCGCCCTTCCAGGGCTGTTTCGACTTCAACGGCCATTATATCTATCTCAACATAAACAAGACGGCTTTCAAGGAAAGCGATTTCGTAAAATATAACAGTACAATGATGTGCGATATAGGCTTTTTCTCCTATATCTACGCGGCTGACGGAAAGCCCTCGCTCATAAGGGGAGCGGACGTCCGCGGAAGCATAGCCATCAAGACGGACGACAACGGAGAGAGCTGGCTTAAAAATAATTCCTTCATAATTTCGGGCGGCGGCGTTGCTGGCACAATCGGCAGTAATGTCATACTCGACGGCATTTCCTCGCAGGTATCCATCTCCGCGCAGGTTACCAAGGCGACGCTTCATCTCGGCGGCGTGTTCGGTTTCAGCTCTGCCGACGTCGAAAAATGGTCTGACGTCACCTATTCGGGACTGTACGGCAATATTTCGGGCATAACCTACGGCGCGGAAGCCGACGTATTCGTCGGCGGTCTCTGCGGCGTATTGCAGAATGCCCGCGTCAATTCCTTCACGAGCAGCGCGCGTTCGACGACTTTCATAGCCAACTCCTACGGCTCTGCTTCGGAGGAGGCGGGCAACGCCTATGTCGGCGGGCTTGCGGGCGTAATTTATGTAGGCACTCCCGACAACGCTATGCGCCCCGGCATACCTGCCGCGCATTCTGTAACCGTCGAAAACATAACGCTAGAAATATACGACAAATTCCAGCTTTCCGCTGTCATTGATAACGAGGCGGATACCCATACCATAGACAGCGACGATTTCAGCACGAATTCGTCTGGCGCGGTTGCGGGCGGTCTTGTCGGCACAATGTATTGTCTCAATGCGACCAATCAGAGCAACAAAATAACCCTTTCCAACCTCAAATTCGTCAGCGAGGGCGAGGCCGAAATAGAAGTATCGGCGCAGACGCTCGATGGCGGCAGTCGCGGCGCGGTCTATGCGGGCGGTCTCATCGGCTATATTCACACTTCAAGCGAACAGTATATCTACTATAAGGCAAGCGAAAGGGCGACTTCGGAAGACCAGCCGCTGTATATCTTCTATTGCGGCGCACAGATAACCGCCACCCAGAACGGCGTAGGCCCTGCCTATGCGGGCGGTCTGTTCGGCTATAACGCATTCAGACTGAGGAGCGTTTCAAGCGGAACGGAGCAGATCGGCACCTATTATTTCCGCATAAGCGACACACACGACTTCGACGTTATGGCGGTTCAGTCCTCGCTGTCGACCAATGGCGACAAGCTCTATCCCGTAATGGCAGGCTTCTATTCTTCCCGCCTGCAACCCGGGTATACGCTCAACGAATTCCATATCGACGTGCTTTCTGGCTCTGTCACTGCCAAGAGGGAGTCGGGCTCGACAGCCGTCGGCGACGTTGCCGCGGGCGGTGTGTGCGGCGAATATAACGGCAATTCGTCGGGCAAATTTGAAAATGTATATGTTCATCTCTCCGATGCCGTTTCTATAAACGCGCTCGGCTATTCATTCGACTCTGATTACGGTCAGGGGTTGGACGGAAATAACGTCTATGCGGGCGGCGCGGTCGGTCACATTCTCAATTTTACAAACGCGACATCTTCATATATCAGCGGAATAACCGTCGATTTCTCCCGCGTTTCGGGTGCAACGCCTGTACTCTGCGCCGTTCAGGGCGTGCAGAACTCCGTTTCGGGCAATTCCGATTATTGCACGGAGGGCTTTGTCGGCGGCGTTTTCGGAATGTTTGAAGACAGCGTGTCGATAAATTCTCAATCTGTCGGCACGGGTATTAAGTTTATCGGTAAAACTGACACAAAGACGCTCGTCAGGTTCTTCTCGTCAAACAACCCCAATACCGCCTCTGTCGGCGGCGCGGTCGGCGCGACGAGGAGAAAGAATTACGACTTTAATCTAGCTTATGTAAAGGTTAGTGATGCCCACGTCGTCGGCAGGGCGTATTTCGACGGCGTGCAGGGCGGGACCGACTATGACCTGTATGCGGGCGGCGCAGTCGGCGTGCTCGGCAATGCGACTTCTTCGAGCGGTTGTCGCGCACAATATATCTACGTTTACGACAGCATTATAGAAAGTGTCGGCGAACAGAATATGCTCACTTATGCAGGCGGCGTATTCGGCGGCGCTTGGTGGAACGGAACGATAACTGCGCAGTACTGTTACAGCATAGGCAGCAGCGTAATGGCAAGCAGCGTCTCTTACAGGGCGTATGCGGCGGGTATATCGGGGCTTACGCAAAACATAGCTATATCTGATAGCGGCGTAACGGATACGACGGTATATGCAAAGGCAAATAGCAATGCTGCTTATGCCTCGGGAATGATAGGCAGGGCAAAGAGCGGCCTTACCTTAAAGAATAACTATACTGCGGCGGTCGTAAGTGCGGACGGCAATACGACCACCCGTTCGCCCGTCGTTTCTGCCGTCGATTCAGGACTTAAATCAAGTTGTCAGAATAACTATTACGTTGCTCCCAATATAGGCTCAATTCAGAATGCTTACGGCGGCACGCCGATATTCGACAATGCTTCAACTACGCTTTCGGTGGCGTTAAACGGCAGTATATCGGCCAATCTGCCCTCGGGCGCAAGCATTTCGGTTGCCGACAGCACCATTGCAACCGTGTCTGGCAGCACGATAACGGGAATAAATGCGGGCGTCACGGTAGCAACCGTTTACGTAACTATTGACGGGCAGAACTATGCTCTGGCATCCGTTACCGTAACCGTCGCAAATGCTTCGGCTTCGGCGGTGAATGATATCGTCCTCAAAAACGAAAGCGGAAATGTAATAGACAGTACAAATACCACAGAATATACTGTGGAGGGAAAGCTTCAATATCTCGTCATTCACGTCGGCGACAGTAATACTCAGGAGCTATACATAACTCCTTCGTCGGAAAATTTCGGCGTTCTCGTCGACTTCTATGACCTCAGCAGCGTTACAAGCAGCGGCATAGACGCATTTAAAAATACTGCTCAATGGGGTACGGCTACGAACGCGTCTGCATTCAACGGCAGGGCGACAATACGCATAGCAGGCGTAACGGGGCAGGGTACGGAAGTCTCCGTCGTTCCCTCGGTGGTGCTCCGTCAGCGCACGGTGATAGGTATAAATATAGGCAATAACTATGTTGTTGCTGAAATACTGCCAAACAGCGTGGAGGGGCTTTCGGTCGTTGCCAGCGACGATACCCCCGCAATGGGCGGAAGCGGCACGGCTGACGATCCGTTCATCTATGCGGCGGGCGATACTGCAAGGTTTGACGCGGCCATAGACTACGAAAATGATTTCTATGCCTATATGGTAGAGGTTTCCTTCTACGGCGGCGAAGCTGTTGAAGGCAGCGTTGGTAGCTTAAGCGTTATGACAAACGGCACGGTCGTAATAGGAAGCAACATTACTGCAGGCAGCAAATATCAGGTGACCTGTACGCTCAATGACGGCACGCCCACAACGACGGACGAGGCGAAAAGCTATACTTTCTATATTCTCGTCTCCAAGAAGATAGACCTCAGCTATTCGCTCAGCGGCACGATAATCGACCAGGCAAAAACCGACCGACTTGCCGTGACGGGTGCAGACTATACCTTTACCGCAACGCCTCAGCCGGGGTATGGGTTAAGCCCCGAGGTTGAGATAGCCGTCGGAACGACGACTACTTATAAATTCGGTACGCTTGAAACGGCGGACGGAAGCAACTATTCCGTCACGCTTACAGGCAATTATACTGTCACCTATTCGGTAGACAACGGTACTTATACATTCACCTTGCCCAGCGATTTCATGCAGGGCATAACGCAGTCAACGGTAATTACCGTATCATTCCCCAAGGTATATACCGTGCTTTTCACCAATGAAAAGGGCAGCGATGCCGACGGCAGTCGTTACTACTCGGTCATAGTCATGTCGGGTAAGAGCATTGCAGAGCTGTATAGCGAAGGTTATTTCGTCGGCTTTGAAAGCTGGCAGGCGGGATTAGAGGCGTTCGGCTTCCGCAAAGGCGGTTTCTATCTTTCGGAAGACGCCGCGTCGATAAGCTCTTACGGCGATTCGTTCGCGGATATGTGCCAATCAACAGGCTCTATGATGGTCAACGGCGCAGTCAACTTCTATTTAAGGTGGCAGTACACCGTAACCACCGAATTGCCCGACGGAGTAGAGCTTCGCTCCTCGTTGCCCGTAAGCTCGGTTGACGGCAATCTCGTTCCCATCAACGACAGAAAGGGCTTCGGTTTTGAAATAGTTACTCCGCTCGGCTGGGTTGGTTCGCCCCGCTACGACGTATATATTATGCCCCAAAGCGGTACACCCGTAAATATAACTTCGTCGTTCAGCGGTACGCTCATAGATACCTACGTAATCTCTGCCGATACGCTTTCCGCCCTTGCCGCGCAATACGCAAGCGGGCACATATATGTCGTTGTATATGCCGACAGCCTGACATTCTCGGCGGGCGACGGCGCTGACGCGTCGGTCGGCAACGAAATTTACAGCGACGGCATATTTACGCTCACATATTCCGTTAACTATGCCGCAAACACGACACTTGCCGAGGTCTCTCTCTCGCTTAGCAGCGAGCTTCCGAAAGGAACGCTCATCGCGCTGTATTATTCGGCGGACGGCATTGCAACGTGGGCGGGCAGCACGACGTGTACAGCCTCTGTAAGCAGCATAACGCTCAACAATCTTTTGGGGTTCGACGGGAATTCGCTTAACCGCAAATCGGGCGCGGCGACAGAGATATTCAACTTTGTCATAACCCTGCCCGACAACGCCCGCGCGTTCGGCGACAGCACAGCTACAATATCGGTATCTTCGCAATACTACCGCTTCAGCGGAACTGTCGTCACTTACAATTCCGAAGCGGTCGTGCTCGACGATGCAGCATATTTTACCAATAATTCAACAAATTTCATTGCATATCCCGCAGTTATTTATCAAATAGGTATAGACAGTACGCAAAATCAGGTGTATAATAAAGTAACTGGTGATTATGTTGAGGGCGTAACCGACTTACGCCATCTGAACAGTTACTATGTATGGGAAATCGTCAAAAATGGCGGCGAAACAAGTTCGCCCGTCAGCGGATTGACGCCCGTGCTCGAAACGACGGTTGCGTGGTACTATTCTGCCGAAACTCCGCTACCTCAGCTTGAGGGGTATACAGTAAGGCTTTTGCGCACGACCACGTCGATGACGCCTTCCGCGGGCTCCGTGCTCGACGAATTCCCGAAAAATTAAGATTATGAAGGGGGAAAGTATTGCCGTATGATGCTTGCAATAAACTTTCTGGAATGGAGTACTGAATATAAAATTGCCCTGCTGTGCCTCGGTGCGGCGGCGGTCGTGCTCATCGTAGTGTCGCTCATACTTCTCGGCGCGTCCAAGCGCAAGAACCGCAGACAGAACCAAGCCGATACAGCCGACGAGGGTAAAGCCCTTGCGGAAGTATTGGAAGCTCAGCAGGCGGCCGCCGTAGGGCAACCCGATCTTGCCGAAGCCGCAGACGAGGGTGCAGAGGCGGTCGAAGAACCCGCCGAACCCGCTCAAACGGTTGAGGAGGTCGCCGAGGTTGAAGAACCCGCCGAGCCCGCCGAGACGGTCGAGGAGGTTGCCGAGGTGGAAGAACCCGCCGAACCCGCCGAAACTGTCGAGGAAGTCGCCGAGGTGGAAGAACCCGCCGAACCCGCTCAAACGTTCGAGGAGGTTGCCGAAGTCGAAGAACCCGCCGAACCCGCTGAGACGGTCGAGGAGGTTGCCGAAGTCGAAGAACCCGCCGAACCCGCTGAGACGGTCGAGGAGGTTGCCGAGGTGGAAGAACCCGCCGAACCCGCCGAAACTGTCGAGGAGGTTGCCGAGGTCGAAGAACCCGCCGAACCCGCTCAAACGTTCGAGGAGGTTGCCGAAGTCGAAGAACCCGCCGAACCCGCTGAGACGGTCGAGGAGGTTGCCGAAGTCGAAGAACCCGCCGAACCCGCTGAGACGGTCGAGGAAGTCGCCGAGGCCGAAAAACCCGCCGAACCCGTTGAAGCCGCAGAGGAAATCGCGGCTGTCGCCGCAGTCGCAGTCGAGGAAGAAGACGAGGACGAAGACGACGGCAACGACGTCTTTACCGACGAGGAGGAAGACGACGGAGAAGATTCGACCGAAATCGACGGCATAAAGGTATTTTTCCGCTATCAGTACAGCTTTATGGCAAGGTTAATTCAGTCCTCTGCGGAAATTCAGGGGCGCTATGGCGATATATGTAACTATGTTGCAAGCTATTCCAGGGTAAAGACCAACATAAGCTGGAAGCAGGAGAGGATATATTCGGGGCGCAAGACGCTCGCAATGCTACTCTTTAAGGGCAAAAAGCTGTGCGTATCTCTCGCGCTCAATCCTGCGGATTATGCCGAAAGCAAGTACGGCGTTATAGACCTCTCGGAGGTCAAGCGCTTTGAAAAGACGCCCGTTCTGTTGAAGCTGACTTCGGCAAGAAAGGTCAGATATGCAAAGGAACTGCTCGCCGTTGTTTTTGCAGGTGAGGGACTGACGCAGGGAGATATCCCCGTCGACGATTATTCCCAGCCGTACAGGACGACGGAAGAGCTTATCAACGACGGACTTGTAAAGCTCCTGTCCAATAAGGATAAGGTACATTCCTCCGAAATGGACGAACAGATTTCCATAGAACAGATGATAAGGGAGCGCGTAACGCTCAAAGAGGCTCAGCTCATGCTGACCGACGAGATAGCCGAAAAGGTCTATAAGGAGAGCGTTGACGAGCAGCCCGTCGAAAAGCAGTCGGTTGCCCGCTCGCTGAGGGGCGAAATAAATATCGACACGCTGTCGGATAATTTCAGGGCGCACGACGTCATCACGCTCAAACTTCTCAAAGAGAAGAAGCTCGTGCCCGAAAAGGTGCTCTACATAAAGATACTTGCAAGGGGTACGCTCGACAAACCTCTCGAAATAGTTGCAAACGACTTTTCGCTCAACGCCGTCAAGATGATACTTCTCACGGGCGGCAAGATACACAGGGTATAAAAACGCATTGCGGCGCGCGCCGAACTTCGGCGCGCGCCCTCTTTTTCGATATCCGCGCAAAAGTAAAGGCGGCATTTTGGTGAATATCTATTAACCGCAATGTACAATTTCACAATATTTTGTGCAAATTTATTCAATGCGGCAAATAAATATAAATATTATCGAAAAACACTTGCGTTTAGCGGGTGGTGGTGATATATTATACCTTGACAATATAAATAAGAGGTAAAAAAAGAAGAAATGAAAAAGATCTTAGCAACCGTTGCAGCCGTTGCGCTCACCGCAACCGCGGCAGTATCTTTCGCAGCTTGCGGAAGCGATAAGCTTGTCGTATATACCGAAGCAGGCTTTGCGCCCTTTGAATATCTTTCTAATGGCAATATTGTCGGCGTAGACGTAGACATAATGAACAAGGTCGGCGAAAAGCTCGACAAGAAAGTCGTATTTGAAAACGCCAACTTCGACGTCATCATCGATACCGTAGCAGAGGGTAAACTTACTAACGTCGGCGCGGCAGGCCTTTCCATTACGGAGGCACGCAAGGAAAAGGTAGATTTCTCCATCCCCTACTACACGGCTTCGCTGTATGTAATCTATAAGGTCGGCGACGACAGCGCTCCCGTAGTCAGCGAGAGCGGCGCAAACGGCTCCGTTATCTATTGGGATTCGCTTGCAGGCATGAAGATAGGCATACAGAGCGGCACTACCGCAGACCTGTTCCTCAGCGACGAGCTTGCAGAAGGCGGTTCGCTTGCAGGTACGGGCGCGGCAAGGACGGCGTTCACCTCGCTCAGCGTGGCTGTAAACGACATCGGCCTCGGCTCTAACGTCGTAATCATCGACGAACTTCCCGCAAAGACCTTGGTTGCCAACAACGACGGTCTTGCCTGCCTGCCCCTTTACTATAAGGGCGATACGGTAGAGGAAGACGAAGCAGCCGTTGACGAGTACGCAATCGCAGTGACCAAGGGCGAGACCGAACTTCTCAATGCAATCAACGAAGTATTGCAGGAGCTTCTCGACACCAAGGACGCTGACGGCAACAACGGCGTTCAGCAGCTCGTCATGAAGCATCTCAACTTAGCTACCGCATAATAATTTTGTAATAAATAGGGCTGCCACTATTTGCGGCAGCCTTTATATTAAGGAGAAATCGTGTTTGAAGATTTAGGAAAAATTCTGACCAGCTCGGAATATATGGGCTATATCTGGCAGGGCTTCGGCACAACCTTGTTGGTTACGCTTATTGCCGTGCTCATAGGCCTCGTGCTCGGTTTTATAGTCGCAATAATCAAGATCGCCGCGCTCAACAGCAAGTGGATGAAGATACCTGCATTTATCTGCAGCATATATACGACCGTCATCCGCGGTACTCCCGTGGCGCTGCAATTGTTCCTCATGGTATTTTCCATACTTGCGTTCCCCGGCTTCAAACCCGTTGCCGCAATACTCACGTTCGGCATCAACTCCGGCGCGTACGTCTCGGAAAATATCCGTGCGGGAATTATGTCCGTCGATAAGGGCCAGATGGAGGCGGGGCGTTCGCTCGGTATTCCCTGGACTTACACGATGGTCAAGATAATTTTCCCCCAGGCGATAAAAAACGTCGTGCCCGCAATAGGCAACGAAATGATTTCTCTCTTGAAGGAAACTTCCATAATAGGCTGGGTAGGCAGTACCGTCGGTACGCTTACCTTCGACCTCAATGCCGCGTCGGGCATAATCGCGCTCGGGTTGGGCGGCGCATATCTCGCGCCCTCGATAATCGTCGGGTGCTTCTATCTCGTCGTGGTGTATGCAATGGTATTGCTCATAAAATTAGTCGAGGGGAGGTTGCGTAAAAGTGATCGCCGTTAAAAATCTCTATAAGAACTTCGGCAAGACAAACGTATTGAAAGCCGTTTCGACGACCGTAGAAAAGGGCGAAAAGGTGGTAATCATCGGCCCCAGCGGCGGCGGCAAGAGTACGCTGCTGCGCTGCATGAACCTTCTTGAAACCCCCACGTATGGCGAAGTCTGGGTGGAGGACAAGCTTCTCACGCCCGTCGATCCCTATCTTCATCCCGAGATCATCCGCCTTTCCTCAACCTATAAGCGCATGACCGAGGGCGGGGCGACTGACGAGGAAGTCATTGCCGAAATCAAGAAAAACGACCTTCTGAGGCGCTTCGAGGGCAGGGATTATGCCTCTGCTATCAGGACGTATCAGAAGCAGAATACGCTTGACGTCAACCTTGCCCGCCGCAAAATAGGCATGGTGTTCCAGCATTTCAACCTGTTCAACAATAAGACGGTGCTCGACAATCTCACCCTCGCGCCCATAACGCTCAAACTCAAAAGCAAGGCGGAGGCGGAGGAGCAGGCCTACGCGCTCTTAAAGCGCATCGGTCTCGAAGACAAGGCAAAGGTCTATCCTTCGACGCTGTCGGGCGGACAGAAACAGCGTATAGCCATTGTCCGCGCCCTCGCGATGAAGCCCGACTATATGCTCTTTGACGAGCCGACGAGTGCGCTCGATCCCGAAATGGTAGGCGAAGTGCTCTCGCTCATAAAGGAGCTTGCGGCATCGGGAATGACGATGGTCATAGTCACTCACGAAATGGGCTTTGCGAGGGAAGTAGCCTCCCGCGTGCTGTTCATGGCGGACGGAGTGATCACCGAAGAAGGCGCTCCCGAAGAGCTGTTCGAAAACCCCAAGACCGAGCGCTTAAAGGACTTCTTCTCCAAGGTGCTTTAACCCGATTGCCCGCATAGTATGGTGCGGCTAACGTAAAAAATCAAGGCAGTTCCGCTTGTTGCGGAGCTGTTTTTTTGTGTAGTTTTCACAATTTTTGTTGACAAGAAAAAACGACGGCAGTATAATGTATGTAACGTAATTTTTAAAAGGGAGACAATGAATGAAAACAGTAGTTTCAAGCCAGAATTATGGCGAGATTTCTTACAGTGAAAGCATGTGGACGGGCAGCAAAGAGATAAAAATCGGCGGTCAGAAGCTTACAAAGCTTTCGAGAAACAATTTCTCGTACACTACGCCGGACGGCCAGACCGTCCCCGTAACGGTTACCGGCAGTTTCTTATACGGCTGCAAGCTTAACATCGGCGGTGAAACGATTACCGTTTACGATAAGATTAAGTGGTACGAAATCATTTTTTTGATAGTCATAATTGCCGTGCCTCTTATCTGGGGCAATGTGCCTGCATTGGTAGCAATCTTCCCCGTTGTAGGCGGCGCAATCGGCGCACTTATCAGCGTGCTTTTGGCATTTGCGGGACTTATCGGCATGCGCTCAACTAATAACATCGGCGCAAAGATAGGCATATTCATAGGAGTATTTATCGCCAACGTAGTCATACTTTTCGGCGTTGCAATGCTCTTGCTGACGCTGGCCGCATCTTTGGTTTAATTGAATACCTGAAACGGACAGGGGACAGATTTTTACGATCTGTCCTCTTTCTTATTAAAGAAATCTTACAATTTTGTAAGGTTGGCGGCTATTGACAGCGCGGTCGCCGCAATGGTAGAATAATGATGTAATAAAGAGGTCAGGGAGGGAAATATGCAGAACGCCGCACCCGCTGGTCAGTTTGTCGACGAATATGAAGAAAGGCGCAAGGCATTGAAATTTGCGCTCAAAGGGCTGTATATAGAACTGTCTGCAATCCCGGCGGCTTTGCTTGCGCTGCTCTGTGCGATGATGTCGTTCAGTACGTTTGCGCTGTTTGTGTTCATAGCGCTCTGCTTATGGGTTTTTGTAGGTCCGTGCATCGGCTGTGTGTGGGGCTTCGTAACCCTCTTTATGAAGTATAAATCGCGCGCGAGCATGGCCGTGTCGCTCATTTCCCTGCTGTTGCCCATCGTCGTGGCGGTGACGATAATATTGCTCTTTTCCACGGGCGTAATCGTCATAAGATTTATGTGAAAGGTGTGCGGTGAGTAAATTAAGAGTGATGAAATACGCCGCCGCGTCGATCATAACCTGCGGCGTTGCGGCGCTCGGAATATATCTTCTGTGGCGGTACGAGTATCTCTCCCAGCTGCTGTGCGTCGATAATTTCGTCGGAATGTTGCCCGTCGTGCTGGTCATTCTGTTCACGGGCGCGACGGCGGCGCTTGCCTTCGTGCCGTGGCGCAGGGGCAACCTGCCGCTCAGTATCGCCCTCTCGGTCGTGATAGTGCTGTCGGCGGTGCTCTACCCCAACGCGCTCAGGGGTAACTGGTGGCTCGATTACGGTCAGGTAATGACCACCGAAGCCCAGCCCGACCTGACCGTCTACGCGCCCTTCACGGGCGAAAAGACGGCAACTCTCGACGGGCAGGCGACGCTTAAAATTGACAGCGATATGCCCCAGCTCGACGGTGCGCTCGCGCTCTATCCCGTCTATGCGGCGTTTGCGCAGGCGGTGTACGACAGGGATAATTATACCGAGGACAGGGTTATAATGACCAACACCCTGCAAGCTTACAGCGGCATAATTTCGGGCGAGCGCGACGTAATCTTCGTTGCGGGCGCGTCCGAAAGCCAGATTAAGGAGGCGGAGAAGGCGGGTGCGGAGCTCGTATTCACGCCGATAGGCAGGGAGGCGTTCGTCTTTATCGTCGCGGACACCAACCCCGTCGACAATCTCAGCTATCAGCAGATAAAGAATATCTATTCGGGCAAGACGGCGCGGTGGTCGACGCTCGGCTGGCGGGAGGGCGGCAAGATTATCGCCTTTCAGCGTCCCGAGGGCTCGGGCAGTCAGACGGGCATACAGGGCGTAATGGGCGATATGCCGCTTATCGCGCCTCAACCCCTGCCCGACAGAAGTCTTGTCGGCACTAACAGCCTTATGCAGCAGATAACGGTGGAGTGGAAGGGCGTCCAGCCCGCTCTCGGCTATTCCTACAAGTACTACGCCACCGAGATGTATTCCAACCCTCACGCCAAACTTTTAAGCGTTGACGGCGTCGCGCCGACGGCGGAGAACATCTCCGACGGCAGTTATCCCTTCGTCGTCGACTTCTATGCCGTCACCAACGGTCAGCCGCAGGGCAACACCAAGGCGCTCATAGAGTGGATACTTTCTCCCCAGGGGCAGGAACTAATCGTAAAGACGGGCTATGCGCCCATATCGCAATAGAACATAGTTATAATTGAAAGCGGCGGCTGCCCGAATGGCAGCCGCCGCATATTTTTTTACTTTTAATTTCTGTTCTTCGACAGCCCTAAAAGCCCGTTCATCAGGAAGGTCTTTATCATCGCCGCAACTTCCTCGGCGCTCTCTCTGTCGTCGCCGCGGCTCAGCCAGCAGGATATGACGCTGTTGAACGCCGACTGTATGAAGTTTACGACATAGTCTTTGTACGGTTGTACGTCGAACATATCACGTTCCTGCCAATAGCGTATTATCGTGTTTTCCAGCTGTTCGGTTATCTGCCTCGGCAGGCGGGAATTAACCCCGCGTTCAAGTACGCATATCTTGTAAACCTCGGCGTTTTCCTCTATTATCCTGACGAGGTTTAGTATGGTCCCGAAAATCTCGTCGTTGTCGTCTATCGAAAGGCTGACGATGCTGTCGAGGTTTGCAGAGATGAGCATATTTTCGCCTATCTCGTCGAGCAGGGCAAACTTGTCCTCATAGTGGAAGTAGAACGTCGGTCGGCTTATGTCGGCGGCGTTGCAGATGTCTGCAATGGTTATCTTCTGAAAGGGCGTCGTCTTCATCAGCTGCAAAAGCGCCTCGCGTATGACCATCTTGGTATATTTCGTCCGTCTGTCCGTCCTCATCTCAATTCCCCCCAAAATCTTTTACAATCCTGACCATGCCGATAAAATGTCTTACAAAATTCACATAATTGACATTTGACAAATATCTTACAGGTGTATATAATTATAGCGTAAAACGCCGCTCATGTCAAGCGGTCGGAAAAAACAGAGGAAACTATGGAAGAATATATTAAGTTTGAGGGCGTCTCAAAGGTCTATCTCATGGGCGAGGTGGAAATTTACGCCCTTAACGACGTCAATTTCAGTATAGGCAAGGGCGAACTCGTCGTCATCGTCGGCGCAAGCGGCGCGGGCAAGACGACCGTCCTCAACATTCTCGGCGGCATGGACATCGTCACGTCGGGCAAAGTCATCGTCGACGGCAGGGAAATAGACGCGCTCAAAGGCAAGAGCCTCATTAAGTACCGCAGGGAGGACGTGGGGTTTGTATTCCAGTTCTACAACCTCATGCAAAACCTCACGGCTTACGAGAATGTCGAACTTGCCCTGCAGATAAGCAAGAAGCCGCTCGACGCGGGCGAAATACTCGACGAGGTCGGGCTGAGCGAGCGCAGGAACAACTTTCCCGCGCAGCTTTCGGGCGGCGAGCAGCAGCGCGTGGCTATCGCCCGCGCGCTTGCCAAGAACCCCAAACTTCTGCTCTGCGACGAGCCGACGGGCGCGCTCGACTACGTCACGGGCAAATCGGTATTGAAGCTGTTGCAGAATATGTGCAGGGAAAAGCTCATGACCGTCGTCATTGTCACGCACAACTCTGCGCTCATGCCCATGGCGGACAGGGTAATACAGCTCAAAAACGGGCACGTCATAAGTTGCGTCACCAACCCTTCGCCCGTTTCCATAGACGATATAGAGTGGTAACGGTGGCTGTATGAAGGCAATTTACAAGGATTTTTTCAGGGGACTTAACAAGAACAAGGGCAAGTTCATCTCCGTATTTTTCATAATACTGCTCGGCGCGGCGTTCTTCTCCGGACTGCGTTCGAGCGAGCGCGATATGTTGCTCTCCGCCGAAAAATATTATGACGACAGCAGGCTCATGGACTTCCGCGTAATAGGCACTCTCGGGCTCACCGACGAGGACGTCGACGAAATTTCCGCGCTCGACGAGGTGGAGTATGCCGAGGGCGGCTATTCCAAGGACGTGCTCTGTTCGGACGGCGACGACGAAAAGGCGGTAAAGGTAATGTCGCTGTCCGAAGACATCAACATTCCGACCATCGTCGAGGGCAGAATGCCTCAAAGCGAGAACGAATGTCTGCTCGATGCCTTTTTCGTCGAAAAAGTCAGCTACGGCATAGGCGACAGCATAACGCTCGTCGCGGGCGACGGCGAGGATCTGTCCGACAGCTTTTCGGTGACAGAGCTTGAAATAGTCGGCTATGCCAATCTCCCGCAGTATATGGATCTCAACAGGGGTTCGGGCAGCGTCGGCAACGGCGAGCTCGACGGCTTCGTGCTCGTATTGCCGCAGGCGTTTTCAATGGAGCAATACACCGAAATTTGCCTTACCGTCAGCGGCGCGGCGGAGATCGAGAGCTTCGGCGACGATTACGACGTCCTCATCGAAGGCGCGGACGACGCATTGAGCGCCCTCGGCGAAAGCGCGGCGGAGCGCAGGTATAACGAGGTGTTCGACGCCGCCTGCGAAAAGGTCAAAGAGCAGTTCGGGCTTACCGTGCTTCCCGACAGCATAATTAAGATGATAGAGGCGGAGATACCGCAGTCTCAGTGGTACGTGCTCGGCAGGGATACGATAATCTCGGTCGTCAACTTTGAAAGCGACGCTTCGAGGGTGGCAAGCCTCGGCAAGCTTCTGCCCGTAATATTCTTCCTCGTCGCCGCGCTCGTCAGCCTTACGGCGATAACGCGAATGGTCGAGGAGGAGCGGATGCAGATAGGCACTTTGAAGGCGCTCGGCTGTAATAACCGTTCGATAATGGCAAGGTATTTAAGCTATGCGCTGTTGCCCACGCTGACGGGCTCGGTAATAGGCGTGCTTTTCGGCGAAAAGGTCTTCCCGCTCGCCATAATCAAGGCATACACCATGCTGTACGAAGGGCTTACGCAGTGCGTCATTCCCTATAACCTCGTGCAGGGGCTGATCGCCGTCGTGGCAAGCGTGCTGTGTACGGGGCTCGCGACGATATATGCAAGTTACAGCATATCCCACGCCAAACCCGCGCAGATAATGCGCCCCGAAGCGCCCAAACCGGGCAAGAGGGTGCTCATCGAGCGCATAAAGCCCGTCTGGAAGCGGCTCAACTTCACGCAGAAATCGACGGTCAGAAATATGTTCCGCTATAAAAAGCGGCTGTTTATGACGATAATCGGCGTTGCGGGCTGCATGGGGCTCGTGCTCATCGGGCTGGGATTGCACGACTCTATAATCGTCGTCGCCGACAAGCAGTTCAGCGAAATAACGCACTATCAGGCGGCGGTCACCATAAACGCGCAGCTCAGCGACGGGGAAAAGGACGAACTCGTCTCGGAAATACTCGCCCTCGACGACGGGGTGAGCGCATTGAGCCTCTATCAGCAGACGGTCGACGCGCAGGGCGACGACGGGGTGCAGACCATAACGCTCACCGTGCCTGAGGATACGGCGGATATTTTCGACTATTTCACTTTCAGAACGCGCAAGGGCAAAAATGCAATATCGCTTGACGGTGGTGCGATAATCAGCGAAAAGACGGCAAATACTCTGGGCGTAAGCGCGGGCGACAGCCTGACCTTCCGCGACGGCGACATGAACTCTTACACCGTCGAAATATCGGCTGTGTTTGAAAACTATATCGGGCACTATATCTTCATGACCGAAGAAAAGTATGAGGAAATATTCTCCTCCGCGCCCGCCTATAATCAGCTAATATTGCGCTATGCGGACACCTCGGACGAATTTCAGTATACCCTCGGCAATTCCCTGCTCGGGCTGGGCGGGGTGCAGGGCGTAAGCTTCGTCTCAACTACCGTAGAGTGGGCGAACGACACCCTGTCGTCGCTCAATACGATAGTGCTCATCGTGCTCGCCTCGGCGTCGCTGCTGGCGTTCGTCGTCCTGTACAACCTCAACAGCATCAACATTGCAGAGCGGCAGAGGGAGATAGCCACTTTGAAAGTGCTCGGCTTCTACGACAACGAGGTCGCCTCTTACGTCTACCGCGAAAATATCATTCTGACGATAATAGGCGTAATCTTCGGCATATTCGTCGGCATACTCCTGCACCAGTACGTCATCGTCTCTATCGAGGTCGACATGATAATGTTCGGCAGGTCGATATCGTGGCTGAGCTATATCTACGGCTCGCTCATCACCCTCGGCTTCTCGGCAATCGTCAACTCGGTAATGTACAGAAGCCTTAAAAAGATAGATATGCTCAAATCGTTAAAGAGCATAGAATAATTCTGTCGGGCAGAATTGACAAGGATAGCTAGATAACCGTTTGTATTCAGCGAGGCGGAGGCGCTTTCACGTGCCTCCGCCTCGCATTTTTGCGCCCCGACCTTGACAGAAAGTCGGGCTTTATGATATTATCTGTCTGATATAATATCCCCGTCGGCACGGCTTGCCGACGCAGAGAGGAATATGATGGAAAAGACGGAAATACTCAAAGTTGAACACCTTAAAAAGACCTTTCGCCTGTCGCTAAGACAGCGCAAGAACGAGGGCGGCGTCAGGGTGAGGACGGCGGTCGACGACCTGTCGTTCTCGGCGTACAAGGGCGAAATATTCGGCTTGCTCGGTCCCAACGGCGCGGGTAAGACGACGACTTTAAGAATGTTGGCCACGCTCATAAAGCCCGACAGCGGCGACGCGTTCATCGACGGAAAGAGCATAGTCGCCCAGCCCTACGAGGTGCGCGGCAAGATAGGCTTTCTGACGAGCGAACTCAAACTTGAAAGCTTCTTTTCGCCCAACTATATCTTCGATTTCTTCTCAGAGCTGCACGGCGTTCCCAAGGATATCAGGGAGGAGCGCAAAAAATCGCTCTTTGCCCGCTTCGGCATAGATAAGTTTGCCGACGTAAAGCTCGGCAATCTCTCGACGGGCATGAAGCAGAAGACTTCGATAGTCATTTCCGTCGTCCACGCGCCCGAATTCATCATATTCGACGAACCGACAAACGGGCTGGACGTAATCACGGCAAAGGCGGTCACCGACTATCTCTCCGAACTGAGGGGAGAGGGCAAGACGATAATACTCTCGACGCATATCTTCTCGCTCGCCGAAAAGCTGTGCGACAGGGTGGGCGTCATAATAGACGGCAGGCTGGCGGCGCTCGACGACGTCGCCGCGCTCACGGCGGAAAAAAATCTCGAAGACAAGTTCTTTGAACTGTATTCGGAAGTTGCGGGGGACAGACAATGAGCGCAATTCTTACCATAATGAAGAAGGAGTTTGCCCGCTTTTTCGGCGACAAGCGCCTCATACTCTCCATACTTCTGCCCGGGCTCATAATCTATGCCGTATATACGGCAATGGGCAGCATTACCCAAAGCTTTACGGAAACGCCCGTGCAGGCAGTCGTATGCGTCAGGAATATGCCGCAATCGCTCTCGCAGGCGGTCTCGTCCGTATTTATCATCGATGAGGGCGAGGGCGACGACGAGGCGCTCAAAGAGCGCATAAGGGAGGGAGATCTCGACCTGCTCGTCATCTTCCCCGAAGATTTCGACGAGGCGATTGCCGAAAATGCCCTGCCCGACGTCAGCATCTACTATAATTCGGGCGATACGGCTTCTTCGTCGGCGTATTATGCCATGACCGCCCTCCTCAATTCCTTCGAGGAGAGTATTTCGGACGTACTGACGATCAATCGCGGCGAGGGACAGTTCGACCTTGCCGACAGCGGCGCGCTGGCAAAGGACATACTCTCGATGATAGTGCCTATGGTGCTCATAATGCTGTTGTTCTCGGGCTGTATTGCCGTTGTGCTCGAATCTATCGCGGGCGAAAAGGAGAGGGGTACTTTTGCGACCATGCTCGTCACGCCCGTAAAGCGCACATATATCGCGGCGGGCAAAATACTTTCGCTCTCCGCGCTCGCAATGCTCAGCGGGCTTTCAAGCTTTCTGGGGTTGATATTCTCCATACCCAGCCTCATCGGCGGGCTTGAAGGCATAAGCTTTACAATGTACGGCTTTACGGACTATCTCTTAATTTTCCTCGTCATAATAATGACCGTGCTCGTGCTCGTCGCCCTGCTCTCGATAGTTTCGGCGTTCGCAAAGAGCACTAAGGAAGCCAACGGACTTATGGCACCCGTAATGATACTCGTGCTGCTCTGTTCGGTCGTGTCGATGTTCGTGCCGAATACGGCGATAGGCATATATTTCGTGCCCGTCTTAAACAGCGCCATGTGCATTTCTTCCATAATGTCGGGCGCGCTTTCCGTGGCGGCTTTCCTTATCACTATCGGCGTAAATCTCGCGTTCACCCTGCTGCTTGCCGTGGTGCTCGCGTTCATGTTCAATTCCGAAAAAATCATATTCAACGGCTGATATGTGCGGGGCAATTTAATTTTAAAGAAGAAGCGGCGGACGAATTTTAAAAAAATCGTCCGCCGCAATGCGTTTCACTCCGCGCCGTAGGCGCAGAAAATAAGCCGCGGGAAAAGGCGTTTTCCCGCGGCGTAAATTTCAAAAAAACCGTGCAGCCCCTTTTGCCGTCGAAGACCGAAGCGTAACCCGTACAGGTAGCTACTTCAAAGCAACCTTATGGCACACCCGCTTGGCCGTTTAGTGCTGCTATATCCCTATCCTGACACGGTTCACGGCGGCAAGTTGCATAAGACCTTGAGATCAACGCCCCTTATACGGGGCAGCCTTCCATCTTTGGCGTCGGGAGGGGCAGTTCAGTCCTGCTGTAGCGGATTGCAGGTACAGGGCACCGCTGACTCCCCACTTAGCACGGTAGGGTAATTATAGCATAACCGCCCGCACTTTTGCAACTAAATTTCTGTCGGTTTATAAATAACTTGACTTTTCTTTGGCAATATTTTACAATGTTAAAAGTGTTAAAGGAGAAGACTATGTCAGAAAATTGTACTCATGACTGTTCTTCCTGCGGCGAAAACTGTTCTTCCCGTAAATCGGAAAGCATGAAGAAAGCGCCGCACAAGCTCAGTAAAATCAGAAAAGTAATCGCCGTTGTCTCGGGCAAGGGCGGCGTAGGCAAATCTATGACCAGCGCGATGCTCGCCTCGGCGGCAAACAAAAGCGGCCTCAATACTGCGCTCATGGACGCCGACATAACCGGCCCTTCCATACCCAGAATGTTCGGCCTCCGCGACAGGGCGATGGGCAGCGAGGGCGGAATACTGCCCGTAGAAACCCAAAGCGGCATACAGGTAATGTCGATGAACGTCCTGCTTGACAGAGAGGACGATCCCGTCGTATGGCGCGGCGCGCTCATCTCGGGCACCGTGCTCCAATTCTGGACGGACGTGATATGGCACGACGTGGACATAATGTTCATCGATATGCCCCCCGGAACGGGCGACGTGCCCCTGACCATATTCCAGAGCCTGCCCCTCGACGGCATAATAATCGTCACCACCCCGCAGGACCTCGTCGGAATGATAGTCGGCAAGGCGGTTAAAATGGCGGATATGATGAATATTCCCATTCTCGGCATAGTCGAGAATATGAGCTACATCACCTGCCCTGACTGCGGAAGGAAGATAGAGGTATTCGGCGACAGCAAGGTCGACGCCGTCGCGCTCGAACACGGCATAACCAACGTCGTCAAAGTGCCCATCGACTGCGAGCTCACCAAGGCGGCAGACGCGGGCGAGATAGAGAATTTCCCCCGCGACTATTACGGCGATTTCTTTGCGAAAGTCGCAAAATCTATAAAGCTCTCCAAGTAAAGTCGGGCTTATTTTGCCGCACCGCGCGGCAAAATAAGCTTTAAAAATCACAAAAGAAAAATCCGTTGCGACTATGCTCGTAACGGATTTTAAAACTTGACGGTATAGTATTGCGGGCAGCTTTTTTTAAGCCGCCCGCAATAATTATTATGCGGCGGCGCGATTTTTCCCTCGCGCCGCCGCAAATCTCTGTTTATGAAACCATAGCCCCCGCAAAACCTATTGCAAATCTCTGCTCGTAAATTCTTATTTCGGCAAAATCCGCCGCAAATCTGTTCTTATAAAGCCGCAACTTTTTTAAAAACCGCCGCAAGCACTGTAAATTCCTAAACCAGCCGCAGGGCTATGCGCGTTCACTGCCCGCGCTTTTCGGGCAAAAACTTCCAATAGCGCACGGGCATATAGCCCTTCATCTGCTTTTCGTGCGGTCGGCTTTCGATATTTACCGACTTATAGTACTGCCGCCACAGATCCTCGAAATACTTTTCGTATTCCGACAGGTACACGTCCGCGCTGTCGGCGCGCGTTATGACTATCTCCCGCCCGTCGTAGAGCGCCGCAATGCTGCGCTTTATATCGTGTATGACGAAGCGCTGATTTTTAAGTCGTTCGGCAAAGTGCGGCGCAACAAGGTCGGTTATGTCGTTGTCGGGGGAGTAGGGGGCGTACAGCACGCCGTCGGCGTTCTCCATAAACCGCAGAAAGCCTTTAAGTTTATGCACTTCGCCCGTAACTTTCTGTCTGAGGTCGTTCATTTCCAGCACGGTCGGGTGCGCCAGCATATTGCGTACCGCGCCGCCGTGTTTTACTATCAGCCTGACGTATTCGAGCGCGACCGTCTCTTTCGTCGCGTCGCAGCTTCTCAGCACCAGGCGTATTTCACCCTCCGCGCCGCCGTCGAGCAGGCGCAGTTTTTTCCTCACCCGTCCGCACTTTTCCTCGTCCGCGACGACCTCGACTATCTCGCTGCCCAGCTCGGTCTGAATATTGTTCTGCGAAGTTATTATCGCGTCCTTGTCGTTGTAAGCGTCGAAAACCGCCGTGTAAAATGCGGCTTCGCCGCCGTCGGTCAGATAATAAGTCATATTTCACCCGTGCGGGCGCTGAGAGCTATATCGGCGGAGGAGAACATCGAAAGCTGTTCGGCGTTTTCCTCCGTGCGGCCGAGCGTAAGCGCCGCCCTGACCGCGCCGCGGCTCTCCGAACCGTAAAATTTGCCGCGGCAGGTGATAAAGTGTTTTGCCCGCTTGATTATTATGCGCATTTTTGCAAGATTATCGAAGTCGAGCGCCGTATATTTTCTCGCCTGCATTATTCTGTATGCGCCCCTCGCGCCTATCCCGGGCACGCGCAGCAGCATTTCGAGCGGCGCGGTGTTGACCTCGACGGGAAAGAGGTGCATATTCTTCATCGCCCACGCGCACTTGGGATCGCAGTCGGCGTCGAGGTTGTCGCCCTCGCCGCACAGCTCGTCCACGTCGAACCCGTAAAAGCGTATAAGCCAGTCTGCCTGATACAGCCTGTGCTCCCGCAATAGCCCCGCGCCCGCCGTCGGCAGCTTAGGACTCTCCACGACGGGGATATAGGAGGAGTAGTACACCCTTTTGAGCCCCATCTTGCGGTAGAGCGCCTCGGTAAGCCGCAGTATCTGCCCGTCGCTCTCGGGCGACGCGCCAATAATCATCTGCGTCGTCTGTCCCGCGGGTATTACCTTGCCGCTTCTTATTTTGTTTAGCCTGTCATAGTCGCTTGCGTCTTTCAGCTTTTTCATGGGCATGATCAGGCTGTCGCGCGTCTTCTGCGGCGCGAGCAGTTTAAGCGATTTCTCGCTCGGCAGCTCTATGTTGAAGCTCATTCTGTCGACGTATTTCGCGGCGCGCATGATCAGCGCGTCGTCGGCGTTAGGTATGCCTTTCAGGTGTATATAGCCGTTGAAGTTGTACGCCTTGCGCAACTTCACGACCGTCTCGCACAGCGCTTCCATCGTCCTGTCGGGTGTGGAGAACACGGCGGAGGAGAGGAACAGCCCCTCGATGTAATTTCTTTTGTAAAAACTTATCGTCAGCTCGCATATCTCGTCGGGCGTAATTTCCGCCCTCGGCACGTCCGCGCTCCGCCTGTTGGGGCAGTATTCGCAGTCGTAGAGACAGTCGTTGCTCATCAGTATTTTGAGAAGGGATATACATCTTCCGTCGGGGGTAAAGGAGTGGCATATCCCACCGACGGAAGCGTTACCCAAGCCCCCTTTCGCGTTCACCCGTTTTGAACCCGATGAGGAGCAGGAAACGTCGTATTTGGCGCTTTCCGTAAGTATTTGCAGCCTGTTTGCGTCGATCATACGCGTTTCCTCCCGTTAAAAAGAACAGTTATTCGTCAGCGAAGCCCGTTACCCCGCATCTCAAACATTTGTTCGTGTTGCTATTATAGCACCGCCAAATCGCAATGTCAACACATTTTCGATAATTTTTCGGCAGGAAAATACTGTAAAAGTTTCACTGTTTTTTCATAATAATGACATTTAGGTTTGCACAAAATCAATTATAATGTATAATATAGAAGAAAACATTGGGGGTAAGACAAGTGAAAGTCTTGATAGTCGACGATGAGGAGATGATAAGGAACGTACTCAAAGAGTATGTAGAGTTCGAGGGCAATCAGGCGTATGAAGCCGCCGACGGAATGGAGGCGGTGAGGCTCTGCCGCGACAACGATTACGACATAATCTTAATGGACATAATGATGCCCCGTCTCGACGGCTTTTCGGCGGTCAAGGAGATAAAGAAGATTAAGGACATACCCGTAATAATGCTGTCGGCGCGCGGCGAGGAATACGATAAACTTTTCGGCTTCGAGATAGGCGTGGACGACTACGTCACCAAGCCCTTCTCGCCCAAGGAAGTAATGGCGAGGATAAACGTCGTCACCAAGCGGCACAGCCAGAAGAACGAGACGGGCGACATCGTCACCTTCGAGGGGCTGACCGTCGACATGGCGGGGCGCAACGTGTTCGTCGACGGCGAAAAGGTCGACCTCACGCCCAAGGAATACGAAATACTTTTCTACTTCATCAGGAACAAGGGCATTGCGCTGACGAGGGAAAAGCTCCTCTACGACGTATGGGGCTTTGACTTCTACGGCGACGACCGCACGGTAGACACGCATATCAAGATGCTCCGTGCAAACCTCAAAGAATACCGTAAATTCATCGTTACTTTAAGGGGCGTGGGTTATAAATTTGAAGTCTGATAACAGTTCCGTAAGGACGAAGGGACGCAAAAAATTCAGGTGTATACGCACCAACGTCATTCTCTGGCGGTATTTCGCCCTCTTTGCGGTGGGCATAATACTGCTCGTGGCGGTGGTGTGTTATACCGTGCTCGGAAATTCGCTGATAGCCCAGCAGATCAAGCGCGTCGAGGAGATAGGCGTCGAACTTACCGACTTCGTCAACGATCCGCGGATCTCCGACGAGATAAAGGAAGCCAGGCTCAACGAATATGCGCTCTATGACAACGTGACGGTATTCGTCATCTCCGAGGACGGCATAATTCTCTATCCGCAGATGTTCGTCGCGCCCGACAGACTGGGCGACATAACCGAGGAAGTCAACGAGAATATGCCCGAATGGAACGAGGACGCCGTTGCGGAATACAACACGGGCGACGGCGACAGCATGACGTATAACTACGTCTCCTGCGTACGGTTCGGGGGGACGAGGGCAATGCTGCTCATAAGATACCCCATTTCACCGATAGCCTACTCGATTAAGCAGACGCAGCTCTACGTCATACTCATATCGCTCTGCGTGCTCGTCGTGGCGTTCGTCATATCCTATTCGCTTGCCGAGCGGATCTCCCGCCCCATACGCGATCTGTCGGACAACGTCTCCAAGCTCGCCGACGGCGATTTCAGCGTGCAGTTCACTTCGACCGACTATGCCGAAGTCGCCACGCTGTCTGACAACCTCAACTATATGCGCGACGAGATTAAAAAGAGCGACGATTTTCAGAAAGAGCTGCTCGCCAACGTTACGCACGATCTCAAAACGCCGCTCACCATGATCAAGGCTTATGCCTCGATGATACAGGAGATTTCGGGCGACAACCCCGAAAAGCGCAACAAGCACCTCTCGGTAATAATCGAGGAATCCGACCGCCTGACGGGGCTCGTCAACGACATACTCATAACTTCAAAAATACGCTCGGGGCTCGGTCAGCTCAACAAAAAGGTGTTCAACCTCACCGAATTTCTGTACGGCATAATCGCCAAGTTCGGCTACTTGCAGGAGACGCAGGGCTATAAGATAATGGTCGACGTCGATCCCAATATGTACACGCTCGCCGACGATGAGAAGGTAGGGCAGGTAATATACAACCTCATCTCCAACGCCGTCAACTACACGGGCGAGGACAAGACCATCTATATTTCGCTCAAATACGTCGCCGAGACCAACTGCACGAGGTTTTCCGTGCGCGATACGGGCAAGGGCATAGACGAGGAGGAGCGTCAGCACATCTGGGAGCGGTATTACCGCAGCAAGGACAGCCACACCCGCCCCGTAAAGGGCACGGGTTTGGGGCTCAATATAGTCAAGATTATTCTCGACGCCCATGCGTTCAACTTCGGCGTAAGCTCGGAGGAGGGCAAGGGCTCGACCTTCTTCGTCGATTTCCCTTCGGTATCCTCCATTCCCGAAGACGGCGGCAAAGACCAATGATGAATGTAACCCGACGGAAGCTACGCGCTTCCGTCGGGTTTTCGCACGGTTATTTTTTCTTGACCGTCGGGGCATAATTTTATTTGCTTTTTGCCGCGCCGAGCGGTATAATCATTAAAACTATTGTTTTACTTTTTTTGTAAGATTATGGAATTCAAGCTTCACTCCAAATTCAGCCCGACGGGCGACCAGCCCGAGGCGATAAGACAACTTACCGAGGGCGTGCTCGACGGCATACGCACGCAGGTGCTCGTCGGCGTTACGGGCTCGGGCAAGACGTTCACCATGGCAAACGTCATAAAGAACGTCAACCGCCCCACGCTCGTCATTGCGCACAACAAGACGCTCGCCGCCCAGCTCTGCAACGAGTTCAGGGAATTTTTCCCCGAAAACAGGGTAGAGTATTTTGTCAGTTACTACGACTATTATCAGCCCGAAAGCTACATTCCCTCGACCGACACCTATATCGAAAAGGACATGAGCCTCAACGACGAGATAGACAAGCTCCGCAATTCGGCGACCAGTTCGCTCGGCGAGCGCGAGGACGTCATAGTCGTCGCGTCGGTCTCCTGCATCTACGGTCTGGGCGCGCCCGAGGAATATTTCAGGCTGAGCATATCCCTGCGCCCGGGAATGGAGTTGGAGCGCGACGCGCTTCTGCGCAACCTCGTCGAAATACAGTACCAGCGCAACGATACCGATTTTCACCGTTCGTGCTTCCGAGTGCGCGGCGACATAGTCGAAATTTTCCCCGCCAGCAATTCGGAAATTGCCGTAAGGGTAGAATTTTTCGGCGACGAAATAGACAGAATATGCGAGGAGGATGCTCTGACGGGCAACATTCTGTCAGAGCTCAAACATGTGCTTATCTTCCCCGCCAGCCAGTACGCCGTCGGCAGCGAAAAGATGCAAAGCGCGCTCGCCATGATAGAGCGGGATATGCACGACGAAGTAAAGGCGTTCCGCGACGAGGGCAAGCTATTGGAGGCGCAGCGGCTTGAACAGCGCACGACCTTCGACCTCGAAATGATGAAGGAGATAGGCTATTGCAGCGGCGTCGAAAATTACAGCCGCTATTTCGACGGCAGAAACCCCGGCGAGCCGTCGTTCACCCTCTTGGACTATTTTCCCAAGGGCAACTTCCTCGTATTCATAGACGAAAGCCACATGACCATACCGCAGATAAGGGCGATGTATCACGGCGACCGTTCGCGTAAGGAAAACCTCGTCGGCTACGGCTTCCGCCTCAAATCGGCGTTCGACAACCGTCCTCTGACCTTCGAGGAATTCGACGTCCGCGTGCCGCAGCTTATCTGCGTTTCGGCAACGCCCGCGCCCTACGAACTCGGAGAGGCGGGGCAGGTGGTCGAACAGCTCATCCGCCCGACGGGGCTGCTCGATCCCGAAATAACCATACGCCCCACCAAGGGGCAGATAGACGACCTGCTCGGCGAAATAAACGGCGTTGTGGGCGGAGGCGGCAAAGTGCTCGTCACCACCATGACCAAGCGCATGGCGGAAAATCTCACCGACTACCTCAAAGAACACGGCATAAGGGTGCGGTATATGCACTCTGACATAGACACCCTCGAACGCGTGGACATAATCAACGGACTGCGCGGCGGCGAATTTGACGTACTCTGCGGCATAAACCTCCTCCGCGAGGGGCTCGACATACCCGAAGTCAAGCTCGTCGCCATACTCGACGCCGACAAAGAGGGCTTTTTGAGGAGCGAGACGGCGCTCGTGCAGACGATAGGCAGGGCGGCGCGAAATGCCGAGGGCAGGGTAATAATGTACGCCGACAGCATAACGGGCAGCATGAAGCGGGCGATCGACGAAACCAACCGCCGCCGCACTATACAGAAGGCGTATAACGACGAACACGGCATAATTCCCCGCACTATAATCAAAGAGGCAAAAATCAACCTCGGCATAACCACCAAGAAGACGGCGGCGGACGAAGTCAAGCTCGCCGATATTCCCGCCGAAATAGAAAAATTGAAGGCGCTCATGAAGGTTGCGTCTGCCCAGCTCGACTTCGAGCGGGCGATAGAAATACGCGACGCAATTTCAGAGCTGAGGAAAAAGCTCATCAAGGCAAAGAAATCATGAAAGACGAAATTTATGTAAGAGGCGCAAAGGAAAACAACCTCAAAAATATCGACGTGAGAATACCGCGCAACACGCTGACGGTATTCACGGGGCTTTCGGGCAGCGGCAAGTCGACGCTCGCATTCGACACCATCTTCGCCGAGGGGCAGAGGCGGTATATCGAAAGCCTTTCTTCCTACGCCCGCCAGTTCCTCGGGCAGATGGAAAAGCCCGACGTGGAATTTATCGAAGGGCTTTCGCCCGCAATCTCGATAGACCAGAAGACGACCTCGCACAATCCCCGTTCGACGGTCGGCACGGTGACGGAAATCTACGACTATTTCCGTCTGCTGTTTGCGCGCGTCGGCGTGCCCCATTGCCCGCAGTGCGGCAGGGAAATACGCCGTCAATCGGTCGACGAGATAGCCGACAGAATAATGCTCATGCCCGAGGGCAGCCGCATTATGGTAGAAGCGCCCGTCGTGCGCGGCAAAAAGGGCGAGTTCGTCAAGGAGCTCGCCGCCTATAAAAAGAGCGGCTACGGCAGAGTGAAGATAGACGGCAATCTCTACGACTTGCAGGAGGAAATTCATCTCGAAAAGAATATCCGCCACAATATCGCCGTCGTCATCGACAGGCTCGTCATAAAGGAGGGCGTGTTGAAGCGCCTTACCGACAGCCTCGAAAACGCGCTTAAACTTGCCGACGGGCTGGTCACCATCGACTGCGACGGCAAGGAGGAGATCTATTCCACCAAGTACGCCTGCCCCGACTGCGGCATTTCGATAGAGGAGATAGAGCCCCGCCTGTTCTCGTTCAATACCCCGTGGGGCGCCTGCCCCGAATGTTCGGGACTGGGCTTCAAGCAGGCGGTCGATCCCGACCTGATATGCCCCGACAAGACCAAGACGCTGAGGGAGGGCGCGATAAAGATAAGCGGCTGGAACCTCGATTCCTCCGCAATGACGCAGATGTATCTCACCTCGCTCTCCAAGGTATATAATTTCTCGCTCGACGTGCCCGTCAAGGATCTGCCCGAGGGCATTTACAATATGCTCATGTACGGCAACGGCGGCGAGAAGATAGAGCTCGACTATCATGCCTACCGCTTTTCGGGCAGTTATTCGACCTCGTGGGAGGGCTTTGCCGCCAATCTGCAACGGCGGTATAACCAGACCTCGTCCGACAGCGTAAAGTGGGATATAGAGCGGTATATGCGCACTACCGAATGTCCCTGCTGTCACGGCAAGAGGCTTAAAAAAGAGGCGCTCGCCGTCACCGTGGGCGGCAAAAATATAGCCGAAGTGTGCGATATGTCGGTCGACGATTTAAAGGCGTTCTCCGATTTCTCGTTCTTCACGCCCACCGAACACCTCATCGCGGACAATATTGTAAGGGAGATAGACAACCGCATTTCCTTCCTCGAAAACGTCGGGCTGGGCTATCTCACTCTGTCGCGTTCGGCGGCAACCCTTTCGGGCGGCGAAAGCCAGCGAATACGCCTCGCCACGCAGATAGGCAGCGCGCTCACGGGCGTTTTATATATCCTCGACGAGCCGTCGATAGGGCTTCACCAGCGCGACAACGAAAAGCTTTTGAAGTCCTTGCAGGGGCTGAGGGATATAGGCAACACGCTCATAGTCGTCGAGCACGACGAGGACACCATAAGGGCGGCGGACTATATCGTCGACATAGGCCCGATGGCGGGCGTTCACGGCGGCGAAGTCGTCGCCTGCGGCACTCAGCAGGACATAATGAACGAACCGCGCTCGATAACCGGCGACTATCTCGCGGGCAGGCGCAAAATAGAAGTGCCCGAAAGGCGCGTTCTTCCCGACGGCAGATTTCTGAAAGTGCGCGGTTGCCGCCAGAACAATCTCAAAAATATCGACGTGGAAATACCCGTCGGGCTTATCACGGCGATAACCGGCGTTTCGGGCTCGGGCAAGTCCAGCCTCGTCAACGAGATAATCTATCCCGCGCTCGCCAACCGCCTCAACGGCGCAAGACAGCAGGAGGGCAACTGCGACGGCATCGACGGCGTCGAATATTTCGACAAGGTAATAGCCATCGACCAACAACCGATAGGCAGAACGCCGAGGAGCAACCCCGCAACCTATACGGGCGTATTCACCATGATAAGGGAGCTGTTCGCCGCAACCCCCGACGCAAAGGAGAGGGGCTATAAGAGCGGCAGATTTTCCTTCAACGTCGCGGGCGGCAGGTGCGAACACTGTCAGGGCGACGGCATATTGCAGATAGCCATGCACTTCCTGCCCGATATATTCGTGCCCTGCGAGGTGTGCGGTGGCAAGCGCTATAACCGCGAGACGCTCGAAGTAAAATATAAGGGCAAGTCAATCTCCGACGTGCTCGAAATGACGGTGGAGGAGGCGACCGAATTTTTCAAGCCTATATCCTCCATATACAACAAGTTAAAGACGCTCGACGACGTCGGGCTGGGGTATATAAAGCTCGGACAGAGCGCGACGACGCTCTCGGGCGGCGAAGCGCAGAGGGTTAAGCTCGCCACCGAACTTTCAAAGCGCAGCACAGGCAAGACCGTCTATATCCTCGACGAGCCGACGACGGGGCTTCACAGCTACGACGTCGATAAACTCGTCAGAATAATGGCGCGGCTGAGGGAGGGCGGCAATACGCTCATAGTCATAGAGCACAACCTCGATGTCATCAAGACGGCGGACTATATCGTCGACCTCGGTCCCGAGGGCGGCGACAAGGGCGGCACGGTGGTCACCTGCGGCACCCCCGAAGAAGTCGCCGAATGTCCCGAAAGCTATACGGGGCAGTTCCTCAAACGCATTTTCGACAAGTGAATGAATAAGTGACAAAAAGCACTCCTTGAAGAATACTTTGGTAGTAAAGTATTTCAAAGGAGTGTTTTTTTATATGCCAAAACCCTTAATCATTGACGCGCCCTATCCGTCACTCGACTGCCTCTGCACCGATCCCTGTTCGGCGCGGATAATTTCGGCGGCTTATGCCACGCCGTCGGGCGAACTCAACGCCATACTGCAATACATCTATCACTCTTTCAACTTCGCCCATTGCGGCAACAAGGCGGTTGCCGAAACGCTCGTCGGTATAGCCCTTGCCGAAATGAAGCACCTCGACCTTTTAGGCGAAGCGCTCATCAATCTCGGCGCGTCGCCCGTCTACACCTTTCAGCCGCCCGCGCAGTTCAACTTCTATTCAACCAAGTTCGTCGCCTATTCGCGCTCGCTCGTCAATATGATTGAGGACGACATAATGGGCGAAAAGTACGCTATATACGGCTATGAAAAGATGCTCTGCCGCCTCAAAAACGGCACTTTGAAAGCGCTTATCGTGCGCATAATCGACGACGAAAAGCTGCACCTTGCCGAACTCAAACGCATACTTGACGGACTGTCTTGTTGACAGCGAGAGGGCAAAGGGTGTAAAATCTTGCTATGCAGAACTATGACGTAGCAATAATAGGCGGCGGTGCGGCAGGTCTTGCCTGCGCCGTCGCGCTCGGACAATATGCGCCGTCTTTAAAGACGGTCATAATAGAGGCGGGCGCCAGGCTGGGCAAAAAGCTTGCCGCCACGGGCAACGGTCAGGGCAACGTATCCAACGCAGATATGTCGCCCTGCCATTTCCACGGCACTTTCGCGCCGCTTGCCGTGCGCCTTTCGCGCGAATACGACGCGCTCTCGCTCTTTGACTGCCTCTTTACGGCGGACAAGTCGGGCAAGATATATCCTGCGGGCAAGCAGGCGTCCTCGCTCTCCGACTGCCTCATAAGAAAGGTCAACGCCGCGGGCGTATCCGTCATTCTCGGCGCAAAGGCGACGGGTATAGACGGCTCTTTCACGCTCTCGCTTTCGGACGGCGGAAAGCTGACTGCCCGCCGCGTAGTGCTCGCCGCTGGCGGCTGCGCCCAGAAACAGTTTATGACCGACGGCAACGCCTTCCGCCTTGCAAAATCGCTCGGACATACGATAACCGAACTCTATCCGTCGCTCGTTCAGCTGAAAACGGATACGACGCATATAAAGACGCTCAAAGGCATTCGTGCGGAGTGCGCCGTCACCGCACTCTCTCGGGACAAGTCGGCAATCGCTCAGTCGTCGGGCGACGTCATCTTCACCGATTACGGCGTGTCGGGCAACGCGATATTCGGCATATCTCCGTACATAGCCCACCTCGGCGGCGTTACGCTGTCGCTCGCCTTTCTCCCCGAATTTTCGGAGGCGGACATAGTCCGCGACATAGAGAGAAAGCGCGCGCTCGGCTATGACTATTCCGAGCTGCTCTCGGGCAGTCTGCATAACCAGATCGGCAGGGCGATAATGCGCCGCGCGGGCGGCGCGGGCGCGGAGGAAGTCGCCCGCCTCGTCAAGCACTTCACGCTTGCCGTCACGGGCAGCATGGGCTTCGACAACGCGCAGGTCACCAAGGGCGGAGTGCCCTTTTCGGAAGTCGGCGACGACATGCAAAGCCGCAGAAAAAAGGGGCTTTACCTCGTCGGCGAAGTCGTCGACCTCGACGGCGATTGCGGCGGCTATAATCTGACGTGGGCGTTCGTCAGCGGCATGCACGCCGCCCGCGCCATAAGCGAGGAACTACTATGATACGCCGCATAGACAATATAAAACTGCCCGCCGACCGCCCCGAAAGTCAGTTGAAGGGCATTGTGGAGGGCAAGCTCCGCACAAAACTCAAATATTTTAAGATACTCAAAAAGTCGCTCGACGCGCGCGACAAGCGCAATATATTCTGGCTGTATTCTGTCGCCGTGTCCGAACGCGAGGAGAGGGAGAGCGTAAGGGAATACGGCAAGATCTCCTGCCGCCCGACCGTAGCTATTATAGGCGGCGGCCCTGCGGGGCTGTTCTGCGCGATAGATCTCGTCAGGCACGGCTTCCGTCCGCTCATATTCGAGCGCGGCGAGTGCGTGGAGGACAGGCGTTTAACCTGCCTCAGCTTCTTTTCGGGCGGAAAGCTTAACGAAAGCTCCAACGTGCAGTTCGGCGAGGGCGGCGCGGGCGCGTTTTCGGACGGCAAGCTCAATACCCGCACCAAGGACAGCCTCAATGCCGACGTGCTCGACACCTTCGTTCAGTTCGGTGCGCCAGAGGACGTCGCCTATCTCAATAAGCCCCACGTCGGCAGCGATATGCTCTACGACGTTCTGCGCAACATCAGAAAATATATCATCGAAAACGGCGGCGAATATTTCTTCAATACTCGTCTCGACGGCCTCGAATGTACGGGCGGCGAACTGACCGCGATAGCCGTCACGGGCGTAAAGGACGGCATTTCCCGCCGCGTACCCGTCGACGCCTGCGTGCTGGCAATCGGACATTCCGCGCGCGATACCTTTGAAATGCTCCACCGCAGCGGAGTTTATATGCAGCCGCGCGATTTTGCTGTCGGCGTGAGGATAGAGCACCTCGCCTCGGAGATAGGTTTTGCGCAGTACGGCGAAAGCTATAAATTTCTTCCGACGGCGGACTATCAGCTCGTCAGCCACGCAGACGAACGCACGGTATTCACCTTCTGCATGTGCCCGGGCGGCGTAGTCATACCCGCGGCGAGCGAGCAGGGCGGGGTGGTGGTAAACGGAATGAGCCTCCGCGCCCGCGACGGCGTAAACTCCAATTCCGCGCTCATGGTGCAGATGAGGAGGGAGGACTTCGACGGCGACGATCTCTTTGCGGGCGTGCGCTTTCAGCGCGAGATAGAGCGGCGGGCATTCCTCTGCGGGGGAAGCAATTACCGCGCTCCCGTCCAACTCGTCGGCGACTTCTTAAAGGACAGAAATTCCTCGGCGTTCGGGCAATTGGTGCCCACATATAGCGCAGGCACTGCGTTTGCGCCCGTCGACGAAGTGCTGCCGAAGGTCGCCTGCCGTGCGCTTCGCGCCGCCATTCCCGATATGGCAAAACGCCTTAAAGGCTTCGACGCGGGCTATGCCGTGCTCACCGCCGCAGAGACGCGCTTTTCCTCGCCCGTCAAAATTCTGCGCGGCGCGGATATGCAGTCGGTAAGCATAAAAAATCTCTATCCCTGCGGCGAGGGCAGCGGTTACAGCGGCGGAATAACCTCCTCCGCGGCGGACGGTATGCGCGTTGCCGAGACGCTGTATTCGCGTTTCGGCGGGCAGTAATTTGCCCCGCTTCCAAAGTGTACTTTTCTGCACCCGATGTTTATATAAATATCTCTTTTTTATCATATATTTTACACAATGGTCTGTTATACTCTGGTCACAAAAGCAAAACAGACCACACTTAACTTTTTTCATATTCTCTCTTTGGAAATACGCAGTCCTTCGGGGCTGCGTATTTTTCTTGTATTCCGCCGCATATTGACAGGGCGGGTGCGCGGTGGTATAATAAAAACGTAAACGGAGCGTCCGCGTTCCGAATAAAACAAGTGGTGAAAAGTATGTACGATTATCTTATAGTAGGCAGCGGCTTATTCGGCGCGGTATGCGCTTACGAACTCAAAAAGCGCGGCAAGAGCGTCTTGGTTATCGAAAAGCGCCCGCATATCGGCGGCAATATCTATACCGAAAACGTCGACGGCATAAACGTGCACCGCTACGGCGCACACATTTTCCATACTCACAACAAGCAGATATGGGACTATATCAACGGGTTTGCCGAATTCAATAACTACATAAACCAGCCCGTGGCGCGGTATAAGAAGGAATGTTACAACCTGCCCTTCAACATGAATACCTTTACCAAGCTCTGGCCGGACGTATTCACGCCCGCCGAGGCAATGAAGCGCATCGAGGAGGAGCGGGCGGAGGGCTATACTCAAAACCCCGCCAACCTCGAGGAGCAGGCAATAAACCTCGTCGGTAAGACCATATATGAAAAGCTCGTCAAGGGCTATACCGAAAAGCAGTGGGGCAGAAAGTGTACCGAACTCCCCGCGTTCATCATCAAGCGCCTGCCCGTCCGCTTCACTTTCGACAATAACTATTTCAACGACAGGTATCAGGGCATACCCGTCGGCGGTTATACGGCCATTATCGAAAAGATGCTCGACGGCGTAGAGGTAAAGCTGGGTTGCGACTTCTTCGAGGACAGGGAAAAATATCTCGCAATGGCTGAAAAGGTCATCTATACGGGCGCGATCGACAGGTATTACGACTATTGCTACGGCGCGCTCGAATATCGCTCCGTGCGCTTCGAGACCGAAATTCTCGACATTCCCAACTATCAGGGCAACGCCGTAATCAACTATACCGAATACGAAGTACCCTATACGCGCATAATCGAGCATAAACATTTCGAGTTCGATTCCACCTCGCCCAAGACGGTTATCTCGCGCGAGTATTCGTCGACGTGGAAGCTCGGCGACGAGCCCTATTATCCCGTCAACGACGAGAAGAACGGCGCACTCTATCAGAAGTATAAGGCGCTCGCCGACAGGGAAGAAAAGGTCATCTTCGGCGGCAGACTCGGACAGTACAGGTATTACGACATGGACGACGTCATTGAAAGCGCGCTCAACGCCCTCAAAACGCTCTGACAGATATCTTTGGACAAGAAAAACCCTCCCGAATACGATCGGGAGGGCTATTTGTTTTTCAGAGGAATATTATCATTACGCCGACGAGCAACCCCACGAGCATTGCAAACGCGGGTGCTTTGCTTCGCCATATCAGTATGGATTCGGGCAGCAGCTCGCCGAATACGACGTACAGCATCGCGCCGCTCGCAAAGCTGAGGGAGAGGCAGAGGCTTATAGGCCCTATCGTGCCCAGTCCGTAACCTATCATCGCGCCTATTATCGTCGGCGCACCCGTTATCGCCGTCAGAAGCACGGCTTTCGGCTTGCCCATTCCGCCCGCTATGAGGGGGACGGAAACGCTCATTCCCTCGGGAATATTGTGGAGGCCGATGACTATCGCAAGCGCAAGTCCGCCCGTCAGTTCAAGCTCTGCCTGCGGTTCGTCCTGCACGTACGACGCGCCGATTACCATTCCCTCGGGCAGGTTGTGCAGTGCTATCGCGCACGCCATTACCAGTCCGCCGATGAACAGCCCGCTGCGCTTGTTGCTCTGCTTATGTACTTCGTAGTGGTCGCTGTGAATGAGCTCGGACAGCTGATCGGCCGTCTTGGGGTGGTTCTTGTCAATGTGCGGCACTTCGTGGTTGGTCGCCTTGTCTATCCAGAAATTGAGAAGATATACCACGCCGTAACCGACAAATACCATGCCGATTACCATAAAGGTATTCCACGCCGCGCCGTCGTTCTGCGTAAGCGCGTCAAGCATCAGGTCAAGGCAGACGACGGCAAGCATGACGCCGCCCGCAAAGCTCAAAAGCAGGCTGACAATCTTTTCGGAATTTCGGTTAAAAAGCGCACCGATAAGTCCGCCGATGCCCGTGCCGCCAACGCCCGCAATCGCCGTAATAATTACAATTAAAGCAAAGGTATTCACTTTTTTTCTACATCTCCGCATTGGCGATAAATCGCCCCGTAAAAAAAGTAAACTTTGGCTAACATTTTTTACGAGAGAAATAGTAGCAGAGTGCGGGTGCAATGTCAAGTAAAAAGCGGCAAAATGTGCAAGCTTTCTAAACAGAAAATAATTAACGCGCGTTTGGTAAAAATTAAAGTCTGTTTGTCGGCGTTTTCGCTTTTATCTGTCTACGCATTCGTTTTTGTCCGCAGCGTTTTCTTTCTTATCCTCCGCACTTTCGCTCGGATATTCAGCGCCCGCGTATGATTATCCGCGCAAAAAAAGAACTATCCGAAATATTCGGATAGTTCCGTGATGGTGGAGCAGGTTGGGGTAAAAAAACGGTTACTAACACCTGTAATAAAATTGTTTTTTCTAAGATTGCGTACGGAATGATTGTTATATTTTAAATCCAAAAATTGTATTATGTGTTTCAATTTCATTCTTTATTTCTGTTGCAAGTAATTCAAGGTTATAGCAATATTTGCTGGGTATTTCCGTTCCTTTTTCTATTTGATTTTGGTCAGATAATACATCCTTGGTAATATAAATGTACCAATCTTGTCTTTGTGCTAAATTCAGAATATTAATACAGATATTTTCATTATAAAAATAATAACAATTATATGGACCATAGAACCACAGTTTTCCATTTTCATCAACTGCATTCCCCAAATCCTTTTTGCTAAATCTGAAGCCGTATTCAGAGATTAAAAATTCCAAAAATTTCATTAAATACGCTTCCTCATCGCAACATATTTTTTTATGTCTCTTATTTTTCTTATTGAAAAGTTTGCTTAAAAATCGCATATATAAGCTCCTTTCTTATCCCATTCTGATATTATGGAATAACTCTTTGACTTATTATAGGATAAAATTATAGATAATTCAATTAGTTGTGCCGAATTTTTAACAAAAATTCATCGAATGGCTTTCGTACGCTTGCTTTTAAAAATTTCGTCGCATATCAGGAGGAATGAAGCGGCACAAGGATATTAAAAGAACAGCTGAATGCCGTTTTTCCCCAAGTGTGACCTAAGCTTAAGCGGGAACGTGCTACAAGTCGGTCAGACACGACTTGATTAACGCGCATACCAACGCTTTTGACTGGAACAAACAAGCCATTCCTGCGAACAGTGAAATGATTTTTTAAGTAAGATAAAACATAGCGCGATGAAGTGTGTTTGCACGGTGTTGCTTCGAAAGACAGGTTTCTCGTTCGTTGATGAGCAATACCGCAAAAAAAGAACTATCCGAAGTATTCGGATAGTTCCATAGTGGTGGAGAAGTAGTAACCTAAAACGAATTTTCAATTCCGTCCAAAATCTTTTACCGCTTGTATCCGCACTTTTTCTAATGCATCGCAAACATTTGATAGTCGTTCATTATCGCGTTCCAATTTACGGCACTCGTCCGCATATTCTTTACTTTGTAAAAATTGTTTATTATATAAGAAATTTTGATATGTTTGATGACACCAATGGTTTCGTTTTTCAGTTATTTGTTTTAAGAAATTGTAATCGCTTGCAGAAATATAATGACTTTTGCCACTAAAATCGAGTTCTTTTAATTTTTGGACGGTTTGTCCAAGAGACCATTTTTCGATTTTATCTAAATTTTCACAAAAATCGCCGACGTGCATTGCGGCATATATGCGCTTTACGTCGTGTTCTATTACTTGACAATAC
>CALVHL010000013.1 GCA_944327625.1 uncultured Clostridia bacterium
TCGACTTTCTTGCCGCAGCCCGTCAGCGCTACCGCACAGCCGGCGAAGATCAGAGCAAGCACGGTGACAAACACCGCCAGCCTGCTGCGCTTCTTCATCGCATTCATTGAATTTTCCTCCATAATAAAATTTTTTTTATTTTTGCACACAGCGCCGCAATACGGTTCCTGTACACATTCAAGTTTAATCACGCTGAGCAACAATGTAAATATACAATCCTGCCACACAGATTGCTTTAACTGCTTTATTGCGCGCGAATACGCACGCAGTCACGCGTGCGTATCATATTTAATTTATTATTCATTATTTGTTCGGGCGGGAAGCCATCGGCGAAGTGCCGTATTGCTTGGAATACAGCCTGTAAAAACTGCAATAACTCTTGAACCCGCTGCTCGAACAGGCCTCCATGACGGGGCTCCCCCGCAAAATAAGGTCGTGCGCGTGTTTGAGCCGCTTGTTGGTGAGATAGCGGTAGATAGATTCGCCTGTTTCTTCCTTGAAAATATGCGAGAGGCGGGAAGCGCTGAAAAACATTGCCGTGGCTATCTTGTTGAGCGTGAGCTGCGGATCGGTGAAGTTTATGTCGATATAGTCCATTACCGACCGCGCCGTTATGGTGTTGGCGGGGCGCTGTTCGTTAGAGTTGCCCTTTTTCTTTCCCGAATTTTTGTATGCGTCGTACACCTCGACGAGCAGTCTCGAAAGTTCCGCGCGGCTTAAAACATCGTCGCCGAACTTGTCCGATTGCGCGAGCTCGTGTATGCGCCTGAGCGTGGAAACAGATTTGTCGAGGAATGCATGACCGAAATTTTCAACGCGATGCGCATAGGTGAACAGTTTTGTGAGGTCGCTCTTGGAAGTTGAAAGAGATCTCAACACCTCGGGCGAAATATGCAGCCCGATCGCGTCGGCGCTCTCCTCGTTTTCGCAGAAGAAATCGTCCGAGAGCGAGAGCAGCAGCACGTCACCTTTTTTCGCCGTCTGCATTGCGCCGTTCAACAGGAAGGATATGCTGTCTGCCTTAAAAAATAACAGTTCGCAATACCTTGCCTGATGAATAATATCCCCGTATCTTGCACCGTCAATGTTGCCGAAAACTCTGTATTTGGGGGATTGAATTTTCTTTGTGTCCTGCATCTGTCTTTTCCTGTCGTCGAAACTTTTGTTCAGCTCTGTTTTTGCCGTTATATGCTTGCTCGGCTTTCATTATTTTCAATGATTTGCTTTGCATTGTGCGTTTTCTCTTACATAAGAAATATAAAGTGTAAATCGGGCGGCGGCAAGATAATTTCATAACCATAGCAGGAAAAGCAATGTATTTGACAGAAATGAATATTTACAACGCAATATGTTAAAGTTATACTCAAATCGGCTGCTGGAAGTTTTCAGTACAAAAAAAATTTGTGAATTAAATTCAACAGGAGGAATTAAAGTGAGCAGCAAAAAATGGAGAAGGTTAGGCGTTATTCTGACGGGATGCGTACTCGCGGCGGGCCTTGCATTCGGCATGGCGGCGTGCGGCAACCCCGACGATAATAAGACTAACAACGGCAAAGAAGAAGAAAAGACTGTATCGGTAACGGGCGTTTCCCTCAGCCAGACTACGCTTGAACTGCAAGTGGGCGAGAGCTTCACGCTCGAAGCGACAGTTTCGCCTTCGGACGCAAGCAATAAGCGCGTAAGCTGGAAAAGCGAGGACAGCACTATCGCTTCCGTAACGAGCGGCAGAGTCGTTGCCGTAAGCGACGGCGAGACGACGATAACCGCTACGACGGCAGACGGCGGCTTCACCGCAAGCTGTGAAGTAACCGTAACGAGCATACCCGTCGGCGGCGTATTGTTCGACGTCAGTGAAATTACCCTTACGGTGGGCGACCAGCAGAAGCTCAACGTAACCGTTCTTCCCGACAATGCGACCAACAAGACGCTCACGTGGACGTCTTCCGAAGAAAGCGTTGCAACCATAAACGAGATAAGCGGCATGATTACCGCAATGACAGAGGGCACCACCAAGATTACGGCAACCTCGGCGGACGGCAGCCGCTCGGCATCCTGCACCGTCACGGTCAGCGCCGGCACTCCGATAGATTATGAAAAGGATTACATAGCCGTAAGCACGGTTGAAGACTGGCTGGCAATCAGCAACAATCTTTCGGGCAAGTATTACCTGACCAACGACATCGACTTTAAGGACGCGCTCGTTCCTTCGATAGGCTTCGCTCCCGGACAGGCCGAAGGCGGCTGGTTCAAGGGCGTGATCGACGGCAGGGGTTACGCATTGCTCAATGCGCACTTCGTATCCGGCGGCACCAGCGACGCAGGCGTTGAAAACAACTCCTACAGCGGCATGGTTTCGAGGGTTGAGAACGGCACCATAAGAAATATCGGCCTCATCAACTGCTCTACCGAAGGCGAAGCTTACAACGGTCTCATCACCGCATGGAACAAGGGCGGTCTCATCGAGAACTGCTACGTCCAGGGCAGGGTTGTCAACAACAACGAATGGTGGGACGGCTGGACGCTCGGCGGCGTGCTCGTCAACATCAATCAGAACAACGGCACCAACCTCGGCATTATCCGCAACTGCGTATCCTGGTCTCAGCGCGACGGCTTAACCTACGGTCTGCTCGGCTCTAACTTCACCCAGAACGATGCGGGCGTGGCTTGCGTCTACAATAACTACGTAATTCAGGACGCTTCTATTTCCGACTGGGCGCTCTGCGGCGAAATCAACGGCAACGGTGTTACCTACCAGCCCATAGTCGACTGCGCTTACGTTCCCGTAAACGAGGCTAAGCTGGCTTCGTCCTATCCCATGCTCAACGCATATTACTGGGTAATCGAAGACGGTCACGTGCCTTACCTCAAAAACCCCGACGGCACGGCAAGAGATTACAACGGCCCCGAAATCAACGAGGCTGTCATCGTTCCCGAAATAACCCTCGACAAGACCTCCGGCGAGTATGAGCTTTCCAACGGCATGGCAGTGCTTCACGCAACCGTTAAGCCCTCGCAGGTAGCCAACGCTACGCTCATCTGGACGTCGAGCGACGAGAAAGTCGCAACCGTTGACCAGACAGGCGTCATCACCTTCGTCGGTGCGGGCACCGTCACCATTACCGTTACGGTAGAGGGATATGAAGACTCCTCCGCAACCTGCGTCATCACAATTATTGACAACGTATAGTCATTTAAAACGGTTATTGTTTTAACTGAATAGAAAAACACTTTGTTACCTACGTGCGGACTTTGCGGAATGTGCGTAGGTAACAAATGTATTTAAGAGAATTTTCGGAGAAAAGTAATGAAGGTAAGTAAGAAGCATATTCTGTCGTTTATCGGCATGGCGCTTATCATTCTCGTCGTCATCGCCGCGAACGTGGTTGCGGGATATTTCAGCCCCGTCATAACGACTTACTTCTACGGCAAGGGCACAAACTTCGGCGAAGGCGGCGAAGTTGCGCTCGCTGCAAGCGACGCGCTTGCCGAGGAGATAGCCGAGGAGGGCATAGTGCTGCTCCGCAACGAGGACGACGCGCTGCCCCTTCCGTCATCGGTAAAGAAAGTAAACGTATTCGGCTGGGGTGCGACCGACGGCGGCTTCGTCGTTTCGGGCTCGGGCTCCGGCGAGGCTTCGGACGAGCGCACGACGCGCCTTATCGACGCGCTCAATCAGGGCGGCCTCGAAGTAAATATGGATATAATCAATATGTGCGTGGGCTACCAGAACGGCAGGGCGGGCTCGTCTTTGAGCAGCGACGCCAGCCTGTTCTATCGCCTGTATGAGCCGTCGAGGGCGGACTATCAGGTGCTTATGGGCAACGCGCTCGCATATTCGGACACGGCGCTGATAGTCATCAGCCGTCTGGGCGGCGAGGGGCGCGACCTCCCCACCGTGCAGTATAAGAAGTCGGGCAGCGGCTACGTCACCGATACCGCCCGCACCTATCTCGAAATAAGTCAGGAGGAGCAGGACATGATAGAGCTCGTCACGGGCGCGGGCTTTGAAAGGGTAATACTCCTTCTCGACACCTGCAACGTCATGGAGCTCGGCTTTGTCGAGGACTACGATATAGACGCGGTATTGTCGCTCGGCGCGCTCGGACAGAGCGGCACAAAGGCAATCCCCTCTATCCTCAAAGGCGAGGTAAACCCCTCCGGCAAGACGGTCGACACGTGGGTATACGACCTCTCGTCCGATCCCTCTTACGTCAACGCGGGCTCGGCGGGCGTTACGACCTATTCGGGCAGCGGCAAATACATTGACTACTGCGAGGGTATTTACGTAGGTTACAGATATTACGAGACGGCGGCGGAGGCGGGCTTCATCAGCTATCCCGAAGTCGTGCAGTACCCCTTCGGCTACGGACTCAGTTACAGCGATTTCACCTGGGAAGTGCAGAGCATTAGCCCCGCTCCCGGCAGCGTGCTCAGCGCTGACGACACCATAACCGTAGAGGTGTACGTCGTCAATAACAGCGATACCGAGGGCATGGATACCGTCGAACTTTATTATTCCGCGCCCTATAACTATGGCGGCATAGAGAAGGCGAGCGTCAACCTCGCGGCGTTCGACAAGACGACGCTTCCCCTCAAAAAGGGCTATGCGAACGGCGAGCTTCTCACCCTGACCTTCGACGTCTACGACATGGCTTCCTACGACGCTTACGACGTCAACGGCAACGGCTTTGCGGGCTATGAAGTCGAAGCGGGAACATATACTATTTCGCTGCGCACGGACGCGCATACGCTTGCCGACTGTGAGCAGGCGGAATTCACCTACATCGTCGAGGAGAGCGACTCGCTCGGCTCGGGCATACTTTTCGACACCGATCCCGTCACGGGCGAGCCCGTCGTCAACAGATTTACAGGCAGCGACGCCTACGCGGGCATAGCCATCGACGGCGTCGATTCGTCGGCGAATATCACCTATCTGTCGAGGGCGGACTTTGCGGGTACTTTCCCCTACGAAAAGGCGAAGGCGCGCGCAAAGGGCTTTACCAAGGCGGCAAGCTGGTATGAAAATACTACAATAACCACCGAAAAGCCGACGATGAACGCCTCCAACGGGCTGTATCTCTCCGACGGCTCTGAGATGAACCACGAGCTCGTAATGGAGCTCGGAGCAGACTATGACGACGAGAAGTGGGACGAGCTCTTGGATCAGCTCTCTTTCAGCGAGATGGAAGCTCTTGTCCTGCAAGGCGGATATATGACGGCGAAAGTGGACAGCATAGGCAAGCCCGCCTGCGTCGACTATGACGGACCTTCGGGCATAAACAACAATAACTCGTCCACGGCGGACGGCGGTTGGACGGCGTTCCCCGGCGAAACGGTAATCGCCTCCAGCTGGAATACGAATATCGCGTATATGTTCGGACTTGCAGTCGGCAACGAAGCCGCGGCGAGCAACGTCTCGGGTTGGTACGCGCCCGCGGTCAACATTCACCGCAGCGCGTTCGACGGCAGAAATTATGAATATTACAGCGAAGATCCGCTCGTCTCGGGCGTAATGGGCGCAGAGACGACGACGGGCGCGCTGACGAACGGCCTATACTGCTACGTCAAGCACTTCGTGGTCAACGAGACCGAAACCGACCGCGGCGGGCTCTACACCTGGCTCACCGAGCAGACGCTCCGTGAGATATATTTAAAGCCTTTCGAGATAGTCGTAAAGGAAGGACACGCCAGCGCGATGATGTCATCGTTCAATAATCTCGGCGCAATCTGGACAGGCGGCAACGAGGCGCTTCTCACCGACATACTCCGCACCGAATGGGGCTTTGACGGCTCTGTCGTAACCGACTATGCCGACGGCACTTCTTCGGGCTGGATGAGCGTAAATCAGGGCATGCGCGCGGGCAACGACCTATGGCTGCACGGCGCCTGGCCTTACGGCTATTACGACAATATCGACGGCAACAACGCAACCAGCCTGTATCTCGTAAGGCGTTCGGCGAAGAACGTGCTCTACACCTATTGCAACGCATATTATCTCGGCAACACGCTCGAAACGGACGACGAGAGGTTTGAAGCGCAGATTGGTCTGCGCGTCACCGACGACGTCTTCCCTGCGTGGGTATTCATACTCGTCGGGCTTGACGCGGTCACGCTTGCGGGCATAGGCGTCTGGCTGTATTTCCTCGTATTCAGACAGAAGACGGCGGCAAAAAAGGCCGCCGACACGGTAACGGAAAATGACAAGCAGTAAATTTTTAAGAAGATTATTATGCGTGTCGAGCATATCGCTCGCGGCGGTGCTCAGTTTCTGCGCCGCCGCCTGCGGCGACCTGCTCGACGTCGACACCCCGCCCGTCGACGAGGGGAACGAGGAGGAAGAAGTCGAATCCGTCTACTCTTTCCACGACGAATTCGACGGCGACGAAGTCGACCTCACCAAGTGGACTTTCCAGAACGGTGACGGCAGCGACTATGGCATTCCCGGCTGGGGCAACAACGAAAAGCAGTACTACCGCGCGGAAAACGCCACGGTAGAGGACGGGCTTCTCAAAATAACCGCGAGGGTAGAGGAGTACGGCGGCAAGAAATACACTTCCGCCAAACTCGTCACGCAAGGCATATTCTCCCAGACCTACGGCAGGTTCGAGGCGAGGATAATGCTGACCTCAGCTCTCGAAGGGTTGTGGCCTGCGTTCTGGATGATGCCCGCCGACTCGGAATACGGCGGCTGGCCGCGCTCGGGCGAGATAGACATAATGGAGATCAAGGGAAGAATACCCGACAACGTCTCCTCGACGCTGCACTTCGGCAACCCTCACAATTATATCTACAAGAACTATCAATACCCGAACAACGGCAAGATAACCGATTTCCACGTCTATGCCGTCGATTGGACGCCCGAATCCATGAAGTTCTCGGTAGACGGCGAGGTCTATCATATCATCAGGTCGGGACAGTGGTACACCGACGGTAAGGGCGGCGGCGAAAACCCCGACGCGCCCTTCGACGAGGATTTCTTCATTATACTCAATCTTGCCGTCGGCGGTAACTTCGACGGGGGCAGAACGCCGCCCGACGATATGATGCCCGCACAGCTCTGGGTTGACTATGTCAGGGTTTACGATCTCGACTACCTGCTCGCAGAGAACGGCGCGACGACCGACGAAGGCGTGACCGACGCGGACGGCGTGTGACGGCAATGCGGCAAATGCCTTACGGGGCGAACGGGCGCGACCGCGCCCGATAACACGGAATAAGGTTTAAAAATAAGGTTTAAAGATGAAAGATAATTATAAAAAAAGGCTGAGCGCCGTCTTAGTGGCGTGCGTAATGTCGCTTACTCTCTGTCCGGCGCTGTTCTTGCTTGCGGCTTGCGTAAACACCGACGAGCCGAACGATGACGACGATGAGGACGAAATAGTAGCGGAAGTGCCTGTATTCGACTCTGACGTCAGGCTCACCGACGACGGCGTGGAGATAACCCTCCCCGTCGACGAGGATGAAGAATATTACGACATCTACGTTTCGGACAGCGCCTACGGCGAATACGTGCTGACTGAAACCGACTATGGCGGCGAGACCTACACGGGCGACGAGATAATGGCGTATTACCGCGTCGAGGGCAAGCGCGGGGGCAGGGTGGTAAGCACGGCGACTTACAGCTACGAAAAGGAGCTGTTCGGCGAAAATACCATAATATTCTCCCCCGAAGACGATCCCGATCAAGTTCAGGCGGTTATAGACGAAATTTACGAATTGCAGCGCGGCTCTAATAACGGACAGTTCACCGACCGCCGCTATGCCCTGCTGTTCAAGCCCGGCGAATATTCTTCGACGGTGTACGAGGGATATTATACCTCCGTCGCGGGGCTGGGGTTTGCGCCCACCGATACTTACATAAGGCGCTTCCACGTCTATGCGGACATAGCCTCCAACAACAACGCCACCTGTAATTTCTGGCGTTCGGTGGAGAATATCGAGATAAGTTCGTCGAGCGTGCAGTGGGCGGTGTCGCAGGCTACGAGTATGCGCAGGGTGAAGATAAACGGCAACCTCACGCTTCACCAGTCGGGCGGCTGGTCGTCCGGCGGCTTCCTCGCCGACAGTCTTGTTGCGGGTACCGTCGGTTCGGGTTCGCAGCAGCAGTGGCTGTCGCGCAACGACGAATGGGGCAGATGGGACGGCAATAACTTCAACATGGTATACGTCGGCGTCGACGGGGCAATACCCTCGGGCAGCTGGCCGGCTCAGGCGCTGACCGAAGTCGCGACTACGCCCGTCATAAGGGAAAAGGCCTTCCTCGTGTATGACGAAGCGCAGGGCTACGGCGTATTCGTTCCCGACCTCCGCAGGGATTCCGTCGGCATAAGTTGGACGGAAAACGGCTCTGACGGAACGCTGATGCCGCTCGACGAGTTCTATATCGCCCGCGCGGACAGAGATGATGCGGACACCATAAATTCCGCGCTCGCGGCGGGCAAAAACCTCATACTTTCCCCGGGAATATACGAACTAGACAAGCCCATTCAGGTCGACCGCGAAAATACCGTCGTGCTCGGGCTGGGCTATGCAACGCTGCGCATAACCGACGAAAACCGCGATACGCTCATGCGCATCGCCGACGTCGGCGGAATTAAGATGAGCGGCATACTTTTCGATGCGGGCACTCATTCCGAAACGCTGCTCGAAGTGGGGGAGGAGGGCGCGTCAAAGGACCATTCGACCAACCCTATATGCCTTTCAGACCTGTTTTTCAGGGTGGGCGGCCACAGTGACGAGCCGACTTATGCGCATACTTCGGTCGTCGTCAACAGCAGTGACGTCATAGGCGATAATTTCTGGGTATGGCGCGCCGATCACTCTTACGGCGTCGGCTGGGACGTCAACGTCACGGTCAACGGGCTGGTAGTCAACGGCGATAACGTCACCTTCTACGGGCTGTTCGTCGAGCACTATCACGAATACCAGACGCTCTGGAACGGCGAAAACGGCTCAACCTATTTCTACCAGTCGGAAATACCCTACGATCCCCCCGAACAGTCGGCGTATATGTCGCACGACGGCACGGTCAACGGGTATGCGAGCTATAAAGTGGCAGACCACGTGCAGACGCATACGGCTTACGGCCTCGGCATATACAGCTGCCCGCACAACCCCGACATCAAGGTTGCCAACGCCATAGAAGCGCCCGCAAACGCGGGGATATATATCGAACACGCCGTCACGGTGCTGCTCGACAGCAATCCCTGCCTGCAATCGGTGCTCAACGGTCACGGCAATAAACTCAACAGCATGAAGTCTCAGATCAACATCTATGACGGAGGCGTATTCCGCTGATAGCCTTCCGCCGAAAGACCTTCGGACAAAGCGGACGGCTGCCGAAGCCTTTTTAAGGCTTCGGCAGCCGCAATTTTTTTGTCGCCGTTTTGCGCAAGGTACTTGACAATTATTACATAAAGAGTTAATATATACATTACAGGGAGAATGAGGGAAATACTGCGCTTTTTGCCCGTTTTTTGCGGCAAATAAGACAGTTTTTCGCGGCTATCGCCGCCCCGCCCGTTCTTTCGGACAATATCGGCAAGGGAGGAAATTATGACAGAAGAAAAAGTATCGGTGCTCTACAATAAGTTTGAAAAACAGGTGCCCGCAGAGGACAGGGACAATCTCCTCGCCTCGCTTCGTTGCGCCGACGATTCGCTCTTTGGCGAGTTGTCCGCCATAAAGCTCAAATCTAACGCGGGCGCAATTCTGCTCGCGATATTCCTCGGCTCGTTCGGCGCCGACCGCTTCTACGTCCGCAGTATCGGCGCGGGCGTGGTCAAGCTCATCATGGCGCTCGGCAGCAGTGTGCTTTCGACGGTCGCAAGAATGTTGGTGTTGCCATCGTTCGTCGGACTGATTGCGTCCGCAATAAGCTTTGCGGCGGGGCTCTGGTGTTTTATCGATATTTTCATAACGTACAGGATAGGCAGACGGCTCAATAGCAGCCGTATTAACGACTGCCTGAGGAACGGCGAGGCTAAACGTAAAAGGGCGGAGGCTGCAAATAAAGCGGCGGCTAATGCCGAAATCAGCGCCGAAGACAAGCCCGCAGAAATAGATGAAGCACAGCCCGCAGAGAGCGCGCAGCCCGCAGCTTCGGATATCGCCGACGGCGTAATGCCCGACAGGGAGGCGGTAAAGACCATCGTCTCGCAGTATGCGACCGACGTGCTCAAAATTCAGGCTCCGCTCAAAACTCACGTCTATAACGGCGAGGAGATAGGCGCCTACGTCTTCTTCTATCTCAACCTCAAACACATCGGCACCAACGTGTCCTGCTCGGTCGGTTCGTTTTACAGCGGCAAGGCGTTCGCCTCGGTCAATCTCGGCATGGCAAACGACCTCGCCCGCGCAAATTTCCTCGTCAATATATTCAACGAAAAGATGCCCGTCAAGGCCTATTTCAGCAACTATAACGTCGTCATAGATTGCAGGCAGGAATACTCCGACGCAAACGGGCTGCGGAAGGCGCTCAACGACGTGCTCACCAAAATAATGGGCTGCTTTGAATCGGTAGAATTCTCGCAGCTTGCAAGAAATCTCTGATCAGGAAGGAAAAATCTGATGTCTCAGCAGAATGAACAGGACAAGGTGCAGTCTTTGGAGCTCGACCAGCTCAAAAGCAGGATAATCGGCGTTCAGCCCCTGCCCGCGGGCGCGGACAGAATAAACGGCGGAATACCCTACGAGGAAGTGCTTGCGAAATGCCGCCGCGAGGCTGTCGTAAACCCCGACGGCAGGCAGTATTCAAGGTCGCCTCAAAGTCAATTGCCCCGCGAATATGCCGCAACTAACGCGCCCGTGGCTGCTTCCGATGCCGTCTCAGTGGTCCTTCCCGAAGCCGCGCCCGAAGTCGTTTCGGAGGCGGTTACCGAGGTTGCGCCCGAGGCCATTTCAGAGCAGGTTAAAGCTCCCGAGAAGCCCGTCAGGGCGGCGGTTAAAGAGGGCGGCAAGTCGCGTACCAAACTTTTCGACGCGATATGTCTCGTCATAGTCTACGTCGTCGGCATAAGCTTTATATTGTCGTCGCTCAGCGTCTCGGTTGGTCTGAATGTCGACGAAAGTACGTGGTCGGTCAAAAATTATTTCATCTGGGAAGCCTTCCGCATGGTAATTATCGGCATAGTCGACACTTTCAAGCTCTTTGCCGAAGTCTCCGACTTGGGAACTGTTTTCAGTTATATTCCCTATCTTGTAGGCGACGTAGCGCTTGGCGTCATGCTTATCGTATCGGCGATTGTCATAATATGCGGCTTCATCGGCGCGCCGATAGCGCTGGCTCGCGGCAAATCGCGTACTGTCCGCAAATTTGCCATATCCGTTCTTACTACTCCGCTCATAATGTACGCGCTGTGCGCATTGCTCATATCCAGGAATGAGATTGACGGCGAGATGATCTATACCGTTGCATATCGCGGAGGTATAGGCGCGATAATAGCCATTTCGGCGGGACTTGTCGCAATGTTCGCAATGGCGTTAGCGACCTATTCCGAGAGGAAAGACGTGCTCACGCCGCATTTCAGATCGATATGGCTAAAATCGCTCGTCGCGTTGGCGGCCTGCGCTATAATTCTGGTGATGTTCACCTATCTTGCTCTCGGTACGTCGTTCGATTGCTTTATGGGTTCATACCTGTACACGCTCATTACCGACCTCATCGACGGTTATTTCTTCAAGGAAGTTTTAATCTCGCTCGTGCTCAATGTGCTTGTATTCTTGTGCGGGTTAATACTGCTCTCGGTAACCCTGACGGGATTGAAGCGCGCGCTCAATTTCTCGGTGCGCGACGACGGCGACGTAACCGCGCTCACGCGCGGCAAAAAGGGCTGTTCGTTCAGCCTTATGACGGCGGCGATAGTCACCGTGATAATGCAGGTCGTTCTGTTCTTCGTCTGCAGGGAGGAGTACGGATATGACTATACCTATCTATACAGCTGGCTGTATGCCGCAATCACCGCGATTGCCGTAATCGGCGAAATAGTAGTGTTAGTCGTCGGCTCTGTCGCAAAAAAGAAGAAAGGAGACTGAAAATGCAGTTGATGGGGCGGGCTTAAACAGTCCGCCCTTATCATATAATAGGTAACGGCTAATAGGTAACGGCGACGGCGCGGAAGTGATTTGGCGCACTTTCGACGGTTTAATTGCCGTTCAATAATTTTTGCAAGACGACTTGAATTTAATTGACGGCGGCGACAAATAAATATATAATTAACAGGAAAACGAGGCGTAGCGCAGTTGGTAGCGCGTATGGTTCGGGACCATAAGGTCGTGGGTTCGAATCCCGTCGCCTCGACCAAAACCGAGGATAAGGGCGCATTTTGCGCCCTTATCTGCATATCTCGGGCTTCGGTCATTTACGTTTTTGTAAACTCCCTCGTCCTCGCATTTGTAAGGGCACAATCTGCAACCCTTCTGCTCGGTTTTGGGGTAGCATTTTTATCCACTAAATTAAAAGCCACGCAGAAGCAGAAGCTTCTGCGTGGCTTTTTTAATACGGTGAATTATACTATCAAGTGCAACAGGTAAACAATAAAAAAAGTAGTTCATATAAATCGACTGTGTTAAAATAAAGTTGCAACCAATACCAACACGGAGGAAATATATGAACTACACTCATCTTACCATAGAAGAGCGCGTCTGTCTACGAAAATATTATATTGAAGGAAAAAGTTACAGGGAAATAGCAAAATTACTCGGCAGAAGCCCGAGCACAATCTCGCGCGAGATTGGCAGGAACTATACTCACCGCTACGCCATCAATACATACTATCCTCATACAGCCCACAAGAAATATCTGTTGCGTCGTTCATTCTGTCACCGCGGAATGTTTTGGAATAAAGCCGTAACAGACTATATAAACGAAAAACTGCAACGGACATGGTCTCCCGAACAGATAGCAAATACTCCGTGCGAGGGTTTGAAATTGCCGAGTTTTAAGACGATATATCGCTGGATATATGAAAAATATCTTGTGAAGGGCAACGAAATGTTCTGCGCCGAAAGGGGAAAACCCGCCAAAGATTAGGCAACGGCGGCAGATTTACTACGGGTAAAAGCATACGAAAACGAGATAAAAGCGTATACAGCCGCAAAGAATTCGGACATTGTGAAGCCGATACGGTAGTTTCCGGCAGAGGCAAGACCAAAGCATGCTTTGCAACGCTTGCCGAAAGAACGACGAGATTTTATATAGCCGTTAAAATACCGAACAGAACGGGAGAAACAATGGCGGATGCAATTATACGGGAGCTTTCCAAATTGCCCGAAGGAGCAGTGAAAACCATAACATGCGACAGAGGCAGCGAATTTGCTTGTTGGAGAAAAATAGAACAAGAGTTACATTGTGAAATGTATTTTGCTGACCCGTATTGAGCCTGGCAAAAGGGGACTAACGAAAATCTGAACGGACTTTTGCGTGAGTTTTATCCCAAAGGCAGAAATCTTTCAAGGGTAAGCGAAACGACACTAAAAAAGAATCTGGCGCTTATAAACGCCAGGCCCAAAAAAGTTTTAGGTTACAAAAAACCCGTTGATTTATTTAACTTTTTTATCTCTAAGTGTTGCACTTGGTTTGACAATTCATCGTGTTCACTCGGCGGGCTGTTTAAAAGATTAGTGAATGAGCGGTATTAAAGAAAGAAAACGAATTTGATAAATTTATAATCGGATAGCATTCGCAATGTCTTAAAAGATGCGGGATAGTAAAGATAGCAGGGGCAATTTCTGACAGTCGACGGACAAAGTTTGAAAGTTCCGTTTGTCGGATTATTAACGTAGAGAAAAGTTGTAAAAACTGTCGACGGTTGTCGTTTTTGGTATGTCGTTTACTTGCCTAATAAGATGTTATATGTTACAATTACAATAATAGCGGTGCGTTTTAGCCGCAAAGGGAGGACACGGGTATGATGGTGTCGTTTGATCTGGCTGCTGTTGCGTTGAGCCTGACGCTTATCGTGCTCTTTTGTCTCGGCAGAAGTTTCCCGGGCAAGACGAACATAATCTATATTATCATCATCGTACTCACGCTGCTTTCGGCGCTGTTCAACTTCATCTCAACGTACAGCAAGACGAGCGGCAGCAACGTGCCCGTCTGGTTCAACTATTTCACGAATATCTTGTACCTCATTTTCTTCAACTATCTCAATATTATGTTCTTCGCCTACGTCGTGACGCTGACAAAGGGCAATAACGTAAGCGGCGCGGACAGGCTTCTGACGCTCATCGCCGCGCTCGCCGATTTCCTGCTCATCGTCACCGCGCCCCTCAACGGCTTCGTGTTCACGATCTCCGCCGAGGGCGTATATTCGAGGGGACCGGGCATGATAATCGTCTATTCGATAGCCGTGACGATATTCATCGCCGACCTCGTGCTGTACGTAATGTACCACAGGCGGCTCAACCGCACTCAGTCTATAGCCGTATTTCTGTTCATCGCGATAATCGTCGCGTCGGCTATTTTACAGTTCAATATCCAAGGCCTCTACATAGCGCATTTCGTCATCGCGCTCGTCGAGGTGCTCATCTACGTCTATCTGCAAAACCCCTATACCTATCTTTGCCGCCTTTCGCTCTGCTATAACGGCACGGCGTTCCACGAATCGGTCGACGGCAATATTGTGGGCGGCAAACCGTTCTGCGTGGTGGCGTTCGAGCCCGACGAGTTCGGCTATATAGAAAACGTATTCGGCAGCAACGTGACGGACGAGCTCGCTTATAAGCTGGGAAAACTGCTCATAGAGCGGTTCGGCAGGACGAGGGTATTCCACTTCGGCAACTGCTGTTTCGCGCTCAAAATCCACGGCGAAAGGGCGAAGGGAGAGCGGGCGGCAAAGCAGATCCGCACCTTCTTCAAGGCGCCCGTGACTATCGCCAACAACAGCTTCCACCTCACGCCGCGAATGTGCATAGTGCGCTTCCCCGACTTCGTGCGCTCGGCGGACGACGTCAGGGCGGCTATCGATTACACGCTCGGCAGCGAAAAGAAGGCGGGTGAGAACGACATTGAGGCGACGAGCAAGTCGCTGACCGCCCGTCGCAGGAAGACCAATATTCTCCACATAATGAAGCGCGCGCTGGCGGAGGACGGGTTTGAAGTGTTCTATCAGCCCATATACGGCGTCGACGACGGCGGTTTTGTCCTCGCGGAGGCGCTTCTCCGCCTCAAAGACGAGGAACTCGGCTACGTCAGCCCCGAAGAATTTATCCCCATTGCCGAATGTAACGGCATGATAGTCAGGATAGGCGAATTTGTCGTCGAATCGGTCTGCAAATTCCTGACGAGCGAACACGCGCAGAAGCTGGGCATACGCACGATAGCCGTAAATCTGTCATTCGTGCAGTGTATGCAGGTCAACCTCGCCGACAGCCTTATAGCCATAATGAAGCGGTACGGCGTGAGCGGCAACCGCATAAATTTCGAGATAACCGAGACGACGGGCAACACCAATCTCGAGGTGCTCACCCGCAACATGAATAAGCTGATAGCCTACGGCTGCTCGTTTGCCGTCGACGACTACGGTACGGGCTTTTCGACGGCGAAATATCTCGTCTCTCTGCCCGTCGATATGGTCAAGATAGACAAGAGCATACTCTGGGCGGCGATGAAGGACGCATCGGCGATGACCGTGCTCAGGCACACCGTCGGCATGCTCAAAGAGCTCGACAAGAAGATAGTCGTCGAGGGAGTGGAGACGGAGGAAATGCGCGGCGAAGTGCTGAATATGGGCTGCGGCTATCTGCAGGGCTATTATTACAGCAGACCGCTCTCCGCCGAACGCTTCGTGCGGTTCATGCACGAAAATGCCGATTGAATATGAGCTTTACGGACAGCAGGTTTTAAGGCGCGCGCCCCGTCGGGGCGCGCGCCTCTTTTACGCTTCCGGCGCATATTTCGCCCTTCGCAAACCCGCGCCTTTGCGGGGCAAAAAATGCGTTGGTTAAGGCATATATGCGGGGCAATTGCAAAAACGGCGTTTTCTTTAAAAACAGCCGCCCGAAACCCATTGGTGCGGGGATATGCCTGAGATAACGCGCTTTTCAGGGCAGAATGCCGCCGAGCGGGAAAAATTAAAAAAAGAAAGGGAGCGCGGGCATACTGCCCGCGCTCCCCTATAATATGCTATATTTCTCCCACGGCTTTTAAGACTTATTCGCCCTGCGGTGCGTCTCCGTCCCCGCCGACAGGTTTTCCGCCCTTTTTGCGCCTGCGGACGCACTCGGTCAAAAGATATTCTATCTGTCCGTTGACCGAGCGGAAGTCGTCCTCCTCCCAGCTTGCAATCTCTGCGTACAGCTTGGCGGAAAGGCGAAGCGGTATCTGTTTTTTGTTGTCCTTGTCGTTCATCTTCTACCTTAATACAGGCTGCCGCTGTTTACTATCGGCTGCGCGTCCTTGTTGCCGCAGAGCACGACGAGCAGGTTGCTGACCATTGCCGCCTTGCGCTCCTCGTCGAGCGTGACCATTCCGCCCTGATTAAGTCTTTCAAGCGCCATTTCGACCATTCCGACCGCGCCGTCGACGATCATCTTTCTCGCGTCGATTATTGCCGAAGCCTGCTGTCTTTGCAGCATTGCGGCGGCTATTTCGGGCGAGTAGGCGAGGTAGGTAATTCTCGCCTCGATTATTTCCAGCCCCGCAGAGCTGACCTTGGACTGAATTTTCTCTCTGATGCGCTCGGCAACCAGCTCGCTGCTGCCCCTCAGGCTGCCCTCGTCGGGCTGACCGTCGCCCGTCGTATCCACGCCCTCGGCGACGTCGTAGGGGTAAATTCTTACGATATCCCTCACCGCGCTGTCGCATTGCAGGGAGAGGTATTCCTTATAGTTGTCGACGGTGAACACGGCTTTTGCGGTGTCGACTACGCGCCACATTACGGCAATGCCTATCTCTATGGGGTTGCCCAGACAGTCGTTTATCTTCTGCCTGCTGTTGGAAAGCGTCATAATCTTCATGGAGATGCGCTTGTCGCGCACCGCCAACAGTTCAAGCTTGGCGGTCTCGTTCTTTGCCGCAGTCTGCGCGCCGCCTGCAAGGCTGTTGACGTCGCCGCTCTGGTTTAGTTTGGTTGCGGCGGCGGGGTTGATCGCCGTGCAGAAGGGGTTTACCCAGTAGAAGCCCTCGCCTTTGAGCGTACCGTAGTATTTGCCGAACAGCGTCAGCACGTACGCCTCCTGCGGCCTTAAAACTTTAAGCCCGGGCAGGGGTATCCACAACAGAAAGAGCAGTATCATGCACACTATTGCCAGCACGGCGTGCGGCACGCTCAGAATTTCGTCTGAGTTTTCAGAAAATCCGTTTGCAAAGCCGTATATCAGCAGCGCAATCGCCGCTATGTATGCGACAATGTCCGCTATCAGTACGGCAAGCCCGATTTTCTTGCCTTTCAAAAGTTTTTCTTCCATTTTATTCATATCCTCAGATATTTATTTGATATCAAAATAATATCATATATCCGCCCGCTTGTCAACACTTCGCGCGAAAAAGGGCGTATCGGGGAGATGGGAGGGGTGCAGGCGCGGCGGGGCAACAAAAATCTGCATAAACCGCGCAAAAGCGACATAGTATATATCACTGCAAAAAAGCGGGGGGATTGACTATGCGTGACGACAGGGTTGCAGAGGGAGAATATATAGCCGAACGGGCGCGGAGGGAGGCGGAATACATAATAGCGACGGGCGCGACGGTGCGGGCGGCGGCGAAATACTTTTCGGTCAGCAAGTCGACGGTGCATAAGGACGTCACCGAGCGGCTGTATTCGTCCGACAGAAAGCTGTGGGACGAGGTGCGCAAAGTGCTCGACAAAAATCTGTCGGAGCGGCACATCCGCGGCGGTCTGGCGACGCGGCGCAAATTTGCCGTAAGGCAAAAAATTTCATAATTTTAGTCGGCTTATTCCGTCGGCACAAATTGAAATAATCAGAAATTTGTGCTATAATGATACGAGTAAAGTCTACATATCGAAAAAAAGGTGTCAGATATGGCAAATCTTCTGGGAATTGACGTCGGTTCGACGACCGTAAAGGTCGTTGCCATCGACGAAAGCGGCGAAATACTGTATAAATCTTACGTCAGGCACTATGCCAGGGTTAAGGAGACGGTAATTGCCGAACTTAAAAACGTATCGGAAAAATATCCGGGCATATACCGCGCGGCGATTACGGGCAGCGCGGGGCTCGGTCTTTCTCAGCGCAGCGGCATAGCCTTCGTGCAGGAGGTGCAGGCGGCGTTTACGGCAATACGCAAGTACTATCCCGACGCGGACGCGGCGGTCGAACTCGGCGGCGAGGACGCCAAGATAATCTTCATCACGGGCGGCACCGAACAGCGAATGAACGGCAGCTGCGCGGGCGGCACGGGCGCGTTCATCGACCAGATGGCGTCGCTCCTCAATATCACCGTCGACGAGATGGACAGGCTGTCGCAGCAGGCGGAGCGCATCTATCCCATAGCCTCGCGCTGCGGCGTATTCGCAAAGTCGGACATTCAGCCGCTCATCAATCAGGGCGCCAGGAAGTCGGACATCTCCGGGTCCATATTTCAGGCGGTCGTCGACCAGACGGTGTCGGGGCTGGCGCAGGGCAGAAGAATTAAGGGCAAAGTGCTCTTTCTCGGCGGCCCTCTGCACTTCATAAAGGGGCTGGGCGACGCATTCAGGCGCACCTTGAAGCTCGACGACGAGCACGCAATTTTCCCCGACGACGCGCCCTGCTTCATGGCGATAGGCTGCGCCCTTCACGCCGTCACCGCCGACGAGGAGGAGCTCGGCACGATAATATCCAAAATAGAGAACGCGACGGGCAGCGACGAGATAATCACGGGCGAGCCGCTCTTTAAGGACAAGGCGGAATATACGGCGTTCGTTGCCCGCCACCGCGCAAAGAACCTCGAATTTTGCGAAATCGAAAATTACGTCGGCGGCGCATACCTCGGCATAGACAGCGGCTCGACGACTACCAAGATAATACTCATCACCCCCGACTGCCGCATACTCTATTCTCACTACCAGTCGAATAACGGTCAGCCGCTCGACATAGTCATAGACAAGCTCAAAGAGGTGCTGTCCTCCTTCGGCGACAGAATAAAGATACTCGGCAGCGCGGTGACGGGCTACGGCGAGGACCTCATCAAGGCGGCAATCAAGGCGGACTTCGGCATAGTCGAGACGGTCGCGCACTTCAAGGCGGCGCTGCACTTCAACCCCGACGTCGACTTCATCATAGACATCGGCGGTCAGGACATAAAGTGCTTCAAGATAAAGAACGGCGCGATAGACAGCATAATGCTCAACGAGGCCTGCTCCTCGGGCTGCGGCTCGTTCATACAGACCTTTGCCAAGGCAATGGGCATGGAGATAGGCGAGTTCGCGCAGAAAGGGCTGTACGCAAAACACCCCGTCGAGCTCGGCTCGCGCTGTACGGTATTCATGAACAGCGCCGTTAAGCAGGCGCAGAAGGAGGGCGCGAGCGTCGAAGATATTTCGGCGGGGCTGTCCTCGTCGATAGTCAAGAACGCCATATATAAGGTAATAAGGGCGGCGAGCGCAGACGAGCTGGGCGACAACATAGTCGTTCAGGGCGGCACTTTCTTAAACGACGCTGTGCTCCGCGCATTTGAAAAGGAGACGGGCAAAGAGGTAATAAGGCCGGGCATTGCGGGGCTCATGGGCGCGTTCGGCGCGGCGCTGTACGCCAAGGAGAACGTCGTCGGCGAAAGTACGACGCTTTCCGCCGAGGAGCTCAGAGCGTTCAGCTATACCGCGCGTTCGGCAAACTGCCACGGCTGTACTTCCAACTGTAACATAAACATAATAACCTTCGGCGACAACCGCCGTTTCATCTCGGGAAACAAGTGCGAGAGGGGCGCGGGGCTCAAACCTGCGGGCGAGGAGTTCGACATATACGCATATAAGCAGAACCGCCTTCCCGAGTGCATAAACGGCGCAAAGGGCAAGCGCGGCAGGGTGGGGCTTCCCCTGCAGCTGGGAATGTACGAGCAGCTCCCGCTCTGGGCGGGCTTCTTCGAGACGCTCGGCTTCGAGGTCGTTTTAAGCGACAAGTCGACGCGCCAGCTCTATTTCCTCGGACAGCACACGGTCGCAAGCGATACCGCCTGCTATCCCGCCAAGCTCATGCACGGGCATATCGAGAGCCTCCTCGACAAGGGCGTAGATTTCATCTTCCTGCCCTGCGAGAGCTACAACATAGACGAGCATTGCTCCACCAATCACTATAACTGCCCGATTGTCGCGTATTATCCCGAGCTGTTGAAGGCGAATAACGAGCGGCTCAATTCCGACAACTTCATAATGCCGTATATCGACCTCAACGCCGAACCGAGCACGGTCGAAACGCTCTCAAAGGCGTTCGCAAAATACGGGCTTAAAAAGCGCGAGATTAAGGCTGCGCTTAAAGAGGGATTTGCGCGGCTGGACGCATACCACGCCGATATAAAGGCGCGGACGGACTACATACTTTCCGCCGCCCGCGAAAAGGGCAAGCAGATAATAGTGCTCGCGGGCAGACCTTACCACCTCGATCCCGAAATCAATCACGGCATAAATAAGCTTTTAACTTCGCTCGGAATGGCGGTATTGTCGGAGGACGGCGTGTATATGCGCGGCGACGAGGTCAAAGTCAACGTGCTCAACCAGTGGACTTACCACGCAAGGCTGTACCGCGCGGCGGACTTCTGCGCCAAGAATAAGGATGTCAATCTCGTACAGCTCGTGTCGTTCGGCTGCGGTCTGGACGCGATAACGACGGACGAAGTGCGCTCCATTATGGAGAAGAACGGCAAACTCTACACGCAGATAAAGATAGACGAAATTAACAACCTCGGCGTCGTCAGAATAAGGCTTAGAAGCATGCTTGCCGCCATAGAGGAGGCGGGGCGCAGGGGCAGATAATGTCTGAGAGGAAATACCATGGAAGAAAATAAAGTAACCGATTATCGGGACGACTATCCCAGATGGAAAGAGGAATACAAGTCGACTTATAAGATACTCATTCCCGATATGCTGCCGTGGCACTTCGCCATAATCGAGGGGCTGCTCAGGCAGGAGGGGTATGACGTGGAAATACTCAAAAACTCCTCGCGCACGGTCATCGACGAGGGGCTCAAACACGTGCATAACGACACCTGTTATCCCTGCCTGTGCGTCGTCGGTCAGTATATTGACGCGCTCAAAAGCGGAAAATACGACCTCAATCATACCGCCGTGCTCATCTCCCAGTCGGGCGGCGGGTGCAGGGCGTCCAACTATATCCCGCTCATAAGAAAGGCGCTCAAAACCGAATTTCCCAACGTGCCCGTCATCTCGCTCAACTTCTCGGGGCTGGAAAAGGATTCGTCCTTCAAGATAGGCGCAAAACTTCTCTTAAAGCTCGCCTACGCCATATATTACGGCGATACGCTCATGTGGTGCTATAATCAGACGCGCCCCTACGAACTGACGGCGGGCGACGCGGACAGGGCGCGGGACGAAGTGATGGAGGAGATAAACCAGAGCTTTAAAAGCGGGCGTTACAGAAAATTCAAAAAGATCAACGCACGCATAATCGAGCGGTTTGCCGCCGTGCCGCGCAGCAAAGAGCGCAAGATCAAGGTCGGCATAGTCGGCGAAATCTACGTCAAGTACGCCTATCTCGGCAACAACCACCTCGAACAGTTCCTGCTCTCCGAAAACTGCGAACCCGTCGTGCCCGCGCTCATGGACTTCCTTTTATATTGCGTGGTCAACAACATAAACGACGGCTACTATTACGGCAGAAAGGGCATTGCGTGGGTAGTGTATAAGATAGCTTATCGCATATTCCACAAGAAGCAGTTGCAGGTAATAAAGCTGTTTGAAAAGGAGGGCTCGTTCGAGCCGCTTCACGACTTCGAGCATCTCCGCCGCTGTGCGGACAAGGTCATAAATCAGGGCGTCAAAATGGGGGAGGGTTGGCTCATTCCCGCAGAAATGGCGGCGCTCGCGGAGACGGGGGTGGAGAATATCGTCTGCGCCCAGCCGTTCGGCTGTCTGCCCAACCACATAGCCGGCAAGGGCGTAATAAGGACGCTCAAACACTTCTACGAGAACGAGAACGTCGTCGCCGTGGACTACGATCCGTCGGCTACCAAAGTCAACCAGGAAAACCGCATAAAGCTCATGCTCGCCACCGCAAGGGAAAACCTTGCAAAGGAGCAATAGTAAGCTTTTGCAGATAATATCTGCCGCGGATTAAGCGGTGAGGCATTGGGGTAAGTTATTGCTTATAAAAAATTGTTATGTTAATTTGACCTTTCTCTTGCATTTAAAGGTTTTAAGGGTTAAAATAAAGGCGGAATGAATTGATATAACCACAAAAGAGGGGCTGCCATGTCGTATCAGATTTTTATATCGTATAAACATACTGACGAGTACGGAAGAATAACAGATGACTATGCCATTGCTAAAAAACTATATAACGTTCTCACAGAGGCGGGATATTCCGTGTTCTTTTCGTCCGATACGCTTATTCAGTTGGGAAGTTCTCGGTACAAGGCAGATATTGACAGCGCCCTGGACACGGCAAAGGTCATGATTGTCGTTCTGACTTCGGCAGAATACGCCACTTCGCAGTGGGTTCAGTATGAGTGGGACAGCTTTTACAACGATTATCTGTCAGGCGCTAGGGAGGAGGCAAATTTATTTACGCTTACATCGGGCGTCAATATACATTCGTTGCCCAGAACGTTGCGCAATGTGCAGAATTTCGACTATTCGGAAGGGCTTGCGAAGGTATGTGAATACATAAAGAATGCTTTGCCGCCATTAAAATCTGAGGTTGCCCACAAGGAAGAAAAGGAAGGGTTCAGACAGTTTGAAGTGATAACGGGGCGACAGGTTACCGTTGAAGACATAAGACAGGCGGTAACGCTCGATGCGCTGGTTTACGAGGATATTTATCACGTTGACAGCACGGTCTGCGAGGAATGGTTCAAGGTCAATCCCGATATTTATGTAATGGCAAGGGATGTAAGCACGGGCAGGATTATTGCCTATGTAAATATTTCTCCTGTCACCGAGGAGTGTTACGATCGTATAAAAGCAGGCGCTTTCATCGATACGAATATTACGCCTGACATGTTGCTCAGCTACGATATGCCGTTTCCCTATTCGCTTTACTTTTCTTCGATTGTTATTCACCCTGATTATCAGAACAGTGAAGTTTTTATGGTTATGTTTAATGCCATAATAGACAAGTTTATCACGCTCGGCGCGCACGAGGTATATATAAAGCGTATGCTTGCCGACGCTGTTACTAAAAACGGCGAGAAGTTTTGCAGGCTTTTCGGTATGAAAAAGGTAAAGGGAAGCGACCATAACTCTACACTGTACGAGATTAAAATGATACCTCCCGAATTCAGAATTCTCTCCAAAAAATGCAAAGAGCTCTACGATTATTACAAGAGGAAGTATGAGGAAAGCCCCTATCTCTTTGAAGATTAAATTGCCCTAAAAATGCCGTTGATTGCGGCATATATGCGGGGTAATTGCAAATTTGCGGCAGGGGCGTTGAAAATTTAAAGAGGGGGGCTAAATTATATACATATATGCGCATATATCCATTCATTAAGGCATATATGCGGGGCAATTGCGTTCAGACGAATTTACCCATATTTCGGCGGAAATCGCGTTAGTTAAGGCATATATGCAGGGCAATCGCTCATTTTGAAGTAATAAAAGCGGCGGACGGGAAATCTTCCCGTCCGCCGCAGATTTTTCTGCGCTTACACGTTGAAGCGGAAAAGTATTACGTCGCCGTCCTTTACGACGTAGTCCTTGCCCTCGCTTCTCACTTTGCCCTTTTCGCGCGCGCCGACAAGTCCGCCGCAGTCCAAAAGCGTCTGATAGTCGACGACTTCCGCGCGTATGAAGCCCTTTTCAAAATCGGTATGAATGACGCCCGCCGCCTGCGGAGCTTTGGTGCCGTTCTTTATCGTCCACGCCCTCGTCTCCTTTTCGCCCGCGGTGAGGTAGGAGATGAGCCCTAAGAGGTGATAGCTCTTTTTGATGAGGCGGTTAAGTCCGCTCTCTTTGAGCCCGAGTTCTTCGAGGAACAGCGCACACTCGTCGGGCGGCATTTTGGAGAGTTCTTCCTCGGTCTTGGCGCAGATGACCATAACCTCGCTGCCCTCTTTTTCGGCAAACTGCTTGACGGCTACGACGAGCGGAATGTCGTCCTCGTCCTTGCCCATGTCGAATTCGGAGATGTTCGCGGCGTAGATGACGGGCTTAGCCGTCAGCAGAAAGAGGTTGTCAAGGAAGACCTTTTCGTCCTCGGTACAGCTTAAAAGCCTTGCGGGCTTCTCCTCGGAGAGGAACTTTTCCAGCTTTTCGAGGAAGGCGTATTCCGCCGCCGCTTCTTTGTTAGAGCCGCCTCTCGCCGTATTTCTTATCCTGTCCTGCCGCTTGTTGACGGCCTCTATGTCGGCGAGAATGAGCTCCAGCGTGATAGTCTGAATGTCTCCTACGGGATCTATTTTATTGCTTACGTGCGTGACGTTTTCGTCCTCGAAGCACCTGACGACGTGCACTATCGCGTCACATTCCCTTATGTGCGAAAGGAACTTATTGCCCAGCCCCTCGCCGTGGGACGCGCCCTTGACAAGCCCTGCAATGTCGACGAATTCGACTATGGCGGGGGTGACTTTCTTGCTCGAATACAGCGCGGCGAGCTTGTCCAGCCGCTCGTCGGGAACGGCTACGACGCCGACGTTGGGTTCTATCGTGCAGAAGGGGTAGTTAGCGGCTTCCGCGCCCGCGTGGGTGATTGCGTTAAACAGCGTTGATTTGCCCACGTTGGGCAGACCGACAACACCTAATTTCATTTTTCTTCATCCTTGAAAACTTAATAAGACAATTATAATTAAAAAGCGCAAAAAAATCAAATGAGTTTGAGGTATAAGTTGCCAAATTTTTCGCCGTGTGATAGAATTATCGCAAAGGATAAGCATTATGGACTATAAAAAGTATATCGCAGACAAAATAGACGTCGAGGGCGTGAGCAAGGCCGACATAGAGAGCCTTATCGCCGTACCTCCCAATACCGACATGGGCGACTATGCCCTGCCCTGTTTCAGGTTTGCCAAGGCGCTCAGAAAATCGCCCGTCGCAATCGCCGCCGAACTTGCCGAAAGCATTGCGCCCGACGGGGTAATCTCCGAGGTCTCCGCGCTCAACGGCTATCTCAATTTCAGAATTGACAAGGCGGGGCTGCTCCGCGCCACTCTCGCGGAAATAGGCGCAAAGGGTGGGGAATACGGCTCGTCGACGGCAGGCAGGGGCAAGACCATCTGTATCGACTATTCGTCGGTCAATATTGCCAAACCATTCCACATCGGTCATCTCTCGACGACCGTGCTCGGCGGTGCGCTCTATAAGATATTCGCCTTCCTCGGCTATAACGTCGTCGGCATAAACCACCTCGGCGACTACGGCACGCAGTTCGGCAAGCTCATCTCCGCTTACAAGCATTGGGGCAACAGAGAGGACGTTGAAAAGCGCGGCATATTCGCCGTAAACGAGCTCTACGTCCGCTTCAATACCGAGGCTACCGAGGAGATGGAGGCGGAGGCGAGGGAATATTTCCGCCTCATCGAGAGCGGCGACAGGGAGGCCAACGAGCTTTTCGATTGGTTCAAGGAACTGACGCTCCGCTACGTCAACAAGATTTACGACCGTCTGGGCGTGAAATTCGACAGCTATAACGGCGAACGCTTCTACACCGACAAAATGCAGCCCGTAATCGACGAGCTTAAAGAAAAGGGACTTTTGAAGGAGAGCAACGGCGCACAGGTCGTCGACCTCGAACCCTACGGAATGCCGCCCTGCCTCATACTCCGTTCGGACGGCGCGTCGCTGTACGCCACCCGAGACCTCGCGGCGGCATACTACCGTAAGGCGACCTATGACTTCGACAAGTGCCTCTACGTCGTCGCCTATCAGCAGAACCTGCACTTCAAGCAGATCTTCAAGGTGCTCGAACTGCTCGGCAAGGACTGGGCTAAGGACATGGTGCACGTCGCCTACGGCATGGTCTCCCTCGAAGACGGCGCAATGTCGACGAGAAAGGGCAAGGTAATCTGGCTTGAAGACGTGATCAATAAGTGCGTCGAAAAGGCGCTCAACGTCATCGACGAGAAGAACCCGAATTTAGAGGACAAGCGCGAAGTCGCCGAAAAGGTGGGCGTCGGCGCGGTCATCTTCGGCGCGCTCTACAACAATAAGATCAAGGACATAGTCTTCTCCTACGACAAGGTTTTAAGCTTCGAGGGCGAAACGGGCGTATATTGCCAGTACACCTGCGCCCGCGCCAACTCGGTCATTGCAAAGTCCGAGGGTATGTCGAGGGAGCTTCCCGAAAATATTTCGGTGAACGGCGAGGAATTCGAGGTGGTCAAGACGCTTGCGGCGTTCCCCGACGCCGTAAAGGACGCGGCGGACAAGTACGAGCCGAGCATAATAGCCCGCTATGCCGTCGACCTCGCGCAGAAGTTCAATAAGTTCTACTTCGAGTGCAAGATACTCTCCGCCGACGAAGAAGTGCGCCCGCAGAGGCTTGCCATAACCGACGCAACGCTCGCCGTGCTCAGAACGGCGCTCGGGCTGCTCGGAATAGGCGTACCCGATAAAATGTAATTATGTATAAGACAGTAATTTTCGATCTCGACGGAACGCTGCTCGACACTTCGACGGACATAATGCAGGTGCTCAACGGCGTTTTGCAGCATTTCGGCATAGAGAAAATAACCGCAGAGCAGACAATAAGTTATATAGGTAACGGCGCGAGGGAGCTCGTCCGCCGCGCGATAGGCGAGGATAATGCCTGCCGCCTCGACGAAATAAACGACTTTTACGTCAGGGAATTTGCAAAGAGCGACAACGAACACGCCGCGCTTTACGAGGGCGAGGACGAAGCGCTCCGCGCGTTTTCCGCCGCGGGTATAAACCTCGCGATAGTCACCAACAAGCCGCAGGCAGCGGCGGCGCACGTGTGCGGGCTGTTCTTTTCGGGCTACGGTTTCGGCTTCGTTCAGGGGCAGAAGGAGGGCGTAAGGCTCAAACCCGCGCCCGACGCGGTATTGGCGGCGATAGAGCATTTCGGCGCGGATAAGGCCGACTGTCTGTTCGTCGGCGACGGCGAAACGGACGTACTGACGGCAAAGAACGCCGGCATTGACGGCGTGTCCGTGCTGTGGGGCTACCGCACAAAGGCGCAGCTTGCCGCCGTCGGCGCTGTCAGGTTTGTCCACAGCTTCAAGGAGCTGGAAAAACTCGTGCTCGGCGACTGATTTTTTTACAATATTTTCACTGAATTTTCGCGTGCGCAGTTGAAATTGCGCGGCGGCTATGCTATAATTAAACTACAAAATCAAATTAAATATTTCAGGAGGATAAAAACTATGAAAAGATGTTCCGTTTGCGGCGAAATTGTCGCCGATGACGTTGTAGAATGCCCCGTTTGCCACGCAAAGGGCGATAAGCTCGTTCCCATCGTCGAGAACGAAAATAAGGGATTTGCCTGCGAGCACCACGTAGGCGACGGCGTAGTCGAAGATAAGGAAATTATGGACGGCCTCCGCGCCAACTTCGAGGGCGAGTGCACCGAAGTAGGCATGTACCTCGCTATGGCAAGGGTTGCCGAGAGAGAGGGCTATCCCGAGATCGCAGAAGCTTACAAGAGATACGCTTACGAGGAGGCTGAACACGCATCCAAGTTCGCAGAACTGCTCGGCGAAGTCGTTACCCCTTCGACCAAGAAAAATCTTGAACTTCGCGCTGCCGCAGAGGCAGGTGCCTGCGAGGGCAAGTTCGCAATCGCAAAGAGGGCTAAGCAGCTCGGCTATGACGCCATTCACGACACCGTTCACGAAATGGCTAAGGACGAGGCGCGCCACGGCGCAGGCTTCGCAGGCCTTCTCAAGAGGTATTTCAACTGATACAGGTCGTAGCGGCCAAGCCGCGCAGTCCGACGCAGAATACTGACAAGTAAAAACATTTTCCCCGACTTAACCGTCGGGGATATTTTTTTGTCCTTTTTCGCCCTTTCGGTGATTTAGCCGCCGCAACGCCCGCGTTTGCCCTTTCGCGCTTTCGTTGCCTTGCGGCAAAAATTATATATACTTTATTGCCGCCGCGCGTGGTGCGCATTTGCCCTCGTACCGCGCTTATTGCCACCCCCGCCGCGTTTCATTGTTTATACCGATTATTTGTCATTATAGCCTTGACTAAATATGTCACATATTGTATAATGCTCTCGTTTAATGAAAATTTCAACCGCTTTTTACAAAATATTTGTTTAATAATTTCGTTAATTCTTATTTTATACCAAAGAGGTGTAATAAAAATGAAAATTATTTCCAAATTCACAATGCTTGCCGCATCTATGGTTGCGGGCGTTGCGCTCGTCGGCGCGGGCTTCGCAAGCTGGGTTATCGGCAATGAGGTTGAAAGCGCGGTAAACGGCAACGTGTATACGCAGATAGTGGCGGACAACTCGCTTGAAATTTCGGCTGACGTCGACGGCAATATCGTCTACGGAAGTCCCGAAGAATACGTCGCGGAGGCGGACAGCTGGCTGACTTCCGACGGCGGAGCGGAGAGTATGACCGTCACTATTTCTCTGTCCGTCGACGGACCTGTCGACTACGTCGAGGTCGCGCTTACCATAAAGGACGACGGCGGCTCGACGGTCACCAACGCCTACAACGACTGTATTGCAAGCGGCATAATCGCCGACTATGCGCTCACCTGTTCGGAGAGCGACGCGGTCGTCGAAAAGATGACGACGGGCGTATATAAGGTAAGCGGGTTCAGCATAACCCAACCCTCGACGATAACGCTCACCGCCTCGTTCGGCTGGGGAACGCTCACCAATAACATGAACCCCATAGAGTTCTATAATGCCTACGCGCCCGACGACATTCTGACGGAGGTAGACGGCGTGCTCGTCGAAGGGCAGGTCGAGGGCGGCAGGTCGCAGACGGCGATAAAGTGGGTGCAGGAGACGCTCGGCACTCTCAATTCGGTGTTCTCTTTCGACGGCTCGGAGGCGGGCAGAGGGCAGTTCATCTTCACCGTCACCGCGTCGTCGCTGTAATGAACGATGAGCGCGTATGAAATATTCTCGGCGGTTGCCGTATTTTTGGGCATGGCGCTCATCGCGCTGTCGCTCTCGCTCGGCTTCAGATCGGCGGGGAAGCAGATAAATAGCCGCATTTCTTCGGGCAACAGCGACGGCGAACTTTTAAAATCGGCGCTCAGGCACCCGCCGTCAGGCGGACGGCGGAGGGTTGCAGGCAGGATAATCTTCGCCCTTTTCGCCCTGCTCGTCGGCGCGTTCCTGCTCGTGTCGCTGCTGACGCGGCTGAACGGCGGCAGACCTGTCGCGGGGATAGGCGCAATGGCCGTCGCAAGCGGCTCTATGTCGGAGGCGAACGCCGAAAATACCTATCTCGGCGAGAACGATCTCGTCGGCGGCTTCGACAAATACGCCCTCATCTTCATCGAGAGCGTCGGGGAGGAGGACGAGCTGTCGCTCGGCGATGTAGTCGCCTATACTAACCCCGACGGCGTAATAATTATCCACCGCATAGTCGGCATGACCGAGCGGGACGGGCAGACGCGCTATATAATGCGCGGCGACGCCAACGGCGCAAACGACGCCTACCGTCCCGCAAAGGGCGACGTAATCGGCAGATATACGGGCTTCAATATCCCATTGGTCGGCGCGGCGGTGCTCTTTCTCGGCTCGTTTACGGGCATAGTCACGGCGGTTTCGCTCATCGTGCTGACAGGCGTAGCGCAGGGCGCGTATTCGTCCGTTATCGAGCGCGAACGGCGCAGAAAGGCATATCTTCGCGAAGTGCTCGGCGTAAATAATTTCAGTGGCGAGATAGTGCTCGGACAGAGCGTCTATGTCGTTCGTTGCGGCATATATGTGGGGCAATTTGCCGCAGACAGCCCCGTCGCCCCGTGCGAAGCCGTGCGCATTTCCGCCGACGGCAAGAGCGAACGGATTATCCTTTCTGACGACGAAATGCTGCAATGACGTAATAGTATAATTGCATAAGTAAAGGGCGACCGAAAAGATATTTTTCGGTCGCCCCGCATTTTTATTCAGATTTCGTACACCTCGGGCAGGGAAAGGGAGAGCGAACGCGGCGCTTGCGAAGCGCCTTCGGCAGCCGCCAGCGAAAAATACAGTTGTACCGTCCATAGTTCGGCGGGAATATTGTCAATATAGAGGTTTATCGACAATTCGTTCACGGAAGCGATACATATAACATAGCAATTTCCGCCGTCAGCGCCAATCAGCGTGAGGCGGTGTGCATCGAATCCGTCCGCCCGCGCCTAAACGGTCAGCGCGAATGTGCCGTCGTCGAACAGATCGCGCAATTTTTGTCCGTCGACGACTATTTCCACGCAGAAGTCCTCCCAGCCGCTCGGTTCAACCAACTTCGCGCTTGCGAGGTAACCGCAGAATACCGCCTGCATAGTCTCAATTTTGTTGCCCGCCTCGGCTGCGATATCCCCGCTTTCCGTCGTCCACGCGGCAAAGCCGCAGGGCGCAAGACAGAGGCACAGCGCGGCGGCTGAAATAAATTTTGTCTTCATCTCCGTTTTACCCGTCTTTATGTCATTTTACCACGCTTTGTTCTCACAAGTCAATGCCGCAAAAAAATATTGTCCGTATGCGGGTATATTTTTTTGCGCGGCGTACAATAAATTATCCGAAAGCCCGTCTGCCAACTTGTGGAAAAAAATAGCCGTCGAATTTTGTTGACTTGCGGGCGGCTTTTATATTAAAATCATAGTACGTGCGAAAAAAAACGGGTAAAAAAGACTTTTTATAGTGACAGCCGTCTTGCCCATCGGCGTAAATTGTGATATAATGAATATATACAGGGGGTAAAACTATGCTAACTGTCGACTGGATAGTGCTCGGCGTGTTTATCGTCGGCGCGCTGCTGGGAATGTTTCTCGGTTTCGGCAAACTGCTGAAATTCTTTACGGGCGGCATTGTCGGCTTTCTCATTTCAATCGTCGTTGTCTATTTCTGCCTCGGCATGGTTTCAAGCTGGGGCTTCGTGCAGGAGCTCATGGCAAAGCTCCACGAAGCGCTCGTCGCCGCGGAAAACGACTTCGTAACCTTCCTCATGGACATCGGCATAGAGAAGATTATTCTCGCCGTCGCGCTGTTCATAATCGTCCAGATAATAAGGGTGATAATCGTCGGAATAATCAAGAGCATTACCGAGATAGACAACCCCGTGATGAAGGCGCTCAACAAGTTCTTCGGCCTCGTCTTAATGCTTGCGGCAATCTGCGCGATAGCGCTCATTGTCTTCCAGATAGTCTACGCAATCGGCGGAGAGACGGCGGAAAACTTCAAGCAGGCGATAACGGGTACTTTCCGTCTCGAATGGGTATACGAGAACAACCCGCTCAACGACCTTTTCAAGCAGATAGGCGAAGCGCTCGCGGGCGGCTTCTGAAATTCAATAATTTAACCACCTTTGCGGCGCACAAAATATCTTGTGCGCCGCATATATTATATATGGTGGAATTATGGAATATCTGTTCAGCAATTTAAAGAAGATGGACGTAATAAGCATTGCCGACGGCAAGAACCTCGGCAGAATATTCGACGTCGCGTTCACCCTGCCCGAAAATTCGCTAAAAGGCTTTTTCGTCACGGGCTGCAAGGGCATACGCCTTACCCGCTCGGATACGTTTATTCCCGTTTCGGACATAGTCAGGGTGGGGGAGGACGTCGTGCTCGTCCGCACGGGCAAGGATAAATGCCGCAAAGAACCGCCGCCCCGCGACTGTCGCCGCCCCTGCCCCGACGGCGCTTTCTCGCCCGATCCGAGGCGCGATTTCGGGGAATACGAATAGCGTTCGTCGCGGCATATTCCCGCACCGATTGCATATTTTCGCCCCTGCAAGACGGCATTTTGGCGGCTGTCAGAAGATGTTTTCAAGCTGTACGGAGTATGCGTCGGGCAGATTTTTGGTTATCTCTTTGAGCACTTCAAGTTTGCCGAGCGCAAGGTCGAAGTGGTCGGTGTAGATGAGTGAACACGCCTCGCTCAGCCAATAGTCGATATAGCTTATGTCGTTGTGCGGAATGAAGATGTGCAGCTTGCTCTTTTTCTCCGTCCATAAGCTCCTGACGGCGTAAGCGTCCTCGCGCGTTGCAATGCGCTGTTCGGTCTTGTCATACAGCGTGCAGACCGCGTCGTTGAATTGCCCGAACTGCCGTGCAAGGTAGTGCTGCGTCCACAGAAAGAAGCACGTGCACAGCGCGAGGGAGGCAAGCGTGTACAGTATCGACTTCACCATCCGCCGCTCACCTCGCAGTGCAGAATTTTATAGGGCTGTCCCTTCTTCTGGAAGTACGCCCGCCCGTTGCCGTCGACGGTCAGGACAAGCACTTCCTTTATCTTGGCGCCCTGCTCCTTGACGAAATCTCTAAGTCTCTGCCCGTCCAGCCCGCAGAGCTTTAAATTTTCCTTGATTTCCTTTCCGCAATCGACTAATATTATCGGCAGGGTGGGCGTAAGCTGTTCCTTTGGCAGGGCGGAAAAACTGCCGTTTGCCTCGTACAATCCGTAATATACGTCGTCGAGGTTGAAATATCCCGCCGAACGCATGCTCTCTATGAGGTCGCTGACGTCGAGGTTGTTCTTTTTCAGCTGATAGCTGTCAATGCCCTCCTTGGTTATGACGAGCGAGGGCTTGCCGCATATAACGGCCTTCATCGGTCTGAACCACAGATCGATAAGCCACACTATCTGGTGCAGTACGAATATGGCGAGTATGGAGATTACGCCGTACATAAGGGGGATAGAGCTGTCCGCCATGGGTATGCAGGCGAGTTCGGCGATGAGCAGGGTTATGACGAACTCGAAGGGCTGCATTTCGCCTATCTGACTTTTGCCCATCAGCCGCATTACTGCAAGCAGGGTGATGAAGATTATCGCCGTTCTTATGAAGATGAGTGCCATATTTACAGTATGCCGCGCCCGCGACAAAATATTTGTGCCTTGCAGTATTGCCGCCGACGCTTAAATTCCTTGCAAAAAGTCGATAAAGATGGTATAATCAATATAGCTCAGTTGCGTAAAGTGGTGCAGGTCGGACAGCCTGCGCACGAAAGGCGTAATCGCCTGCGGTAGCTGCGTGCGTCCCTGAACAAAACCATAATAAGGACGCACCGAAGGGGGCGTCCTTTTAAAGTGGAAAGAGATATAATAGATATTATTTCCCGCTATGAAGTCAGGGGCAGCAAATACGGTCTCGAACGGACGCGCGCCCTGCTCGACGCGTTCGGCTCGCCCGACGAGAAGCTAAAAATTATTCATATTGCGGGCTCTAACGGCAAGGGCAGCATTGCCGAATACGTAACGCGCATATTGCTCGCCGCGGGCAAGACGGTCGGCACTTTCACTTCGCCCGCCGTCTGCTGCTATGCCGAAAAGTTTGCCGTCAACGGCGATCTGCCCGACCTTAGAAGGCTAAGACAATGTCTTTCGGAAGTGTACGACAGGGCGATGACCTTTTACGACCGACCTACCGCGTTCGAGATTGAGACGGTCGCCGCGCTCTGTCTTTTTGTAAAATGCGGCGTCGAATATGCCGTCGTCGAATGTGGATTGGGCGGCAGATATGACGCAACCAACGCCATTTCCCGCAAGCAGGTGGCGGTCATTTCCTCGGTTTCAAAGGAGCATACCGCCCTGCTCGGCAATACCATAACCGAAATATGTCGGCACAAGGCGGGCATAATAAAAGATTGCCCCGCCGTCGTTTCGGCTTTGCAGAGCGAGGAGGGCAGGGCGTATTTTTCTTCGCTCGGCGTAATGTTCGCCGACGGGGTGGAGGACATTCGCCCCGCAGAGGGCGGGCAATATTTCACTTTCCGCGGCAACCGCTATTTTATCCCCCTTCTCGGCACGGCGCAGTGCTATAACGCCGCCCTTGCCGTGCTCGCCTGCAAGGTTATAGGCGTCGAGGGGGAGTGTGTAGCCAGAGGGCTCGCCTCGGCGCATATCTTCGGCAGAATGGAGATAATCCGTCGCGGCGGCAGGACTTTCGTGCTCGACGGTGCGCATAATCCCGCGGCGTTTTCGCCGCTCGTCGAGTATGCGTCGGCGGCAGCGGGTTCAAAATCGCTCGTCTTTTCCTGCCTTTCCGATAAGGACGTTGGGGAGGCGGCAAAAATTCTGGGCGGGCTGTTCGACGAGGTGATAATCTTCCCCTCGCCAAGTTACAGAAAGATGTCGTTGGACGCCATATATGCCGCGTTCAGCAAGTATAACGACAATATCATACGCGCCGACGATACGGCAGACGCGCTGGCTTCGGCAGGGTGCGAAACCGTCGTATTGTGCGGCACTTTCACGGTCATTTCGGAGGGCAGAAAATGGATAGACAGAGAGCAATGAACGCCATAAGGGAATTTCTCGACGCGCTGGGCGAGGATACGCACAGAGAGGGGCTGGAAGATACGCCCCGCCGCGTCGCCGACGCCTTTGCCGAATTTACTTCGGGCAATTTCATGAGCGCGGAGGACATACTCTCGCGCACTTTCGCCGTCGACGGCGGCGACATGGTCGTCGAAAAGGACATAAGTTTTTCGTCGGTATGCGAACATCACCTCATGCCCTTCTTCGGCAAGGTGGCGATAGCCTACATTCCCGACAAAAAGGTGGTCGGGCTGTCCAAGCTTGCGCGGTGCGTCGAGGTGTACGCAAAGCGGTTGCAGCTGCAGGAGCGCATGACCGCAGACATTGCCGCGGCAATAATGCGCCATCTCTCGCCCAAGGGCGTGCTCGTCTGGTGCGAGGCGGAGCATACCTGTATGACCTGTCGCGGCGTAAAGAAGGCGGGCAGCAAGACTGTAACCTATAAAGTTCTCGGCGATTTCCCCGCCGATAAGCTCGCGGAGGCGTTCGCGTTCATAAGATGAGAATAGGCGGCAGAAATTTCGACGGCAAAACTTTCGTCATGGCGATAATCAACCTCACGCCCGACAGCTTCTATTCGTCCAGCAGGGCGACGGCTGACGAGGTCCTGCGCCGCGCCGAGCGCGCGGTAAAGGAGGGTGCGGCGATACTCGATCTCGGCGCACAGTCGACGCGCCCCGGGCATACCGCCGTCTCCGCCGACGAAGAACGGGCGCGGCTGGGGCAGAGCGTCGCCGAGATAAAGCGCGAATTGGGCGTGCCCGTCTCGGTCGACACCTACTATTCTCAGGTCGCCGAGGAGGCGCTCTCGCAGGGCGCGGACATGATTAACGACGTGTGGGGGCTGACCTACGATGAGAAAATGGCGCAGACGGTCGCAAAATATCGCGCGGCGGTCTGCATAATGCACAACTCGCACACGCCGATTTGCGGCGACGTATTCCCGCCCGTCACAGATTTTCTCAGAAATTCAGTCTCTCTGGCGCTCGACGCGGGCATTGCGCCCGACGGAATATGCCTCGACGGAGGAATAGGCTTCGCCAAGGACAGGGCGCAGAATTTCGCGCTTTTAAACGGCTACGAGCGGCTGGGTGCGCTCGGCTATCCGCTGCTTCTGGGCGCAAGCCGCAAATCGTTGTTCGGCGGCAAGCCCGAAGACAGGCTGCCCGCCACGCTCGAAAGTACCCGCCTCGCGGCAAAAAAGGGCGTGCTGTTCGTCAGGGTGCACGACGTTGCGGAGAACGTCCGCGCGATAGAGGAGGTCTTGAATGATAGAGATTAAGGGGCTGAGTTTCTACGCCTGCCACGGCGTACTCGAAGAAGAAAAGCGCAACCCGCAGCCGTTCGTCTTTGACATACGGCTGTTTTTCGACGATGAAAAGGCAAAATCTTCCGACGACGTTGCCGACACCGTCAACTATGCCGATGTATGCGAGACGGTCAAGGCGGTCTGTTGCGAAAATTCTTTCAACCTCATAGAAAAGCTCGCCGACGCGGTGTGCCTTGCCGTAATGGAGGGCTATCCCCGCGTTGTCAAAGTCGAGACGACCGTACATAAACCTCACGCGCCCGTCAGTTGCAATTTCTCGGATATAAGCTTCACCTGCTTGCGCGAGCGTGTGAAAGTCGTTCTCTCCCTCGGCTCTAACGAAGGCGACAGAAAAGCGGCGCTCGATGGCGCGATAGAAATGCTTAAAAGTTCGCGCGGCATAAAAATTCTGAAAGTTTCGGACTATATCGAGACCGCGCCATACGGCGGAATTGCCAGAAACACTTTCCTGAACTGCGCGCTCGTTGCAGAGTGCCTGCTCCCGCCGCGCGCCCTGCTCGATGAACTTCACCGCATAGAAAAAGCGTTCGGCAGAGAGAGAAAAGTTCGCTGGGGCGACAGAACGCTTGATATAGACATCATATTTTTTGGCAATAAAGTAATAGACGAAGAGGGGTTGTGCATACCTCACCCCGACTATGCCGCGCGCCCGTTCGTGCTCGCCCCCATAAGAGAGATTGCCTCCGACTTTGTCTGTCCTCGTTCTCACAAGCGGGTTGCGGATATGTGAAATATTGCATAACTTGTCGCAATAATGGCATAATCTGTTAAATGTTTATGCAAATTGCACAAATTTTTTTAAAATATCTATACAAAATCGTGTTGTTGTGATATAATCTCGCATAGTGGTAAGAATGCAGAATTTACATTTTTAATGTAAAAGGGAAGCCGCGGACTAAAAAGCTGCATTGAGGAGGGAGAACAATCCGCAGGGCTTTCAAAGGAGTTAATTTTGGATAAAATTGGCATCATCGATCTCGGCTCGAATTCGGCGAGACTGGTCATCGTGAATATGTTTGAAGACGGCTATTTCATGGTCGTCGACGAACTCAAAGAGAGCGTGCGTCTCGGCCAGGACATGGAAAAGGACGGCTTTTTGAAGCCGCAGCGCGTAGCCGAAACAATCAAGACGCTTAAAATGTTCAAGCGTCTGTGCGATGCAAGCGGCGTATCGCACATCATTGCCGTTGCCACCGAAGCGGTGCGCAGGGCAAAAAATCAGCGTTCCTTCCTCGATGAAATTCAGACGAGTTGCGGCATCAAACTGAGGGTGCTCTCCGCCGAGGAGGAAGCAATGCTCGTCTACCGCGGCGTCATAAATACGATGGATATACCAAAAGGTATAATTCTCGAAATCGGCGGCGGCTCTGTAAAAGTAATATACTATAACCGCAGGAATATGCTCAACTATGCAAGCCTGCCTTTCGGCGCGGTCACGCTCACCGATCTTTTCACCGATCCCGAGGCTAAGCCCGAAGATCAGGTCAGGAAGATGGAGGAGTTCTTCGCCGAAAAGCTCGACGGCATAGAATGGCTCAACGAAGTCGAGCCCGACGTGCAGATGATAGGCGTGGGCGGCTCGTTCCGCAACGTCTTCAAGATAAGCAAGATGGTGCACAAATATCCTCTCGATACCGTGCACAACTTCACGCTCGCGACCGAAGATTTCATGCCGCTCTACGACATGATAAAGGTGCTCGATCTCGACAAGAAAAAGAAGATAAAGGGGCTCTCGCAGGAACGCGCGGACATACTCCCTGCGGCGCTCGCCATAATAAAGGCGTTCATAACCAAGCTCAACCTCGCAAGCTTCACGATTTCCGGTTCGGGGCTGAGGGAAGGCATTATGTTCGGTCAGGCTCTGCCCGCAACGCTCGAAAAGCCCATTTCGGACGTACTCAACTATTCGCTCACCACGCTCGTCAAGTATTATGACTGTGACGCCAAACACGTCGAGCACGTCGTAAATCTCAGCGTTCAGCTCTTTAAACAGCTCAGGGTGCTGCACAAATTCCCCAGACAGTACCTCAAAGTGCTCAAAATTGCGGCAACCCTGCACGACTGCGGAATGAGAATAAAGTATTACAACCACCAGCGCCATAGCTGCTATATGATACTCAACTCTACGCTGTACGGCGCGACGCACAGGGAAATAGTGCTTGCGGCATTCACGGCATGCTGTCACAAGAAAGAGGATATAAACGCCTACGACTGGAACAGATACCGCGACATATTGCAGGACGACGACATAGAGATAGTCAAGCGTCTGGGCGTAATGCTCAGAATAGCCGAAAGCCTCGACAGGTCGATGTCGGGCGTAGTCAAGGGCATCAACTGCGACATACTCGGCGATTCGGTCATAATGAAGACCGAGGTCGAGGGGGACGGCTCTCTCGAAATTCGCGACGCGCTCGGCGCGGGTGCGGAATTCAGAAGGGCTTTCCGCAAAAATCTCGAAATACTGTGATCAGAAAAAGACTATGCCGCTTAAACTTTCTAAGCGGCATAAAATGTTTTTAAAATGCGAATTATTCTTGCAAGCGCGTCGCCGAGGCGCAGGGAGCTGCTCTCCCAGATAGTAAACAATTTCGAGGTCATTCCCGCAAGGGGCGAGGAGAGGGTTAATCTCTCGCTCTTTCCCGAGGACATAGTCAAGTCGCTGGCGGAAGCCAAGTGCGACGAGGTATTTTCCGCCCATCCCGACGCGCTCGTCATCGGCTGCGATACCATCGTCGTCTACGGCGGCAAAATTCTCGGCAAGCCGCGCGACGCGGCGCAGGCTGAGGAGACGCTGAAAATGTTGTCGGGGCACACCCACTATGTGCTTACGGGCGTATGCGTCCGCTTCGGCGACAAAAAGCTCGTCAGGTACGAGCGGACGGAAGTGCGCTTCAACCGCCTCTCGGACGAGTTCATAAAGGACTATGTTTTAGGCGGCTCGCCGCTCGACAAGGCGGGCAGTTACGGCATACAGGACGAGGGCGTAGTGAGGGAATATTTCGGCAGTTTTACCAACGTCGTCGGCATGCCCGTCGGACTTGTGAAAAAAATGATGGAAGAAGTACTCTGATATGATAAGACTTATTTTTGATGTCGGTTCGTGGACGACCAAGATATATATGCTCGGCTGCGGCGTAGTGCTCGCCGAGGCGACCTGCGTTGCCATTCAGGACAACGGCGACGGCAGCGCGGCAATCAAGTCCTACGGCGACGACGCCCGCGCGCTTTCGGGCAAGTCGGCGCAGAATACGCGCATAATCAACCCCGTCAGCGAGGGCGAGATAGTTCAGCCCCGCCTTTTAACCGCGCTTCTGGGGCATTTTCTCGAAAAAATCGAGGTGACGCGCCGCAAGGCGAGGAATACCGAAATAATGTTCATAGTGCCGTGCAGCGCAACGCCCAAACTTCTCGACGGGTACAGGGCGATTGCAGAGGAACTCAATATCGGCAGAATATATTTCACCCGCACGCAGTACGCGGCTCTGCTCGGTCAGAGCGTCAGCCTTTCGGCTTCCCGCCCTGTGTTCCTCGTCGACGTCGGCTACGGCAAGACGGAGATTGCGGCGTTCTCGCTCGACGGCATGATCGCGGGCTTTGCAATTAACCTCGGCGGCGGCAATATCGACGTGCATATCATGGATATGCTGTACGAAGATTTCAACATCAAGATAGGCGCGCTTACCGCCGAACGCCTCAAAAACGTCGTCGGCAGCCTTTTGAAGGACGACAACAAGATGATGGTGGTCGACGGCCGCAATGCCGAAAACGGCTCGCCCGCGTCGGTCGCCGTCAATTCCTCCCATCTCGAGGAGGTCATAAAGCTCTATGTCGACAAGATAGTCGAATACACCCGCACAGTGCTGTCCGACCTGCCCGCCGAAGTGTCCTCCGCCGTAGTGCACGGCGGCATCTACCTCACGGGCGGACTTACCCGCCTCGACGGGTTTGCCGAATATTTCGCCGAAAAGCTGGGCATAAGCGTCAACCAGAGCGAGGAGCCGATATTCTCCTCCGTGCTGGGCGGCTGTACCATTCTTTCGTCGCCCCAGCTCGTCGCCGCGCTCGCAACCGTCGGCTGATATGTAAAATCTGAATAGTAAGAGAGGGGCTTTACAGTTCCTCTCCGCAAGTTAAATGCCCGCCGAAAGCCATAATGGCTTTCGGCGGGCATTTTCATCTGCTCAATTACTTATTTATGAGAATATTTTTCAGTCGTAGAGCGTTATTTCAATCGGCGCTAAGGGAACGCTTGCAAGCGTCAGAATTCCGCCGACTATGCGGTTGAAGCCGCTTTCCGAAGTGCCTGAGCCCACCCAGTCGTAAACATACAGTTCGGTCAAGGCTTCGTATCTGCCCTCTTCCTCGTTCCAGACCGCGTGGCTCGCGCTTATCCGATAGGTATGCCCGACGGCATATATTATCTCGGTCGCGCCGTCCGCTAAATCTGCAAGCGTAAAGCTCTGCGTCTTAGGCACATTGCTGCCATAGACGGGGGAACTGTCGGTGAAAGTGATAAATATGTTCTCCGTATCGTCAAAATTGCTGTCATTGACGATATTTAAAGGCACATTCCAGCAATCCAGCTCTATTCCGCCGTATTCCGTGACGGTGAACGTCCTTATAAGTTCGGCAGCGGATGCGTTATTGCTGTCGAAGCGGAAGTAAACCGAGGCGACGCCCGCGCTGATCTTTTTGAGGTCTACGACTATTTTGCCTCCGCGTATTATATTGTCGTTGCTGCCCGTAATTGCCTTGAAGCTCAGCGCGTCGGAGGGGATGACGCTCTCGTCCGAAGATACAAATTCGGTGATTATCTGCGTGTTGTAGCTTCCGAATTTGCTCATATCAAACGCCAGAGGCAGTTCCTGCGTGCAATCCCACGAATATTCCCTGTCCTGCTCGCTCGCCATTGAAATTTCATCGGCAACGCTGCCGCTCCACGACAGATAGTCGTCGGGATCGTCGTATTGCGTGATTGGCGAAAGTTCGACTTCTATTCTGACATCCTCGTCGGGCATGACGAACTTATACCCGAGCGAGCCCTTTGTAATCGGCGTTCCGTTGCAGGTTACCTGATCTATCTCGTAAAATACGCTTTCGGATCTGACGTCGAACAGAATGTTACTACCCGTCTGCCCGCTTTCCGCCAGTGAAATGACGTTGTAATTTTGGCTTTCGGTGTAGGTAATGGAGTGTATTGCGGGATCTTCCGAACCCCCGCCGCAAGCCGCAAGCCCTGCCGCCGCAGTGACGGCAAACGCCGCAAAGACAATAAAACTAAGTTTTTTCATAAGCTTTTTGCCCCGATAAATAGGGGGGTGACCTCCTTATAAGTTGTTATTTCTGCCCTTACGCTATAAATATGCGCAACGAAAGAATAGTATTTCCCGACTTCATTATAACAGAGCCGCTTGCTAAAATCAAGTAGCTCGGCAAAATTCGTCCGTATTGCCGATTGTCGCGTTTCTGAAAAAGCGCTTTATGCTAACGCGCCCGCCGAAAACCCGAAAGGCTTTCGGCGGGCGTTTTTCATAAGTTCAGTTACGCTTTTTCAATATTGGGGGTAGGGCAATACCTTAAATAATAGGGGGATAGGGCAACACTCAATTCAGCATAATGCGGCAAAAAGAAAATACCCGAACGCTTTTCAGCGTAATGCGGAAAAGACAAAAAAAACGCCCCGCGTTCGCGGGGCGTACATTATGCCTGAAATTTTATCAGTGGCTGTATCTATCAAGTCTTACGTTCTCCAAAGAGAGCTTTGCCTTGTCGGCTACGTTTTCGGGCGTGAAGCCGAAGTAGTCGAACAGCTCCTTTGCAGGACCTGACGTGCCGAAGCCCGTCATGGTGACAAGTTCGCCGTAATCTCTGCAATACTTGTACCACGCGAAGTGGCTTGCCGCCTCGACGCAAACCCTTGCCTTGACCGACTTGGGAATGACGCTGTCCTTATATTCCTCGCTCTGCGCGTCGAAAATCTCCATGCAGGGCAGGGAAATTACTCTCGCCCTGATGTTCTCGCCTGCGAGCAGGGCCTTTGCCTTGACGCAGGTCTCGACCTCGGAGCCCGTGGCAATGAGCAGTACGTCGGGCGTACCCTCGCAGTCGTCGAGCACGTAGCCGCCTTTAAGCGCCTCCGCGCCCGTCTTTTCGTAGGCGGGGAGATTTTGTCTCGTCTCGACGATGACGGTGGGGTTATGCGCGGTGAATGCCGAGATGAACGCCGCCGCCGTCTCCTTGCCGTCGCAGGGGCGGAATACGTTGACGTTGGGAATGGAACGCATCATTATCAGCTGTTCCATGGGTTGATGAGTGGGGCCGTCCTCGCCGACGCCGATAGAGTCGTGCGTCATGACGTAGATGACGGGCAGGTTCATAAGTCCGCTCATTCTCACGCCGCCCTTCATATAGTCGACGAAGGTGAAGAAGGTAGAGCATATAGCCCTCAGGCCGCCGTGCAGCTGTATGCCGTTGCAGATTGCCGCCATTGCGTGTTCCCTTATGCCGAACTGTATGTTGCAGCCCTCTCTGTGCTCGGGCGAGAAGTAGGGGCTGCCCTTGATCTCGGTCTTTGTAGAAGGAGCAAGGTCGGCAGAACCCGACATAAGGTTGGGCGAAACCTTGGCGATGAGGTTGATTATTTTACCGCCGCAGCTCCTCGTGGCCTCCGCCTTGTCGAAGTTCCACAGCCCTTCGATTGCGCGGAAGTCGGGCGCGGCGCCGCTCATGAACTGCTTGTACTGTGCGGCAAGCAGGGGATATTCGCTCTCGTAAGCGGCGAAAAGTTGGTTCCATTCGTACTCTTTCGCGCACTTTTCTTCGGCGATTGCAAGGCAGTGCGCCTTTACTTCCTCGGGAACGGTGAAGGGATCGCTCGTCCAGCCGAGTATCTCTCTGCTCTTTGCGAGGTTGTCCTCGCCGAGGGGCGCGCCGTGGCAGGCGGCATTGCCCTCGAGGGGAGAGCCGTAGCCTATCTTGGTCTTGCAGATTATTACCGAGGGGCGGGTGAGGTCGCTCTTTGCGCGCTCTATGGCAATTTTAAGCGCGGTCAGGTTATTCGCGTCCGCAACCTTGATGACCTGCCAGCCCTGCGCGGTGAAGCGCGTTGCGACGTCCTCGCTGAAATTGGTCGAGATGTCGCCCTCTATGGTTATATTGTTGCTGTCGTACAGCAGAATGAGTTTTCCGAGTTTCTGCGTCCCGGCGAACGAGCAGGCTTCATAGCCTATGCCTTCTTCGAGGCAGCCGTCGCCGCAGAGCGCGTAGGTATAGTGGTCGACGACGTCGAAGCCGGGCTTATTGAAAAGCGCGGCGAGGTGCGCTTCGGCAACCGCCATTCCGACGGCGTTGGCTATGCCCTGACCGAGCGGACCTGTCGAGGTCTCAACGCCCTGCGTCTTGCCGTATTCGGGGTGGCCGGGCGTTTTGGAGCCGAGCTGACGGAAGTTTTCAAGGTCTTCCTTGGTTACGTCGAAGCCAAAGAGGTGCAGAAGCGAGTAGAGCATTGCGGAGCCGTGTCCCGCCGAGAGGACGAACCTGTCGCGGTTGTCCCACTTGGGGTTCTTATAGCTGAAATTGAGGAAGTCGGCAAACAGCTCGTAGCCGATGGGTGCCGCCCCCATACAGATGCCGGGGTGACCGGACTTCGCCTTCTCTATCGCCTCAGCCGAGAGAATTCTGATTGCGTCAACGCTTTTCTGCTGAACTGACATTTTATGTTTCTCCTTATAGTGTTATGTGCGGTTTTCGCGCTTTTCTGCGCCTTGCCGTCTTTTAACCGATAAATTTTTCAAGCGCGGAAACGTCGAGGAAGGGGAATTTCCTCAGTATTCCGAGCAGATATTTTGCCATCTTCGCATTGCCGCCCTCGACCGCGCTCTCGAAGTTTATGGGCATTACGGGATCGTGCACGCTCATTCTTATAAGCGTCCAGCCGTTGCCGCTCTGCTCGTCGAAGTTCACCCTCACGCCCTCATAGTTGTCGGGGGCTACGGAGATGCGCTTGTCGAGGTTGAAAAAGTGCGTAAGCTCGTCGATGACGCGCTGTCCTTCCGTGCGGAAATTTTTGGAGGCGGGCGAGAACTTAATGCGTACTTCGCTCTCCTCCGCGGGCGTTTCGAGGTCGGATATGAGCGAGATAAGCCGCTCGCCCTTCTGTGCCTGTTTTGCCATTGCAATCAGCAGGCGGCAGACGAGATATGCGCCATCGTCGAGGAAATAGTTATCCCTGAACGCCGCGTGGCCGCTCGTCTCCATTGCCAGCGGGCAGTTTTCGCCGAGATTATTGCGGCGCACCGCCTCGTCAATGACGTTTTTATAGCCTCTCTTGAACCTTACGTGGCCGTATCCGCGCCCCGCAAGGAACTTTCTCAGCCCGTCGCTCGTCACGCTGTCGGTGACTATGCTCGCCTTCTCGTCGTCGAGGGTGGCGGCGGTGAGGGCTATAAGTCTGTTTCTGTTGAGTTCGTTGCCCTCGTTGTCGACAAGTCCCGCCCTGTCGACGTCGGTATCGAATATTATTCCGAGGTTTGCGCCTGTCGCAAGCACGGCGGTTTTAAGGCTATCGATTGCCTGCTTGTCCTCGGGGTTGGGTATGTGGTTGGGGAAAGTTCCGTCGGGTTCGAGGAACTGGCTGCCCGTCGTGTCCGCGCCGAGGGGCTTTAAGACCTTGTCGGTGAAGAAGCTGCCCGCGCCGTTGCCCGCGTCGACGATTATGCGCTTGCCCGCAAGCGGCGTCTGGCTGCCGCAGGCGTTTCTGACCATATTTACGAGGTCGCGGCAATAGTCGTCGAGGTAGTAGATCTCCTTAAAGCTGCCCTTGCCGCCTTCAAGCCGTTCTCTGTTTTCGGCCATTTCAAGTATCTGCGAGATGTCGTCGCCTTCAAGTCCGCCCTCGGGCGTGAAGAATTTAAGCCCGTTCCTGTCGAAAGGCAGGTGGGAGGCGGTTATCATTATCGACGCGTCGCAGTCATATCCGCCGTTTTTGAGCAGCATGAACATAGACGGAGTAGAGCACAGACCGCAGCACAGCACGTCGGCGCCGCTGTTCATCGCCGAATATTTGAGCGAAAGCAGTATGGAGGGGCAGGAAATCCTGACGTCGTGGCCGACGGCGATTTTAAGGCGGGTTTTGCCCGTCTTCTGGCTCAGCCATTTGAGGAAAGCGCCCGTAATGTCGTAGACGGCTGCGCTCGTAAGGGTTACTTCGTGCCCGCCGCTTGCGACGGCGTACCCGCGCACGTCCGTTCCGCTCTTTAAATATCTGTAAGAAATATTGCTCATAGTAAATTCATTATACAATATTTTGTCCGGCTTTACAACTAAATGGCGGTCATTTTTGTGTCGGGCGCGGTTATTTATTTTCAATATGCCTCGGTAAATTACTTTATTTTTATATCGGCGTGTGTTATAATCTTAGCGAAAAATTATAAATAAACAAAGGGCAGATTATGGCAAAGGAAACTTTTGTAGAAAATCTTGCGGATATCGAGACCGACTTTCCGCAGTGGTATACCGACGTCGTCAAAAAGACGCAGCTTGTAGACTATGGTCCGGTCAAGGGCACTATGGTCATCCGTCCCTACGGCTATGCGATATGGGAGAACATTCAGAAGGAGCTTGACGCGCGCTTCAAGGCGACGGGACATTCCAACGCATATTTCCCCCTGCTCATCCCCATGAGCTTCTTCACCAAGGAGGCGGAGCACGTCGAGGGCTTTGCTCCCGAAGTGGCGGTCGTCACCCACGCGGGCGGCGAAGAACTTGCCGAACCGCTTGCCATTCGTCCCACATCCGAGACGATTATAGGCAATATGTATTCCAAGTGGTTACAGTCGTACAGGGATCTGCCCATACTCATCAACCAGTGGGCAAACGTAATGCGCTGGGAAAAGACGACGCGTCCTTTCCTCCGCACTTCCGAATTCCTCTGGCAGGAAGGTCACACCGTCCACGCCACCGAGGAGGAGGCAGAGGAGGAGACGATGAAGATGCTCGGCGTATATAAGGAGTTTGCCGAAAACGTGCTGGCAATCCCCGTTATATGCGGCAAAAAGACCGAGAAGGAGAAGTTTGCGGGCGCGGTCGCAACCTACGGCATGGAAGCCATGATGAAGGACGGAAAGAGCTTGCAGGCAGGCACTTCGCACTACCTCGGTCAGAACTTCTCCAAGGCGTTCGACATAAAGTTCCTCGACAAGGACGGCGTTCAGAAATACGGCTACACGACGAGCTGGGGCGTTTCCACCCGTCTCATCGGCGCGATAATAATGGCTCACGGCGACGCGAGGGGGCTGGTGCTTCCTCCCAAGGTTGCGCCCGTTCAGGCGGTAATCGTACCCATCGCCGCAAAGAAGGGTGGCGTTCTGGAGGCCTGCGCCGAGATCAAGACGGAGCTCGAGGCGGCGGGCGTAAGGGTTGTTCTGGATAATTCCGACAACTCCCCCGGCTGGAAGTTCAACGAATGGGAGATGAAGGGCGTACCCGTAAGGGTGGAGGTCGGCCCGAGAGATCTCGAAGCGGGCAACGTGGTATTGTTCCGCAGGGATAAGTGCGAAAAGGGCGAAACTCCCCGCGCGGGCATTGCCGCAACGGTAACTTCGCTCCTCGCCGACATTCAGGCAAATATGTTGGAGAGCGCGCGCGTAAGGCGCGACGAGCGCATAGTTTCTGCAAACGACCTCGACGGCATACTTGCAGGCGTAGAGGGCGGCAACTTCGTCAAGGCTGGCTGGTGCGGCTGCAGGGAGTGCGAGGATAAGATTAAGGAGACGACGGCGGCGTCCGCGAGGGTTTACGCCGAAAAGCTCGAACACGAAACCTGCGCGGTCTGCGGCAAAAAGGCAAAGCACACCGTGTACTTCGCAAGGGCGTACTGATAAAAATTTTAAAGCAAAATAAAGGCGACGGCACATTGATATGCACCCCAAAAGTTGGACACTTTTGGAGGTGCATATTTTTATGTCAAGAGAAAAGAAATTTAACACAAAGT
>CALVHL010000014.1 GCA_944327625.1 uncultured Clostridia bacterium
CCCACCTCGGGAAAGAGAAGCAGGTTTTTACGGAGTGGTAGTCTCGGCGGGCTTATGCTATTCCGTCGCGGCAAAGACGGGTTTAGCGTTTTTGTAAACTAAATTTAGCCCTTTTGCCGCTCCTTACAGGTGCACCAACACAGAGGGCTGTCCCGTTTTGGGGCAGCCCTTTGTGTTGCCGCGCGTCATTGATTTGAGAATCAATGACGCAACGCCCACCTCGGGAAAGAGAAGCAGGTTTTTACGGAGTGGTAGTCTCGGCGGGCTTATGCTATTCCGTCGCGGCAAAGAGGGGTTTAGCGGTTTTGTAAACTAAATTTAGCCTTTTTGCCGCTCCTTACAGGTGCACCAACGCAAAGGGCTGTCCCGTTTTGGGGCAGCCCTTTGTGTTGCCGCGCGTCATTGATTTGAAAATCAATGACGCAACGCCCGCCTCGGGAAAGAGAAGCGGGTTTTTACGGAGTGGTGGTCTCGGCGGGCTTATGCTATTCCGTCGCGGCAAAGAGGGGTTTGACGGGTTTGTAAACTAAATTTAGCCCTTTTGCCGCTCCTTACAGGTGCACCAAAGACAGCCAACCCCGATGACGGGGTTGGCTGTCTTTGTGTATCAGGTCAAAGGCGGACTGCGTAGCGGCGCAGGATAATTTTTTAAAGAGCGGGCGGCGCATTGCCGAAGTGCGCTTTACGCGGCGGCTTTTAAGTCATTCGCTCCTGTCCGTATTTGTCGCGCTTTCAGCCGCTTCGGCTCGGTTGCTTTCTGCTTTCTCTGTTATCGTAAAGTTTTTCTCTATCCGCCCGAAATTTTTATCCTCTGCTTTGGTCTTCAGAAATTCAAATACGCAGGTTATTATCGTACCCGCAATCAGGGCGCACGCGATCGGCAATAACATCCAGATGAGGTCCGAAGGGGAGAGCACGAACAATATTATCGTGGCTATGAAACAGAGCAGGTGAAATACATAGTTGCATATTGCCAGCACTACGGTAAGCAAAAACGCTTCGTTTTTCTTGAATGAGCCGTCGGGATCGCGCCAGGCTACCTTGCACCATTGAGGGATAAAATATTTTGCCTTGTCCGAAAGTCTGACCTTGCGCGCTGTCGGTTTGATTATTTCAAGATCTTCATTGACGCCGCCTGCGCAGTTGTTCCCGCCGAGCAGGGATATAATGCAGGTAAACAGCATACAGCAAGCCATGAGTATGTTTTCCATATTCATAATTGAATAATTCCTTCGCGTGCGGTTGTGCCGCAGCTTTTTATGAGGGGCGGCAAGCGCCGCCCTTGCAGATAAAATATTATACTAAACCTCGCATTTTGTCAAGTGCGCGCCGTTTTCCCTTCGGCGGCAGGTCAGTGCGACAGCCGCGGCAAAGACGGGGGAAGTAAGTCGGGGGAAGTAAGTCGGGCGGGAAAGACAAAAAACTTGCAGTCGGTCTTGATTTTATCGTCGGGGTGTGATAGTATATTTGTGAAATTTGACCGTTCGCTTCATCATACGGCGACTGTTTTGCGCGCGGACAGCAGGCAAAACCGATTAAAATAATCGCGGGGGTAATTCGTATGAGTGAATATAAAGGCGATATCCGCTTTATCGGCAAGCTTTCGTCCGCAAGCAGGTCATAGACGCGGGCGAGTGTTACCATATATTATTTGCCTTGCTCCCCCAAAATTTTTGTTGCCTTGTTGACGGAGGGGACGACAGAGGGGCGGGCAATTATTGAAGGTAAAACCGAGCGGCGCGAGCAGGGAAAAGGCGGCAAGTGAATATTTGCCGTCGGGCGAGGTGCGATATGCAAAAAGACAAAAAACGGGTAAAATTATTCGTTGAATACGCTTACAGTCAGATAATATTGTTACTGCTGTTTGCGGGCGGCATAGGAATGACCATATATCTGCACTTTCTGCCCTAGTCAACGTTTGCGGCTCAGATAGGTTGCGGCTGCATAGTCTGCATGATCTTCATAATTTCCCTCGTCGGCATCGCGGCAAGTTATCAGATTGCGTACCTTAGCGAGGAGGGCATAGCCTTTCATATAGCCTTTTGGAAAGTCAGGTTCATAAGGTGGGGCGAAGTGACTGACATTGCGGTAGAGAATTTGCCGACTTACCGTTCGCCGATGAGCGATTTTTATAAAAAATGGATAGTCTTTTATACCGCCGAAAGTCAGCGGGCGAAAAACGGCGGCGAGAACAGAAGGGGAGGGCAATTCCCCGGGCAGATAAAGTATACGCCCAAAAATCTCTCTCTGCTCTGCGATTTTTGCAGGCAGAACGGGCTTGAAAAAATCTTGAATTTTCTGGAAAGTTCAGCCGAACGGACAGACGGGCAAAGGTGATTACGTCCGTATTTTCAGGCGAGGTTTTTTGCCCGCACGGCGGGCGGGAAGCATAACGCCGAAAGCGTCAAAGCGGGGGCGGTAAACTATTTTTAATTTCAGATAAAACGGGGAAGCGGGCGGACTTAAAAAAGTCCGCCCGCTTCCTTAATTTAATTATAGAGGAATTAGTTGTGGTCTGTGTAATATTTAATTTTTCATTCCGCCGTTCCGCCCGTCGAAAACCCGCGTTTGTCTGTCTTAAAGTTGGCTTTATAACCCCTCAAAACCCTCTTAACTGCCGCATATATGCGGGGCAATCGGTGAGAGAGGGAGGCAGGTCAGTGCGAGCGGGCGGGGCAGGTCAGAGTGAGCAGGACAGTGCGCGCGCGGCAATTAGTTTATGATTATCTTCTGCCGAAGCCTGGGGTGTTGCCGGGGATATTGCCGAAGTGGTCGCCGCCCGAGGGCATTCCGCCGGGGTTGCCTATCGAGGAAGCGGAGCCGACCGTCGTTATCGTCGAAGATATGGTAAACGAGGAGAGCAGGCTGTCGCCGCCGTAGATAGAATAGCTCTCTCCGCTTACAAATTCGGGGCAGGAGAGTATGACCGACTGACAGCTTCTCGGCGCGGTGAAATACATTATTATATTTCCGTCCGCGTCGCAGAGGTAGAGCGTAGTGCCCGCCGAAATCGACTGACTTCTCGCGAACGACACGCAGTACTGCGCCGAGTTGGTCGCAGGCGTTTCGACCATTCCAAGCGAGCCCGCGGCGAACACGTACCCGCCGTCTATGACTATGCCGCCGTCGGCGTCGAGCGCGGCGTCCGAGTTATTGGACGAGCCCGCGACGTAAGTCTCGCCGCCCGAGATGAGTATAGTGCCGTTGGAATCGATGCCGTCCCCCTCGGAACCTATGCAGTTTACGGAGATATATCCGCCCGAAATGATGATGTGGCAGTTGTCGTTGGATACGTTGACGGCGGTGCGCGTGCCATCTGCGGCGTTAATGCCGTCCTCGTAAGAATTTACCTCCGTTCTCCCCCCTGAAATCTCCACCTTTGCCGACTCTATGCCCTCGTAGCACTTATTTATGAGCATTTCGCCGCCGTTTATCTGCAACAGTTCGTCAGAGTGGACGGCATCGTCCCCCGAACTGAGTGTAATCGTACCGCCCTCTATCAGCAGTTTGCCGTTGGAGTGGAGCGCGTCGTCGTACAGCCCGACTTCGGCGTGCAGTCCGTCGCCCTCGGCGGTAACGTCGAGCGTCGCGCCGACTACGCTTATCGAATTTGCCTTGATGCCGTTCTTGACTGAGCTTATTTCAAGCGAGCCGCTGCCGTTTATTATGAGATCGCCGCTGACGTCGACGGCGTTTTTGGCGTCGGAGGTATTAGTGTTGGTTATCTCGTTCTGCCCGATGAGGGTAATCGTCAGCCCGCAGGCGCAGTCTATGACCTTCTTGCCGTTTTTGAGCGTTGCGTCTTTTAGGTAGAGCGTCACGCCCTCGGCGGCAATCTCTATCTTGTCGGCAATCTCGCCCTCGGTGTAGTATGCGCCCGCCTCTGAAATCGTCAGGTTGCCAAGTTCTTCGGATATTTTTATTGCGCCCTCGGGTATTTCCGTTTCGTCGGAATATGCCGCGCCGCCCGCAATAGCCCCCGATATTTCGGCGGAATATCCGCTGTCGCTCGCCTCGGGCGTGGAGCTCGCCGTGCCCCCGCCGCCGAGATAATCTCCCGGGTTTACGAATGACGACGCCGACGAACAGCCCGCGAGCATTACCGCCGAGAGTGCCAGCGCCGCAATTAAAACTTTCTTTGTCCTCATTTTATCTCCTTGAATTTACGCAATCGCCACAAAGTCCGCCGCCGTCAGCGTGCGGGAGGAAGATTGTACCCTTTCGCCGCCGCGCGTTACGATAAAGCCTATCTCGTCGCCGTCGCGCAGGGTGAGAATTATGTCGGATATGTCATAGCTTCGCGCAATTTCCCGCTCCTCGCCGTTGACGACTATGGCTTCTAAAATATCGCCCGAAACAAGCCCCGCCGCCTCGGCGATAGAGCCGCTCTCGACCGTCTTTATGACGACGTCCTCGTAGATCTTGCCGTAGCCCGTCGAACTGTCGTAGACATAGCGGGAATTTTTGGTGTCGACGGTTATTCCGCAGACAATCTTATACGCACAGCCCGCGTCGTCGCCCTGTTCGTAGCGGTATATGATATTGTCCGCCGTGCCCGTGACTATTTCGAGCGGCACGGCATAGTTTATGTTCTCGTCCGAGGTGTTGCCCGCGTTGGTTATGCCGATGAGTTCGCCGTCGGCGTTGAACAGCCCGCCGCCAGAGTTGCCCGAATAGAGCGCGGTGTCAATCCTTATCGAGCGGTAGGAGCGGGCTGTGCCGTCGATATTGAGCGAAATATAGTCGTCTATGACGCTTATTATTCCCTCGGTGACGCTTATGCCCAAGGATTCGGGGTTGCCTATGGCTATCGCCGCCTCTCCGACGTGATAGCCGTCGGCAAGCGTTACGTCCGTCGCGTCGGGCGAGATCGCCAGAATATCGCTCGTCTTAGCCCGTAGCACGGCTATGTCCGCCGTAACCGAACCGCCGATGTATTCGAGCGGTATGGCATACTCGCCGTAGTCGTAGACGGTATAGCCGTTCTCGTCCTTTTCGGCGGTATTCGTCGTCTCGTCTATGGCGGTGGCGGGCTCATCCTCGCTGCCGTACATATAGCCGTATATCTTGCGCGCCGTCTTCGTGCCGCCGTTGTAGGTCGCGTTGGCGTCTTCGAGGTAGACGACGTGATAGTTGGTCACTATATAGGTATATCCGTCCTCCGACCTGTCCATGTCGTATATTACGGCAGAGCCCGTATAGAGCGCCGTATCCGATACCGTTTGCGTCATTCCCGGGCGGAGGGAGAAGTACTCCGACACGACGAATTCGGTGTAGATCTTCATGACCGACGACAGATTTTTCTGTATTGCCAGCGTCGACGAACTGCCGCCGTAGGAGAGGTATTGCGAGAGGAAATCTTCAAAGGTCATATCCTCGTTGCCCGTGGTCAGTTTGTACTGTTCGTATATGTCCTCAATCGAGGCGTCCTCGCCGTCCTTGCCGTCCTCGCCGTTTGTGACGGTGAAGGTGCTCGTCGTGCCGTCGGAATAGGTTATGGTGTATATGTCCTGCAAGCCGTCGGTGTCCGTCTGATCTATCGAGACGATATATCTCTGCGCCTGGTCGTCGGAGGTCGTCGTACAGCCCGCCGCGACGGTCGTCGTCGCAATCAGCGCGGTCATAAGCGGAATGAGTAATACTTTTACAGGTTTATTCATAATAAAAAATCTCCCGTGATTGATTTTCATACCGCAATTTTAGCACCCGAACCTTAAACAAACTAAAAACGCATCGGGTTTTCCGATGCGTTCTCATAAAAATTTCGTGTGCGGATTAAAGAATTATCGTGAATATCGCTGTGCCGTCCTTACATTCCGCCTTTAATTTGCCCTTGTGCGCTTCGACTATCGCGCTCACCACCGACAGTCCTATGCCGTGCCCGCCCGTTCCCGAATTGCGGGAGGCGTCGCCGCGCGTAAATCTGCCGAACAGCGGCGAGAGGTCGCCGTCCTCTATATACGATGCGCGGTTGCGCGTCTCTATTATTTTCCTGTTGCCCTCGGCGCGGAGCGTTATACCTATCTCGCCGCCGTCGGTGTATTTGAGGGCGTTGTCGACAAGCAGGGCGACAAGCCGCCTGAGCATTTCCTCGTTGCCCGTATACGACACGCCGTCCTGAACTTCGGCTTTAAGCGTTACGCCGTTTGCCGCCGCGACTGCGGCGAACGGCTGCACGCTCTCCCTTACCGCGTCGGACAGGCTGAACTCGAACATTATTATCTTGCTCTGTTCTTCCATTCGCGCGAGGAAGATGAGCTTTTCGGTCAGCGAGGTCAGGCGGGCAATCTGTTCCTTTATGCCCTTGGTCCATTCGCTCTCGCCCGACTGCATCTCTATGACCTCGGTATTTGCGCCTATTATCGTCAGCGGCGTCTTTATCTCGTGCCCCGCGTCGGTGATAAACTGCTTCTGCTTGCGGTAGCTCTCGGCGACGGGCTTCATTATCCTGCCCGAGAAGATGAGAATGAGTATGAAGACTACCGCGACGCCCGCAATGCCTATTCCCAGACTTGCGAACAGGAAATCGCGGAAGTTGCTCAGCTCTGCGGAGCAGTCGACGAATATATACATTGTATTATCGCCGCGCAGCGACATTGTGCCGTACCTGAAATTGCCGTAAAACCCGCCCGTCCTGTTCGCCGAAAACAGCTCTGACGCGCAGGCGACTGCGTCCTCGACGGACACCGAGGCTATGCGGTTGAGGTTCATGTCGACGACGTAGCCCGTATCCGACATAGTGACGGTGAAATAGCGGGTGGAATAGGGCGTTTCGGGCGAAAAGTTGGGGAACGGCGGCACGCCGAACCCGCCGCCGCCCTCTTTGAGTATGTCGATGAGCTCGTCGGCGTTTCTGGTCACGCCTATATAGTTGACGAGGTTGATCGTGCCGAGAATACAAAAGAGCACCAAGAGCACCGAAGTGACGGCGACGATTATGAACTTTTTACGAACCTTTTTCAGCATCGTCGGCCTCCAATACATAGCCCGAATTGCGAATAGCCCTTATGTTTGCGGAGGCGCCGACGGCGGCAAGCTTCTTGCGGAGGAATGAAACGTAAGTCCACACGACGTTTATTTCCGCCTCGCTGTCAAAGCCCCATATCTTTTCCATGAACTGTTCGGATGAGATAACCCTGCCGGGCGAGGACATCAGCATTTCCAAAAGCTGAAATTCCTTGCTGCCCAGGCGGACGCTGCCCTTGGGCGCAGCCAGCTCGAAGGTCATTCGGTTGAGCGTAATGTCGGCAAAAGTCAGGATATTTTCGGAAATATCCCCCCGCCGCCTGAGCATTGCGCGTATGCGCGCCAGCAGCTCCTTGGTGTCGAACGGCTTGCCGAGGTAGTCGTCCGCGCCGCAGTCCAGCCCCGTAACCCTGTCCTCGACCTCGTTCTTTGCGGTAAGCAGCAGCACGGGCAAAGTCCTGTTCGTCTTGCGGAACTCTTTAAGGACGCTTATGCCGTCCATTTTTGGCATCATTATGTCGAGTATTGCCCCGTCATAGTTGCCGTTCATAAGGTAGTCCAGCGCGTCCGCGCCGTCGTAGACCGCGTCTACCGAAAAATGATTGTATTCCAGAATGGCGGTCAACGCCTTTGAAAGGCTGCGCTCGTCCTCGGCAAGCAATAATCTCATCGTCTGTTCGCTCCTTTGAAGTGTGTTCGGGTATATTTTACCGCCTCAACCTGTAACCGACCTTAAAACCTGCCCGCCCTTTCGTCGTTTTTTAAGCGCCTCCGCCGCCGATTGACGGCGGCGGAGGCGGGAGAGTATGCGCAATAGTCGCGGCATACTATGCCCTCAAATCGTAAAAATCGCGGGCTTGCGCTTATTTTACGCGGTAAACCCAATTAGCCTTGCGCGGTTTGGGCAGGGGCGGCTGTCCGTCGACATAGCCCAGCGCGACGTGCCCCACGCCGATATAGTCGCCCTCAATGCCGAGGTCTTTAAGCAGCTGTCTGCCGAAGGGGAGTTCCAGCTCCTCCTTGGCGCGGTGTATCCAGCACGAGCCCACGCCCAGCGCCCACGCCGCGTTCATCAGGTTGGCTATCACGCAGCTGCCGTCATAGACGGCGGTCGGGCGGTTCTCGGCGGCGACGAGCAGAATGACGGGCGCGCCGTAGAAGGGATCGGTGCCGGGGCGGCCGCAGATTTCGGCGTTCTCGGCGGCAATTCTGTCGCGCAGTTCGCGGTTGGTCACGGCTATTATTATCGGGCTCTGTGCGCCCATGCCCGTCGGGGCGTATTCGCCCGCCTCTAAAATGCGCGCCAACACTTCCTCGTCGACGGCGTCGGGGCGGAATTTCCTTATGCTTCTTCTCGTCTTCAAAACTTCAAGCGTATCCATATTTTGCACCTCGTTTCATCGCGCAATGCGCGGTTATTTTTAGGATATTATACCACTTTTTGCGCGGAAATGCAATACGTAGCACATTTTTGCGGGACGGCTATTGACAAACCGCGCAAAATGGCGTATAATATATGCGTAAGTATCGGAGCCGGATCTTATTTCACTTTTGGAAGGTTCAGACCGGCCGGCATACTTACTTTTTTTGTATACGGGGGTAATTATATGAATTATTTTGATTGCGCCGCAATTCTCATACCGCGCGGCATGCTGCCCGAACCTCCCGACGCGCCCGACGCAAACGCGGCATATTTCGCCGCAAAACTCTGGAACGGCGCGGGCGTAGTCGTCGACAAGCCCGCACTTCTGACGCCGTCCGCCGTCGCCGCCGTCGGGGAATATTTCAATCTCAACGTGCCTGCGTCCTTCTACGCCAACCCGCAGGACACCCGCAATTTCACCTGCGGCGAACTGCTCACCGAACAGCTCGTCTCCTATTGGCGCGTCGCCTGCGAGGGCGAAACCTCTGACGATCCCGAAACTTTCGGGCGTATTCCGCTCTTTGAAAAGACGCAGGGCTATCCTAAGGGCGAGGAAAAGTGCGTAAGAAAACTCACTATGCTCACCCGCGAACAGACGGGGGAGGCGCTCGGCAGAATTGCCGCCGAATACTGCGCCTATACCCGCCCGTGGTCGTATGACGAGAGGGGCGAATTTGAACAGCTCGCCGAGGGCGGTCTGTACGACGGCAGGTTTATCTGCTGCGCGGACAACGCCGCCGAAATGCTCGCGAGGACGCGGAATAAGCGCTACGGGGAAATGCTCGACTATAAAGACGTCGTAAAGCTGAGCATAAATCTCGTCGGCGAAAGGGCAGAACTGAAATTTTCCAAGGACGAAAGGCAGCTTCTGCACCTTGCGGCGAGCGCCGCCCGCCCCTGCCCGATGAGCAAGCGGCAGGCCAAATATTTCAATGCCATCATCAAAAAATGCAAAGCGCCCGTCAAGAAGACGGACAATTCTGCAAGCCCCTACGCCGCGGCGCAGCGCCTCGTGGATGCGGGCGACGTCGTCGGCGCGGCGGAATATCTTAAAGACAAGGGCTCGCTCGCCATGCGCAGTTTGAGGTGGCTTCTCTCCCGCGCGGACGAGAGCGAGACGGGGCTCATTCTTGCGGCGGCAACCGAGAATGCGACGGCGATAAGCATAATGCAGACGCTCTGGCGTATGAGCATTCCCGACAGCGGCGCGCGCACTTTCGCGTTTGTATCGAAGGGAAGGCTCGTATGGCATACTGAAACCGAGCGCGAGGTAGCCGTAAGGCACAGCCGACTGAGCGACGCGGTGCGGCGCAAGGTAAAAAAATATCTGCACGCGCGGCTTGTGCTGTACTATTCGGCAAAGGAGCCGCTCGGCAAAATATACCTCTCGCCCGCGTTCAGAAAGGTATTCGTGCCCGTAAACACTTCCTCGTCGGGCAAGGGCATAGGCGTTGCGCCCTGCGGCACGAGAATACCGCTCAAGGGCGAAAACGTGCGCGTGTTCTGCTATTGGAACGACGCTTTCGACATCGACCTTTCGGTGGTACTCGTCGACGACGAGGGCAAGAGCGTGGAATTCGGCTGGTTCAACTATGCAAAAAAGCCGTTCGGCGACGACCTCGCGGCTTCGGGCGACGCGCGCGGCTCTGATGGGGCGGAATATATCGATATGTCCTGCGACGGGCTGGAAAAGCGCAAGGTCCGCACGGCGGTCGTCTGCGTCAACGGCTATTACGACGATCTCGACCGCGGCGCTATCTACTGCGGCTATCAGGATAAAAACGACCTCAGAACGCAGGCGTGGGCGCCCGACAATATCGCAATGAAGGTACATATCGTCGGCGACAGCAGAATGTTTATTGCTTTTGCTGTCGATTTTGTCACGCGGGAATGTGTAGTGCTCAACACTGTCCTCGCCTCGTCGCGCGCCGTCGTCGATAAGGGCGCGCTCAACGCTATAGGGCTGTACCTCTCGCCTCAACCGCTCGAAGAATGGAGCATGTACGACCTGCTCGCCTGCCGCGGCACGCTCGTCGCCAATCCCGAGCAGGCTGACGTGGTATTCTCCGACTTCTATACCGCAAAGGGCGGGCAGGAGGTCGTGCGCAGCTTCGACATCTCCCGCCTCATCTCCTTTATTCGCTGACGCTTAACCCGCTTCGCTCGGCGGCGGAGTTGCTTATTTTGCGGGCGGCTTGACCGCCGCCAGACGGCAACCCCGACTTAGTGAAGTTTAATACTCGCCAACGGCAACCTCGATTTAGGTGAGGGGAGTAGTCGCCGCATTGCGTGAAACCTATTTAACGAGTGGTTTGGCTTCCGCATTGCGCGAAACACGCCTGTTTTGCGGGCGGTGTGACAGCCGCCAACGATAACGCAACGATTTTGGGGTAGCGGCTTGCGGCGGTAAAAATTCTGCCGCATTTCGGGAAGATTTTTACCGAAAAACGCAAAAAAACGAAAATTGGGGCGGCAATATGCCCCGCACAAATGTTTCATGTGGAACTTTATGACAATTTTCGCCGCCTGAAAGGTCTGTATTCAAGGTCAGTATTTACGGCGGAAAAACGGGCGGGAAAAACGCCGCGTTCGCCGCGGCTTCCCGCCCGCTCAATTTTGTGTATAAATTTGCTTGACATTGCCGCCTGTCGGCTATAAAATAAATATCGTTCACAAAGTGAACAAATAATTTAAGGAGGGCGGGCTGTATGACTGACAAAAAAATCGACGCCGCCGACGCGGTAGCGGACGGCGAAATGCTCGACGAGAAACTCATTCTTGCGTGGGTGCGGCTGACTGCCGTGATAAAAAACGGCAGAATAACCAGCGGACTTGCGTATAACGAGGCGATCGTCATGCTCTTTCTGTACGACGAGTACAAGAGGACGGGAAGCGGCGTTCTGCCGTTTTCGCGCATAGTTTCGGATACGCGCATGCTCAAATCGCTTGCCAACCGCACGGTCACCGCGCTGGAAGAAAAGGGCTTTGTCGAAAGGCAATACTGCGACGACGACAAGCGCGCCGTCAACGTGGCTATCGTTCCCGACCGCATGGAGGAATATCTCAACGTGCACGGACAGTCGCTCGAACTCGCGCGGGCGATAATAAGCGTGATAGGCGAGCCAGACGCGCAGGTTTTCGTGCGGATAGTCGATAAAATAGTTGCTCATTCCCGTTCTCTCAAACAGACAGGAGAGCAATTTTAAATGACTGAAACAAAGACAAAGGGCAGGATGAAGCTGTGGCAGAAGATAGTCGCTATCGTCGTCGCGGTTGTAATCATCATCGTGGCGGCGCTCGGCATAATCGTCGGCTGCGTATGGGGCAACGAAATTTCCACGGTTGCAAGCATGAAGAAACTCCGCGACCGCAACGACGCGCATAATGACGGCTCGGTCTACACCATGACCGTCAAGGGCGGCTTCTACTTCGACGAATATCTCGAAGTCGGCGGCTGCAAGAGCGACGGCGAACTCATTTCCTTCATCACCGACCACATAACCAAGGGGCTCATCGACATGGGACTTAAAGAGTCGGAGATAGCCTGCTCGTCCTTCACCGCTGCAACCGACGACGGCGACAGGCTGTTCGCGCGCAACTATGACTTCGACAAGACGAATACCTGCATAGTATTCACCGACGCGGGCAACGGCAGACACGCCACCGTTTCGACCGTCGATCTGCAATTCCTCGGCATTGATCAGGAAAAGGACGTCGAGGGCTTTATGGATAAGGTCACCTGCCTTGCCGCGCCCTTTGCGCCCCTCGACGGAATGAACGACGCGGGCGTAAGCTGCGGCATATACATGACCTATCAGGGCGGCGGCGAGACGGTTGCCACCGACGTCGACACCGACAAGCCCGACCTGACCTCGACGACTATGCTTCGCCTCATACTCGACTATGCGTCCAGCGTGGAGGAGGCGGTAGAGCTCGTCGAGCAGTACGACCTGCACGACTCTGCGCAGACTTCCTATCACTATATGGTTGCCGACGCGACGGGCAAGAGCGCCATTTTAGAGTGGACCAACGGCACGGACAAGACGGACAACGACGGCTCTGCGCGTACGCTCAAAGTCATCTATAACGACGATGACGCGCACATAGGCGAGCGCGAGGGCGCAAGCGATTTCCAGTGGATAACCAACTTCGTGCTTCAACCCGACTATTACGAGGACGACGCGGAGAAGGCGGGGCTGGACAGATACGACAGAATTTATGAGGAGCTGGCAAAGACGGACGGTATTCTGTCCGACGTCGACGCGGCTATGGACATACTTGAAATAGTCGGCCGCAGAGATTGGGACAACGACGACGGCAACGGCTGTACCGTTCACAGCGTGGTCTACAACCTGACCGACAAGACGGCGCTCTGGGTGACCAACGAAAATTATGACGATCCCACCGCGGTGTTTGAAATAGACCTTGCAAAGGGAACGATTACCAATATTGCCGCATAAAAAAGCATAATTCAACATAAAAAGAAATAACCCGAAATAATATTAACGCCGCCCGCGCTTACGTAAGCGCGGGCGGCTTGCCTTTTGTCGGCAGATGACGGGCGCGGCGGCAATATTGCCGCCGCGCCCTGATAATTTCTATGTGAATAATGCATGCTTGCGCCGCGTCTGCGCCGTCCTCGGCTCAGGCGGCTTTAATCGCCGTTGCGGGCGGGTTAATCGCCGTTGCTGGTGTTTACGGTTGCCCAAGCAATGCGGCTTTATTCCGCTTCGGAGGGGGTGCGCCGTCTTTTGGGCGCGACGAGATTATAGCTGACGTCTATGAGCACCTTGATCTTCTCGTCGGGCACGGAGGCGAGGTCGACGGTTATCCAATGCGTCTTGTTCATGTGGTAGGCGGGGTAAATTCCCTCGTCCCGCACGAGCCCCGCGACCATGAACGGCTCGCACTTGACGTTGAGCGCGGTAATAATCTTGTCGCCCTGCCGCACGTATCTTTCGGGTATCTGCATAATCAGCCCGAACCACTTCCGGCTGTCGGGGCGGCGGAATACCTCGTCCGTCGGATCGTCCTTCCACGGCTGTTCCGCCTGCACGCCGTACACTTCTTCTATATGCGCTTTAAGCTGTTCGCGCGTCATATTCTGCCTCCCCGCCGCATTGTTTTGCCCCTACATTATACCACCCGCCCGCCCCGTGCGCAATGCCCCGAAATAAAATTTTATCTTTCGCTTGACAAACGGTGTAATATTGTATATAATCAATATGTACAATTGAGGAGCGGAAGATGAATATTTACCTTTCCAACGCCAGCGGCAAGGCGCTTTACGAGCAGATTTACGACAGAATAAAGACGATGATACTTGACGGCACGCTTAAAGGCGGCGAACCGCTGCCCACCATACGCGGGCTGGCGAAAGATCTGAGGATAAGCGTCATTACTACCTCGCGCGCCTATGCCGACCTCGAACGCGACGGATATATATATTCGGTAGTCGGCAAGGGCAGTTTCGTCGCCGAACGCAACGCCGATTTCGTGCGCGAAAAAAATCTTGCAGAACTTAGACAGAACCTCGCGGCGGCGGCGTTGCTCGCCCGTCGGTGCAACCTCGCCGAGGGGGAGTTTGCCGCACTTTCGGCGGAGGCGTTCGCGGCAGGCTGCGGCGCGGTCGGGCAGAGCGGCGCGGACGGGCAGAATAAAGAAGAAAATAACTGACCAGAGATTTGCCGCGCTGTGCGGCGGCTTCTGAGCGGAGGTTAAGCGTGAATAAATTAGAGATAAATTCTTTGGTAAAAACTTACGGCGATTTCAAAGCTGAGGCGAGCTTTGCCGTGCCGTGCGGCTCGGTCGTCGGGCTTATCGGCGAAAACGGCGCGGGCAAGAGCACGATAATAAAGAGCATACTCGGCATAGTCCGCCCCGACGGCGGCAACATACTCTTTGACGGTAAGGACATAGAGCGGCTGACGCGGGAGGAGCGGCAGCAGATAGCCTTCGTGCTCGACGACACGGGGCTGCCCGACGAACTGTCGCTTAAAATGCTCGGCTCGGTGCTGAAAAATATGTACCGCAAATGGGACGAAGGGCGGTATAAACGCCTTATCTCCTCGCTCGCCCTGCCCGAAAATCAGCCGATTAAGGAATTTTCTAAGGGCATGAAGATGAAGGCGGCAATCGCCGTCGCGCTCTCTTACGAAAGCAAGCTTCTCATCCTCGACGAGCCGACGAGCGGGCTCGATCCCGTCGTGCGGGATGAGATTTTGGGAATGATCTACGACTATGTGTCGGGCGACGACAGGGCGGCGCTCATCTCCTCGCACATAACTTCCGATCTCGAAAAGCTGTGCGACTATATCGTGTACGTACACGAGGGCAAGGTGCTTTTCAGTCAGCCCAAGGACGAACTTTTAGAAAAATTCGGCGTGTACAGCGTCGATAAAAAAATTCTGGACGAACTTGACAAGTCGGCGGTCGTCAGGGTGCTTCAAAGGGAGTACCGCACCGAACTTCTCGCCCTGCGCGAGGGTATGCCCGAAGGGTTCGATATGCGCCCCGCGCGGCTGGACGACATTATGCTCTTTTATTCCAAGGGGGTAACGCTATGACGGGGCTTCTCATCAAAGATTTTTATAACCTGCGCAAGCAGATTGTCTGGTATATCGCAATGATAGTGCTTTTCTGCGCGATCAGCGTATTCGTCCGCAACTCGGCATTCGGGGCGACTATCGGCATACTCGTCGGGGTGAGCCTCGTCATTACGGCATACGCCTACGAGGAAAAGGACGGGTGGAATAAGTTTGTCGCCGCAAGCGGTACGGGCAGGTACGCGATAGTCGGCGAGAAGTATATATTAGGTCTTATTTTCGCCGTGCTCAGCGACGCGGCTTATCTCGTCGCGTTTATACTCATAAGGGAATATTGCGACTGGCTCGACTATATTCTGCCCGTGTGCATGCAGCTCATAGTGCTCGCCGTCGCCCTGCCCGTAGTCATAAAGTTCGGCACGGAAAAGGGCAGGGTATATATGATTGCCGCGATGGCGATAAGCGTCGTCGCGCTCATATTCGCGCTTATGTTCGTGCCCGAAAAATGGGGCATAACCCCCGAAATTTTTACCGCCGCGGCCATTCCGCTGTCGCTGGCGGCGGTCGTCCTCTCGTACTTTATTTCGGTGCGGATATACGGGAAAAAGCAATTTTAAAGCGCGTTGAACGCGGCATAGTGCGGGGGCAATCATAAAAATAAACGCGGGCGGCGATTTTTCGGGGAAAAATCGCCGCCCGCTTGCCGTATATGCAGGCAGAACGCCGTTAATTGCGGGATATATGCCGCCCAATCGTCGGCGGGGCGGAGCAATAAAGGTACGCAAAAATGCCGTTAGTTGCGGGATATATGCCGCCCGATCGTAGGAGGGTGCGGCTATTTCACAGCTTTTCCAGCCGCCCCGAGAGGGCGTAGCTGAAATGTTCGCCGAAGTTGTTGACTATCGAGTGGTCGAAAAGGCGTATGCCGCACTTGGCGCAGACGGCTTTAAGCTTTCTGGTGAACTCGTCGTCCTCGGCGGAGGGCAGGGCGGGGCAATTTATGTGGTTGTGCGCGAGGTACGCCCCGCGGCAGTCTATGTCCGAGATGAGGGTGAAAAGGTCGGCGGCGTTCAGGCGTACGAACTGTATATTAGCCGAGGTGAACGGGCGGCTTTTGAGTATTTTGCCCGACCTGCCGACGAGGAAAATTTCTCCGCATTCGTTGTCGCGCCCTTTAAGCCTCTGCGCGGCAAATTGCGCAAAGCCCTCGCGCGTCAGCGGCGGGGCGTTTCCGCAGAAGTTGTCGGCGACTTGTCGGCACCTGCCTATGCAGATGAGGTACTGCGCCGCGCGGCGCGGCACTCCCTCGACGGCGAGCACCTCCGCGGCGGGCGCGGTCAGCAGCGCGTCGAGCGAGGGGAAACATTCGGCAAGCCTTTCCGCTGCCGCAGCCGCCGCATTTTCGGGCAGCAGGTTAGCGAGCAATATCTCCAATCTCTGCCGCTCGGTCGCCGCCGATTTACTCTTTTTGAAAAGTTGTAGTCTGTCGCACTCTGCCATAGTAATTCCCCCGACGGATAAAGTTTATCACCCGCCCGCCGCGTTTGTCAATATATGTAGACAATTTGCCGCCGACTGTTGCAAAAAGCGCGTTCGGGCGTTATAATGTCTGTGCATACCCCTGACGGGAGGATCTGACCGTGCAAAAAAAGAAATTTTCCGAGGTCGCCGCGCGTAACGGCGACAAAAATCTGACCGCGCGCCGCGCTCCGCTGTACGAGCGGGAGGGCGATATACGCTCGCCCTACGCCCGCGACTATACGCGTATTCTGCACTCGACGGCATACAGGCGGCTCAAACACAAGACGCAGGTCTTTTTCAATGCCGAAAACGACCACGTCTGCACGCGCATTGAGCACGTCGCCCACGTCGAATCGGTGGCGTACACCATGGCGGTGACGCTCGGGCTAAACGAGGAGCTGACCAAGGCGACGGCGTTCGGGCACGACCTCGGCCACGCGCCCTTCGGACACTACGGCGAGCAGGTGCTCTCCTCGCTGTCCGAAAAATACGCGGGCGAAAAGTTCTGGCACGAAAAGCACGGGCTGAGGATAGTCGACGAGCTCGAACTGTTGGAGGACGACGCGGGCAGACTGCGCAATCTCGACCTCACCTACGCCGTGCGCGACGGCATAATTTCGCACTGCGGCGAAGTCGACGAGAACGGCCTGCGCCCGAGGGAGGAGCTTTTAGACCTCTCGACAATAGAGCGCCCGGGGCAGTACGCGCCCGCCACGTGGGAGGGGTGCGTCGTCAAGCTCGCCGACAAGGTCGCCTATCTCGGCAGGGATGTCGAGGACGCGCTTAGTTTAGGGCTTTTGGACAGGGACGACCTTGCAAAGCTTTCGCGCATATTCAGCGGCGGCGGGGCGGTCAATACTACCGTAATAATGCACGACATAATCGTCGACGTCTGCAAGCACAGCTCGCCGCAGGACGGAATAGTCATGAGCGAGGAGTACTTTGAAAAGCTGACGGCGGTAAAACAATTCAACTATGCGCACATCTATAAGAACCCCCGCTTCAACGCCTTTCAGCGGTACGCTTCGCTCATAATAGAGACGCTGTACGGCGAACTGTCGGGGGTGTACGGCGACGTATTCGGTAACCTCGCGCGCTTTTCGGAGGTCTATCCCGCGCTCGGCGGCGCGTTCTCGTCGTGGCTGGCAAAGTACTGTAACCCCGACATATTGCCGCCCCAATTGCGTCAGAACCGCCCCGCGTCGGACAATTTGAAGATATACGGCGACCTGTCGGACGGGCGGGTATTCGCCCGCGCAATCTGCGACTTCATTGCGGGAATGACCGACGCCTTCGCCATACGCCTGTTTGACGAACAGCTGCGTTTTTAAGTCTTGACAAACGCGCGCGGAAGTATTAAAATATAATTAACAAATCTAAGCGAGGAAATAAGTTATGAAATTATCGTATCTGGTAGCTTTACCCGAATGGTTCAACCCCTGGGGCTGGGTAGGCATCGGCGCTATAATAGTCATTCTGCTCATCATTCTCGTCGCCCTCATCGTAAAGAGCAGGAAGGGTGGCAAGGAAGAAGCCGAGGACGAAGAACCCGAAGAAACCGCCGAGGCAGAGCCCGCAGTAGAGGAGGAGCCCGCAGAGCCCGAGGAAGAACCCGTCGCGGAAGAGGACGGCGCAGCGGAGGAGAGCACGACGGCAGAACCCGCCGCAGACAAGGACGCCAAGGCGGCAAAGCCTGCCGTCAAGACCTACCATATCGCAAAGCGCAAGGAGGATAACAGGTGGCAGGTCAAGGCAGCGGGCGGCGCGAGGGCTATAAAGCTGTTCTTCACGCAGGCGGAGGCGATAGAATACGCCAAGAAACTTGCCGAAAGTCAGGAAGCGCGCATTGTCATTCACAAGGAAGACGGCACTTTCAGACGGCTCAACTATAAGAAATAATGCGCTGAAAGGCGCGGCGGCGCACCCCTTTTTTGCGGGTGCGCCCTTTCTTTTAAGTTCGCGCGTTTGACGGCGAGCGAAAAAGTTTATATAATAAGGCAGAATATCATTCAAGGAAGATGACTGAAATGACAAAGATAGACATATTTTCGGGCTTTCTCGGCGCGGGTAAGACCACGCTCATCAAAAAGCTCATAAAAGAGGCGTATTCGGGCGAAAAACTCGTCCTAATCGAAAACGAATTCGGCGAAATAGGCGTGGACGGCGGCTTCATGAAGGAGGCGGGCATAACCGTAAACGAGCTCAACTCCGGCTGTATCTGCTGTTCGCTCGTCGGCGATTTCGCCAAGGCGCTCAAAAAGGTAGTCGCCGAATATCACCCCGACAGAATACTCATCGAGCCGTCGGGCGTAGGCAAGCTTTCGGACGTCGCGAAAGCCGTCGAACGCGCTCAGCTTGACGATTGCAAAATAAATTCCATGACGGCGGTCGTTGACGCCAATAAGTGCAAGATGTATATGAAGAACTTTGGCGAGTTCTTCAACGACCAGATAGAAAACGCCGCCTGCATAGTGTTCAGCCATGCCGACGTGGCGGGCGACAAGAAGCTCGCCGCCGCCGTAGAGCTCGTAAGACAGCGCAACGCCAAGGCGACTGTCGTCACCACCGCGTGGACGGAGCTGGACGGCAAGCGCATACTCGACGCAATGGAGCACAGCGACACGCTCGCCGCCGAGCTCGAAAAGCTTGAGGACGAGCTCCACGAGCATGAGCACGAGCACGAGCATTGTCACCACGACCACGACGATGACGAGCACGAACACTGCCACCACGACCACGACGATGACGAGCACGAGCATTGCCACCACGACCACGATCACGACGAGCACGAACATTGCTGCCACGACCACGATCACGACGAGCACGACCACGAGCACCATCATCACCACCACCACGCGGACGAAGTGTTCACGAGCTGGGGCGTCGAGACGTCGGCGAAGTTCACCGAGGAGTGGCTGCGCGGCGCGCTTTCGCAGCTTAGCGACGCGGTCAGGTTCGGCACGGTGCTCAGGGCTAAGGGCATAGTTCAGGCAGAGGACGGCGGCTGGATACACTTCGACTATATCCCCGGCGAAACCGACGTGCGCAGGGGCGGCGCGGACTATACGGGCAGGCTGTGCGTAATCGGCTCTAAGCTCGACGAGGAAGAACTTAAAGAACTTTTCTGCGCGGAATAATCTTCCGCCGAGGCGTTTTCGCGGGCGGGGGTTAAGGCAAATACTCCGCCTGCGGCGACAAAGGGGCGCGTCCGCTCCCCGAACGGGTAATGAAATGGACGAAATAAACGTTTATATCTTTCTCGGCTTTCTCGAATCGGGAAAGACGAAATTCATACAGGAGACGCTCGAAGATCCCCGAATGGAGAACGGCGAGCGCACCCTTCTGCTCGTCTGCGAGGAGGGCGAGGAGGAATACGCGCCCGAGCGCTTCAAGGTCAAGGACGTGGCGATAGAGTATATCGACGACGAGGACGACCTCAACGCCAATACGCTCGAATATCTCGTAAAGAAGCACGGCGCGGAGCGCATAGTCGTCGAATACAACGGGCAATGGCTGCTCGACAAGTTCTTCGAGGCAATGCCCGAAAGCTTCGTCATAAACCAGATAATGACCTTCTTCGATGCGGCGACGTTCATAAACTATAACCGCAATATGCGCCAGCTCGTCTACGACAAGGTGCAGATGACGCAGATGGTCGTGTTCAACCGCTTCAAGGGCGAGTATGAGAAACAGGAATACCACAAGATAATAAGGGGCATATCCCGCCGCCCCGACATAGTCTACGAATATCTCGGCGGCAAGGCGGAGTTCGACGACATAGAAGATCCCATGCCCTACGACATGGACGCGCCGATAATCGAGATTGCCGACCGCGATTTCGCGCTTTTCTACCGCGATCTCAGCGAAAAGCCGCAGAACTATATCGGCAAGACGGTCAAATTCAAGGGAATGGCGGCGGTCTCGCGCAAAGTGCCGTCGGGCTATATAGTCATCGGCAGGTACATTATGACCTGTTGCGAGGCGGACATAGCCTACGACGGGTTCGCGCTTCGCACCAACTCGCTCATAAAGGGGGTAGCCACCAAGGACTGGCTGACCGTAACCGCCAAAGTCGGGTATGAATACAGCGCGGTCTACCGCCAGAAAGGCCCCGTCCTGTCGGCGGTGGAGATCGAGCGCGCCCAGCCGTTGCCCCGCGACGAAATGGTCGCAACCTTCTATTGAGGCGGCTCTTTCCCGATTATTTCGCCCCGCGGCTCAATTTAAAGCGGCTTTGGCGGCGATTTTTGCCGCCCGCGACTTAAATTTTTGCCGCTCCGTGACTTGATTTACTTAATATATATTGCGCGCCCGCACGCACCCGCGTGCGGGCGCATATCATTTTCGGGTATTTTTTGGCTAACCTTACCATATTTGACAAAACTATAAGCACAGCTTATTGTATCTATAAAAATTATAGAGACAGAAATTTTATAAATTTTAATAAAAAGTCTTGCAATATTCACCGCTGAGTGATAAGATATATACATATTTGTAATTTATGCGCATATTTATGCAGGGGAAACTGATGAGGGCGCACAAAATACTGAAACAATTTTTAACCATAAGCGGAAACGAAGGTCTGTTTATGAGAGAAAAAAAGGAGAATTATATGAGTAAAAAGACTAAGTTGTTGATAGCTCTGCTCTCCGCAACGGCGCTGACCGCAGGTGCATTCGGCATTGCGGGCTGTGCGGAAGAAGCTTACAGCAAGAAGTATTACGAAATGTATCAGAGCTATGTTGCCGAGGCAGGCGACAGCGCGCTCAGCTATGACGATTGGCTGGACGGCGTTCTCGAAGAAGCCAAGGGACAGCAGGGCGAAAAGGGCGAGGACGGCGAGGATGGCGCGGACGGCGCTACCTGGATAAGCGGCGAGGGCGCTCCCGAGGCTGCCGACGGCAAAAACGGCGACTTCTATCTCGATACCGAAAGTTTCACCGTCTACAACAAGTCGGCTGACACCTGGACGGTGGTCGGCAGCATAAAGGGACAGGACGGCGCGGCAGGCGCAACGGGCGACGGCATTCAGAGCATAGCTTACGAAAACGGCAAGCTGATAGTCACACTTACAAGCGGCGCTATCAAAGAAGTAGAGCTTCCTGCGGCTATAACTCACGAGCATACTTATGGCGACACCGTTACAACGCTTATCGATCCGACGGGTACAAAAGAAGGGCTTGCATATAAGAGCTGCAACGATTGCGACCATATCGAGCTCGTCGTACTCCCCAAGCTTGAATATGAAATTACTGTTAACTATAACGGAGCGCCTGTCGCTAATGTCGAAGTTACCGTTTCTGGTGCAGACATCGCCGAAGAGGGATATGTAAAAGCGACCACCGACGGTAACGGACTTGTAACCATATCGCCCGCAGAGGCTGGCGAATACACCATAACCGTTGCGGGCTATGTGGTAATCAGCGGAGGCAAGACGTCTGAGGGTAAGATAGAATATACCGTAGAGGTAGCAAAGCCGCTTGAGGATGGCGCAGACCTCGTTCCCGGCATCTATGCGTCTGACGTAGATCCTTTCACTGCAACGGAGTTTACTCTTTCGGCAACCGAAGAAGCTGTTATGTACAAGATTTCCTTAGAAGGCAACGCACTCATGGATAGACTTGTCTACAACGATGGCTGGATGGCTTATGAGCAGTTCGCTATGACGCCCGACGAGAACGGTGTTTACGGCGTGGTTATAGAGGCAGATTCGAGCAGCAGATATGACGTAGCTGTTGATATGGACGCAATGTTTGCGGAAAATCCCGATTATGACTATTCCGCTGTACCCGTAGTTGTCACTGTAACTTCTGAGGCTGCGCCCGAAGTCGGCAACGCGCTTCGCCCCGCATCTATTGATTTGGGTAGCTCCGGCTCTGCAACCGTCAGCGAAGACGGGTGGGCATATTTTTCGCTTAACGTCAGCGACGATTATTATGAAATAACCGGCGCCAAGTTAACTTTCGGCGAAGGTATTTATGTCGAGTTCACTCAGACCAATTACGGATATGATGCCAAGACGCCTATCATAGTTACTAGCGGCGAGGGCTTCGATCTTGCAACCGACGGAAGCAGCTATGGCAGCAGAACTTACTCGTTCAGGGCAAAGGTGACGGATGGTTCTTCGCAGACTATCGAAGTTTCTACCGAAGTTTATGTGGCTCCCGGAACTTATGACAATCCCGATACGGCGGTCACGGGCGAAAATACCCTTGACCTCGGAATGGGGCAGTTGTACTACTACAAGTGGGATGCATCGGCAAGCGGTGACTATGTATTTGAAGTTCAAAACGGCTTCGTTACTATCTATTCGTCCTCTACTTACGCTTATCGCGACTATGTAGGCGATGTTGAAGAAGGTGGTGTATTCGGTCTGACAACAACGGATGCGACTACATATTATATTAAGGCGGAAGGCAGCGGCGAAGGCCTCAGCTTCACGATCAGAAACTATAATGAAGCTACTGACCTCGGTAAGGTTCCTACTCATCCCATATCGGTTGAGGACTGGACTACGAGCGAAGGCAACAGCACTTATGCTTATTCCAATGCAGATATCGCTAACCGTACGAAGCTCTACTTCACGATGACGGCACCCATCGCGGGCAGAATGGTAATCGTCTCCACCGATGACGCAGTAGACGCCGACGGCAACCCCGTTGCATACAATTGCTCGAACAGCGGAGTTATTTATGAGGAAGGCGATGAGATTACCGTCGAAGTCGTATCCTACAACTCTGTTGACGGCTATTACTTCAACATCGAATGGCATGCTCTGAGTGCCGATACAGTTTACAATATCACGCTCAAAGATACCGATGGCGCAGTCGTTGAAGGCGCAGTGCTTACCGCAACCCCCGACGATGGTTCCGATGCAATAGTGGCAGCGGCTACCGACACAGAAGGCAAGACGACCATCACGCTTGATCCTTCCAAGAGCTATACGTTCACAGCACAATTTGTCGATGGCGCAATGTATGATACCTATTCGTGGACTATGGATACGACGAGCGGCAATTATGATTTCGGCGGCGACATTGAAATAGGAGCGGCAGTTAAGCTCTACGCTCATACGGTCTATCTCTATGATACTGACGGCACGACGCCCATAGTCGGCGCAACCGTAAGCCTCAAACAGGGCAGCAACGGTATGTCGGTAGGCGAGGCAGTTACCGACGAAGATGGCAAGGCTGTCATTTATGCGGCTAAGATAACCTCGGGAATGGCGTTCAGCTCGTATTCGGTTCAGGTAACTTATCCCGAAGGATATGACGGCTATACGGCAAGCGGCTCCATTGCTATGGGTTCGACCGAAGTCAGCATAACCAGCGGTAAAGTCAATGTGGTCGGAGATGACCACGTGCTTGTAGAAGGAACAAACAAGGTCACCATTGCTAATCCTTACGGCGTAAAGACCGAGTTCACGTTCACCGCAACTGCGGCAGGTACGTATAACATAGCGCTCCAGAACAATTCGGCAGCCTTCTGGTATCTGTACATTGACGGCGTATCTTACGGCTCGTCGAAAGGTCAGACCGTCGAAGCAACCGAAGGTCAGGTAATTACCGTAGGTCTGATGAGCATATCTGCCGTAGATATTGTAATCACCAAGGCTTAAAATTCAATAAACGAACGGACTTTAAAGTCCGTGGACGCCGCCCCGAGGGGAGAAAACCTCTCGGGGCGGTTTTTTTGCGCTTTTTCACAATTTGCGGTAAAATGCGGCTTTTCGTCGTGGAATTGGCGGGGGTGATAGCGGTAAAATGCGGCTTTTCGTCGTGGAATTGGCGAGGTCTTTGCGGCAAAATGCGGCTTTCGCGGGGGAGAAACGGCAAATATCTTTCGGTTGCGTCATTTTTAACCTTTAATTATTTTTTTAAAATTTTACCGCTTTCTCGCTTTATTGTGGCAAAGTGAAGCGCAGTACACAATATATCGGGTTTTATGCATTTAACACCTGCATAATTGCATAAAAATCCCACATAAGTTATACAAAAAATAAATATAAAAAAAATTTATACGAAATATTTGTCGCAAAAGGGCTATAATATTTTGCATTATCTTCATTGTTATGCTAAAATTATTTAGTATTAAAAGTATGGGGTATTGTCTGCTAACGGCCATATAAAGTCAATCTTGGCAGATTTATACCTGCGACGGCTATTACAGATTCCAAAAACGGAGAAATATACATGGGTAAATTCAGAAAATTCATGATAGCGCTCTGTCTCGTCGGCGGCATTTCCTGCCTTGTCGGCGCGGCTGCCTGTACGGCGACGGAAGAACCGGAATACTATCAGCTCACTTACTCCGGTAAGGGCGTTGATTTCATATTCCAGGATCAGCTTGACGGTTTTGAGAACGGCGGTTCTGTGCTTGAAGGCGTGGAAGTGCGCTTCACCGTAGCCCTTGGCGAGGGGGCGACGGGTACGCCTGCAATCTTCCTCAACGACCAGAAGCTCACCCCCGACGCGAACGGGGTGTATTCGTTCATAATGACGGGCGTAAGCAAGCTCACCGCGACGGACGTCAGCATGCTCAGCACGCTTACTTTCGACAAGATGCTCACCGAAAAGGACGAGGACGGCAACGAATACGTCAGCGAACTGAGGGTAAAATATTATGACCTCGATGGCAAAGAGCTTGACGATACAGTCGAAGTGGTGGACGGTCAGTCGTTCAGCTTCAAGGTAAACGTCAGCGTTTACTATGAACAGGATTACAGCGTACTCTTCAATACAGAGGAACTCTATGCGAGTGACGGCGTGTACACCATACAGAGCATAGACGGCGACGCGACGATAAGCCTTGCGAATGTCGAACTTGAACAGAGCTTCATGCAGAGGGGCGACGGTTCGGGCACGGCGGATGATCCCTATCTTTTGAAGCGTCCCATCGACCTTTACAATATGGCTGCGCTCGTCAACAGCACATACTATGTCGGCTATAACATGGCTTACTATAAGCTGGCGGCGGATATCGACATGAAGGGCGAGCAGCTCTATGTCGCGGGCGACGCGTCGAGCAGCACGGCGGTATTCTGCGGCACTTTCGACGGCGCGGGGCACACTATAAGCAATTTCTACATCACCGACGAAGTCGTCGACCAGGAGACCTTTGACGAGGAATATCTGCCCTACGTCGGTCTTTTCGGCTATGCCACTGCGTCCAACTACGGTCCCGCGGTCATAAAGGACGTAACATTCAAAGATTATACGGTTGAAATTCATCCCGGCGCTGCGGGCGCGGGCGCTTACGTCGGCTCGCTCGTCGGATACGGCATAGGCGTGGAGATCTCGGGTTGCACTATGCTTGACGGCGAAGTTGTTGCCGAGGGCGACGACAACCAGATGATCTGCATAGGCGGCATTGCGGGCGTATTGCAGGCGGCTTACAGTGACGCGACTCAGCCCCCGCTGACATTCGACAGTTTCGTATATGCCAGCAGTACTGACATAGAAGTGACGGGCAGCGGCACGCCCCGTTCGTCGGGCGGCATTGTCGGCTACCTCGTTTCGGCAGATACTGACGCGATAGCTTATGTCGCAGACTGCTACGCACTCGGCATAGTCACGGGAGGTATTCATGCAGGCGGTATAGTCGGCACGCTCGGCACTTTCTCGTCGGTATTCAACAGCTATGCGACGGGCGAAGTAATCGCAAATAACTATATAAGCACGCAGGGGCTTGCAGATGATTATAAGGGCGCGTATGCGGGCGGCATCGTCGGCTATTCCGAGAGCGACACGGTCATTTCGGGCTGCTATGCGGCTAACAGCGACCTCGAAGCCAAGTCGGTCAGCTCGACGGGCGGAAAGGTGTGGCATGCCACGGGCGAGATACTCGCAAAGACGCAGGAGGACGGCGAAAGCTCGGTTCTTTCCAGCGCGGCAATTATCAGAAACTGTCTTACCGACGAGAGCAATCTCAGCGGTTCGGACTTTGCGGACGAGCTCGGCTGGAACTCGGTCGAATGGTCGTTCGGCGGCACATATCCCGCACTCAATGACGTAACCGCACCCGTTTCGAGGGCTATTACCCTGACGATTAAGACGACCGACGGCACAACTCAGGTGGTTGCGACCAAGGACGGATATTCGGCTATGTCGCACTGGTACGACGGCGCGCTCGACGAATATCTCGAAAGCAACGACGGAAAGAGGAGCTGGGGCTATTACTTCGACGCTCAGCTCAAAGACAGGGTGCCTGCGGGCTTCGTTCCCTCCGCGAGCATGACGCTCTATGTCGGATATGCCGACTATGGCGAAGTTACGGGCAGGTATTATATCGACGCGGCGGGCGCAACGACCGACGACACGGTCGGCACGGGCAGAATAACCGACTTTGTGCCCGGCAGCGCGTATATCGAACTGGTTGCAGACGGTACGCTCAATTTCCGCTACGGCGGCATGACCTATACTTCGACCTATTATTACGACGGCGAGACGGTTTCCATGCCCTACGCGGCAATACTGTCGACGATATTTACCGACGCACGCACGGAGGGAGCGTTCTATAACCTGTCCGCGACGGTCGACGATAACGGGACGATGACGATAAGCTCGATTGCAAGCCTCGTATCTTCGACTTCGGGCGAAACGACCTACTACGGCGACGTAAACATAACCATAAAGGCGATTAAAGAGAATACGGATATTGTGTACGGCTCTTATTACGGGCTCAATACTACCTACACATTTGCGCAGGACGGCACGGGCACCAAGGTGAGCGGCAGCGCTTCCGAAACCTTTACCTATAAACTCAACGGCGACGGCACTATGACGCTGACTTCGGGCAACGTGCAGACGATTGCGATGGTCAACAGCCTCGGTGAAATAACCAAGATAGGCACGATAAACGTCAGCCTGCTCGACGAATTCGCGGGAACGTGGTCGAAGAACGCCAATGCAATGCTTACTGTCAGATTTGACGGGTTGGGCGGCGTGACCTTCTTCGGCACGACAGGTACCTATACGGTAGAGGACGGCCGCGCGCTCATGACGGTCGGCGGCGACAGCCATGAAGCTTACTTTGACGGCGGTCTGCTCGTCATCGACGGCGAAACCTATTCGCATGCGGACAGCTTCGCGGGTAAGTGGTTCTTCATGGGCAATAAGGAACAGATTGACCTGCAACTCAACGGCATAGGCGCGGACGGCTACGGCGAGGCGATAATCTCCTATATGGGCGGCGTCGTCGCGGACGTTGCGGCGCAATACGACGTGACGGTAAGCGGAAACGTGACCTATATAAGAATATATGTCGGCAACGTGCTCTACGGCGAGCTTTCGCTCTCGTCGGGCGACAAGGGCAACGCGGTGAGCGGTACGTTCTTCTCATTGCACTACGACAGCTACTATGCAGAAGTCGGCTTCTATCTCTACGATAACTTCGAGGGAACGTGGACGGGCGTATCGGCAGATTTCGAGAGCGTGACCTTCAACGGCCGCGGCGCATTCGACGAGCAAGCCACCTCGCAGACCTACGCGTTCTCGGGTACGGCTACGATCAAGGCTGAGGGCAACGTCAGCAGAAGCGCGACCTACTCTCTTATCGACGCCTGCAACGGCACGCTCGTTTCAGGCGGCAAGACTTATACGATAGTTTACGACGAACTTACGGGTATTGTCACCGTAAAGTCGGACGATAACGACAACCTGCTCGCCCGCAGGGACGGCTGGTACGGCGTAGTTCTCTATGACGAAGCCGGTACAAGCTATACCTTTGACGGCAAAGGATATATCGGCGGCACGGTCACGCTTTCGGACGGCAGCACTTCGGAATATGTATTCGAGGACGGAATGCCCGTAATCGGCGGCGTTCCCCTGACGGCAGACGGCGAAAGGTTTGCGCTCGGCTCGCACTCGCTGTCGTTCAACACGGGCTTTGCAAAGGCATGGACGGCAAGCGGCAACAGGGCGGTGGAGATAACCGAGGTCCGCAGCGACTTCACGGCGACGCTCACCTTCCTCGGCGAACAGTACGTCCTGACCTATAACCCCGCCGACGGCACGCTCGTAAAGTCGGGCGACAGCATTGCCGACAAGACGGTCGTCAAGTTGCTCGGATCGAGCGAGATGAGTATAAGCGGACTGCTCGACGGCGACGACGCATATATCAACTGCATACTGACTGCCTCGCTCGACGGCTGGCAGGGAGAATATACCTCGGCGGACGGCGCAAGCTGGACGTTCGACGGACTGGGCGCGGCGCTGTACGGCAGCGGAAAGGCCGTGCTTTCAAAGGGCGGCAATACGACCGAATATCAGTACTCGATAGCCGCTAACGGCGCGCCTCAGATAAGCGACGGCAGCACAAAGGTGTTTGTGCTGACCAACACCGACGACGGATATGCTTCGGCGGACGGCAAGAAATATGACTTCGTCGCGCCAGACGCGCTCTGCGGTTCGGCGGCGATGGTGCAGTCGGGCGAAGTTATCGTCGAATACTTCTTCGACGGCGGCGGCACACTCTACGAAAAGACTTCTGACGGCGCGGTTGCGGCGTACACCTACGCAATAGTTTCCGCCGACGAAGTGACGCTGACTGCTCCCGACGGCAAGCAGTACAAGGGAACTCTCGTCAAGACGGCTAACTATTACCGTCTGACGCTCACGGAGCTCACCGAAGCATAAAATGAAGATTTGCGGATACCGCGCGGCAAAACGCGTCGGCGTCCGTCCCGATTGCCCGCATAAGTCGATGCGGGCATACGGCGCAATCTGAGGGTTGCGTTCAGGAGGTTTTAATGAGAAACACAAAGAAGATTAGCATATTCCGCAGGTCTGCCTGCGTAGGACTTACCGCGGTAATGGCGACGACCTTCGTCGCAGGACAGGCGTTGGCGTTTGCCGATGAAGATATCAGCGGGGCTTCGGGTGCGACCGTAAGCTACGAAAACGTCACCGGCGACATCGACCTGACGGACATAAGGCTTGCCAATCTCGACAAGTCGGTCGTGCTCGAAAACGATACTTCGTCGCTCGATCTGCCCGAATACTGCACGGTAATCGTCACGCTCGACGGCAAGACGCTGACAGAGAGAGCGGGCGGCGAGACCGTTTCGGAATATATTGCGACGGACGCGGGCAAGGACGCCGTAAAGGCAATAACGAGAGAGCAGAACGCCTTTCTTGCCTCGCTCAAAAAGGCGGCTATTTCCTACGAGCTGGTCGATACCTATAACGCCGTGCTCAACGCGGTCGCTATAGAGGTAAAGACCGACAGCCTCACGCAGATTAAGGAGCTGGGCGGCGTAGTCACCGTCTCGGTCTCCCAGACCTACGCCGTACCCGAGGCGGAGAGCGATTCGTCGTCGGGCGCACAGACCAATTACAGCAATATATACGAAAACGGCATTTACAATTCTTCCGACCTCGTCGAGGCGGGCTATGACGGTAGCGGAATGACCGTGGCAATACTCGATACGGGTATAGACTATACCCACGAGGCGTTCCTCGATATGCCCGAAGAAGTGTCGTTCACCAAGGAATATATCGAAGAAAGAATGGCGACGGATACCTTCAATTCGACCGTCATATCGGGCGCGACGGCGGACGACGTGTACATCAACGCCAAAATCCCCTACGCCTACGACTATGCGGACAAGGATGCGGACGTATATCCCTCCTATTCCCAGCACGGCACGCACGTCGCGGGCATTGTCGGCGGCAAGGCTGACAGCTATTACAACAAGGACGGCGAAATAGTCACCGACGAAAACGGCAACGTCAAGTTCAGGGGCGTCGCTCCCGAAGCGCAGCTCGTCATCTGCAAGGTATTCACCGACGACCTGTACAGCAACGACCTCGGCGGCGCTGAGACCGAGGATATAATCGCCGCGCTCGACGACTGCGTCAAACTCGGCGTAGACGTCATCAATATGTCGCTCGGCTCGCGTTCGGGCTTCGCGTCCTCATCGCTCGGCCTCAACGAGAACGACGACGAGGGCTATGCGCTCGAAAAGGTCTATTCGGCAATAAGGGAACAGGATATAAGCCTTATCGTTGCGGCAAGCAACGACTATTCGTCGGGCTACGGCTCGGCGTACGGCACCAACCTCGCCAGCAACCCCGACAGCGGCACGGTCGGTTCGCCTTCGACCTACGGCTCGGCTCTGTCGGTCGCCAGCGTCAACGGCCAGCGCGTGCCCTATCTGCTTGCAAACGCCACCGTTTCGGGCAATACCGTGACGGGCGGCGACGCCATTTACTATGAAGAATCGCGCAACGAGGACTCGGAGGCTTACAACTTCTTCGAGGATATTCTCGAAGATATGGACGTCGAGGAGGGACAGCCCGTTACGTTCAAATACGTCGTCGTACCCGGCACGGGCGCGGCGGGCGACTATACCTCGACCATAAAGAAGGAACTCGCCGACGACGGCGGCTACGGCAAGGTAATCGCCGTAATAAGGCGCGGCGTTTCCTCATTCAAGGAAAAGATTGAAACGGCGATGGAGATGGGCGCCGACGCAGTAATCGTCTATAACAACGTCGCGGGTATGATAAGAATGTCTCTCGAAGACCTCAGAAATCCCGTGCCTTCCATATCCGTATCCATAGATTCGGGACTGCTTCTGACGGGCTCCGGCACATCGAGGCGCACAACGGGTACGATAACCCTCTGCTCGAGCTATTCGGCAGGTCCCTTCATGAACGACTATTCGAGCTGGGGCCCCACGCCCGACCTGCAGATCAAGCCCGAAGTCACCTCCCACGGCGGCGAAGTCACTTCGACGGTTGCGGGCGGCTATGACGAGATGAGCGGCACTTCGATGGCGTCGCCCAACCTCGCGGGCTTCACGGCAATTTTAAGACAGTATCTCAGCAAGGACTGTTCGACGCTCTATTCCGACAACGTCGGTCTGACCGCGCTCACCAACCAGATACTCATGAGCACGGCTACGCTCGTATATGACCAGAACAAGCTTCCCTATTCGCCCAGAAAGCAGGGTGCGGGACTTGCTACTCTCGCAAACGCGTTCTCGACGCGCGCATATCTCTACACCAAGACCGAGGACGGCATGGTTATCGATCCCGACGCAGCGGCAGACGGCAGACCGAAAGCCGAGCTCGGCGAGGACAGGGAGAAGAAGGGCGTATATAACATAGTGTTCTACGTACGCAACTTCGGCGATAAGGAGCTGACGTTCGGCACGGACAGCTTAGTCATGAGCGAAACGCTTTCGGCGGACGGGCTTTCGGTTGCCGAAAAGGCGCACCTGTTCGACAATACGGTAAAGTGGAAGGTAGACGGCAAGTCCGTTTCCGAGGGCGGCAGCTTCACGGTTGCGGCGGGCGCTTCCGCCAAGGTGGAAACTACCATAACCCTGTCGGCCTCCGACAAGAAATATATCGACGATAACTTCGTCAACGGCATGTACGTAGAGGGGTACATGATACTTGAAGGCAGCGGCGAACAGTGCGACCTCGTACTGCCCTTCCTGACCTACTACGGCGATTGGACGGCTGCGCCCATGCTCGACTATGACTGCTTCGAGATTGCGGCGTTCGACGCGGACACCTCCTACAAGGACGAAGAAAGACCGCAGGAAATGGTCTTTGCGACGCAGGCATATTCCTATTTCTACAACGAAAAGTACACCACGGGGCTTGGCTCCTTCTTGTACACGCAGGACGAGGACCTCGAACACACCAACCAATACGTGTACACTTCCGAGGAACATACGGCAATCTCGGCGTATAACGAATACGAGGGCGAGACTTCGACGAACAACTATATGACGCTTACGGGCATCAAGGCTCTGTATGCGGGACTTCTGAGAAATGCCGAAATCGTCACCTATACGCTCAAAAACGTCAATACGGGTGAAATTATCCCCGACGACGAGGGCAATTACGTCAGAGAGGCTTACCGAATAGGTAAGGCTGCGGCAGGAGGCGGCGCGGCTTCACCTTCGCTCATAGAGCTCGGCCTGAAAACGACCGAACTCGGGCTTGAAGCCAACGGCAAATACGAACTGAGTTTCAGCTTCTACTTCGACTATGACGACTATGCGGCAGGCAAGGAAGCGGGAGAGGACAACACCTTCACGATGTCCTTCTATATCGACTATGAAGCGCCTGTGCTCGTAGATTCGAGGGTGAGGTTCAGAGACTATAAGGACAGCGCCAACAACGTCAAACAGCAGGTTTACCTCGACCTCGACGTATACGACAATCATTATCCCCAGGCGATAATGCTCTGCTATGCCGAGGACGAGAACTCCTCCGACTCTGAGGCGGTGAGCATACAGCTCGCCACCGAGTACGTCACCCCTATACTCAATGCCGAGCGCAATTCGGTGACGACCGTCTCTATCGACATAACCGACATCTATGAGGAGTACGGCGACAGGCTGTACGTCGAGATAGACGACTATGCTATGAACCACAATGTCTATGCGCTCAATATTGTAAGTTCGGCGACGAGCGTCGCACCCTCCGACTTCACGATAGCCGAGGGCAGCGAAGTGACGATAGGCGTAAACGAAGCGAAGAAGCTGACCGTAAACAATCTCGGCACGGCGCACATCAACAACCTTGAATGGAGATCTGACAGAGAGAGCGTCGTATTGGTCAAGGACGGCGAAATCTTCGGCGTAAAAGAGGGTACGACCTACGTCACGGCGATAGGCGGCAACAATAAATCACAGCGAATAAAAGTCACGGTAGTCGACAGCGACACGACGCTGTCCATGCCGACGGTAAGCTTCGGCACTATGCTCAACTCTGCCGACGCGCCCGTCAAGGCGACGGGAACGGTGGAGGTCAACCCCGCGCAGCAATTCAAGCTGTCGCTCGTCGCCGATCCGTGGTACTATGACCTCGATCAGCTCGAATTTACCTGGGCGAGCACCGATCCGAAGATAGCGTCGGTCGACCAGGAAGGCAACGTGACGGTCTATGAATTCGACGAAGTCAAGACGGTTACGATCACCGCAACCTGCACCACCTCGGCGTCCTGTAAGGCGGTAGTAACCCTGCGAGTACTTGAACCGTACACAATACAGAACGGCGTGCTGACAGCCTACCACGGCTGGGGCGGCGAACTCATCGACGGTCAGAGGGTACTGACCATACCTTCGGACAAGGCGATAACCTCCATAAATGCAGAGGCGTTCAAAGAGAACGAGAACGTCGAAGTCATCATCATCCCCAAGGGCATAACGACGATAGGCGAAAGGGCGTTCTGGGACTGCACCAACCTCAAAGAGATATACTTCGTCAGTCGCGAAAAGCTGACCGTCAAGGAATCTTCTCTTACGCAGATTTCGGCGGACGCGTTTATGGGCTGTACCTCGCTCAGAAAGGTAGACCTCAGCAACTGTAAGGTATTCACGGTTGCGACGACGGCATTCGCAAATTGCACCGCCCTCGAAGAAGTCGTCAACATGGGCGCGATAGGCACAATGTACGACGGAGTGTTCATGAACTGTACTTCGCTCCGCTCGGCAGATATTTCGCTTCTCCACATTGCGGGCGCAAACCTGTTCGCGGGCTGTACCTCGCTCGAAGAAGTAATAACCTCCGCGACGACGGCGATGGGCGCAAATATGTTCTACGGCTGCACGTCGCTCAAAGAACTGACGATACTCAATCCCACCGTACCCGCAAATGCGTTCTACGGCTGTACTTCGCTTCAAAGCGTGACCTTCGGCGACGCTTCGTCGACGGCGACTAAGGCGCTGACGATAGGCGCAAACGCCTTCTACGGCTGTTCGTCGCTCTCGACGGTGACTTTCAACGGCAGCGTTGCCTCGATAGGCGACAAGGCGTTCGCAAACTGCAGCTCGCTCAAAGAAGTCAGCCTGCCCGCAGGCACGACGTCCTTCGGCAGCGACGTGTTCGGCGGAACTACCGACGCGACGGTCAGCGGTTCGGGTTATGAACTGACCTCGGACGGCGCGCTCTACCGCGGCACTACGCTCGTGCTCGCTCCGGCAACGGTAGACGCGGACTTCGCGTTCAGGGCAGGCACGACGGCGATAGGCGACTATGCCTTCTCGGGCAGCACGCTCGTCGGAAGGGACACTTTCGACCTCGCGGGCATAACCTCGATAGGCAAGGGCGCGTTCTACGGGCTTTCGGGGCTCGCCTCGATCGAGCTTCCCGCGGTTGCCGAGATAGGCGATTACGCATTCTACGGCACGGGACTTGACGGCATAGTCATTCCCGCAAGCGTCGAAAGGATAGGCGCACGCGCCTTTGACGGCTCTACGATAAAGACCATAACCTTTGCCGACGGCTCCAAGCTCGCGGAGATAGGCGATTACGCATTCTACAAGTGCTCGCTGCTCACCTCCGTCAGCCTGCCCGACGGCGTTGCAAAGATAGGCGATCAGGCGTTCGCATATTGCAGCCAGCTCGTCTCGGCGGAGATTTCCTCCGTAAAGACCATGGGCGAGGGCGCGTTCGCGTACTGCCCCGCGCTTAAAACCGTGACCTTCGGTTCGGGCGCGACGGCGACGGGAACTTATACCTTCCTCAGCACGACGTCGAGCTCGCTCAGCTCGGTAACGCTCAGCGACGCAATGACCGAAATCGGCGAGGGCGCGTTCGCATACTGCACCTCGCTAAAAACGATAGATCTCAGAAACGTGACGACGATAGGCTCCAACGCCTTTGCCAACAGCGGAATTAAGACGCTCGCCAACCTCGAAAAGGTAAAGGAAATAGGCAGCACGGCGTTCGCATACTGCACGTCGCTTACGGGCGTCAACCTCAGCGCGGCGACGAGCATATATTCCGAGGCGTTCATCAACAGCTCCTCTCTCGCGAGCGTGACGCTCGGCACGTCGCTCGAAGGCATAGGCGACTATGCGTTCTACGGCACGTCGCTCGTCAGCGTAAATATTCCCGCAAGCTGCACCTACGTCGGCGCTTCGGCGTTCAACTCGATAACGCCTTTAAGGACGATAACCGTCAGCGCGGGCAATGAGAACTACTTTGCCGAAGACGGCGTTCTTTACAGGAACATCGAGGGCGAGGAGGGCTCTTACGAGCTGTGCGCATACCCCAACGCAAGGGTTGCGACGACTTCGGGCGAGACCATAACCTATACCGTCAAGGAAGGCACGGTGGCAATACAGAAGTTTGCGTTCGCAACCGTTCCCTCGACTTCGATAACCATGGTAATCCTGCCCTGGACGCTCAAAACGATAGGCGACGGCGCATTCTTCGGAAGCGGCATAACCTCCTACCAGTTCGAGAGCATAGCCGCTCCCACGCTGCTCGAAGGCTATTCCGACAGGGATACGACGAGGTATTCGGCAAGCTCGTTCTTCTTCCGCAACTTCGTCGACAGCATAGTCAACTATGTTCCCTATCAGCCTCACACTTCGGCTTCGGCGGTCAGCACGCTCAGGATACTCTATCCCGAAAACGGCACGGGCTATGACAGCTATATCTTCACCATGTATTTCGGCAACAAGGTATTGCTCGACGAAATGCCCGAAGACAGCTCCCGTCAGCTCAAAGAGATGCTCGAAGGCTTCCCCGCCGCGTCCGAAGTTTCCTCGTGGACGACTTCCAACAAGACCTTGGCGGAAGTTACGGCGTTTGCCGACAGCGTAAAGCAGGCGCACATTCTGTACAACGGACTTACCACAGACTATCAGAGGGAGTTCGTCGGCGAGGACAATATCCTCAAACTCTTTGACATCGAGACGGCGCTCAAACCCGTCAAGGCGGCGTTCGGCATAACCGTATACGTCGACAAGGTGGCGGTGGACGCAAGTTCGACGCACAAGACGCAGTACGTCGAGGGCGAAAAGTTCGACCTTACGGGGCTCAAACTTGTTCTTACCTACGACGACTATTCGCAGACGGTCATCGACGCGGTCGGCAATTTCAAGCTTTCGTCGCTTGACGACAGAGGGCTTATGATATACGATCAGTCCGTGCGCCTCGAAGGCATCGAGATGTACGAGGGACTGAGCGTCACCGTCTCCGTCAAGGTAACGGCTTCGGAAGGCGGCTCTACCGAAACCCCGCCCGAAACGGGCAAGCAGGGCTGCAAGGGTGCAGCTGAAAGTTCGGCAATACTGGCGGGCGCAGCGCTCGCAGTCGTGGTTGTCGCGCTGACGCTCAGAAAGGCGCGTCGTCTTGCCGTAAATGCGGAAAAGACGGACGGTTCCGATAAAAAATAAACGCTGAGGATTTTACGGCAATGACAAGAAGAATAAAAATCTGGCTGATCGCGCTCTGCACGGCGCTGTGCGCATGCTGCGCCTTTGCGGGCTGTTCGATAGGCAAGGAGAGCCTCGAAGATATACTCTCGCGATATAACTGCAACGTCACCTATTACGGCAACGGCGGCGACTTCAACGGCTCTAAATCCATCTTCGTCAAGGATATATATTTCAACTGCGGCGACGAGGGACAGCCCTTCTTCGACATAGGCGTGAGCGGTGAAACCTATATTCAGCGCTCGGGCTATGACCTCGTCGGCTGGTTCCTGCCCGCAAGGTACGAGGACGGCGAGCACGAGGGCGAGGTTATGTACACCTACATTCCCGAGGGCGAGACCGAGGCGGTGCCCGTCTATCCCGTAACCGACGAAAACGGCGACGTGGTGACCGATACTTCCGGTCGCCGTCCGCTGTTCGCCCGCGAGGGAGTAGACGAGGAAATTCTCGAAAGCGAAGTCGTGGTTGTTCCGTCCGAAACGCAGGTGACGAGCGAGTATATCTTAAATGCGGGCGACGACATAATTGTCTGCGCCGACTGGGTACTCTCAGCACAGCTCGAATATATCCTCGTCTGCGATGAAGACCTTGTCCTGACCGACGGCGAGAAAGAATACCGCAACGGCGACATAATCAAAAGCGTGACGTTCATCGGCAATTCGATGTCGCCCAGCCCTTCGGAGCCGCTCAAACTTGAAGGCGGCACGTTCGTCAGCACCTATCTCGATCCCGAGTGTACGCAGCAGATCAACCCCATACAGCGTCCCGAGGAGGGCAACGCGCAGGCGTACAGCTGGTATATCGCGGGCGAGTGGACGCTCGTTACCTCCGACAAGAGCTCCGTCGCCGATATGTTCGCGGGAATGTACGACGAAGATGCGGCGTTCTATGTGCTCGAAGACATAGACTGTTCCGACATGGGTACTTTCAGCCTCAACACGGCGAGCGACTTGTTCTCGACCAAAGCCACCATACAGGGCAACGGTCACACCATATCCAACATCACTTTCAGTCAGCAGACTCAGACAGGTCTGATCTATTCGATATTCGGCACGGTTGCGGCTCAGGCCAACATAACCGACCTCACGCTCGACGGCGTAACCATAAAAATTACCGCGAGGACGAGCGACGTTTCGGCTTATGCGCTGGCAAGCAGCGTAGACGCGGCGGCAAAAATAGATAACCTTGTCATAAACGACGTAACGATGTCCATATCCGCAAACGGCAATAAGATAAACAATATCAAATACGACGAGGAGAGCGGACAGACGGTGGTTTCGGGCGGTTGGCTGTTCGGCGGAGTAGCGAGCGATGAAGAGTTGCTTGAACAGTTCGCGGGCAAACTGACCGTGACGGGCGAAAACACCGTAGAGATGGCGGTATAACGGGTGACAACCCTTACTAATAGCATAATCCAATAAAGGAGGATTTTCAGTGAAAAAGAAATTATTGACGAGTATAGTATGCTTTGCAATGTGCGGAGCAATGGTATTCGGCGCAACCGGTTGCAAGAAGACGACGGGCGGCAGAGATCCCGAAACTTCGCCCCTGAAGCTTGCGATAGGCGCGGTTGACCAGAACTTCAATCCGCTGTTCTATACGGCGGCAAACGACGGCGAAATTGCCAACATGACGCAGGCGTCGCTTGTAACAAGCAAAATAGAAATGCAGGGCAGCGAGCAGGTTGCAGTACTGGCTTACGGCAATGACCAGCCGACTTTCGCGCTCGACTATATCGAAACCTATTACGATGCGTCGGGCAAGGCGATAGGCTACGGCAAGGGCGGCACTTCCCTCACGGGCAGTTCGTCCGCCGAAGGTTCGACGACCTACGAATTCGTCATCAAGAAGGGCGTAAAGGACAGCATGGGCGTAGAGATGAACGTAATGGACGTTCTGTTCAACTTCTATGTGTTGCTCGACCGTTCTTACAGCGGTTCGTCTACAATCTACTCGACCAAAATCAAGGGCCTGCAGGCTTACAGACAGCAGGATCCCAACGCGATAGAGGGTTCGGAAGGTTCTAACGCAGAATACTACACGGCGGCTCAGGTGAGAATTGACGAGCTCATCAGCTGGTCCGAGCGCAAGACCGAACTTTCCGAACAGGGCGAAAAGGACCTCGAAAAGGTCAAGGAGTTCTACAAGCAGGAACTCACCTCCGACTGGAACAGCGTTCAGACCAGCTGGGTGGAGACGTATAAGGATTACACCTTCACCGAGGAATGGCAGGCGTTCATGTTCGTCGAAGGTCTCGTGCAGAGGCAGTCGTACACCAACGCGACGGGCGGCACTTCTTACAGACAGGACGAGAACGGCAAGTATATGACGACGCTCGATCCCGATCCTTCGCAGGGTAACACGGTAGTACACCAGAAACTCATCGATGACATTGCAGAGGTCACGGAGGGCAAGTCCGAGACGGAGGCGCTTGAAGCGAGAAAGAACTACTGCATCGACCTGCTCTATGAAAACAACACCATGAGGTCGGGCATAAAGAACATCCTCACGTACAACACGACGGCTACGAGCGCTCTCGACTTTTTCATGGCAGAGGAGCGTTCGGAAGCAATGAAGACCGAGGACGGCAGCCTCAAAGTTCCCAACATCTCGGGCATTACGGTATATCACTCCGACAAGCTCGAAAACAAGTACGACAGCAGCAAGACCGTCGACCTCGGCGAGGACTATGACATTCTCAGAATAGAGATTTCGGGCGTCGACCCCAAGGCAAAGTGGAACTTCGCAATCCCCGTAACGCCCATGCACTACTATTCCGACGAGGAGCATTACAATGCGGCAATGGCTTCGTACAATAACGACACGGTCTATACCTCGGCAGCCAAGGACTTCGGCGTAGAGTGCAACGACATCACGTGGTTCGACAGCGTCGTTGCGGCTGACTATAAGAATACCGTTCCCGTCGGTGCGGGCGCTTACAAGGCGGTCAACAACAACTATACCGACATAAGCGAAAGCCAGCTTAAAAACGGCACTTCGACCTTCTTCGACAACAACACTACGCGTTTTGCAAGGAATACCAATTTCGAAACTTTCGGCGATGGCGTTCAGAACGCAATAATCAACAGAGTGCAGATTCAGGTCATCAGTGACGACCAGATTGTAGATTCGCTCAAAACCGGACTTATCGACTATGGTACGCCTACGGCTACTTCGACCAACCAGAACGCCGTAAATACGGGTACGCTTAAAAGCATCAAGTACCTTACGGGCGGTTACGGCTATGTCGGCATCAACCCCAAGTATGTACCCGACATCGAGGTCAGAGAGGCGATAATGCACGTCTTCAACACTTCGCGTATCATCAACTATTACGGCAAAGACCTTGCAACCATAATTTCGAGACCTGTTTCTATGACGTCGTGGGCATATCCCGAAGACGCGGATTACTACGAAATGTGGACGGACGAAGACCAGATAATTGAACACATCGAAAGTTCGAGAAACTGGGTATATAACGAAGCTACCAAGAAGATGGAGGACAGAAACGGCAACCAGATGAGCCTGACCTTCACGCTTGCGGGCGAAACGACCGATCACCCCGCATTCGATATGTTCACAGAAGCGGCGGCAACTCTTGAAAAATGCGGCATCAAGGTAACCGTTACGGCGGACGTAACGGCGCTCAAAAAGCTGGTTACGGGCGACCTTGCAATATGGGCGGCAGCGTGGTCGTCGAGCATCGATCCCGATCCCTACCAGATCTATTCGGCAGACAGCCAGGCGTCCAGCACCAAGAACTGGTATAAGGACGGCATCGTTTCCGACGCTACCGGTACTTTCGAAAAGGAGCAGATAATCGTCGAAGAACTCACCCAGCTCATCGACGACGGCAGGTCGACGCTCAACCAGACCGAGCGTGAAGAAATATACGCACAGTGCTATGATCTCATAATGGATCTCGCCGTCGAATTCCCCACCTATCAGCGTTACGACCTGTTCGTATACGACAGCGCGGTAATCGAAGCAAGTTCGCTCACGCCCAACCCCTCGTATCTGATGGGGCCTACGGCAGAGCTCTGGAAGGTTGCTTACGTCAAGTAATTTTCTGCTCATAATAAACGGTTAATGTAAATTTTTCGTCCCTCTCCCCGAGAGAGGGGGGAGGGGCGGAAAAGCATTGCGGAGAAGATAATGGTTAAGTACATAATTAAAAGACTGCTGCTCTCCATACTCATTCTGTTCGGCGTGTCAGTCATACTGTATGTGTTGCTGCGCTTCATGCCCTCGAACTTCATCGAGGACCAGTACATGATCTCGCACGCTCAGGGCGGCGCGTCCGAAGAGCAGATGAAAGCCGACCTCCAGCTCATACTTGCCGAATACGGCCTTGACGACGACAGTTTCTGGGGCATAGTAAAGGGCTATTTCATGTGGCTTGGCAAATTTTTGCAGGGCGACATGGGCGAAAGCTTCAAATACGGCAAGAGCGTGCAGGCGGTCATCGGGCAGTATATGTGGCTGTCTTTCGGCATAAGTTTCGTGGCGCTCATTCTTGAAATGATAATCGCCATCCCCCTCGGCATCAAGTGCGCGGTAAACCAGTACGGCAAGCTGGACTATGTAGCGACCGTCCTCTGCATGGTCGGCATAGCGTTCCCGTCGTTCTTCCTCGGCAACCTGTTCATAAAGTGGTTTGCCGTCGATCTCGGCTGGTTCCCCGTTCAGGGTATGACTACGGAGGTCATAACCGAGGTAATTGACGGCGAGGCAGTGATAACCGTTTCAAGTTTCTTCAACTATATTTTTGACTATATCCGCTGCCTCATTCTGCCGATGTCGGTCATGGTAATTCTGTCGATAGGCGGACTTATGAGATATACCCGTACCAACACGCTCGAAGTGCTCAACGCCGACTATATCAGAACGGCGCGCGCCAAGGGACTTTCGGAGGGTAAGGTCGTATATAAGCATGTATTCCGCAACACCATGATTCCTCTCGTAACCCAGCTTTCGTTCACGCTTCCGTCGCTGTTCGGCGGCGCTATGATAACCGAGCAGATATTCAGTCTGCCCGGCATAGGTCAGATAGCGTACAACGGAATGCTTGCGGGCGACATATTCCTCGCAATGGGCTATAATATGTTCATTGCGGTGCTGACCGTCATCGGCGTACTGTTTGCAGACATAATGTATGCCGTCGTCGATCCCAGGGTTAAGCTTGTCGGATAAGGAGAAAGGTATGGAAGAAAAAGAAAAAATTGCTCAGCCCGCCGAAGAAAATGCGGCGGAGGCAAAGAGCAACTTCAACGACAATCTGCACGGCGAAAGCCTTGCCGACAGGACAAAGGTACTCTCGCCCTGGGCGACGGTCATGAAGCGGTTTTTCCGCTCCAAACTGTCCGTCATCGGTCTCGTGACTATAATTTTCCTCTTTCTCTTCTCGTTCGTCGGCCCGCTGTTCTCGCCGTGGGCGGCAAACGGAGGAAAGGTCATAGACTATAACCCCGCGCTCATAATCGACCAATATTCCTATCCCACGATAGAATATACAGTAAACGGCGTAAAATACAGCGCAATGGATCTCACCATAACCGCTCCCGACTTCGTAAGACTGGGCGGCATAAGCTGGTCGCACTGGCTGGGTACGGACGCAAGCGGCTATGACGTTCTTACGCGCCTCATGCTCGGCGGCAGAATTTCGCTGACGATAGGCTTCGTAGTCGTCATACTCGAAACTGTGATAGGCGTAGTGCTCGGCGGGCTTGCTGGCTATTTCGGCAAGTGGGTGGATAACCTCATAATGCGTATAGTCGACATTTTAAGCTGTATTCCCACCCTGCCCATAATGCTCATACTCTCCGTCATCTTCACGGAAAGCGGGCTGGGCGGCAGCATATCCAAACTCTACTATATGATGATATTCCTCTGCGCGATAGGCTGGACGGGTACGGCAAGACTTGTAAGAGGTCAGATACTTACACTCAGAGAGCAGGAATTCATGCTCGCCGCCAAGGCTTCGGGGCTTTCGACGGGCTCAAAGATATTCAAACACCTCATGCCTAACGTAGTGCCTCAGCTCATCGTGTCCATGACCTTAGGTCTCGGCAGCGTCATACTCATGGAGGCGACGCTCGGCTTCCTCAACCTCGGCGCGCCGCTCGGCACGGCGACGTGGGGCAACCTCATAAACCTTGCAAGCACTTCGGAATACAGAGAATACTATCCCAACCTGTGGATAGGCGCAGGTATCTGCATAACGCTTGCAATACTCGCGTTCAACTTTGTCGGCGACGGTCTGAGGGACGCCTTCGATCCCAAGATGAAGAGGTAAAAGTATGGCGGATAAGAAACATTACATAAGCCGTTCGGAATCGCGCGCGATAGCAAAGGAAAATTCCAGGGCGATAAAGCACTTTGAAAAGATGAAAAAGCGCAAGTGCAAGCCCGAAGAATATACCGCGGTCATGCAGGACGACAACAATATCGTCGAATTCGACGACCTGCACACCTATTTCTTCTCGGACGCGGGCACAGTTAAGGCGGTCAACGGCGTAAGCTTTTCCATACCCGCTGGCTCGACGGTCGGCGTCGTCGGCGAATCGGGCTGCGGCAAGAGCGTCACTTCGCTCTCCCTCATGCAGCTCGTTCAGGCGCC
>CALVHL010000015.1 GCA_944327625.1 uncultured Clostridia bacterium
AAGGAATGAGCCCGGTTGGGTACCGAACTCATTACCAAACATTTTAATTTAATTTTTTGTCCAAACTTTGGGGTTCAGTTCAATAAAAAGCAGTCGCTTTTTCGTCCACATTTTTAAGAGCTCGTCCACATTTTATATAAATTCGTTAAAATTGCATTAAGTTTTCGTCCACATGCAATTATAAATGTGGACGAGATGTGGACGAAAAGGTGTTTTCAACCCCATGGTTTGTAAAATAAACAAAAAAGTGGCGACAGGTTATAACCTGTCGCCACAAATTGTTGTGATAAATTTAATTCAAAACACAATCTCTTGTGTCTATTACTTCGTCATAGCTTCCTGAACTGCAACTGCAACAGCAACGGTAGCGCCAACCATGGGGTTGTTGCCCATGCCGATGAGCCCCATCATCTCGACGTGTGCGGGAACGGAGGAGGAACCTGCGAACTGCGCGTCGGAGTGCATTCTGCCCATCGTATCGGTCATGCCGTAGCTTGCGGGGCCTGCCGCCATGTTGTCGGGGTGAAGCGTTCTGCCCGTGCCGCCGCCAGATGCAACCGAGAAGTACTTGACGCCGTTTTCGATACACCACTTCTTGTAGGTGCCTGCAACGGGGTGCTGGAAGCGGGTGGGGTTGGTCGAGTTGCCCGTAATGGAAACCGAGACGTTTTCGAGCTTCATTATGGCAACGCCTTCGGGTACGTTATCTGCGCCGTAGCACTTTACCTTGGCGCGGGGACCGTCGGAGAAAGCAACGCTGTCGACAACCTTGACCGTCTCGGTGTAGGGATCGAACTGCGTCCTGCAATAGGTGAAGCCGTTGATGCGGGAGATGATATAAGCGGCGTCCTTGCCGAGGCCGTTGAGGATAACTCTCAGGGGCTTAACCCTTACCTTATTTGCGTTTTCGGCGATCTTGATTGCGCCTTCTGCAGCCGCGAAAGATTCGTGACCTGCAAGGAAGCAGAAGCAATCGGTCTCCTCGGAGAGGAGCATTGCGCCGAGGTTGCCGTGGCCGAGGCCGACCTTTCTGTTTTCGGCAACCGAACCGGGAATACAGAAGCTCTGGAGGCCGATACCGATAGCGGCAGCGGCGTCAGCGGCCTTCGTGCAGCCCTTTTTGATTGCGATAGCCGCGCCTACGGTGTATGCCCAGACGGCGTTTTCAAAGCAGATGGGCTGGGTGCCCCTTACGATCTTGTCGCAGTCAACGCCCTTGGCGAGGGTGATGTCTCTGCATTCTTCTATGGACTTGATGCCGTACTCTTTAAGTACGCCTAAAATCTTAGCTTCCCTTCTTTCATAGCTTTCAAAAAGAGCCATAATTAGTCAACCTCCTTGTCAGTTCTGGGGTCGATGTGCTTGACAGCACCCTGTTCCTTGGTATATCTGCCATAAGTGCCGATAGACTTTTCGTAAGCTTCGTTGGGGGTGAGTCCCTTCTTGATGAAGTCGGTCATCTTGCCGAGCGAAACGAACTTATATCCGCAGACTTCGTTATTCTTGTCGAGTGCTATTGCGAGAACGTAGCCTTCTGCCATTTCGAGGTATCTTACGCCCTTAGCTGCCGTGCCGTACATGGTGCCGACCTGCGAGCGGAGACCCTTGCCGAGGTCTTCGAGACCTGCGCCGACGGGGAGACCGTCATCGGAGAAAGCCGACTGGGATCTGCCGTAAACTATCTGAAGGAAAAGCTCCCTCATGGCGGTATTTATAGCGTCACAGACGAGGTCGGTGTTGAGCGCTTCGAGAATGGTCTTGTGGGGCAGAATTTCTGCTGCCATAGCCGCAGAGTGAGTCATGCCCGAGCAACCGATGGTCTCAACGAGTGCTTCCTGAATGATGCCGTCCTTGATGTTAAGGGTAAGCTTGCAGGCGCCCTGCTGAGGTGCGCACCAACCTACGCCGTGTGTAAGACCTTTAATGTCTTTGATTTCCTTTGCCTGAATCCACTGCCCTTCTTCGGGGATGGGGGCGGGGCCGTGCTCGAATCTGCCGGACACGCCTTTGGCAACACAAATCATGTTCTCAACGTCTTTTGAATATTGCATTTTGTGTTCCTCCGTTTATTATTTCGCGGCGGTTTTAACCGCATATCTAACCAAAAATCATTATACCATATAAAAAATATTTTTACAATATTTTGAACGACATAAAATGCCCGCAAATCTCAATTTTTTTGGGCATATCGCCCGTATTTCCGCACGGGAGAGGGGACTGTCTGCGCGGACGAACTCTGCCCGCGACGGATTTTGCAAATTATTGCCCTTTTGCCAAAAAAATACGCCCATCGCTTCAAGTTTGTGTTTACATATCGCGAAAAAGTCTTATAATATATATAGGATTTTTTTATTTTTCAGGAATTAACGGTAAATTATGCTCTGTGACAAATGCAAAAAACGTCAGGCGACCGTGCACCGCAGGGAATTGGTCGACAACAAATATTGCGAACTGCACCTCTGTGACGAGTGCGCGGCATACACCTTCGGCGAGTTTGAAAATAACGTCGAAAACGCCATTCTCGCCGGTCTTTTCGGCGAACCCGTGGTCAGCGAAAAGACATGCCCCGCGTGCGGAATGCGCTTTTCGGACTATGAGCGGACGGGGCTTCTGGGCTGTCCGAGCTGCTACGACGTATTCAATGCCGAACTTCTGCCGCACATTGCGAGAATACAGGGCAAGGTTACGCATACGGGCAAGGGCGGAGGAGTGTACACTTCCGAGCACGACCTCAGAATGCAGCTTGCGTCCTTGCAGGACGAAATGGAAAAGGCGCTCAAAAGCGGAAATTACATAAAGGCGGGGCACATCAACAACCGCCTCGACCTCATAAAGAAAAAGCTTTCTGGCGGCGGAGGTGCGAGATGACGGACTATTCAAAGGGTACGGTCGTATCCTCGCGCATAAGGCTCGCCCGCAACCTCAACGGCTATCCCTTCCCCGAACGCCTCAAAAGCGACAAGCAGGCAAAGGAGATCATCCGTTCCGTCAGTTCGGCGATAAATAAGGTAGATGAGTTCAGGCTCTACTACATGGACGCCATAACCGACGACGTCGCGCTCAACCTCGTCGAAAATCATCTCATAAGCCCCGCGCTCCTCAAAAAACCCTCGCGTTCGGCGGCGCTCATAAACGAGGCGGGCAACGTGTCGATAATGATTAACGAGGAGGATCACCTCAGGGAGCAGTGTATTCAGCCCGGCTTTTCCCTGCGCTCGTCTTACGAGATTATGTCGGCGAAGGATTCGCTCATTGCGCGTTCCATACCGTTCGCCTACGACGAACAGCTCGGCTATCTGACGGCGTGTCCCACTAATCTCGGAACAGGGCTTAGGGCTTCGGTAATGATGTTCTTGCCCGCGCTCGCGCTCGGCGGTCTGATGCCGCACGTCATAAAGAGCGCAACCCGCCTCGGGCTTACCGTCAGGGGCGCTTACGGCGAGGGCAGCTCCGCCGAGGGCTATACCTACCAGTTCTCAAACGAAGTCACCCTCGGCATCAGCGAGGAGGAAATAATCGCCAGCGTCGAGGAGATAATAAAGAGGGTGGAGGAGCTTGAAGCCTCCGAAAGAGAGCGGCTGGCGGGCGGCGACAAGGCGCTTGCGATAAAGGATAAATGCCTGCGCGCATACGGCGTTCTGACAAATTGCGCCCTCATGCCCAGCGAGGAGTTCACCTCTCTCTGCGCCGACCTCAAACTTGCGATATGTCTCGGCTTTCTCAAAGGCGACACCGCGAGGATTGACGAGCTCATCATAAAGATGAAACCCTCAAATTTAAACGTGCTTGCGGACAGAAAACTGACGCCCGAAGAACGCGATTCCTACCGCGCCCAGTTCGCCGCAAATCGCATAAGAAGCATAGTAGCAAAATAGCAATTGCCCCCTATATATGTGCCAACGAACGCATATATCAGCATAATTTCAAGGAGGAAAAAGCATGATGGATCAACAGAGATTTACGGGCAATTTACAGCTCGTTCTTGCCCGTTCGAGAGAGATCTCGAAATCTATGGATATAACGTATATCGGCAGCGAGCAGGTCGTGTACGCAATGCTCATAACGCCCGAATGTACGGCGGCGAAGATAATGCGCTCGTGCGGCGTCAGCGTGGATAAATTCAGGGCGTTTCTCGACAATCTCATCGACAGAGGCAGCAGCATAGTCGGGTTTACTCCCCGCACGAAAAATACATTGCAGAGGGCTGTCGAGCTGGCGATAGAATATAACGGCGATGACGGGCTTGCGGGCACGGAGCACGTGCTCAAAGCCGTTATGGAGTCCAACGACTGTTACGCAATGCAGATATTCCGCGCGATCGGCGTCAGCATAGCCATGCTCGCCGCCAAGGTAGAGTTTGCCATAAGCTGTTCCGCCGACGTGTTCGACGATGACGAGGACGAAGATGAGGAGGAAGACGAGGACGAAGAATATTCCTCCCGTCACGGCTCGCCTTACGACAGACAGCAGAACATTCTGCACCGCTATTTCTCCGACAAGCAGGAGAAGAAAGAGCAGGGCGTGGACGACAGGCTGGCGCAGTTCGGCGTCGACCTCACCCACAAGGCGCGCGAGGGTAAGATCGATCCCGTCATCGGCAGAAAGAAGGAAATAGACAAGGTAATTCAGGTGCTCTCCCGCAGGACCAAGAACAACCCCGTGCTCATCGGCGAGCCGGGCGTCGGCAAGTCGGCGGTAGTCGAAGGGCTTGCGCAGGCAATAGTGAGAAACGAAGTGCCCGACCTTCTGCGCGGCAAGACGGTGTTCTCGCTCGACCTCGCAAGCATGGTTGCGGGCGCAAAGTACAGGGGCGATTTTGAGCAGCGGCTTAAAGACGCTATCTCCTCCGTGCAGACCAACGGCAACATAATTTTATTTATAGACGAAATACATCAGCTCGTCGGCGCGGGCGCGACCTCCGAAGGCAAGATGGACGCGGCAAATATATTGAAGCCCATGCTTGCCCGCGGCGAATTGCAGACGATAGGCGCGACTACGCTCGACGAATACCGCAAATATATCGAAAAGGACGCCGCGCTTGAACGCAGATTTACCCCCGTTCAGGTCGAAGAACCGTCCGTCGAGGATACGATAGCCATTCTGCGCGGTCTGCGCGACAAGTACGAAGCGCACCATAAAGTCGTCATCTCGGACGAGGCGATAATTGCCGCGGCGACGCTCTCCGACAGATATATAACCGACAGGTTTCTTCCCGACAAGGCAATCGACCTCATAGACGAAGCGGCTTCCCGCGCGCGCCTCGACAGCTATAACAGCCCAGAGGAGCTCAAAGAGCTCGAGGAGCGGCTCAAACGCCTCAATATGGAGAAGAACAAGGCCGCCCGCGGCGAGAACTATGACAGGGCGAAAGACCTGCTCAACGAGATAAGCGAAGTACAGCAGAAAATCGAAAAAATCAATAGCGAGTGGCGGGGCAATAAACAGTCCTCGCCGACGATCGGCAGCGAGGAAATCGCAAGCGTAGTCAGCGGCTGGACGGGCGTTCCCGTCGTCAAGCTCACCGAGCAGGAGAGCGACAAACTGCTTCACCTCGAAGACAACCTTCACGGCAGAATAGTCGGTCAGGACGAGGCGGTTTCGGCGGTAGCGAGGGCGATTAGACGCGCCCGCGCAGGGCTCAACGAGGCGGGCAAACCGATAGGTTCGTTCATATTCGTCGGCCCTACGGGCGTCGGCAAGACCGACCTCGCCAAGGCTCTGGCGGAGTGTATGTTCGGCGACGAAAAACAGCTCATAAGGCTGGATATGTCCGAATATATGGAAAAACACACCGTGTCTAAGCTCATCGGCGCGCCCCCGGGATATGTCGGCTACGACGACAATGCGGGCGGTCAGCTGACCGAAAAGGTAAGAAGAAAGCCCTATTCGGTCGTGCTGTTCGACGAGATTGAAAAGGCTCATCCCGACGTATTCAACATACTCCTGCAAATCCTCGACGACGGCAGACTTACGGACAGCAAGGGCAGGCTTATTAACTTCAAGAATACCATCATCATTCTCACTTCCAACGTCGGCGCGAGCACGATAAAGAAGATGTCGTCGCTCGGCTTCGCGTCCTCGTCGGACGACGGCTACGACGACATGAAGGAGAGGATAAACGAAGCGCTCAAAGAGCAGTTCCGCCCCGAATTTCTCAACAGGCTGGACGACATAATAATCTTCCGCAAGCTGACGAGGGAGGAGACGGGCAGCATCTGTCTCAAACTCATCGACGACCTGCGCACCCGTCTCAAATCGCGCAACGTCGGGCTGTACGTGTCCGACGCCGCAATGGATAAGATTATCGACGAGGGCTATTCGGATATGTACGGCGCAAGGCCGTTAAAGCGCACCCTGCAAAGGCGCATAGAGGACAGATTGTCCGACGAAATTCTCGCGGGGCACATTCTCCCCGGAGAAGTCGTCACGGTCGACGTCAGGGACGGCGAGTTCGTCTTCCGCTCCGAAAAGAAAAAAGACTGACAGCATATAATATTATTGCCGCCCGTGCAGCACTCTGCGCGGGCGGCAACTGTTTATTCGTAATTTTAATGTCTGAAAGAGCAGGCGACGCCCCTCAGCGCGAGGCAGATTTTGGCTATCAGCTGATTTCTCCGCTCGTCGCAGTCGGCAAAGCCAAGTTCTTCGCCCGCTTGCGCGGTGTAAACGCCCACGCCGATAAATACGGCAGTCAGTCTGTCCGTATCGAGGTTAATCTGCCCCTCCGTCAGTATTCCGCAGGCTTGCCTGCCGTCTATATAAATGCGGTTGTCGGCGCGTTCGGCTTTCTTTGATGAAATGTCCGAAACTATTGCGCATATTGCCTCGGCGCAGGCTTCGGCAAATTCCCTTCTCCGGTCGGCCGCGCAGTCCAATGTAAAAGCGCAGGTGAGGTAAACGCCTTTATCTTTCGGCGAGGCGAAGGGGGTGCCGTCCTTTTTCCGCCCGTCGGTCTGTCTGGCGGCGGTTACGGCACATTCGCCCGAGGTCGCAAAAATTCTCTTTGCCTCGTCGTTGGTAGAGCCGACCTCGTCAAAGACGTAAACCCGCATTGCCGTGAGATTGCGAAGTATAGCCGAGGACAGCTTGTCGCAGTCGGGGTTGAGGGCATAGCCCCTGTTGGTCGCGCCGTCTATGTCGTAGCCGTCCGCCTGCAACGACTTTATGGCTTTCCACACCGCCTGCCGCGAAATATTAAGTTTTTCTGCCAGTTCCTCGCCCGAAAGGTAAGCGCCGTCGGCGCGTTCAAGTTCGGCTATTATGTAATCTTTTGCCTTCATAATACCATTTTATCACCTGTCCGTCATTTAGTAAAGCACGAAAAAGGTCAAAACCATTGCAAATCTCTGCCGTCTGTGTTAAAATGAATAGGAATATTCTGTCTGCACCTTTGACGGCTCGGCGTGCATATCTATGTGTTATGCAAAAAACATTGGCTCTGGTCGACCTTTCGGCTATCAGACATAACGCAAAGTATATAAGGGCGCTCGCCTGCGGCAAAAAGGTGTACGGCGTAGTCAAGGCCGACGCCTACGGACACGGCGCGCCCGAAGTCGCGCGCGAAACGCAGGATATTTTCGACGGCTTCTGCGTGGCGATAGTCGACGAGGGCGTTCAGCTCAGGCTTTCGGGCATAACCAAACCCGTGCTCGTGCTCGCGCCGCCCCTCGACGAATACGACGTCGGACGCGCGGCGTTTTACGGGCTGGAAATGTCCGTCGGCGACATGAAAAGCGCCCGCCTTTGTCGCGGCGTTATCGTGCATATCGCCGTCAATACGGGCATGAACAGGTACGGCTGCAATATATCCGAACTCGGCGCGATAATTGCCGAGGTCGGCGCGGAAAATATAGGGGGAGTGTATTCCCACCTGTACGCCGCGGACGACGATGCCGCCTGCGCCCGTCAGTTAGAATTATTCAGGCGCGCCGAAGCCGAGGTCAGGACGGTCTGCCCCGACGCGACTTTTCATCTTTCGGCAAGCGGCGGACTTCTTCGCGGCGGCGAATATCTTTTCGACGGCGTTAGGGCAGGCATAATGCTCTACGGCTATGCCCCGCACGGCTTTGCGGCGACGGGGCTTAAACGAGCAATGAAGGTATATGCCCGCCGCGCCCAGTCGGTCGACTTTATCTGCGGCGGAGTGGGCTACAACCGCGCAGACAGACCTTATAAAAAACTCTATACTTACCGCCTCGGCTATGCCGACGGGTTCAGCCGCACCGTGCCGCTCGGCGAAAAGACGCTGTGCATGGACTCTTTTATCTCCCGCGCGGGGCTGGAATATATGCCCGTCATGACCGACGCGGACGAATACGCAGAAAAGTGCGGCACTATTTCCTACGAGGTGCTCTGTTCGGTCACCCGCCGAAGCCTTAGAATTTATGAAAGATCAGCTGAGATATAAATACAGAATAAAGCGCAGGTATTTCCAACATTCCGCGCGCGAAGTCGCCGACGGCGCCATAAAAGACGTCGCTCTGGCGGCGCTTGCGGACAAGCAGTCCTTTCTGGTCTATCATAGTTTCGGATCGGAGGCGGACACGCACGCCGTAATTTCCGCCCTGCTTGCGCTCGGCAAGACCGTCTATCTGCCCCGCACCGAGGGCGATGAGATGGTCGCCGTCCGCTATAACGCGGGGGACGGGCTTAAAAAATCGTCATTCGGCATAATGGAGCCCGCAGGCGAAGCCTTTTCGGGCGACGCGGACTGTGCGCTCATTCCGCTTCTCGCCGTCAACGGCGAAGGGTACAGGTTAGGTTACGGCGGCGGGTATTACGACAGGTATCTCGCCCGCCACGGCAATACTTTAAAGGTCGGAATAGGCTATTATTTTCAGCTGATCGACGACAAATTTCAGCAGGAACACGATATAAAGCTCGATATGTTCATCTGCGAGAGGGGGATTTACTACTTTGGAAAATGACATCAACGAAGGTTTCGCATATTCGCGCGGTCGCAAATTCTTTCTCGAATTTTGCGATTTCTGCGCGGGGCTTGCCTTTCCGTTCATAATAACCGTACTGCTCAGCGCGACCGTCATAGCCTTTGCCTGCACGGAAGATCTGACTGTAAGCCTCATCGCGCTCATCGGCGGCGAGGCAATGCTGGGCGTTGCGCTCTTTGCGTTCGGCAAGGCCAACGGCGCGACGGCGTATCGCAAATACGTTCTCAACAGCAAGAAGCGGGAGCTTCATTCTTCGGACGAGCGCGCCGTCTATCATACGGGCGAATACGCGCTGTGGAAGGGCATGCTTTTAGGCTTTCTCGTCACCGTGCCCTTCATAATCGTGCAGACGGTCGAACTCTGCGTCAGCAATCTGTTCTGCGATTTCTGCCTGAAATACGTCTTTGCGTGGGCTTATTACCCGTTTTCCTATCTCGGCGAACGGTTTGCCGCGCTCAGCTATATTATGATTTTATTCCCAGTCGTCATACACTCGGCAGGTTACGTCGTCGGCAAGAATAAGGAGATAAAGTTGCAGGAACAGCTCGCCGAGGAGACTGAAAAACGCAGAAAGAAGCGCAAGAAATGAGGGTAATCAGCGGAAAATTCAGGGGGCTCAACCTCGTGCCCTTTCAGGGCGAGGACATCCGTCCGACGGCGGACAGGGTAAAAGAGAGCCTTTTCAATATACTGTCCTGTAAAATTCAGGATGCGGTCGTTGCGGACGTATTCTGCGGAAGCGGCAACCTCGGCATAGAGTGCCTTTCACGCGGCGCGAAAAAGGCGTATTTCAACGACTTTTCTTCAAGTTCGCTCGAAGTGCTCCGAAAGAACCTCTCAAAGCTCAGAGGCGAAATAAATTATGCCGTTTCCCGCGCTGACTATCTGGCTTTTCTGTCGTCGGTCGGCGAGAAATTCGACGTAATCTTCATAGATCCGCCCTATCGGCAGGAGTACGGCGTTCCCGCGCTTGAAATGATAGCGAGGCGCGATCTTCTGAATGACGACGGCATAGTCGTCTACGAGCGCGACAGGGCGTTTGAGGGAAATATAGACGGACTTGAAAAGTATGACGAGAGAAAGTACGGCAAGACCTATCTGACTTTCTTTCGCAAGGGGGAATAAGGTGAAAAAGTGTGTATTTGCGGGCAGTTTCGATCCTCCCACGACGGGGCACGAGAGCGTCGTCCGGGACAGCCTTAAAATATTTGACGAAGTGGTAGTCGTCGTGCTCGAAAATACGGGCAAACACTGCTATTTCAGCGTTGAGGAGCGCATTTTTTTGCTTAAAAAGCTGTTCGAGGGCGAAGATCGCGTTACGGTAAAGAGCTTTGACGGCGCGGCGGTCGACGCATTAAAGAGCGAAAATACCATATTTTACGTTCGCGGCATACGCGACGGCATAGACCTCGACTATGAAAACAGAAATCTTTATGCAAGCCTCGCGCTCATGCCGGAGATGATAACCGTCTATCTTCCCGCAAGGCAACGCGAGACGCACGTCAGCTCCACGCTCGTCAGAAACAGCATACATTTCAATAAAAAATTCAGGGACTATATACCCGAAAAAATAACAGAAGACGTCATAAAATTATCGGAGGCAAAGCAATGTTTGAAAAACAGTTAAGAATACCCGAACCGGAGGAAATAAAGAATATTCAGCCCCTTCCCGAGGCGCTCAGGAAGATAAAACTTGAAAGGGACGAGGCAATATCCGACGTCATAACGGGCAAGAGCGACAAGCTCATAATCATTGTCGGGCCCTGCTCGGCACACGCCGAAAAGCCTGTTTTAGACTATGTCGAAAGGCTGGGCAAGCTCAACGATAAAGTCAAGGACAAGCTCGTCATCGTGCCCAGAATTTATACCAACAAGCCGCGCACCAAGGGTGTGGGCTATAAGGGAATGTTCTCCCAGCCCGATCCCACCAAGTCCGAGGATATTCTGAAGGGCATACAGACCATAAGGGATCTCAACATAAAGGCGATTGAGGTCAGCGGACTTGCCGCCGCCGACGAGATGCTCTATCCCGAGAATTATAAGTATCTCGACGACTTGCTTTCCTACGTCGCGGTCGGCGCGAGGAGCTCTGAAAATCAGCTTCACCGCCTTACTTCGAGCGGTATGGACGTCGCGGTCGGCATAAAGAACCCAATGAGCGGCTCAATTCTCGTGCTTCTCAATTCCATTTACGCCGCACAGTCTGGGCAGGTGTTCATGCTCAACGGCTGGCAGGTAAAGACGGACGGCAACCCGCTCGCGCATGCCATTCTTCGCGGCGCGGTCGACGGCTACGGCAACGACATTCCCAATTTCCACTATGAAACGGTCATGCAGGTCATAGACGGCTATGCAAAGTCGGGGCTCAAAAATCCCGCAATAATAATCGACGCAAACCATTCCAACAGCGGCAAGAAGTTCAAGGAGCAGATAAGGATCTGCGAAGAAGTAATGAATAACCGTCTGTATTCCAACGACTTCAAAAAGAACGTCAAGGGCTTCATGATAGAGAGCTTTATCGAGGAAGGCAACCAGGCGGAGGACAAGATCTACGGAAAATCGATAACCGATCCCTGCCTCGGATGGTGCGACACCGAGAGGTTGCTTCTCGACATCGCCAACAAAATCTGATTGAAATGCCTCAACGCGTCTGCAATGCTTATTGCAGCCTGCGGGTGCGGGCAGAACCTTAAAAAATTTTTCGCATATATTATATATATTGTACGGTCAAGGGGAATAAAATGAGTAACAAAGTCGGTTATCTCGGGCCGAAAGGCACATACAGCGAATATGCCGCAAGGGCAATGGCGGGAAAAGGGGAGCTTTCCGCATATTCCTGCTTTCCCGAAATATTCAGGGCGCTCAGATGCGGCGAGATAGGCTCTGCCGTAATTCCCATTGAAAACGCCGTCAACGGAGCGGTCACGCAGAACCTCGACCTTATGCAGGAGACCGAGGGCGTATTTGCCTTTGCGTCCTATGACAAGAAGATCGACCACAGGCTTATAACCTTAAAGGGGTGCGACCTCAAAGATATTAAATGTATTTATTCCCACCCGCAGGCGCTCGGTCAGTGCGCGGCGTACCTTGCAAGAAATTTCCCCGAGGCGAGGCTCATTCCCACGTCGTCGACCGCAGAGAGCGTAGAGAAAATCTCCTCGCGGCAGGACGCGGCGATTGCGGGCGCGCAGTGCGCGAGGGAGGGATACGAGGTCTCGCCCTTCAACCTTTCCGACGAGCCCGACAACAGCACGACCTTTCTTCATATAGCGATAAGAGAGCCCGACGCTTCGGCTCGGTCGGAGAAAATATTTTTCTCCGTCACCTGCCGTCACGAAGTAGGCGGGCTTTTGAAACTTCTCGAAGTGCTCTGCAAACACGGCATAAATATGACCGAGATAGAGAGCCGTCCGATAAAGGACAGACACGGCGAATTCCGCTTTTTCATGGAGATAGAGGGAGATTATTCCTCGCCCGACATAAGAAAAGCCCTTGCAGAGTTGAAGGATAAAGCGAGCTCTCTAAAGCTCTTGGGCTGTTATTAAACAGGTTAAAATATACTAAAAACGGCACAATAATTGAATTATACATAGTACTATGAATGACATAGTACCCTGCAAAAGCTTAAAAATGACGAAAAATGAGGTCTTCACGCCGCATTTTTTGAAGTAGACGAGCTGTTGCATAATTATTGAAATTCCGCCGAAAGTCAGCAAAAACCCCGTCAGCGGCAGCGCGAAAAAGCTTTTGCATTTGGCGAGGGCAAAGCACCCGCCCGTCGCCTCGATAAAGCCCCGGCAGAGAGCTTCGGCACAGTCTTTTCCTATAACGGGGGAGAGAACATACTCGATCGGTGCAAACAGCTTTATGTCCTGAAAGGCGGCGGAAAGGGTGCAGAAAAACACAATGAAGCTGCCCGCAGTAAGTATTGCCGTAACCGCCCCGTAAAAGCTTTCGGCTATCATATCGCCTCTCTTTAAGGGGCAGATTTTAAGACTCTCCTCCGTCGGCGTTCTGTCTGTAAGATAATACGCGACAGAGCTTAGAAGCGTCACGAGGTGGCAGACGACAAGCAGGATAAGCCCCTTATTGAAATCGCCGAACGCCTTTACGCCCACCGTGCCGATGATAAAGAGCGGACCGGAGGTCGAACAGAGTATACTCAGCTTTTGCGCGTCTTTTTTGCTGATTAGGTTGAGCTCGCTGTACTGCGCGACGCTCCTGCTTCCTGCGGGATAGCCCGAAAGACAGCTTATGATAAACAGCGGAATGGCGGGGCGGGGGAGATTAAGTCGCCTGCTAAGCGGCGCAAGCGGCGCGGAAATTCTTTCTGTAAACCCCGAAGCGATTAAAAGTGCGCTTATTATCATGAACGGAAAGAGCGACGGCACGATGTTTTCCGCCCAGAGGCAGATTGCGCCGTAACATTTCTGCGTGTATCTCTGCGGAAATATTAAAAGCAGTGCGCCGAACAGCAGCAATGCCGCAATAAACAGCGCTTTTTCCATCTTTCTTACGGCAATTTTCTCTACTTTAAGTTTCATGCTATTACATAACTATTTCAGAGGTAATTTTTTTATGAGTAAAAAGTTAGGGCTTGCGCTCGGCGCGGGCGGTTCGAGAGGCGTAACGCACATAGGCGTTCTGAAGGCGCTCGAGGAGGAGGGCATACGCCCCGACTATATCGCGGGCTGTTCCATGGGCTCGGTCGTCGGCGCCTGCTATGCCAACGGCATGACCGTCGAGAGGATGCTCTCGACCGTGCTTAAACTCAAAACCGTGCATCTGATGGATTTTGCGGTGTTCCCCGAGCCGCGCCCCGGCTTTTTCAAGGGCGATAAGATGCTCAATCTGCTGCTCAAAAACCTCGGCGACGTCACTTTTGACGAGCTGAAAATACCCTTCCGCTGCGTTGCTACGGATGTCTGCTCGGGCAAGACCATTCTTTTAAGCGAGGGCAAAGTAGTGCCCTGCGTCCGCGCGTCCAGCTCGATCCCTATTCTGTTCAAGCCCTACGAAATGGACGGCAAAATGCTCGTAGACGGGGGCGTGCTCTGCCGCGTTCCCGCCCAGCAGGTGCGCGACATGGGCGCGGACGTAGTCATTGCCGTCGACGCTCTCGCCAACAGCTATGAGAGCGTGACGGAAGTCAAGGGCATTATAGCCATGATTTTGCGCCTTTACGACATTATGGACAGCAATAACGTGGATATGATAAGGGAGCTCAATCCAAACGCCTACGACCTGTGGATTGCCCCCGAAATCAAGGGAATGAACCAATATTCCACCAAGGACGTCGAACGCGCCTACGAGGAGGGTTATGCCCTCACAAAGGCGAATATTGATAAAATCAAGCAGCTTCTCGCATAAATTGAAGCTAATTTTTCGTATTTATGGACTTATTTGATTTAAACGGCAACAGCGAGAGCGCAAAACCTCTCGCCGAGAGAATGCGTGCCAACAACTTAAACGACTTTATCGGTCAGAAACATATCGTCTCGGAGGGTTCGCTGCTCCGCAGGGCTATTTCGCTCGACCGTCTGGGCAGCTGTATATTTTACGGTCCGCCGGGTACGGGCAAGACTACGCTTGCCAACATAATCGCTTCGACCACCCACGGCGAATTTATCAAACTCAACGCCGTTCAGGCGGGCGTTGCCGACGTCAAGGAAGCCGTAAAAAAGGCGGAGGACAACCTCAAAATGTTCGGCAAGCGCACCTATCTCATGCTTGACGAGTGTCACCGCTTCAATAAAACACAGTCAGACTCTCTTCTGCCCGCAATCGAGCAGGGCACGGTAATTTTTATCGGCTCTACGACAGAAAATCCATACGCCTCGATGACGCCCGCAATAGTCTCGCGTTGCAGGGTGTTTGAATTTAAAAGACTGTCCGTGGACGACATCAAAGGCGCACTTTTAAAGGCGCTCTCCGACAAGAAGAAGGGGCTGGGCGAGTATGAGGCAACCGTCGACGAGGACGCGCTCATGCACATTGCGACTATGTGCGGCGGAGACCTCAGAAGCGCGTATAACGCGCTCGAACTCGCCGTTCTGACCACGCCCGTGGACGCAGACGGCAAAATTCACGTTAAACTTTCCGACGCGGAGCAGTCCATTCAGCGTAAGGCGCTTTCCTATAATCAGGATGACTATTACGACTATCTTTCCGCGTTCTGCAAGTCTCTGAGGGGCAGCGATTCTAACGCCGCGCTCTATTATGCAATGCGCCTCATCGAGGGCGGTTGCGATCCCATGCTGGTTGCAAGGCGGCTCGTAGTACATTCTTCCGAAGACGTGGGAATGGCAGATCCCCGCGCTCTGCAGGTGGCGACTTCCGCCATGTACGCGCTTGAAAAGATAGGCTATCCCGAGGGGCTTATTCCCCTTTCCAACGCCATAGTCTATGTCTGCGAAGCGCCCAAGAGCAATGCGGTGGTGCAGGCGTACCACGCCGCCCGCCACGACGCCACGACCGTCAGGGACGACGACGGCGTTCCCGACTATCTGCGCGACAATTCCTACGGCAGCAAGGAGGACAAGGCGGCTTCGAGAAGGTATAAATACCCGCACGACTATCCCAACGGCTATGTCGAGCAGCAGTATCTCCCGCACAGCCTCAAAGACAGGGTGTACTATGTCCCCAAGGATATAGGCTATGAGCGCACGGTTGCCGAAATAAGGAAGTCGAAGGGCAAAAAACAGTAATTTAATGGCAATATTCTGCCGTTCGTTGCGAAAATCAGCAAAGTTTTCCGTCGGACGGCGTTATTTTTGCCCGCGATTATTGCGGGCGGAGGTGGTTTTATGGATAAGGCAAAGGAGAGCCTCGATAAGTTCGCGTCGCTTTGCATGCTCGAAATTCCCCAATCCGAGCGCGAGGAGTTTGCCCGCGGCTTCGACGAGATTGCGGCGTTTGCCGATATGGTCTCAGACAGCATAGTCGGCGACGCGTACAGCCTGAAAGTGTCGTCTTTTGCCCTGCCCTGCGAAAAGCTAAGGGAGGATATTCCCGCACGAAGCCTGCCCGCCGAAAAGTTGCTCGGCGGCGCGACGAGCGAGGACGGCTTTTTTCTCGTCGGGAGGGTTATCAAATGACAACCGTAACAACTCTTTCGCGGCTGCTCCGTTCGGGCAAAATGAGCGCTTCGGAGCTAACCGAAATATACATAAAAGCCGTCGAAAAGGTCAATCCCGCGATAAATGCCTACGTCTATACCTGTTTCGACGAGGCGAGGAGGGGTGCGCGGCTTGCCGATAAACTGTTGCGCGAGGGCAAAGGGGGTGCGCTTACGGGCATACCTTTCGCGCTCAAAGACAATATTGCGACCGAAGGCATACCCACGACCTGCTGTTCAAAGATGCTCAAAGGTCATATTCCGCTCTACGACGCATTCGCCTATTCAAAATTGAGGGAGCAGGGCGCGGTTCTCATCGGCAAGACCAACATGGACGAATTTGCCATGGGCGGCACTAACGAAAATTCGGTTTACGGCGCGGCGCTCAATCCGCGCGACCGTACCCGCGTTGCGGGCGGCTCGTCGGGCGGTTCTGCGGCGGCTGTCTGCGCCGATATCGCCGCCTTTTCGCTCGGTTCGGATACGGGCGGTTCGGTGCGCCGTCCCGCCGCGTTCTGCGGAGTGGTGGGCTTCAAGCCGACTTACGGCGCGATTTCGAGGAACGGGCTATTCGCATACGCGTCCTCGCTCGACCAGATAGGCAGCCTTTCGGCTACTGTCGGCGATGCGGCGACCGTATTCGGTGCAATCAGGGGCAAGGACGCCGCCGATATGACGAGCTGCGCCCCGACGGGCGAAATAGACCTCAAAGGCGAGGTAAAGGGCTTAAAAATAGGTATTTGCGACGAATTTTTCGTCGGAGCAGACCAAAAACTCGTCGATAGAATATCTGAAATATTGCGCGAATACGAGCGGGCGGGCGCGCAGATTGTGCGCGTCTCCATGCCGTCGCTCAGATATGCGCTCGCAGCGTATTACGTCATTGCCTGCGCCGAGGCTTCGTCCAATCTCGGTCGGTACGACGGGGTGAGGTTCGGCTACCGCGCCGAAAACTGTACTGACGCGGCCGAACTGATGATAAAGAGCCGCACGGAGGGCTTCGGCAAGGAAGTGCGCAAGCGCATAGTTTTCGGCACTTATGTGCTGTCCGCGGGCTATTATGACGCCTGCTATAAAAAGGCCTGTCTTTTGAGACAGCGCACGGAGGCGGACTTTGAACGCTGTTTTTGCGAATGCGACGTGCTGTTTTCGCCCGCCGCGCCGACTTCGGCGCTTCCGCTCGGCTTCGTATGCGGCGATCCCTTGCGCGGCTACCGCGACGATTTCTGCACCGTGCCGCAAAACCTTGCGGGGCTGCCCGCAATATCCCTGCCGTGCGGCGAGGACGGCAACGGGCTTCCCTACGGCTTGCAGATTACGGGCAGGAAGTTCGAGGACGCTCGCGTGCTCAATATTGCTTATTTTGCCGAAAAAGTCGGGCTGTGCAAGGCGAAAAACATCGGGGGAGGCGTCGGATTATGAGTTACAGACTTGTCTGCGGCATAGAGACGCATATCGAGCTTGCCACCGCCACAAAGATATTCTGCGGGTGCGCCACGGCGTTCGGCGGTCAGCCGAATACCCGCTGTTGCCCCGTCTGTACGGGACAGCCCGGCTCTCTGCCCGTCCTCAACCGCAGGGTTGTCGAGTACGCGATAAGGGCGGGTCTTGCCGTAAACTGTACGATAAACGAGGTCGCGTCGCTCGACAGAAAAAATTATTTCTACCCCGACCTGCCCAAGGCGTATCAGATTTCGCAGTACGACAGACCGATATGCGAAAACGGCTGCATAGCGCTCGACGGCGGCAAGCGCATACGCATAAAACGCATACATATCGAGGAGGACGCGGGCAAACTCATCCATATCGGCGGGCGCACGCTCGTCGACTATAACAGGTGCGGAGTGCCGCTCATAGAGGTGGTGACCGAGCCCGATATCGAAACGCCCGCGCAGGCGGGGGAATATATCGAAAAATTGCAGGCGATAATGCGCGCGATCGGCATTTCCGACTGTCGCATGCAGGAGGGCTCGCTGAGGTGCGACGTCAACGTGTCGGTCGGCGGCGAGGGCATTTCGTCCGCCCGCACGGAAATTAAGAACATGAATTCTGTAAGTCAGATAGTCCGCGCGATTGAATACGAATATTCCCGCCAGCTTTCCGTCATAGAGGGCGGCGGCAGGGTGGAGCGGGCAACTCTGCGGTTTGACGAGCGCACGGGCAGTACCGTCGTCATGCGCGGCAAGGAGGACAGCGGCGATTACCGCTATTTCCCCGAACCCGACCTGCCCGCCGTACTCATTCCGCGCGAACTCGTCGCCGAAATTTCCGCTTGCCTGCCGGAGCTGCCCGCCGCCCGCGCGGAGAGATATGTAAAAGAGCTCGGCATGGACGAGGCCAACGCCCGACTTATCTGCCGCTATAATGCGGTCGCAGTGTTTGCCGAAAGGGTGTTTTCTCTCGGCGCAGACGTCAGAACTGCCACAAATTTAATCGTCGGAACGCTCTATTCGCTTCTTTCCACCGAGGATGAGCGCGAAAAATTCGATATTTTCGTCACAGCGGAGGACTTTGCCGAGCTTGCTGAACTTGTCGCGGGCGGGAAAATAGGCGTGACGCTCGCGCAGATGACGCTCACCGAAATGGTTAGCTCCCGCCGCCCGCTTGCCGACTTCCGCGGCAGGCTCGAAGGCATGGACGAAAACCAGCTCGAAGACCTTTGCAGAAAGGCGATAGAGTGCAACCCCCGCGCCGTCGACGACTTTTTGTCGGGCAAGGAAAAGGCCCTTTCGGGGCTGTTCGGCTTCATAAAGAAGCAGTCGCAGGGCAGGGCGGACATAAGGGAGGCGGAGCGCGTTCTCCGTCGTCTGCTCAAAGAAAAGCAATAATTTTATGTAAAAAGATACGGGCGGCAATCACATTGCCGCCCGCTTTCGCTGATGATAGATGCAATTTTAAGGGGTAACCCTGTTGATGTCTCTCGGGAACATAGCCGCATATCTGACGTTCTTGAAGCCGAGAAGGTGCATGGTCAGCCTTTCGAGGCCGAGGCCGAGGCCGCCGTGAGGGGGTGCGCCGTACTTGTGGAGCATGAGGTAGGTCTCAAATTCTTCGGGGTTCATTCCGAGGCGCTTCATCTTCTCAACCTGCATATTATAGTCGTGTACACGCTGTCCGCCCGAGGTGATCTCTATTCCCCTGAACAGCAGGTCGAAAGAGAGGGTGACTTCGGGATCTTCGGGATCGTCCATGGTATAGAAAGGACGCTTTTTGGAGAGGTAGTGGGTGACGAACAGGAAGTCGGAATTGAACTGCTGTTTTGCCCACTTGCCGAGGAAAGCTTCCTCCTCGGGCTCAAAGTCCTTCATGTCGGTGATATTTTTAAGCTTCTTTACGCACATTTCCTTCGCATCCTTGAACTTTATGCAGGGAATGGACTTTATTTCGGGAATGTCGACTTTGAGAAGCTCTATTTCGGGCGCGTATTCCTTTTTGAGCAGTTCCATAATGTATTTGAGCACGCCCGTCTCCATATTCATTATGTCGGTGAAGCTGTCGATGAAGCCCATCTCGAAGTCCATGGAGATGTACTCGTTGAGATGTCTCGAAGTGTCGTGGTGCTCTGCCCTGAATACGGGCGCAATCTCGAAAACCCTCTCATAGACGGGAACGAGCGCCTGCTTGTAGAGCTGGGGGGACTGCGCAAGATAGACCTGCTTGCCGAAATAGTCCAGCTTGAATACGTTTGTGCCGCCCTCCGCGCCCGCGAAGTTAATCTTGGGGGTATGCACTTCGGTGAAGCCCTGGCTCATGAGATATTCCCTGAAACCTCTCTGAATACCCTCCTGAATTTTGAATACGGCCCTTTCCTTGGGGTTTCTGAGGGTGACGGGACGATAGTCGAGGTCGACGCTCAGGTCGCAGTTTACCTGCTTTTTGGAGATGACGACGGGAGGAATTGCTGCGGGGGTGGAGAGTATTTCGATATCGTGTATCTGCAACTCGTATCTCTCGCTGCCGTCTCTCGTCTCGCTCTTGACAACTTTGCCGCTTACCTTAGCGGAGCACTGTTCGACGACTTTTTCGTCAAGTCTGTAATCCGAAAATTCGGGCGAATATACGCACTGTATAAGCTCTCTCGCCGTTCTCACGATGATGAAAGCGAAATCGGACATATCTCTGATATTGTGTATGGCGCCCTTGATTGACACTACTTCGCCCACGTGGTTTTTGAATTCGGAATAGGGGGTGGTAGTGCAGGGGATAACGCCGGTCATATCTTCCATAGTTTACCTCTTGAAATTTCTTTGTAAATAATTTTACTTTATAGCCGTGCAAAAATCAAGTAAAAAGCCGATTTAAAGCCGTCAAAAATAAAAATTTATCCAATATTGCCTTGACGCTTGCATTTTCGCCCTTATGGTAGTATAATACAGATGATAAGTCTGCTGTGTGCGTGGAATGGAATATTCGTAATCCACAATATTTTATTCGGGAGCGCTTGTTTGCCGCAATAGGCAAGGTCTACAGATATTATCTGCGGAAAGTCCGAAGATTTGCTGCTTCGGCGCACCCACCTGCGAGAAGCGGGTTAGTGATTTTCATAACCACGGCATAAGCGGATTTAGCTTTTGTATTCTGCCGTCCCGACCTTTCGTCGGGGCGGTCCTTTTTTTCTCGACAATATGCAAAAAAATTGCCCGTCGCGCAGACCTCTGCGCGGCGGGCAGGCAATTTTATTATTATAATTTACTGTATCGTCTCTACGTTGATGAGGTTAGAGTTGCCGCTCTTTCCGTTGGGGGTGCCGCCCGTAAGGACTATCTTGTCGCCCTTGCTCACCAGCCCCGTATCTATTGCCGCCCTCTTTGCGTAGTGGAACAATACGTCGACCGAATAGAATTCCTCGCTCATGACGGGAATTACGCCCCAGCTCAAAGCGAGCTTTCTGTAAGCGTGTTCGTCCGTCGTCATGCCGATGATGTCTATCATCGGACGGAAGCGGGAGACCGTTCTCGCCGTGCCGCCCGTTCTCGTGCAGACGACGATGACCTTCGCGCCAATATCCTGCGCGAGGGTGCAGGCAGAGTGCGAAAGCGCCTCCGCAAGGTTCTTTATGCGATAGTCGCTGTCCTTGATATAGGCGATATAGTCGGTGTTGGCTTCTGCCTGCTCGGCAATTCTCGCCATTGCCTTGACCGCCTCGACGGGGTATGCACCCGCAGCGGTCTCGCCCGAAAGCATTATCGCCGACGAACCGTCGTAGACGGCGTTTGCGACGTCGGAAATTTCGGCTCTCGTCGGGCGGGGCTGTTTGATCATGGATTCCAACATTTCGGTTGCGGTTATCGAGCGCTTGCCGTGTATGCGGCAGCTGTTGATAATCATCTTCTGAATGGCGGGCAGCTCCTCGAAGGGCACTTCTACGCCGAGGTCGCCCCTCGCGACCATTACGCCGTTGCAGACGTTCATTATCGATTCGAGGTTGTTTACGCCCGCGCGGCTCTCGATCTTTGCTATTATTTCAATGTCGTCCTTCTCGTCGCCGCACTCTCTCAGCCAGTTTCTTACGTCTATAATGTCCTGAGCCTTGGAGACGAACGAGCAGGCGACGAAATCGACGCCCTGTTCAACGCCGAATTTAATGTCGTCCTTGTCCTGTTCCGAAAGGTAGATCATGTCAAGTTCCTTGTCGGGGAAGAACATGGATTTGCGGTTGGAAAGCTCGCCGCCGATCAAGGTCTTGCAGATGACGTCGGGTTTTTTGACCTTGACGACCTCGAATATCATCAGACCGTTATTTAAAAGTATCTTGTCGCCGGGCTTCATCTGCTCGCAAATTCCCGCAAAGGAAACCGAAACCCTGCTCTCGTTGCCGATTATATCCTCGGTGGTAAAGGTGAAGGGATCGCCGTCTTTCAAAAAGATCTTGCCGTTTTCAAAGGTCTTGATCCTGAATTCGGGGCCCTTGGTGTCGAGCATGATGGGGAGGGGAACTTTTTTCGCTTCCCTGACCTTTTTGATCGTCGCAATCTTCTTTGCGTGTTCTTCGTGTGTGCCGTGCGAGAAATTGAGCCTTGCCACGTTCATTCCCGCGTCGATGAGTTTGGAGAGTACTTCTTCGCTCTCGCTTGCGGGGCCGAGCGTACAGATTATTTTTGTCTTCTTCATAAAAATCTCCTAAAAGAATTACACCCATATTTTAGAATAAAAAGAGAAAAAATGCAATAATTAAAGGGCAATTAGTTTTACTAAAATGAAAATATGTGCTAAAATTATCGTTGTCCGAGTTGGCTGTACGGTTGCGGGCAAAGAAATTTGCGTGAGGAAAGTCCGAGCATCGCAGGGCAGGATGCCTGCTAACGGCAGGTGAAGGCGACTTCAAGGAAAGTGAACAGAAACATACCGCAGACCTTTTCGGTCTGTAAGGGCGAAATGGCGAGGTAAGAGCTCACCGAGGCCGCGGTAACGCGGCTTGCAGGTCAAACCCCATCCGATGCAAGATTGGGACTGCGTCTTGCTTAAATGCAGAGGGCTGCCCGTCCGACGTATTCCGTGAACATCGCTCGAACATACAGGCGACTGTATGTCTAGATAGATAACCGTACTCGACAGAACTCGGCTTACAGGCCAATCTCGGATATTTATTTTTTAACCCCGTGCGGAGCGCTTTGCCGCACGGGGTTAAACATTTTCATTCATTCTATGAAGACGGTCTTTTCGCGGACGTTTTCTTCGCCCGACGGATAGTTTATATACCGCCAGACCGCATATCCCGCGTCCTCGGGCGGGGGAGCGGAGGGAGAAATGAGGGGAAGTAGCGCATCCGCCATATCCTTTCTGACGGCGAGCACCCTCGCGGAGGGAGCGCCTTGCAAAAGCCTTTCAGCGTCGTCTTTGAACAGCCCTAAAAGATTGGCGGCGAGTATGCGTCTTATGCGGGAGGCGGGGTAGCGCTTGCCCGTGCCCTGCAATATTATCTCGTCGTAATCGCCCGAGGCGGACAGCTTTTTAAGCCTGTTTTCCAGCCCCTCGGTACAGCCGTAAATTCTCTTTAATCTCTCCGCGTCGGCGAAGAACAGCGCGTCGGCGGCAAGCTGTTTGAAGCGTTGGCTTCTGTCCTCGCAGCGGACGAGGTCGCTCAGCACTTCCTGCGGCACGAAATCTTTGAGCGCCTCGCTCTCTTTATTTTCGCGTATCGCCCGCGCCGAGGCGAATTGCCCGCCAAGTTCCCTGCCGTGGTAGCCCGCGCCCTTGCGTTCGACGGGGCAGAGCGTCAGCTTTCTGCCGTGCCTTATGTTGGCTTTGGCGTATTCGACGGCGAGAATGTTGTTGGGCGTATTGAGAAGTTCCGAATGTCTGCCGACCGCGGCGGCGTAAGCCGCGGCATAGCCCTCGCCAGCGTCGAGGCGTTCGCGCAGTATTTTTCTGAACTTGCCGCTCTCGTCGAGAAGTTCGGCGGCGACGGCGTCGAAATCTGTAATAATTTCACAGCCGAAGCCGAGGAAGTTCACAGACGGAATACGGGAGAGTATGCAAACTGCGCCATCGGCGAAAATTTCGGCAGGCGCGACGGCAAAGTGGGCGGGCAGTTCTATGACCGCGTCCGCCCCGTTTAAGACGGCGTGGCGCGCCCGCCTGTACTTGTCGAGAATACACATTTCGCCGCGCTGGGTAAAGCTTCCGCTCATTATGCACAGCACCGCGTCGCACTGCGTTTGCCGCCTTACTTGCTCCAAAAGATAGGCGTGACCGTTATGAAAGGGATTAAATTCACAAATAATTGCGCTAATATTCATTTTATGCCTTTACTTTTTTCAAAAATTATTATATAATAACATCGTTAAAGGTAGGTCGTTGTGGTTTTTTATCATTATAAACTAAAACGACCGATAAATAAAGCTTTTTTAAGGAGAATTGATATGGGGTTACTTGAAGAAATCAAAGCGAAAGCGGCTTCCCGCAAAAAGACCATCGTCCTCTGCGAAGGCGAGGACAAGCGCGTCGTCGAGGCTGCCGCGCAGATAACCAGAGAGGGCATTGCCAAGATAGTCCTTATCGGCAACGCCGAAGAATGTGCCAAGGTTGCACCCGATGTGGACCTGACGGGCATTACGCTCATCGATCCGCTCACTTCCGACAAGACTGCGGAATACGCAAAGATCTTATACGAAGCGAGAAAGGCAAAGGGCATGACGGAGGAGCAGGCTGCGGAGCAGGCTAAGGACAGGACGATGTTTGGCGCGCTCATGCTCAAAGCCGGCGACGTAGACGGCTATGTTTCGGGCGCTTGCCATTCGACGGCAAACACCCTTCGTCCCGGACTTCAGGTCGTAAAGACCGCGCCCGGCATCAAGACGGTTTCAAGCTGTTTCATCATGATTGCGCCCGACGGCGAAAATCCCTATAATCCCGACGGCGTTGCGGTATTTGCCGACTGCGCCATAAATATCGAACCCGACGCACAGCAGCTTGCCGACATAGCGGTATCTTCCGCAAAGACGGCAAAGGACATCGCCGGCATCGAACCGAGGGTGGCTATGCTCTCCTTCTCGACCAAGGGCAGCGGCAACGACGACAAGTTCTTCAAGTCCGTTCCCAAGATGCAGGAGGCGACCGCGCTGGCCAAAGCTATGGCTCCCGACCTCGCTCTCGACGGCGAATTCCAGTTCGACGCTGCCGTCGCTCCCGAAGTTGGTCAGCTCAAAGCTCCCGGCTCCAAGGTTGCGGGACACGCAAACGTATTCGTATTCCCCAACATCAACGCGGGCAATATCGGCTATAAGATAGCTCAGCGTTTCGGTGGCTATATGGCTATCGGCCCCGTATGCCAGGGCTTCGCAAGGCCGCTTAACGACCTTTCGAGAGGCTGCAACGTAGAGGATATAGTCGCAACCGTGGCAGTTACCGCGCTTCAGGCTGAATAATTTTGACAGGTGAAAAAATGAAGATATTAGTTGTTAATGCAGGCAGTTCGTCGCTTAAATATCAGCTCATCGATATGGAGACCGAGGCGGTCCTCGCAAAGGGCGGCTGCGAAAGAATAGGTATTCCCGGTTCCGTGCTCAAAGCCAAGGGCAACGGCAAGGAAAAGGTGTACGAGCAGGAGATGCCCAACCATAAGGTTGCGATCGAGCTCGTGCTCTCGGCACTCACCGACGGCGAGATAGGCGTCATCAAGTCGATGAACGAGATCGGCGCGGTAGGCCACAGAATAGTCGCCAGCGGCGAATATTTCAAGAAGACTACGCTCGTCACCCCCGAAGTATTGAAGACGCTCGAAGAAAAGACTTTCGAGCTTGCGCCCCTGCATAATCCCGCAGCGGCTACGGGACTGAGGGCGTGCATAGAGGTAATGCCCGATACGCCCATGGCGCTCGTGTTCGACTCCTCGTTCCACCAGACCATGCCCGAAAAGGCATATCTCTACGGCATAAAGTACGAAGACTATAAGGCTTACGGCGTAAGAAAGTACGGCGCGCACGGCACCAGCCATAAGTTCGTCTCGCAGGAGGCGGCAAAGTACCTCGGCAAGAAGCCCGAAGAACTTAAAATAGTCACCTGTCACCTCGGCAACGGTTCGTCCATTTCGGCGGTTGACGGCGGCAAGTGCGTCGACACGTCTATGGGCTTCACCCCGCTTGCGGGCGTGCTCATGGGCACCCGCTCGGGCGATATCGACGCTTCGGCGGTTGAATTCCTCGCAAGGAAGAAGGGGCTCAGCCATGCAGACGTCGTTACATACCTCAACAAGCAGTGCGGCGTTGCGGGCATTTCCGGCGTTTCGAGCGATTTCAGAGACCTCATCGCAGGCGCGGAGAGCGGCAACGAGAGGTGTGCGCTCGCGCTCGATATGTTCGCATACCAGACCAAGAAGTTCGTCGGCGCATACGCTGCCGCAATGGGCGGGCTTGACTGCATAGTATTCACCGCGGGCATAGGCGAAAATACGCCCACCGTCAGGGCAGGCGTGTGCGAAGGGCTGGAATTCCTCGGCGTCAAGTTCGATAAAAAGGCGAACGAAGCCAAGAATAACGGCGCAATCCGCGAAATTTCCGCAAAGGACAGCAAGGTCAAGGTGCTCGTCATTCCGACGAATGAGGAGCTCGTCATTGCAAGAGAGACGGCTGAACTTTTATAAAAATATTTGCTCGGCCTTTAAAATGAGTTGACAAATATACCGTCGTATAATATAATTTGAAAGTCGGCTTTGAGTATGGTTATCGAAGTTAAAAAATTGGTAGGCAAAGGCAAATATACGGGCGAATTTGCGTTCGATTACGTTCCCGACGCGGACAAGGTACTCGTACCGCTGTCGAAGATAGACAAGGTGCGGGTGGAAGGCTCGTTCGAGATCTTTGACGACGACAGCGTGGGCGTGAACTTTACGCTCAGCTATACGCTCCGCGGGCAGTGTTCTTACTGTCTCGCCGATGCCGAACAGCAGATAGGATATTCATCCGAAGTATTGTTCGTGACCGACAAAGACGATTGCGATAATTATGTATACGACGGCATTAAGGCAGATCTTAAAGTTGCCGTAGACGATGCGTTGCTTTTCAGCCAGCCAGCGGTTTTACTGTGCAAAGAGGGCTGCGAAGGTATAAAAATCAATTAAGATAAATTAAGAGAGGTGTTATAGAAATGGCAGTACCCAAGGGAAAACAGTCTAAGAGCAGGACGGATAAGAGATTTGCAAACTACAAGGCTACGGCTCCTACGCTTGTTGAGTGTCCTCATTGCCACGAGCTGATGCAGGCACACAGGGTATGCAAGAACTGCGGTTACTACGATAAGACCGAGGTCGTTGCAGAAAAGCAGAGCAAGAACTGATAAGAAGATTACAATGCGTTAAAGCGGACTTAATCGGTCCGCTTTTTGCTGTACAAAAAAATAAGGCATTTTGCGTCAAATAGGTTTGATTTATGGCGAAAAAGGCGTTATAATATATCAAATGGATAAGTTGTGTTTTGTCTCGGTAGAATTTCCCGACGATCCCAACGTGGTCGGGCGTACATATTGGTATCTCTGCAAAGCTGACGGCGCGGAGGCGGGCGATAAGGTCGACGCCCCGCTCGGACGGCACAACCGCATACAGCGCGGCGTGATAAGGCAGGTATTGTATGCCGAGGGCGAAAATTCGCCCTATCCGTGGTATCTCATAAAGGATATAGCAAAGCTTATTAAAGAATGAGGAGCGTTACAGAATATTATGTATAAGATTGTCAGAAAGCGCGTGCTCAACCCCACCGTAACCATGATGGATATAGAAGCTCCGCTCGTGGCGCGTAAGGCGCAGGCGGGGCAGTTCATCATTCTGAGGGTGACCGAGGACGGCGAGAGAATTCCCCTCACCGTTGCGGGCTACGACAGAGAGGCGGGCACGGTAAAGATAATTTATCAGGTCGTCGGCGGCACCACCATGAGCCTCAACGACAAGAACGAGGGGGAGTACATTCAGGACTTTGTCGGACCTCTCGGCAGACCTACCGAAACCGAGGGCATTAAAAAGGTATGTATAGTCGGCGGCGGCGTCGGCTGTGCCATAGCGTTGCCCGTCGCGCAGCGCTTCAAGGAGCTCGGCGCGGAAGTTCATTCGATTATCGGTTTCAGAAATAAAGACCTCGTCATTCTCGAAGACGAGTTTAAGGCATGCTCCGACAGACTGACGCTCATGACCGACGACGGAAGTTACGGCAGGCAGGGCGTCGTTACCCAGCCTCTCAAAGAGGCGATAGAGGGCGGCGAAAAGTACGATATGGTCATAACAATCGGACCGCTCATCATGATGAAGTTTGTCGTCGCCACCACCAGACCTTACAATATCCCCACGACCGTTTCGATGAACCCCATTATGATAGACGGCACGGGAATGTGCGGCGGCTGTCGTCTGACCGTCGGCGGCAAGACCAAGTTCGCCTGCGTCGACGGGCCCGATTTCAACGGCTTCGAGGTCGACTTCGACGAGGCGATGCTGCGTTCTACCATGTATGCCGATTTCGAGCGGCACGAGAGAGAGGAGCACTGCAACCTCTTTAAAAAGGAGGCGGAATAATTATGGCAATCCAACCCAAAAAGCACGAAATGCCCGTCCAGGAGGCAGCAGTCAGGGCAAGAAATTTCAAGGAAGTCGCGCTCGGCTATACACCCGAGATAGCCGTCGCCGAGGCTCAGAGATGCCTCAACTGCAAGAATAAGCCCTGCGTTGCGGGCTGTCCCGTCAATATTCAGATACCCGACTTCATCTCTAAGATAAAGGAGGGCGATTTCGAGGGCGCTTACGATATAATCTCGGGCAGTTCGTCGCTGCCCGCCGTCTGCGGCAGAGTCTGTCCGCAGGAGACGCAGTGCGAGAGCAAGTGTACGCTCGGCATCAAGTTCGAGCCCGTCGGCATAGGCAGGCTCGAAAGGTTCGTCGCCGACTATCACAACGTCCATTTCAAGGGCGAAGTCGTGCTCCCTCAGCCTAACGGCCACAAGGTGGCGGTCGTCGGTTCAGGTCCTTCGGGGCTTACCTGCGCGGGCGATCTCGCCAAAAAGGGCTATAAAGTGACGGTATTCGAGGCGCTTCACCTCGCAGGCGGCGTGCTCGTCTACGGTATTCCCGAATTCAGGCTTCCCAAGGATATAGTCGCAAAAGAGGTCGAAACGCTCAAAAAATACGGCGTAGACGTCGAAACCAACGTCGTAATCGGCAAGACGCTGACGGTCGACGAGCTGTTCGAAGACGGCTACGAGGCGGTATTCATCGGTTCGGGCGCGGGGCTTCCGAGGTTTATGGGTATCCCCGGCGAGAGCCTCAAAGGCGTATATTCGGCAAACGAATTCCTCACCCGCAGCAACCTCATGAAGGCTTACGACGGCGGCAGCCATACGCCCATTATGCACGCTAAAAACGTCGCGGTCGTCGGCGGCGGCAACGTCGCCATGGACGCGGCGAGGACGGCTCTCAGGCTGGGCGCAGAAAACGTATACATAGTCTACCGCCGTTCGATGGACGAACTTCCCGCCCGCAAGGAGGAGGTCGAACACGCCGAGGAGGAGGGGATTAAGTTTGAAATTCTCCGCAACCCCGTCGAAATACTCGGCTATAACAACCCCGACGACAGGCGCGATCCCAAAAACGGCTGCGTCACGGGCATGAGAGTGATCAAGTGCGAGCTCGGCGAGCCCGACGAAAAGGGCAGAAGACGCCCCGTCGAAATCAAGGGCAGCGAATACGAAATACCCGTCGACTGCGTCATAATGTCCATCGGCACAAGTCCCAACCCGCTCATCAAGAGCACGACGCAGGGGCTTTCGGTCAATTCCCACGGCGGAATAATCGTCGAGGAGCAGACGGGCAAGACCTCGCGCGAGGGCGTCTATGCGGGCGGCGACGCCGTCACGGGCGCGGCAACCGTAATACTCGCCATGGGCGCGGGCAAGACGGCGGCAAAGGCAATCGACGAATACCTTTCGGCAAAGAATAATTGACCTTGCTTCGGGGCAGAATAGAGATATGGTAATTTTCGACAGTATTGAAAACGCCTTTCCCGCGGCGGCAGAAATCGCCGTCATTGACGAGGGCTGCGAGAGCGTATATGCGGCGCAGAGCGACAGATTTGACGAGATAATCGCCGTCTGGACGGCTACGCTTGCCGATTGCAGACCGATGCCCGCGTTCGGCGTCAGCCTCAACGACCTGACGGTTAAGGACATGGAGCACGGGCTCTGGCTGGAATTCCGCTTTGCCGAGCGCTGCAATTGCGGCGGCATGGACTTCGAGCGGCTTGCGATAAAGGCGGAGGCGAACTTTTCTGGCTTCAACGTCGTCAGATATAACTCGGTCGGCGGCTATGCGGGCAGGTGCTATTATATCGATCTCGCGCGCGGCAAAAATCTGTCCGACGTCTGCCGCGTTCTCTCTGAAAAGTAAATAAAGACATAATTTTAACGCCGTCCGACAATCGGACGGTGTTTTTGCCTGAAATGTAACATTTTTTTATGAAAAGTGCCGCGGCAGAACTTTGCCGCGGCTTAATAATTATTTCTGTGAAAGGTATTCGTCTATCGCCCTCGAAAGCTGGTCGGGGCAGGAAGTGCCGTTTCTGCACTGCACGCCTTTGAGAAGGTCGCGCACCTTGCAGATATCCATTCCCTCGGCAAGACGGCATACGCCCTGCGTGTTTCCTCGGCAACCGCCCTCGAAACTTACCGAGTGAATTCTGTTTTCGTCGTCCACCTCGAAGGAAATGCTCCTCGAACAAGTGCCGCAAGTTCTGTAAGTAAACATATTTCTCACCTCAGTCGCAGAGATTTTCGTATATTACCGAATACACGTCTGCGGCCTTTTCTTCCCATTTTTTGTAAATTTTATTGGCTGTCTTTCTGTCGGGAACGACAAATTTAAGCTCCATAAGCGGCTGAACGGGCGCAAGTATCTTCAAAAATACCGTATAAGTGCCGTCCTTGTTCTGGTAGTAGTCAGAGCGACATTCCTGCCTGTTGCGGTACTTTGCGCTGTTCTTCTTGACAAACCGCGAAATTTCCTCTCTGACGCTCTTTGGTATGTTTATGTAGAAATTTGCAAGCGTCTCTCTGCCGTCGGGCGTGATGGAATAGAGCGGATCTTCGTCCTCGTTGACCGCATAGATGAAGTTATCGTCTATGAGTTTGTGTATGACGTTGACGCAGTCCATATAGCCCATCCATTCGTTGGAGGAGGAGCACATATCGACTATCGTCCTCTCCGAAAGGGCGCTCTCCATCTTGTCGAAGACGAAAAGTATTATAAGTTTGTTTGTCGAAGTTTCTGTTGATTTTATCATAGCGTGTCTGAAATGTCGTTTTTTAAGAGGAAATACCCGTTTATTATACATAATCTTGCCCTTAAAATCAAGATATTTGGACGAAAAATATTTTAATTTAAAATTGTTTGTGCTATAATGTATAAAAACACTATTAAAGGTGATGAAGTGGAAAGCGTAAAAAGGCAGGTTACGGAGTTCCTCGACAAGTGCGAGGAGATAAGAAAGTGCAAGTTTATAATGGCGACGACCAAGATAAAGGACTTGCTCAAAGCCATAGTCAAGAGCCCCGAACTCTACGAGCTGTTCAATACCGTAGTGTCGAAGTTCGACTATAACGCCGCCAAACAGCGCTATCTCGTCGAGGGCAACAACGGCATCTATTCCAACTGTTATCTCGTTCTGCCCGACACCGTCGGCGAAAGGCTGGCGTTCATATTCTGCCTGCTCGTCGAATTCGACAGGGACGAGATAAACTTCAATAACTTTTTACAACGCTATTACCGCGGCGACGGCAGCTATTACGCAAGTTACCGCGCATTCTGCGACGAAATAATCGTCAGCCTCGAAAATATCATAAAGGACATATTCTCGCAGGAGCTCGAGGAGGACGAACAACTCAAAATTTCCGAAAGGGCTTCGGTAATGGAGGCAAATTCCGCCCGCGCGGCGTCGATGAGCTATCTCGGGCTGCTCATTTCGCGCGAGCAGGATTTCATCGCAAAGTCCTCGCTTGCCGACGACGATAAGGAGGCCGCGCTCAAAATACTCGGTCAGCTCGCGCTTGCCGTCAGGGCTTCGGATACCGACCTCATAGAGGCGCTTGCGCTCGGGTATAACTATTTCGTGTCCTATTTCAACATCCTCAGCAGCGACGTGGGGCTGCTGTTCAACGCCCTGGGGGAGTTTGTTGGCTGATTTTATGAATTACGAAGAAAAGTGCGTGCGCGAAAACAAGGTTTTCGGCGGAAAGATAGTAAACCTCTACGTCGACGAAATTTCATTGCCCGACGGCAGCAGGTCGGTGAGGGAATACATAAGTCACAGCGGCGGTGCGGCGGTGCTCTTTATTAAGGATGAAAAGGTCGCGCTCGTCAGACAGTACAGATATGCCTACCGCGAGGAGACGCTTGAAATACCCGCGGGCAAGCTCAACGAGGGCGAAGATCCTCGCCTTGCGGCGCTCAGGGAGCTGGAGGAGGAGACGGGCTATCGCGCGTCGGAGAGCCGTCATCTCCTCGATATCTATCCGACGCCCGGCTATACCAACGAGGTCATTCACGTTTACCTCGTCACGCGGGCAGAATTTGTCGGCGAACGCCTCGACGAGGGCGAATTCTTGAATTGCGAATACTACGATATCGCCGAGGTCGAAAGGCTTATCGGCGAGGGAAAGATAAAGGACGCAAAGACAGTTTCGGCCGTTTTAAAATATTCCATAGATAAAAATAAGGGACTGATTTGATCAGTCCCTTAGGTTTTACCCGTCAGTGATTACAACCGCAACCGCAGCCGCATCCCTGATTGCCGCATAATATGCTGCTCAGCGTGCCGTTTTTCCACATGGTGTAGATAATGGCGATGAGTATGGGCGTACAGCTTCCGGCGAGTACGCCGTCTATGCCGTTCCCGCTACAACTTGCCGCAATAAATAACAGAATAAGTATCCAGAGGCAGCTGTTGCAACCGCACTGCGAAAAGATGTTCATAAATTTTCCTCCTGTAAATTTATCTGCAAGGTTGTATGTAATAAGGTAAAAATTCCTTGCAGGTAAGCCACTTTCGTTTTGCTCTATACTAAATAATATTAAAAACGCGGCGGAAATGTTACCCGTTCATTTGCTTGCATAATCTCTGCCGTAATGGTATAATAATAAACACTTTATAAAAATTCGGTACTTTCGGCGGATATTGTCACGGACAAGTCCGACCGTATGAAGGTATAATAATTTTTTTTCTACGGATATTCCTTTGAGAAATCCGATGGAGGTATTTTATGAATGATGCAGCTGAGAACTGCGCCGCACCCGAAAAGACGGGTTTCCGCGGCTACATGAAGCAACAGTTTACGGCAAAGAACGTCGCGTATTTCGGCGTGCTTATCGCGCTTGAAATCGTATTGCAGCTTTGGGGCAGCTCGATCTCGATCGGCGGAGGGGCGACGCTCAACTTCTCGCTCATACCCATCGTGCTCGGCGCAATGCTGCTCGGCCCCTTCGCGGGCGGGCTTCTGGGGCTTATCTCGGGCGTGATGATACTCGTCGCCGTAATTCAGGGGCTCAACGGACCGGTATTTTTATACCTTTTCAACGAGCAGCCCGCCGTCATATCGCTTATATGTCTCTTGAAGACGACGGTTGCGGGCGCGGTTGCGGGGCTGTTGTATATGCTCATAAACAAGAAGAATAAGCACGTCGCGGTATTTGTGGCTTCGCTGTCGGTGCCCGTGATAAATACGGGGCTTTTCATCCTCGGCTGCCTCTGTATGCCCGGCGCAATGCAGTCGGCAATGCTCGAATTCGGGCTGGATACCTATTCGTCGGTATTCTCGCTGATAATCTTCGGTTTCGTAACTTTCAATTTCTTCATAGAATTTGCCATAAATCTCATCTGCGCCCCCGGACTCTATACTGTCGTCAGGGTGGTGGAGAAGCAGATTGCGGCTAAGGCAAAATAAATTATGATAATTTGCATCGACGTTGGCAACACTAATATCAAATACGCGCTCTTTGAGGGCGACAGCCTTGCAATGAGCTTCCGCGTCGCAACCGAGCACAAGAAGACCTCGGACGAATACGGCGGTCAGCTCATAAGCATACTGCGCAACAACGGCATACGTCCCGAGGACATCGACGGCGGCATTATCTCGTCCGTCGTTCCGCCCCTCGACTATACCATAGAGCGAATGTGCCGCACTTACCTTAAAATTTCGCCGCTCCTGCTTGCGCCCGGGCTCAAAACGGGGCTCAACATCAAGGTCGACAATGCAAAGGAAGTCGGCGCGGACAGGGTTGTGAACAACGTGTCTGCGGTAAGAAAGTACGGCGCGCCCGTCATAGTCATAGATTTCGGCACGGCGACGACTTTCAACGTAATCGACGAGAACGGCGTATTCATAGGTGGCGTAATCGCGCCGGGCATAAAGGGCTCTCTCGACAGCCTCGTAAACGGCACTGCCAAGCTCCCGAGGGTAGAGATAGAGCGCCCCGCCCGCGTAATAGGCACTAACACGGTCACCAATATGCAGTCGGGCATAGTCTTTGGCTTTGCGGGGTTGGTGGAATACATTGTAAAGAAAATAAAGCGTGAAATGAAGCGCGACGACGTTCTGACGGTCGCAACGGGCGGATTTTCCGAGGTTATCGCCAAAGAGATAACCTGCATAGACAAGGTTGACAAGCTCCTTACGCTTGAAGGGCTTAAATACCTTTACGATCTGAACAGTACGGAGGGCAAGTAAATGAAGAAAGTAGGCGTTGCCATATTGGGCCTCGGCGTAGTCGGCGGCGGTACGTATAAGATACTGACCGAACACAGAGAGGACTATAAGCGCAATCATAAGGTCGACATAGTAGTTGAAAGCGTGCTTGAAAGGCGCAGAGAGAGGGCGGCGGAGCTCGGAATTGACGAGAGCAAGATCTGCTCCAACATCGCCGAAATCTGCTCCAATCCCGAAGTCGATATCGTCGTCGAGGTCATGGGCGGCGTAGAGCCCGCCAAGACCTTCGTGCTTGCCGCGCTCAATGCGGGCAAGTCGGTCGTTACTTCCAACAAGGAACTTTTCTGCAAGTACAGCCACGAACTTGAAAAGGCGGCAAGGAAGAACCATTGCGGGCTTTTCTATGAGGCGAGCTGCGTGGGCGGCGTACCCGTAATAAGGACGCTCCTCGACAACCTGCAGGGCAACAGAATAACCTCGATGATAGGCATCATCAACGGCACGACCAACTATATTCTCACCAAGATGTCGTCCGAGGGCGCGTCCTACGACGAAGTGCTCAAAGAGGCTCAGCGTCTCGGCTATGCCGAGGCGAACCCTTCGGCAGACGTCGAGGGATATGACGCGACCTACAAACTCTCCATTTTGTCAAGCCTTGCGTTCCATACCAAAATACCCTATACCAACATATACAGGGAGGGCATAAGCGGCATAAGCGTAACGGATATAAACTACGGCAAGCGCCTCGGCTATGCCATAAAGCTGCTTGCGATAGGCAAGAACGGCGATAACGGCATAGAGGTCAGGGTACATCCCGCGTTTATCAGGGCTTCGCACCCGCTCGCAAGCGTAAACGACAGCTATAACGCCGTGTATATCACGGGCGACAGCGTAGAGGACGTAATGCTGTACGGCAGGGGCGCGGGCGCGCTTCCCACGGGCAGCGCGATAGTCGGCGATATAATCTACTGCGCAACCCATTCAAGCTTCCAGTATTCGCCCTTCGAGAACACCGAAAAGGCGGCGCGTTCGACAAAATTCATAGAAAATTTTGAAAGCGCGTATTATATCAGGTTGGACGTGATAGACAAGGCGGGCGTGCTCGCAAAGGTTTCGTCCATCTTCTCGAAGTGCGGCATAAGCGTGGCGCAGATGGTGCAGGAGGATATTCCCGTGCTGCCCAAGTCGGAAAATTCTACCGTGCCGCTCATCTTCATAACGCACAACACCAAGGAACACAGCATAAGAAAGGCGGAGCAGGACATAAACGCGCTCAACGGCGTTGCAAGCGTCGCCTCGATAATAAGGGTTGTAAATTAAAGGAAAAAGCAGGGCGTATCGCCCTGCTTTCGGTATATTATTATGAAAGCTCTGATAGTCGTAAACGCATATATTTCCAATCCCTCGCAGATAAATCAGGCAGAGCGGATATGTCGCGAACTGACTATGCGCGGCGTAAATGCCGAAATAGTCAAAAATTTCGATCTCGCCCGCATTGCAGGCGGCAAGATCGTCGCCCCCGACTGCGATTTTGCCGTATATCTCGACAAGGACAAGGTCTCTGCGCGGCTTCTGGAGCGGGCGGGCATACGCCTTTTCAACAGCGCGGAGGCGGTCGAGGTGTGCGACGACAAAATGCTGACGCATATCCGACTCGCCGACCTCGGCATAAGTATGCCCGACTGTATGTATGCGCCGCTGTGCTATAATCCGTGCGCACAGCCCGACGGTATGTTTCTCTCGTCGGTTTCGCGTTCGCTCGGCTTTCCGCTCGTCGCCAAGGCGTGTTACGGCTCGCTCGGCGCGGGGGTGGAGCTCTGCCGCGACGGCGAGGAACTGTATTTATACGAAAAGAAAAATCTCTCCGCTCCGCATTTCTATCAGCAGTACATAGATTGCGGCAGGGGCGAGGACATAAGGGTGATAGTCGTCGGCGGCAAATATCTCTGTGCAATGCGGCGCATCAACGACAGAGATTTCCGCTCCAATATCGAGCTCGGCGGCAGGGGCGAAAGGTACGAAGCCGACGAGGCGCTCATCTCCCTCAGCGAACGGGTTGCGGCAGAGATCTCTCTCGACTATTGCGGAATGGACATTCTCACCGACAGGGCGGGCAAGCGGTATGTCTGCGAGGTCAACTCTAACGCATTTTTCACCGCCGCCGAGAGGGTGTGCGGCGTAAACGTCGCGGGCGCGTATGCCGAACATATAGTAAACGCCGTCAAAAATACCGCCCAAAGAGTATGAGGGCGGACGGATAAGACGTTAACGATAAAAAATTACAGCCGACGGTTTCCGTCGGCTGTCAGATTTTTAAAGGGGGAATTTACTTTCTCACAGCGCCGAGCGCAACGCATACGCCGCTTAAAAGTCCGCCGATAGAGAGCAGCCATGCGCCTATCGCGGGTTTGGAAACCGCCTCCGCAAGACCTTCTACGATGGACAGCGAGTACGAATTGCTGAACGTAAAGCAGGTTATAATCGTGCCGATCGAAGCGATAACGGCAATGACGCCCGCTATGAGTGCGATGAGCTTTATAAGTTTAAGCCTGATCACGAGCGAACAGCCGAAGACGAGTACGCCTACGCCGCTTGCGATTATCGTTGCGAGCGTGAAGCTTGCCATGAGCGCAAAGTTCTCAATCTCTACGTTCTGGTTCGCGTCGTAGAGGTCGCTGAATGTGACGGCGGACGTGTTTTCAACTATTACGGCGGTCGTCTTGGTGCTGATCCAGTCGATACAGATGCCTATTATGACAAGTGCCAGCATGACGAGCGCAATCAGAAATATTACAGGTCCGACTATGTCGCTTTTCTTTTTTCTTTTTCCCATAAGACTCCTTTTGGTGCGGCGGGCGATATAAATTTATATGTAGGGTTACATATACGCGCCTGCCAACTTTCCTCAATTATATAATATAATTGCCCTGCCGTCAATACTAAATTTAAAAGTAGACATAATTAGCACTTTTATCTGTCCCGACAATTGCCCGATAAAATTCAATATTTTAAAGCTGTTTTTATGTATAACTCGGCTAAAACGGCAAAACCGCTACGAATATTTTACAAACGCCGCCCTGTCTGTTATAATCTATGATATAAAAGCGCGGAGATTTTATATGGAACGCATACTCATTGTCGAGGACGACGCAACGATTTCTGAACAACTTAAAATACTCTTGCAGTCGAACGGGTATATCCCCGTCAGCCAGCCGCCCTGCGAGCTCGCTCTTTTAGACGTCGGTCTGCCGGGCGAAAACGGCTTTGAAATCTGTCGCAACCTCAAAAAAAACGCCGATATTCCAGTGATATTTCTCACCGCGCACGACAGCACGGAAGATGAGATATGCGGCTTTTCGGCAGGCGGCGACGACTTCGTGCGCAAGCCCTACAATGCCGATGTGCTGTTGGCGAGGATAGCGCGGCTTTTAAGGCATTCTGCGCCCGTACAGACGGTAAAGGGACTGACGGTTGACGAAAATACTTTTACTATGTCTTTCGGCGGGCATACGCAGTCGCTTACCAAAAACGAACTGCGCATAATGACCTGCCTTATGAAAAAGCCCGTCTGTACCAAGGACGAGATAATAGATTATCTGTGGAACGACAGCTGTTATATCGACGAAAACGCGCTCTACGTCAACATCAACCGCATAAGGGAAAAACTGAGGAGCATGGGCGCGGGCGATCTGCTCAGAAATATCCGAGGAGTGGGGTACAGCCTGTGAAAATTTTGCGATTTTTAGTGTCGGAGCTTCTGACGATTACGATAACCGTATTGTGCCTCGCGCTGTGGTGCATATTCGCCGTTGCCGCAGACGCGGGCTGGTTCATAACTCTTATTACGGCGGTATTTGTACTGGCGGTGCTTGCAATCTGGCTGACGGTAAAATATATCGTCGTAAAGAAGCGCACGGAACAGCTCGACAGGGTTATTTCCGAACTCAAAGAGGGCTATCTCCTCGGCGAAACTCTGCCGGAGCCGTACGACGCCGTCAGGTGGGAATATTATACCGTAATGAAGCGCGTCTCCCGCAGCGCGATCGACGCGATAGAGCGGCTCAAAGAGGGGCAGAAGGAATACAGAGATTTTATAGAGAAGTGGATACACGAGATTAAAACGCCGCTGACTTCCTGCGCGCTCATCGTCGCAAACGGCGGCGACGAACGAAAGCTGAGGGCAGAGTTGAAGCGGGCGGACAATCTCGCCGAAAGCGTCCTCTATTTTGCCCGCCTGAGTACGCCGCGCAGCGATGTCAAGATAACAAATTGCTCTTTGAGAAGTACTGTCGAAAACGCCGTAAAGGACGTAATGGAACTTCTGATAACGGCGGGAATATCCGTAGAGGTGAACGGCGAAGGCAACGCCGCCACCGACCACAAGGCGATAGCCTTTTCGATAAGACAGCTTCTCGTCAACTGCGCAAAGTATTGCAGGGGGTGCAGGATAAAGATAACCGTGTCGGAAAACAGTCTGGAAGTGGAGGATGACGGCTGTGGCATAGCTTTGCACGAGCTTCCCTGCATATTTAACCGCGGCTTCGTGGGCAAGGCGGGCAGAAATTTCGGCAACGGCACGGGGATGGGATTGTATCTTGTCAAACAGACCTGCAACAATGTCGGCGCGGAGGTTGAAGCGCAGTCCGAGGAGGGCAAATTTACACGCTTTATATTTACTTTCTGCAAAGGCTGATTTTTTGCGTTTTGTAAGATTGTGTAAGGGACAATGGCAATTTAATGTTGTATAATGAATTCAGGGTGTGGGGATTGACGGTCTCGCACCCTGAAGGAGCGTTTTATGGGTAAAATTTTGAGCGTGAGCAATGCGGTTAAAATATTCGCGACGGGCAGCGTCACCGTGCGCGCCCTTGCGGGTGTGACTTTCGACGTTGAAAAGGGCGAATTTGTCGCCGTAATGGGGCCGTCTGGCTCTGGCAAGAGCACACTTTTAAACGTCATAGCGACTATTGAGCCTTTAAGCGGCGGCAATATCACCGTCGACGGCGAGTCGATAGTCAAGCGCAGCGACGACGAAACTGCCGCATTCCGCCGCGATAAGCTCGGCTTTGTTTTTCAGGAATACAACCTGCTCGATACGCTTACGGTAGCTGAAAATATAGTCCTGCCGCTCAACCTCAAAAAGGCGGATGCGGGGCATACCCTCTCCGAACTGACGAGGATAAGTCACGCGCTCGGCGTAAGCGATCAGCTGAAAAAATTTCCCCGTGAACTGTCGGGCGGGCAGAGGCAGAGGGTTGCCTGTGCGCGGGCGGTCATATCAAACCCCGCGATAGTGCTCGCCGACGAGCCGACGGGCGCGCTCGACAGCAAGAATTCCCGCAATCTCATGGAGCTTTTCGGGCTGATGAACAGAGAGTTCGGCTCGACTATTCTGATGGTCACGCACGACGCGACGGTTGCGTCCTATTCGGGCAGGGTTATCTTCCTCAAAGACGGCGAAATTTTCACGGAAATTTACAAGGGCGACCGCTCGCGCGAGCAGTTCCGCCACGAAATACTTGAAATTTCCGAGGCGTTAGGGGGTGAAGGCAATGTTTTATAAGCTTGCATTCCGCAACGTCAGACGGCAGTTTTCAAGCTATGCCATATACTTCATCACTGTAATGCTGACCATTACGATGATATTTTCGGTAAACAACATAATTCAGAGCGATATTATGTCCTCGATGCTCGTCAACTATTACAGCGGAACAAAGGCTATTCTAATCGGTATAACGGGCTTTCTTGCGCTGATTATGGCGTTCGTTCTGGGCTATGCGACCAACTTCCTTCTTAAAAAGCGCAAAAAGGAGTTCGCGCTCTATCTCGTAATGGGTATGACCCGCAAAAATATAATCGGCATTTTTATGCTCGAAACGGCGATAACCTTTGGTCTTGCGCTCGGTGCGGGGTTATTATTGGGGCTGGTGTTCTATCAGGCGCTTATGGGCATATTCATAAGCTATATAGAGCTCGATTATACCCTGACTGGCTATTCTCCCGTGGCGTTCCTGTATACAATCGTCACCGTCTGCGCCGTGTTTCTGCTATCGTCGGCGGCTTCGGCGGGCTATCTTAAATTTGAAAAGATTTCAAAACTTCTCAACGCCGATAAAATTGCAGAAAAATCGGTCAGATTTCCCGTATTATGGGTAATAATCGCCTTTGCCGGCATACTCGGCACGGCTTTATTTATCGACCGCTTTTTAGCCTGGCTGGATACGGCCTTTTTTCAGACGTTTTTATTGGGCGGAATACTCGTCGTCATGATTTTACTGAGCGTGGCTCTCGGTTCTATGGGGCTATGCAAGGGAATAACCTGGCTTATCGTCAAAGCAAAAAGCGGCAGGGCAAAGGGAACGGGTATGTTCACCGCCCGTCAGCTTTCGGGCAGCGCCACTTCAAATTCTGTCATGGTCGCATTGCTCTCCGTCTTGATGTCGCTTGTAATAGTCGGGCCTAACGTCTTTTTTTCTGTCAGCAGCATATACACCGAGCGTGTAGAAGAATGGTATATCTATGACATTCATGGCAGTATTAGCATATTACGCTACGGTGAAGACGTTACCGTCGACCAGGTTGAAAAGATAGAAGAGCAACTCGTGGCGGAATATACAGAAAAGATTGAAAAGTATGTCGGCATTGAAAATTATGCGGTTTTTAACATCTATTGGGAGCGCGTTGAAAATGATTGGGGAGGTTCGCACAATACGCTGATAAAGTACAGCGATTTTCAGAATATCTGTAAGGTATTGAATTACGATCTCCCCGAAGAATTAGGGCAGAGTTTCGATTGTCGATGTTCAGACAGCGTTAAAGATCCTTTCGAGTGGAAGTACGGCATTTTGCGTTGTCCCAACCGAATACTTCTGAATTATGAGAAAGAATTTAAAGTGGTGCCGGACGCAGAGACGGATGGCATTGTGCCGACTTACGGCGTATTGGCAGTGGGCGTAGAGGACGTGAAATATGACGTGCGGGCGCTTGAAGCCGAGTTAAACCCTGTCGACAGTTACGGCAACAAAGAATATAATTTTAAAATAAAGGAATATGAAAGACTTGACGAACTCGGAGGCGGAGGACTCTTCCTGTTAGGCGATCTGTATGCCTCGGCGGTATTTCTTCTGTTGACGCTCGGCATTTTGTCGCTGAAAATGCTGTCGATGGTTTCGGAGGATAAGCCGAAATACAGAATTATGTGGAAACTTGGCGCTAAGCGCTCGCAACTTTTCCGCTCTATGCTCGTACAGCTTTTGTTTTTCTGCTGTCTGCCGTTCCTTATCCCCGTGTTCATTAACTTTCCGCTCGTATCGGTAATCGACAAGATTTACAGCGGAAACGGCTATGAAATGCCGCTTTTAGAGATAATCGGTCAGCTTGCCGGCTTCACATCGGTCGTCCTCGGGGTATGTATATTGTATCTCGTCGCCGCAAGCATTGTGGCATGGCAGGATATAAGGCGTTCCCTCAGGGAGAGCGATTAGTCTGAATTTTTGCATACACAATTATATCCTTGATGAACGATGAGCGGGCGACCTTATGTCGCCCGCTCATTGCCGTCAGAAATCGAAAAAGTATTGTTTGCCGTATTGCTCGGCTATATTTATAAATTCGGTTATATAGGGAAGCGCTTCTTCGATGAGTTCTCTGTTTGTCTTATCGTCGATGTTGATTTTTTTAATTACTCGCAGGGTATCAGGGTTTTTAATGCCGTGCATCCACAGCGGTTCAAAGGAAAGTTGTCTCAAAATTATTTCTTTATTAACAGAAATTATTCTGCCGACGTCGCTGTTTTTGTCAATAATATAAAGTCCAACCCGCAGATAGTTATCTTTTCTTATAAGGCTTATATCTATGCAGTAATTTGCTAATATTTTATTGCGGTTGACGCAAGCCCAATGTGTCTGTTCGCCGCTCTTTTCGTGAATGATTTTAAAAGGTTCGCCTTTTTCGGCTAAAATGCGATCAAATGAGTCCCAAAAAATTTTTAAATCAATATTTGTCATTTCCAGATAATCTCCTTGTCATAATGCTCTATTTTTTAATCACAAAACGGTAGTGGGGCATATCTTTTCCGCGGTAATGCTTTATATCCGCGTCATTGAAGCGCATTCCGTTTCTCTTTGCGACGTTCTGCGAGGGGATATTCGTATCCCTTACGATCGAGCAGACTTCGTCGGCGCGCAATACCCCGAAGGCATATTCCTTGCAGGCCTGCGCCGCTTCCGTGGCATATCCGTTATGCCAATAGTATTTGTTGAAAAGGTAGCCTATTTCAAGTACTTCTTCGCCTTTCCACGGCTGTAACGTAAGCCCGCATTGACCTATAAGCTCGCCCGTCTCTTTAAGAATTACCGCCCACAGCCCGAAACCACATTTCCGATAGCGTTCCAGCTGTTTTTCTAACCATTCTTCGACCATTTCGTCGCTGAATGCGCCCTCGTAAGCGTACATTGCGCCGTCGTCTTTCAATATCTTGCAGAGAGCGTCATAATCTGACCTTTCAAGTTCTCTCATATAAAGTCGTTCGGTCTGCGGCGGCATATTTCCTCCTGAATGTTTGAGTATATTAATTATATCACACGGCGCAATTTAAATCAATGCCGACTTTAAAATTGTAATAGTATTAAGGACAGGACGCCCGACGGCGTAAAAATTGGGGGTACTTTGGGGGTACAGAAAAATGAGTAACAAAAAAAGTGCCGCATTCTGACTGAAAATCATTAAAAAATCAATCAAAATCGGCACTAATCTATGGCGCAGTGACCGAATTAAAATCCGAACCTTGAAGCTCATCAAGGGTAATGGTTTTCGTATCGTTTTTGTAGTTCAGAATGAGTTTTGCGTGGTCGTCGTAGAGGTAAATGGCATT
>CALVHL010000016.1 GCA_944327625.1 uncultured Clostridia bacterium
TTTGAACCGGGGCATGAGGGTTTTGCAGACCCTGGCCTTACCACTTGGCTATAGCGCCTTAAAAAAATAGTGCGGAAAGAATATTTGGAGCGGGAAACGAGATTCGAACCCGCGACATTCACCTTGGCAAGGTGACGCTCTACCACTGAGCCATTCCCGCATAACATTATTCTTCCGCACTATTCCTTGGTGGGAGCTACAGGGCTCGAACCTGTGACCCACTGCTTGTAGGGCAGTTGCTCTCCCAACTGAGCTAAGCTCCCGAACGCTTTAATACTATATCAAACTATCGCCCAAAATGCAAGCGATTTTTCGCTCTTTTTTATATTTTTTCTCAAATTTATTTTATTTTTTTGACTGCGCGGGCGGTTACACAATATATAGTATATGCGGCGGAACAGCGACAACAACACTTGCCGTCATCCCGCCGCAATGCGCTTTGGTTATACCGCTTTGGGCGCGGTTCTGCCCTTTCTCAGCTCGTTTTCGATCTCCTTGCAGGCGAGATTGAGCTCCTCCTCGGTCTCGGCGACGTCGACGCCGTCGAGGATATTCTGAAGCTTATATTCGGTATTGAGATACCTTATCGTCTGGAAGCCGATTATTGCCGTCAGCGTGCCGTTGGTCAGCCCCTGAACCGAGCTGTCGACGAGCACGGAGATTGCCGAACCGAGTATGGGTATTCCCTTTGCCGCGTCGCCCATGGTCTTAACTATGCCGTTGCCGATTTTGAGCCCGCCGAGCCCGTAGGAGACGAGCGAATTTCTGACGACGGCGGCGAAAATCCTGACGAGCCGCGTATCCGACGGGCGGAAGCCGTAGAGAAAGACTATGTCCTTTATCATCTGCAGGTTGACGACGGCGACGAGCAGCGCGTCGGTCTTATTGCTCTGCGAGATTGCCGAATACATCGCCGATTTGAGCGAGCACCTGAAAATTATGTCCTTGGCGCTCTTTTTGACCGAGCCCTGATAGAGCGCGGAGAGCGATTTTTTAATGCCCTCGTCGTCGCGCCCGACGAGCGCCGCTTCGAGCTGTTCGACGTTGGCGCTGTCGTACCAGCCGACGCCCGCCACGTTAGAGCTTAAATCGACTATCTTTTCGCCTATCTGGCGGCGCAGAGCCCTGTTTCTGCGCTTTGCCGCGCCCGCCGTCTTATAGTTGACGTTGGTCACGAAATAGTCCGAACGCAGAATTTTGACGACGGGCACTATGTAGAATATTATGAATAGCAATACGGATATGCCCGCGGCGACGTAGCCCGCATATTCGTTGAGCTCCCATATCTCCTTGGATATGGAGAACAGCCCCCACGCAAAGAATATGGCGACGAGCGCGGCGAGGAGGCGCAGAACGAGCGAAGCGCCCTTGACGTTCTGCCGCTTGACGTACTTTTCCTCGTATTCGTATATGGTCATCTTCTTTTCTTCGGGCAGAGCGATATTTTCGGTTACCGCAATCTCCCCTCTGTTTTTGTTGTCTTTCATCGTTCACCTCATTCAAGACCGACGGTAAATGGGTAAAGCTGAGATTTGGGTACTCCCCTGTCCGCCGCGGCGCGTTTGAGCGCCTCTTTTTTATCCATTCCCTGCCGCATATAGTGCAGGATATGCTCTCTTTCGCTGAGCGAGTTGAGCGGATTATTCCGCACCTTCGCGCCCTCGACGACTATGACGTATTCGCCGCGCTTTTCGCCCGCCAGCCCCTCGGCGAGCGTGAACGGCACGACCTCCTCGTGCAGCTTGGTTATCTCTCTCACGGCGCAGGCGTTGCGGTCGCCGAATACCTCGTACATCGAGGATATGTGGCGGTCTGCGTCCTGCGGGGCGACGTGGAAACACAGCGTCAGGTCACAGTCCGCATACCGCGAGAGCAGCGCCTTGCGCTCCCCCGCCTTGTCGGGCAGAAAGCCGATGAAGGCGAACCTGTCCGCCGGCAGAGCCGACAGCACGAGCGCCGACAGAAAGGCGTTCGCGCCGGGAATTACCGTATATTCCGCGCCCGCCCGACGGAGCTCGGCGCAGACCGTGCCGCCCGGATCGGATATGACGGGCATGCCCGCGTCGGAGACTATCGCCACCTGCTTGCCCTCGGCGTTGGCGGAGATTATCTTCTGCGCCGCCTCGCGCTCGTTGAACTTATGACAGGCGACGAGCGGCTTTTTTATGTCGTAGGCGTTGAGAAGTTTTAAAGTATGCCGCGTATCCTCGCAGAAGATGACGTCGGCAGAGCGCAGCGTTTCGAGCGCGCGCAGCGTTATGTCTTTGAGATTGCCTATCGGCGTGGCGACGAAGTATATCACAGCCCCTCACCTCCGTTGAGCGTGCCGCCACCGTTTGCCTGAGTATTGACGAACGCTTCGAGTACTTCGGTGGACGGCCTGCCGCCCTTGACCGCCTCCGCCATGAGCAGGTAGGGCTTAGCCGTCGGCGTACCCTTGACGAACTGCACGCGCTTGACTTCGAGATTGTATTTTTTTAAGGTATAGCAGACTTCGGCGAGCCTGTCCGCCCTGTTGACGAGCGCAAACCGCCCGCCGAATTTGAGGCACCTTGCCGCGGCGCGGGCGATTTCGTCGAGCGTTACGGTTATCTCCTTGCGGCAGACCGCCTTTTCGTAGGAGAGATTGTCGAAGCCGCCGCGCTCGTAGGGCGGGTTGCACAGTATCAGCGAGAACGCGCCGTCGAAAGAGGCGGGAATATCCTGCACCCTGCCCTCGACGACGACGGCAGCCATGCCGTTGGCTTCGGCAGTGCGCCGCGCCATATCACAGAGCGCGGGCTGCATTTCAAAGAGCGTAAGCGACTTTATGCGCGGATTGAGGCAGGCGAAGTGATAGCCCACCGCGCCGCACCCCGCGCAGAAGTCGGCGACGGTATCGCCGCACTTTGCCCGCGCGAAGCGGGACAGCAGTATGCTGTCCGAAGTGAACCTGTAAAGCTCCCTGTTCTGTATTATTATCTTGTCGCCGAATAGCGTCTCTGCGCACTCGTTTTCTCTAAGCTGCATAAAAGATTATATTATTTTCCGCCCCGTAATTTATTTTGCCCGTCGCGGCGGGCGGGGGCGCGCCTTTTTTCGGGTTAAAAAAAAGCGGAACGCAAGCATTATTCTTGCGTTCCGCCTTATTGCCTTCTCAATTATTCGGGCTTGATTGCACCGGTGGGGCAACCGTCTTCGCAAGCGCCGCAGTCAATGCAGGTATCTGCGTCAACAACATACTTGTCAGCGCCTTCGGAAATAGCTCCTACGGGGCAGGTAGCTGCACAAGCGCCGCAGCTTACGCAATCATCAGTGATAACGTGTGCCATCTGTACTCCTCCATAAATATTTTTTTACGGCGAGCACGAACGTATACGCGCACGCACTTCCGCTTGCTTTATTATATCATAATTAAGACAAATTTGTAAAGAGCTATTTGAAAAAAATCGCAACGCTATTGCGCGTATTTTAAAATTATTCGTCCTCTTTGGGCTCGTCCTTGGCTTCTTCCGCCTTTTCCTTGCCTGCGGGACGCTTGAATTTTATGTCGGAAACGGCAAAGTCGCGGTAGGTGACGGCGTCCTTGTCCTCTATCTTGACCTTGACTTCCATTTTGAGCATATTGACGTTTATTACCGTACCCTTGCCCTCTGGCGTGTCCACCTCGCTGCCGAGTTTGGGCACGTTCTTGCAGGCCTCGGCGTAGTAGTCGTTCTCGTACGCAAGGCAGCACATCAGCCTGCCGCACAGCCCCGAGATCTTGCCCGGGTTGAGCGACAGCCCCTGGTTTTTCGCCATCTTAATGGAGACCTTGTTGAAGTCCGGCATGCAGCTGGCGCAGCAACATTCCCTGCCACAGGGCGCAATGCCGCCGATGAGCTTTATCTCGTCCCTTATGCCTATCTGGCGAAGCTCTATCCTCATTCTGAACAGGGCGGAGAGGTCTTTTATGAGCTCCCTGAAATCTACCCTGCCGTCGGCGGTGAAGTAGAAAGTCACCTTACTGCCGTCGAAGGAGAATTCGCAGCCGACTATCTTCATTTCCAGCCCGCGCGCCTCGACCTTCTGCTTGGCGGAGGCTATCGCGCCCGCCCGCCTTTCCTCGTTGCGCCTGACCTGCTCCTCGTCGCGCTTGCTTGCTATCCTTATTATGGGTTTGAGCGGCTGAACGACCTCGTCGTCGGCAACCTCCGAAAGGGGAATGACGACCGTGCCGTATTCCTGCCCGTTCGCCGTCTCGACGATTACGCCCATGCCCTTTTCATATCTGTCCTTGCCCGGCGCAAAGTAGTACACCTTGCCGCCGTTTCTGAATTTTATTCCTACAATTTTAACCATCTTGCGTTCTCCGTTGCCACTTTGAGCACTACGTCGGAAAGCAGTGCGGCAAAGTTGGCGTTGAATTTGAGATCTCTCTGCGCCCTGTCCGCGCACTCGGTTGCAGTGATGAGCGCCCCCGCGCAGAGCGGGGCGCGATAATTTTCGTCCTCGGCGTATTTTTTAAGTTCGGCGAAGTACAGCCGCTGCATTTCGGCGAGGAGTTCGCTCTTTTCGGCAATGCCCGAATATCTGACCGCCGCCGCGAGTGCGCTATTTATATCGCCCGCCGCACACAGCTCCTTTGCCGCCGAGTGCACCCTTTCAAACCAGCCGCCGCCGAGCATCTTCTGCGCGTTGCCGAGTATTCCGCCCGCCGCGCGGCTTATTTCGCCGTTGCGCTCGTCGTGACCGCCCCGTTCGAGCGCGGCATATATCTCCTCCGCCGTAAAGGGCGGGATTTCGAGCAGCCTGACGCGCGATTTGACCGTATCGAGCACGGGCGCGAGCGTAGCCGCGCCGAGCAGGAAATACACCCCCTCGGGCGGTTCTTCGAGCACTTTCAAAAGCTTATTCTGAAAGATGGGCGAAGCGCCGTCGAAGTCGGAGATTATATACAGCTTAATGCCCCTTTCCACGGGGCGTATAGCCGCGTCGTCGATTATTTCGGTCGCCTGCGCGACGGCAAGTTTCTGCCCGACGGGGGGATATACGCGCATATCGGGCAAGCCCTCAGATAAAATGAGCCGTCCATCGCGGCTGTCCCTGTCCGCGCCGAACAGCGCGAGCGCGAATATGCGGAGGGCGGCGCGGAGGTTGGCGGCGTCGGGAAAGTGCAGCATATATGCGTGCGAAAGCCTGCCGCCCAGCCTGTCGCCGAGCAGTATCTTATATGCCACCGTTCCCTTAATCAGCCTTTCCATAGCCGTCAGATTATGCCCTTTTCCTTTAAAATCGAGAATATCCTCTCGTTGGTCTCAAACTTGGTTCCGCCACATTCGACGGCACATATATAGGGGTATTTTTTAAGTTGAGCGACGTACCCTTCGTAGACTTTGTCGTGGAACGCCTGCCCCTGAAGCTCCATTCTGTCGTTCTTGTCCGCGCCGTGCTTTCTTTCAAAAGCCGCCTTGGGCGCAATATTTAAAAAGAGCGTCAGATCGGGCGCGTATTCGCCCAGCGCGAGCGAGTTGATGCCCGCGACATACTCCTCGCCCAATCCCCGCGCATAGCCCTGATAGGCGAGCGAAGAATGGACGTACCTGTCGCAGATGACGAGCTTGCCCGCTTCGAGCGCGGGAACGACTATCTCTTTGAGGTGCTGAATACGCGCCGCGGCGTATAAAAGCGCCTCGCACTCGTCGCACATCGCGGTGTTGCCCGCGTCGAGAATTATCTTTCTTATCTGTTCGGCTATTGCGCTGCCGCCCGGCTCGCGCGTGACGATGAAGTCGACGCCCGCCGCCGCAAGCTTTTCGGAGAGCAGCCTTATCTGCGTACTCTTGCCGCTGCCCTCGCAGCCCTCGAAAGTTATGAATTTGCCTTTCATCTTCTGACAACCTTTATCTTTCCGTCCCTGACGCCGAATGTGTTGCCGCATGACGACAACAGCTCGACCGCCTGCGGGGTGATTATCTCGCCCGCAATGACGACGGGCAGACAGGGCGGCGTTATCCCCGCATTCTCGGCGCACATTCTGCCGACCGCCTTGTCGAGCGGCAGGTATTCGCAATGCTGCTTGTGCGCGTATATGAAACTATAAGTGCGCGAAGCCGCGGGAATAGTCGGGCGTTCGCGGTAAGTGCCTTTATTCTTCTTCTTGGAAACGACGCCGAGCAGCACGCCCTTGAGGTCGTCGAGGTGCCACGGCTCGGTCGACGGCGAGAGATAGAAAAGCAGGTATCTGCCGTCGTTCATCTCGGCATATATGCCCTTCTTTTCGAGCGCCGCCTGCGCTATCGCGGGGCTTATGTCCAGCGGCTTGAAGTCGACGGCGAGCTTTGCCCAGTCGTCCGAGGGATAGAGCGGCAGTCCGTCGCTGTCCGCCCTGAACGCCTCCGCCGCTGCCATTGCCCGCGCGAGCAGTTTTGGGTTATTTATATAGTACTTTACGCCGTATTCGACGCTCGCCATTATGGGATAGCTGGGCGAAGTCGTCCTGAAAAGCGACATTGCCTCGTCCGCGCGGGAGACGAGCTTGTCGTTGCCGACGAGCACGACCGCCCCCTGCGTCAGCGTGGGCAGCGTCTTGTGTGCGCCGTCCACCCACATATCGGCATACACGCCCGCATAGCCCTTTCTGTCCTCCGACAGCGCGAGGTGCGCGCCGTGCGCTCCGTCGACGAAAAGCAGTCTGCCGTGCTTTGACAGCACCTCCTTGTACTTTTCGAGCGGCGCGAAGTTGCCGTAATAGTCGGGCGACGCGACAATCATTCCCGATATGTTGACGTCGTTGACTATGAGTTTTTCTATGAGTTCGGGTTCGGGATAGCCGAGCACACCCTCTCTCTCTGCGCCCTGCACTATCACGGGCTCGATATTGAGCACTCGGCAGGCGTTGAAAACGCTCTTGTGCGAGGCGCGGGGTACTATCAGCTTATTTCCGCTCTGCGAGGCGACGAATACCATTGCCATTACGCCCGACGAGCTGCCGTCCGTCGTTATGAACGCGCGTTTTGCGCCGAGTATTTGGGCAATGTCGTCCTGCGCCCGCTTAATCGCGCCGACGGGGCTTTGCAGGTCGTCCGAAAAGCTTAATTCGGTCACGTCGATGGGCGCGACGGGGAAAGCCGCCCTGAACGCCGCGGCGTTCTTATGCCCGGGTAGATGCAGGCGCACCCTGTCCCTGCCCTTGAATTTATTCAGTTGGTTTAAGATTTCGTAGTTATATACCATATCTGCCGCGTCCCGGAACGCCCGCTCACTTCTTGGGCTTCATGGTCGGGAACAGTATTACGTCCCTTATGGTCGCGCTGTCGGTGAGCAGCATTACCAGCCTGTCGACGCCCATGCCGAGCCCGCCCGTGGGGGGCAGACCGTATTCGAGCGCGGTTATGAAGTCCTCGTCTATCTGCGCGTTGCAGTCGGGTTCTTCGGCGCGCTTTGCCTCTACCTGCTTTACGAACCTCTGCTTCTGGTCGATGGGATCGTTGAGCTCCGAGAAGGCGTTGCCGAACTCGTGCCCGCAGATGAAGTATTCAAACCGCTCGGTGAATGCGGGATCGTCCGCCTTGCGCTTGGCGAGCGGCGAGTTTTCGACGGGATAGTCGTAAATTATGGTCGGCTGAACGAGCTTGTCCTCGACGTATTCCTCAAACAGCTTGATGAGCGCGTTGCCCTCGGATATGCCCTCGGCGGCGGCAACCGCAACGTAGTCCTGCCCGCTGTACTTTGCGACCGCCTCCTTCATGGTCAGCCGCTCCCACGGCTTGCCCATGTCTATCTCCGTACCCTGATAGTTTATGGTAGTAGTGCCGCAGACGTTCTTCGTCACCGTCCTGTAAAGGTTTTCGATGAGGTCCATCATTCCGAAATAGTCGGTGTACGCCTGATACATCTCGATTGAGGTGAACTCGGGGTTGTGGAAGGCGTCCATGCCCTCGTTGCGGAAAATTCTGCCGACTTCGTACACCCTTTCAAGCCCGCCGACAATCAGCCTTTTGAGGTAGAGTTCGGTCTCAATTCTCAGGTACATATCGATGTCGAGCGCGTTGTGGTGCGTCTTGAAAGGACGCGCCGCCGCGCCTATTTCGAGCGTCGTAAGCACGGGGGTATCGACTTCGAGATAGCCCATTCCGTCGAGGTACGCCCTTATCTCTTTGAGTATTTTAGAGCGCATTACGAAGGTCTTTCTGACCTCGGGATTGACGATGAGATCAAGGTCCCTCTGGCGGTATCTTATGTCGGGGTTGGTAAGACCGTGCTGCTTTTCGGGCAGGGGCAGAAGCGCCTTGGAGAGCATTTCGATATGATTGCAGTGCACGGATATTTCGCCCGTCTGCGTCTTGAATACCGTGCCGCGCACGCCGACTATGTCGCCTATGTCATAGTCCTTTTTAAACGACATATAGTCGTCCTCGCCGACGTCCTCCCTGCGGACGTAAATCTGAATGAGCCCGTCGCGGTCGGAGATATGCGAAAATGAAGCCTTGCCCATAATTCTGCGGCTCATGAGCCTGCCCGCAAGGCTGACTTCCTTTCCCTCGTAGGCGGCGAAGTCGGACTTAATATCCTCCGAACGCGCCGTCACGGCATATTTTGTCTTAACGTAGGGGTTATTGCCCTCGCCGCTGAGCTTTTCAAGCTTTTCGCGCCTTATGCGCGCCTGCTCGATGAGCAGTTCCCTCTCCTCGTCCTCGGTAAGGGGCGTAACGTTGTTTTCCTGCATTGTCGTTTCCTCTCTGTCTGTATTTCCGCCGCAGGGCAACCCGCCCCGCGCGCCGCGCTGCCGCGCCGTATTACGAAACTACCCCCTGATGGGGGTAAGCGTCATTATCTTATGTCTACTATTCTGAGCTTATAGCTCGAACCGTCGGGGCAGGTGACAGCCACTTCGTCGCCCTTTCTTCTGCGCATGAGCGCGCTGCCGACGGGCGATTCCGACGAAATCTTGTTGTTCATTACGTCGACGTCCGTAACCGAAGTTATGGTGTAGACCTCGGTATCGCCGAACTCCTCGTCGAGCACGGTCACCACCGATTCGAGATGGACGTAGGAGGTGTCGGTTATGTCCTCCTGAATGACCGCGTTCTTTATCTGATATTCAAGTTCGGCAATCTTGCCCTCGTTGGAACGCTGCTCCTCTCTCGCCGCGTCGTATTCGGCATTCTCCGAAAGGTCGCCGTGCGAACGCGCCTCGGCTATTCTCTCGATAATCTCGGGCCTCTTTACCTTGACGAGATTTTCAAGTTCCGCAACCAAATCGTCATAGTTCTTCTTGGTCATTACGTACTGCTGATCTGCCATTATATTACCTCTTTTTCGCGCCCCGCTCCTCGGCGGGATACGCGCTCGTTACCCATATTTATTTAAAATAGCGATACCGCACAGGGCGGAACCGCATATCAACGAACACTATTATATATATTTTTTTTTGCCTTGTCAAACATAAAGCTCTGCCCGCCCGCGCATTTTTTTGGCACGGCGGGGGCAGATTTTGTCGATAAAGCGGGGCGCGCGCCTTCAATTTAAGGCGCGCGCCCGTCATGATTTTTCAGTTTTTGAGCGACGCGACAAAGTCGCCTATGCGCTCTATCGCGACGGTCAGAAGCTTGGCGCTCGTCGCATACGAACAGCGGACGTGGTTTCTGCCCGCCTCGCCGAACGCCGAACCGGGCACGACGGCAACCCGCTTTTCGCGGAGCAGGCGGTTGGCGAATTCCTCGCCGTCCAGCCCCGTCTTTTCGACCGACGGGAAGGCGTAGAACGCGCCCTTGGGCATGAAGCAGTCCAGCCCCATGGAGTTGAATGCGTTGACGAGGTACCTGCCACGGCGCGCGTACTCGCTGCGCATCTCCTCGACGACGGCGAACCCGTCGGCAAACCCCTCCTGTAAGGCGGCGTTTGCGGCGTGCTGACTTACCCTCGGCGCGCACATTATGCCGTATTGGTGTATCTTGAACATTGCCTCGTCTATCTCGGCGGGGGCGCACACGAAGCCGACGCGCCAGCCCGTCATGGCAAACGCCTTTGAAAAGCCGTTGATTACGACCGTTCGCGCGGACATATCCCCCAGCGAAGCTATCGAAACGTGCTTGCCCTCATAGTTGAGGTCGCCGTAAATCTCGTCCGAAATGACGAGTAAATCGTGCTTTTTTATGACGGGAATTATGGCTTCGAGCTGCTCTTTGGTCATCACCGCGCCCGTCGGGTTGTTGGGATAGGCGACGATTATCGCCTTGGTCTTAGGCGTTACCGCCTTTTCGATGCGCTCGGGCGTCAGTATGAACTGATTGTCGAAAGTGCACTCCACCTCGACGGGAGTGCCGCCCGCAAGCGTGACGCTCGGCTGATAGGAGACGTAGCAGGGCTGCGGCACGAGTATTTCGTCCCCCGTATCACACACCGCGCGGAGCGCGAGGTCGATAGCCTCGGACGCGCCGACGGTGACGAGGGTGTGCTCGGGCGTGCAATGCACGGAAAAGCGCTCCTGCATATAGCGGCAGATATTCTCCCTCAGCTCGGGCAGGCCGCGGTTGCCCGTGTACTGCGTAAGTCCCTTCTTTATCGAGCGGACGGCGGCGTCGCGGATATACCACGGCGTGACGAAGTCGGGCTCGCCCACGCCGAGCGAGATTGCGTCGTCCATCTCCTGAACTATATCGAAAAATTTTCTTATGCCGCTGGGTTTGAGCGAAGCGGCACGGCTGTTAACGAAACTTCTCATAATATTTTTACGGCTGCACGGAAAGTCGGTCTATGTCGTCTCCCTTTTTCATGAGTGCGCCTTCCACCTTGTATTTTTTGAGTATGAAGTGCGTAGCCGTCGACAGCACGGTGTCGTAGGTCGAAATGCGCTCGGAGACAAAGCGCGACACGCCTTTGAGCGACTTGCACTCTACAATGACGGCGAGGTCATAGCCGCCGCTCATCAGATAGAGGTTCTTGACCTCGTCGTGCTCGGCTATTTCCTGCGCTATCGCGTCGAAGCCCGCGCCGCGCTGGGGCGTTACCTTGACCTCGATGAGCGCCTCGACGGTCTCGTCCTCGGAGACGTCGCCGTTGACTATCGTCGTATATTTGACTATCGCTCCGCTTTCTTCAAGCTGTCTGACCGTCGCCGCGGCCTCCTCCGCCGTTATGCCGAGCATAGCGGCAAGCCGATCTGCGCCCATGCGCGAATCTTCCTGCAAGAGAGCAAGTATGTCCTTTTCGATTGCCTTCATTTTGCGTCCTCTCAATATTTATTGCCTGTAATTTCCCGCCGCCGAAAAACTGCGGCCGACCGCCGCGGGGTAATCGGCTTAAATTTCCCGCCCGCGACATGGTATTTTAATTTATTTTATATCTTTTGCGCGATTATGTCAATATAATAGCTGAAATCCGTTTACTTTTGCAAAGTTATTTAGTAAAATCGGGGTATGTTCAGAATTTGGGCGAAGGTCATCAAAGACGGAAAAATCGTAAAACAACTTACCTACGAGCGGGACGAAAAGTTCTCCTATTCCCGCTTTTTCAACTATCTTGCGGACATCTGCGAGGGGCTTGACATCTGCACCCCCGTGCTGATGAAGCCGCATATCTTCAACTATGCAAAGTTCAACACCGTGCGCTTCACCCCGCGCGACTTCGCCGAGAGCGTCGACTTCGACCGCCTCGTGCTCGAAAACATAGTGCTCTGACACTCCCGCGCTCACGCACCCGAAAGGAAACCGCCGCTCTCGCGCAGAGGGCAAACCGCACAGAGGGCGACACGGCGGGCAACGCAACCGCGCAAAACAAGCAAAGACAACTCATCCCCCTGCCGAATACCTCATCGGCAGGGCATTTTTTACCCTCCGCGGCGCAACCGACGAGCAACCAACCGACGGCGGCACGGCGGACACAACCGACGACAAAAGAGGAAAAATATTTCGGCGGCTGAAAAGCCGCCTTTTTTGCCGCCGTTTTTGGGGAATTTTGCTCGAAATTATGCCAGATTTCCTCAATTGCCCCCGCAATATACCCCAACCACCGCATTTTTAAGGCGATAGAGGCGCAAAACAGAACTATTCAATTACCCCCTATATATTCCGCATTTACAGGCTTTTCGGGGCAATAAAGCCGCAAAACGGGCGGTTTTTCAATTACCCCCGCACTATGCCGCATTTAACGGGGTTTTTATAAGGGCGCGGCTGCAAAAGAGCGGCATTTTCGCCTAAGGCAGGGGGCGGAAATGCCGCTTTTCGGGCAACATTCCCCCTCTCGGGCTTCGCTACGGCGACAAAAAGCCGCTTTTCAATTACCCTCGCACTATGCCGCATTTAACGGGGTTTTTATAAGGTGCAACTACGAAAGAGCGGCATTTTCGCCTAAGGCAGGGGGCGGAAATGCCGCTTTTCGGGCAACCTTTCCCCCTCTCGGGCTTCGTTACGGCGACAAAAAACCAGAATTGCCCGACAAAACCACATAAAAACGGACATAAGGCGCATACTCTCTATATGCGCCTTTCCTTTTATATATGTACGATAAACCTCGTTATCTTGGGGATATGCGGGGGTGTATTCGCCTTTTCGGGCTTTGACCTCTTGGGCTTTCTGACCTTCGGCAACGCTACCGCCCTGCGCAGTTTTCTCGCCGTCTGCCTCGTCTCCGCCCTGTTCGAGATTTACTATCTCCTCGTATTCTGCCGCCCCCGCCCCCGCTGATCGCCACCCCGCCAAACTTAAAAGCAAGGTAAAAGTTTGCCTGCTTCCTAAATAATTTACGGCGCAAGCAGGGTTTCCCTGCGCCCGCGCACTCAATTTGTCGCTACCGCGACCTCAGTAGGTGAAGGCGGCGCAATTATAATATTTGAGAGCGTTTTAAGATTGCGCCGCCGAGGACGAGGGCGGTCTTCTCAAAATGTGCCTCGGTTTGGCACATTTTGCCGCCCGAGATGAGCCCGCACCAACAGGCGGGGCGGGCGGTGACCGAGCAAGGCGTTCTCCTTACTCCTTGCGAGAAAGAGCCTCCAAAAATCGTCAAATTTGTTTTCGTCACCAGAAAACAAATTTACGAAACTTCCAAATAATTTACGGAAAAAGCAAAAATCACACTTTTTGCTTTTTCACCCTGTTTGCGAACACCTTCGCCTCGGCAGGTGAATTGACATATTTTCTGATAATCGTGTGCCGCAGCACAATATGTCAAGAGGGCAGAGCCCTCAATTCGTGGATTTTGTTTGCGCATCTTAGCAAACAAAATTCACGAGACACTTATTTTGACGGCTATTCCCGTCCTCGCGTCCTGGTACATTATCCAATACCCTCCGTCGTCGACGGGCATATACGCCGCGCGGTCGGCAAGGCTTTCGGGCGGGTGCCTGCCGTCGGACGAGGGCACTCCGTAACAGATATATTCCGCCCGCCCGTCGGCATAGATTACGCCGAACGCATAGTGCTTGCCGTCGCCGTAGCCGATTTTAACCCAGCGACTGCCCTCCATCGCCCGTTGCAGGCGCTCCTCGGCGGGATATTCGGCAAATATCCGCTCTATCTCGCCCTGCATTTTTTCGTAGAAGTCGCCGCCCGCAAGCCCGCCGACAACCCCGCCGTCATTTTCGCCCCGTTCGGCTTCCCCGCCGCTTTCTCCGATCTCTGCGACGCTTTCGCAGGCTTCGCCCGAAATATTTTCGGCAATCGGCGCGCCCTTATCATTCTGTTCGCAATTCAGCCCGCCTTGGACGACCTCCGCGCCTTCTCCCTTTGCGCCCGCGACAGGGCGAGTATTCGCCTCATCGCGACGAGCCTCGTCCCGCTCCTCTTTCTCTTTTTCAGGCGGGCGTACAGCTCCGCCGTCCTCATCAGCCTGAAATTCATAGTAGTTATCCTCCGCAATCGCCTCGTCGTCATAGTCGGCAGAGCCGCCGCTGTTATTTTTCGCGCTCTCCCCGCCCGTTCCCCGTTCGGATATGGCGACCGCGTCGCGGAGCGAGGGCAGAATATGCGCTGTCTGACCGCTTGTCGCGCTTGCCACCGCGCTTACCGAGCCGTTTGCAACGCAGACGAGCAGGGCGAACCCGCGCGAGAGGTCGAAGGGCGTTTCCCCCTCGAAAGAACAGCCGTCGAATATGACGGTATTTTGCCCGTCGCCGACGGCAATGACGTACCGCCCCTCGGTGAGCGGCGCGAAATTGAGAAGGGATACCTCGACTTTTAAAAACCCCGCGTAGGTCTCTGCGCGGGCGACGCCCGAAAGGCTGCCGCCGTCCGCCGCAAACCCCTCTTTGAGCTGTCTTATCACGCCTATTTTTTTTATGTAACCGTTCACAGCGCGCTCCTTAAAAATACTTATCTGTATATAATATACCTGAAAAAGGCGTGCAAAAGCAGGCGGAACGAGTATATTTTTCAATTATTTTGTCACTTCTGCCGCGCGGGTAATTTTTGAGGATATATACTCAATTTAATTGCAATTTCGTCGGTTTTTTATTATAATTATAATGACTTAAAAGTTGCTTTTATTAAATTCGGCAACATTTGAACGCATAAATCTTTTCAAGGAGATATAATTATGGCACTTACAAAGAATCAGAAAGTCCTCGATTTCGTCGAGCAGAGCGCCCAGCTTGCCTGCCCCGACAAGATCGTATGGATCGACGGCTCCCAGGCACAGATTGACGAGCTGAGAAAAGAGGCCGTAACGAGCGGCGAGCTCATCAAGCTCAACCAGTCACTTCTCCCCGACTGCTACCTGCACAGAACCAAGGTCAACGACGTAGCGAGAGTCGAGGACAGAACTTTCATCTGCACCAAGAACAAGGAGGACGCAGGTCCTATCAACTATTGGATGGATCCCAAACAGGCTTACGAGCTCTGCTCTGAAATCGCCCGCGGCTCTATGAAGGGCAGGACGATGTACGTCATCCCCTATTCGATGGGCGTCGTAGGCAGCGATTTCGCAAGATACGGCATCGAAGTCACCGACAGCATCTACGTCGTGCTCAATATGTGCATTATGACGAGAGTGGGCAAGAACGTGCTTGAAGCTATCGGCAAGGACGGCGAATTCATAAAGGGCTTCCACGCAAAGTGCAACGTAGAGGCCGAAAACAGATATATAATGCACTTCCCCGAGGATAATACGATTATCTCCGTCAACTCGGCTTACGGCGGCAACGTACTGCTCGGCAAAAAGTGCTTCGCGCTCCGCATTGCGTCCTACCTCGGCAAGAACGAGGGCTGGATGGCAGAGCACATGCTCATACTCGGCGTTACCTTCCCCGACGGCGACAAGAAGTACGTCGCGGCGGCATTCCCCTCGGCTTGCGGCAAGACCAACCTCGCAATGCTCATCCCCCCAAAGCACTACCTCGAAAAGGGATATAAGATAGAGTGCGTGGGCGACGATATCGCGTGGATAAGGGTAGGCAACGACGGCAGACTCTGGGCGGTCAACCCCGAAAACGGCTTCTTCGGCGTTGCGCCCGGCACCAACGACCACTCTAACCCCAACGCGCTCGCGGCTACCAAGCGCGGCACTATATTCACCAACGTCGCGCTCAATACCGACGATATGACGGTTTGGTGGGAAGGGCTCAACAAGAACCTGCCCGAGCACTGCATCGACTGGACGGGCAAGCCCTGGAACCCCGCAAAGTTCGACAAGAAGGATAAGTCGACCTGCGCGGCGCACCCCAACTCCCGCTTCACCGCACCCGCACAGAACTGCCCCTGCGTTTCGCCCAGCTTTGACAGCAAGGACGGCGTTCCCCTTTCGGCAATCATATTCGGCGGCAGAAGGGCGGGCACTACTCCCCTCGTATATCAGTCGAGAGATTGGAACCACGGCGTATTCGTCGGCTCGGCTATGAGCTCGGAGACGACGGCGGCGGCTACCGGCGCGGTAGGCGTATTGAGGCACGATCCCATGGCGATGAAGCCCTTTACGGGATATCACATGGGCGATTATTTCCAGCACTGGATCGACATGGGTAAGGTCGTCAAGAACCCCCCGAAGATCTTTAACGTCAACTGGTTCCGCCAGGACGAGGACGGCAACTTCATCTGGCCGGGCTTCGGCGACAATATGAGGGTGCTTGAATGGATTTTGAAGCGCTGCGACGGCACGGTCGACGCGGACGAGACGGCTATCGGCTACGTTCCCAAGGCCGAGGACATCGACATCACCGACCTCGACTATGAAATTGCGCCCGGCAAGAAGTTCGGTATTGACGACCTCAAAGATATCCTCGTCGTCGACAAGGCTAAGTGGGCTAAGGAAGCAGAGGAAATCGAAGGCTACTACACCAACACCATTAAGAGCCGCATTCCCGAAGAACTTACCGAGTGCCTTGAAACCCTCAAAAAGAACTGCGCAAAATAATTGGTGGTGTGACCACAGCAGTAACGGGTGGTGCGGTAATGCGTAGGCGTTGCCTTAACCGCAATTGACCGCGATATATGCCGCAATCAACCATATAAAGTAATGACAAGCCCTCCCCTTTCGGGAGGGCTTAAATTTTGTCGGTTGGCGGTGCGAGTGGTGTGACCACAGCAAAGACAGTTGAGTAAGGCGTAACGAGTTGCGTTTGCGTTAAAACCACGGCGATAATGAGCGGTGCGACCGCAAAAAAGAGGGGCGGGAATTGCCTTATTCTTCCGATACGAAAGGGAACGCTGAAAACGCCCCAAAACGCGCGCCGTGCGCGCTTTCGCCCGCACCCCCGTAAAAGTTATAGGGCGGCGATAGAACGCGCGAAAATGCGCCCTTTTTTATCGCCCTGAACGGCGGCAACCTTTTCACCCTCAATCTCCCCTTAAATTTACAGCGGAGTAGAATTCTGCCGAAACTCCCACTCCCGCTCTTGCGGCGGCAATCGCCGCAAAGGGGTACGGACGGGCGGGCGGCAATCGCCGCAAAGGGGTACGCTCGGACGGGCGGCAATCGCCGCAGAATAACGCGCGGTTAAGGATAAATAAAAAAGCCGCCCCACGCGAAAGGGAAAGCGGTTACAAAGTAATAAACAAAAGCAGAACGCCCGACAAATTATGTCGGGCGTAATTTCAGTTTACTGCAATTCGTTGTCACCGGGAATTTCGATCTGGTCGAAAACGGGATCATCCAAAAACTCTGACATTCTCATGTCAAGCGCATGGCAAATTCTGTAAAGAGTAGTCATGCTGATGCCTGCAACGCTTTTCGTTCTGAAAATGTTGCTGATGCTCTGCGACTTTACACCAGGTAAACTGCACAGCGTCTTCTTCTTCATGCCGCGTTGTTTGAGTATGGCGCCCAATCTTGCTGCCACTGCTTCTGTGATAGTCATTATGATTCATCTCCGTTTAGATTAAGTTATATTCATTGTACCTTTTTTGCATAAAAATAGCAAGCTTTTGAAGTGAAAATCAGTCAAAAAGTAGGCGAAAATTTTAATTTTTTTATAAAAATTCGATAAAAATAACAAAAATATTACTTTTATCATAAAATTTTATTACACTTCCGACGGGTTTTCTTACAATTTAAGGGTGTGGAAATTTGCAATCTCGTACCGTTTTAATATGCGTTTTCGCATTTGACGCCCCTTTTCAGACTGACTTTTGCTCTTTAAGAGTAAGAAATTTTGCCTTCCGTCTGCCTTTTTCGGGCGGGCGGAAAACTGTTAACTTTTTTGCCGCCGCCAGCCGCCCGTTTTTGAGAAAAAACTTAAAAGCGGGTGTTCAGCCGACTGAACTTTTAACTTTTTTCCCCTCTCCGCCCTTTACGCTTTTTAGAAAAAACTTAAACGCGCCCCGCGTAAAATCAAACTGTCAACTTTTTTAAAAATACTTAAAGGTCGGCTATGCGGCTATTAAGTTTCCGCCCGTCGCCCCGATTTAAAAAAAATAAAGGCGCGGCGAATTTCGCCGCGCTGTCGTTATGTCCTTATTATTCCTCGTCGCCCGTCTTTGTCTCTGCGGGTGCCTGAGTTGCCGCTTCTGCATTTGCCGCGCCGCTGTTGCCGAGGAAGGTGCCGAAGTGTATTTCCTTCTTGCCGCGGGGACGGGAAGACGAACTTCTCGGCGCAGAACTTCTGTCGCGCCTGTCGCCCTTATCGCCGCGACGGCGGTCGCGCTTTTCGCCCCTCTCGCTCCTCTCGCCGTCCTTGGGCTTGCCGCGGAATTCGCCGCGCTTGCCGCCCTTTCTGCCCTCGTAGGGCTTTTCGTTATTGGGTATGATTACGACGAACCTTGCGGGCTCTTTGCCGCTCGAAACCGTCTTTACGTCGGGGTTTTCGATGAGCGCAGAATGAATTATGCGCCTCTCGTAGGGGTTCATGGGCTCTAATGTAACCCTTCTCTGTCTCTCCACCGCCTTTTTAGCCAGCCTTTCGGCGAGCTCCGTCAGCGTCTTTTCCCTGCCTGCGCGATAGTTCTCGCAGTCGACGACGACCTTCTTGTATTCTTCCCTGCCGATATTTGCGACCGCGCCCGCAAGACACTGCACCGCGTCGAGTATTTCGCCGTGCCTGCCTATTACCTTGTTGCTGTCCGTCGAGGTGACGTTGATTTCGATCTTGTCGTCCTCGGAGACTATTTCGGCAACCGCGCTGACGCCGAGAATATTCATAAGTCCGTCGATGAATTCCACCGCCCTCGCGCCGTCGGAGAGCTTCTTTACTACCTTTACCTTTGCCTTGACGGAGCCGAAAAGCTTTTTCTTGCCTTCTTCGAGTACGGTTATTTCGGCCTGGTCTTCCGTAATTCTGAGATCCTCCAGAGCGAGGTCTATCGCCTCGCGGACGGTCTTTCCGAGATATACATTTCTGTCTTCCATATTATCTCCTAAAATATTGAAATAATTTACTTTGTCTTTTTGCCCTTGGTCGTGCGGTCGAAACCCTGCATGCTTATCTCCCGCTCCTTCTTCTTGAAGCTTACGTCGACGAGCTTATTGATTATGAGGGTGGTCAGTATGCTGTATATGGTATTGGTTATCATGTACACCGAGAAGGACGCGCTGTAAAAGAACGAGAAGAAGCCGTAGATTATGGGCATCATAATCATCATCGTCTTTGTCGTCCTTGCGCCGCTGCCGTCGACCGTGCTCAGATCGTTCATCGACTTATTCGAGCGCATGGAGATGAACTGCTGCAACAGCATGAAGCCTATCGACAATACTATGAGTATGAAATAGCCGTTATACGTCTCTTTCTGCTCGTCGAGGGCGGCGGTGACTTTATTGTAAGAGGTCCTGTAATCTTCGCTTATGTTCGCCTTGGTTATCGTCGACTTGAACTTGTCGAAGTCGGGAATTTCCCTGTTGAGCGTGCTGTCGGGATACCACAGGTTCTTAACCCAGAGGAAGCTGTCGTTGTGTTCGATATAGTATTCCTTGACCTGCTGCGCCGCCGGTTCTTCGAGATAGTAGCTGACGAGCGTCAGTCTTAAAGATTCCGCCGTGACCGTCAGTTCGCCGTTCTCCCTCTCGTTTACGAGCGCAAGCGAGAAGTCGGTGCCGTAGCCGGGCGTGCTCTCCTTATACTCTTTCGCGAGCGCGGAGAATACTTCGTCCTCGGAAAGCGTCACATAAGAAGAATTGCCCTCGCCTTTTTCGGCGTTGTAGGTGTCTGCAAAGCGGGTATAGTCCACCTTATAGTCGGTCTCGCCGTCGTTTTCCACCTCTATGAGGAAGCCGCTATTTTCTTCTTCGTCATAGACGTAGGTTGCGACCACGCCGTTATAGACCTTGACGAGGTTGTTGTAGGTGCTGAGGTTTGCGTACTGCGAATAGGTGCTGAACGCGTTGAATACGACGATGAATATGACGAGCGAGATGAGCATGGGGACGCAGGCGGCGAATGCCGAATAGCCGCTCTTTTTCTGCAGCTCCATGACCTTCTGGTTATACATCTGCTTGTCGTTGGCGTACTGCTTTTGCAGTTTTTCCATCTGCGGCCGCATCTTCTCCATGATGAGCGACTGCTTCTTGGTCTTAACCCTCGAATATATGTCGAAGGGCAGAACGACCGTCTTTAAGATGAGCGTAAAGACAATAATGCCCACGCCGACTATGCCTATGCCCTCGATGAGTATTCTTATGAGCTTACCTATTAAATTGAGGGTAATGGGATCGATTTCCTTTACGCCGTAACCCAAGGAGCCGACCGATTGCGCTAATAAATTCAACATTTAACTTCTTTTTGAGGTCAGTAGACCCATTTAACCTTAAAATGATTTTCCAAAGCGGGATCGTAACCGCCGCGGGAAAGCGGGTTGCACCTTAAAATGCGCCACAGCCCTAAAATCACCCCCGCGAAAAAACCGAGATTGTTAATCGACCTGAGGGTATATTCCGAACAGGTGGGCGTATAAAGGCAGGTATGCCGCGAAAGCCTTTTCTGATACAGCACGATGAGGTGCATGGTGATGACTTTGAGCGGGTTATTGCTTATAAACCGCTTTATCGCGCGCACGAGCTTATTCATTTCTGCATTCTCCGGAAAGCCGAAAGAAGGCTTGCCCTGAAATCGTCGAAGCTGTAGCTTTCCGCAACCTTGGGCATTATCACGACCGTGCAGGTAAAGGGCAGTTTATCCATACATTCTGAAAACGCCGCCCTTATGAGCCGCTTTATTCTGTTGCGCCTGACGGCCTTGCCGTGCTTTTTGGACAGGGCTATGCCCATAACCGTCTCGTCAGACGGAATGTACAATATAGTGAGATAAGGGGAAAAGACCTTTTTCCCCTTTCTGAACAATATGTTGAAGTCCCTGTTCTTCTTTAATCTTCTATACTGCATTTAGCGTTAGGGCTTTATGCCTTGCGTTTTAAGCGCTCAGCTTCTTTCTGCCCTTGTTTCTTCTTCTTTTAAGTACCTTTCTGCCTGCGGTAGAGGCCATTCTCTTTCTGAAACCGTGAACCTTGCTTCTCTGCCTCTTTTTGGGTTGATAAGTTCTTTTCATTGTCTTTTTAACTCCCGTTTGTTTAATTTATATTTTTTTAATTTCAAGCAAAAATATATGCGTAAACTATTTTACCTTTTTTTACGCCGCTAAGTCAAGCATTATTGGACGTCCTTACGGGTAAAATTAAGTAAAGCACGTCTTTATTTTGTTTATTTTCGCATATAAACGGCTGAACGCTGTTGTTGAAGGACAAAACTATCTCGTCCTCCGAAAGCGCGTTGATGGCGTCGGTTATGAACTTTGAATTCATGGCTATTTTGAGATCCTTGCCCTCGAGCTCTGCCTTTACGGGCTCGTTGACCTTGCCTATCTCGGAATTGGAGGAGATCTCCACCTTGCCCTGCGAAATGTCGAGTATGATGAGGCTGTTCTTGTCGCCCCTGACGAGTATCGCCGCCCTCTCTATCGAGGCTTTCAGAAGCTCCCTGTCGACGGTTACGGTCGTTATGAACGCCTTTGGAATGATGTTTTCCTTCTTGATGAAGTCGCCGTTGTAGAGGCAGGAGGTCAGAATGGTATCGTCGACGCAGACGAGCAATACGCCCTTCTGCACCTTAATCTGCGTTTCTCCCTCTCCCTCGGGCAGCATCTTCTCTATCTCCTTGAGCGTGCGGGCGGGGCAGACTATCTCCATGTCCGAAGTGCTGCCGACTACCGTGCCGCGGGCGGTTGCCAGGCGGAAGCCGTCGAGCGCGGTTGCCGTTATTTCGTTGCCCTTTATGACCAGCTGGCAGCCTTTAAGAATGGGGCGTGAATCGTCGGCGGCGCAGCAGAAAGTCGTCGCGTTTATCAGCCGCTTGAATTCCTCCGTGGCAATGGTGAAGCTGTTTTCGTTGACGTCGACGAAGATATTGGGGAAATCTTCCGCGCCGAGCACCTGCATGGATGTCTGGCTGTCGGCGTAGACTATGTCCATCTTGTTGTCGTTGACCTCGATTGTAAGCTGTACGCCCTCAAGCTTTTTGATGAAGTCGGAAAAATACTTGCCGGGAACGCAGACGTCGCCTTCCTCGTAGATCTCTGCCTTTATCTTCTTCTGAATGGTCATCTCGCCGTCGGTGGCGGTGAGAATGAGGCTGTCTATTCTTGCGGTTATCTTTATACATTCCATTACGGGAACGGTTGTGCGGGTTGCGCAGGCCTTAACTACTTTTAAGACCGCGTCGGATAAATCGAGACCGTCGCAGACGAATTTCATACTTTTATTCCCCTTTTTTGCTTGATGATAAGTATTTATTATTATTTATTTATATTTTCAGAGGTAGTATTATTATTAGGCGCGGTTGAATTGTTTATAACTTTTAAGTCGCGCCCTCCGTACAGACAATATAATACCAAAAAAGGGCGTGGAATGCAACAAAATAAGCCTTATTTGAGCATTTAAAAAGTGAAAATTGCCCGACGGGTTATCGACAGAATATGTCGGTAACTCTGATGATAACCTGTTGAAAACGCGCCGCGAAAATGTTGAGAAGTGTATAACTTTTTGCCGCGCAAAATGTCGGACGGCGGCGGAATTTGTAATTTTTGATAAAAAAGAAAAGTTATTGACAGCAAATTGTCAACAGTGCATAACTTTTATAAACTTTTTAACAATTTGAAAAATGAGGTTGAAAATTGCTAAATTATATGTTAAAATGGTCGGGATGATAGATTTAACCCGCACCGGAAAATTGGTCAATGAGGAGTACAGAGAGAAGTTCGATCTGCTCGCCGATACCCTGATTGAATACAATAAAATGTTTAATCTGACTGCAATTACGCAAATAGAGGACATTTTTAACAAACATTTTGTCGATTCCGCCGTCGGCGAATGTTTCTTTCCGCACGGAGCTTTTGTTGCGGAAATAGGTTCGGGCGGCGGCTTCCCCTCCCTGCCGTTGAAGATAGTCAGGGACGATCTTGACTTCACGCTCATCGAAAGTACCGGCAAAAAATGCAGATATCTTGATATCTGTGTTGATAAGTTGGCTCTGGGCGGGGTTAAGGTTCTCAACATACGCGCCGAGGAGGGCGGAAGGGATGCAAAACTTCGTGAAAAGTTCGACTGCGCCGTCGCGCGGGCGGTGGCAAGGCTGAATACTCTCGCCGAATACTGCATGCCCTACGTCAGAAAGGGCGGCAGGTTCATAGCCTATAAGGGCGACGCCGAGGAAGAACTAAAAGAGGCCGAAAGGGCTATAAAAGTTCTGGGCGGCGAGGTCGAATACTGCGAAAAGTTTTCGCTCTGCGGAGAAAAACGCACGATAATAGTTATAAGAAAAGTTGCGCCCACGCCGCAGAAATATCCGCGCGGTCAGGGCAAAGAGAGAAAGGAGCCCATTTTATAATGTCCGAACTGACCAGCTGCGCCTTTACGGGGCACAGAAAGATTGCCGACGCGCCCGATATGCAAAAGCTCAGAGAGATAATAGTGTCGCTCATCGACAGGGGAGTGACCGACTTTTACTGCGGTCTCGCCGTCGGCTTCGACATGATCGCCGCCGAACTGATTATTTCGATGAAGGCGGAATATCCGCAGCTCAGGCTTATAGGCTGCGTCGCCTGCGAGGGGCAGAGCAGGTATTTTACGCGCGAAAACGTCGAAAAATACAACAAAATATTGTCGCTCTGCGATCAGGTCGAGGTGCTCTCGGACAGATATTTCAACGGCGCCATGCTCGTCAGAAATAATTTCATGGTGGACAGGTGCGCCTACCTCATCGCATACCTCCGCGAGGAGACGGGCGGCACGGTCTATACCGTCCGCCGCGCCCAGTCCAAAAACCGCACCATTTTCTATATCTGAGTTTTTTTGTCGCCGGAATACCCCTCAAATTATTTCAGCAAAACATCCCATAAACTTTATTCGGTTAAATGCTTAAAAACGCCCGTCAATTTTATTCGGCAAAATACTTCTCAAAAACTTAATTCTGTTTGTCTCCTCATAAATTTTATTTGGTTTAACCATCTCTCAGATTTTACCGACGAAATACCCCTCCCTTTTCTATATAATATAATAGATAATATAATATTTTATCAAGACCGCCTCGGTCTTTATTTTTTTGCCTTTTTTTAGTGTGGGGGTGCGATATAAAGAAAATTTAAATAAAGACGATAAAAAGACAACGAGCAGGCGCATACTGACATGCGCCTGCTCGTATTTAGTAACTCAATATCATCGTTCAGTTATGCGGCAAATCTTTGACGTCAATATTATAATGCTTCTTCCCGAAAGATGACCACGCAGATTTTAACCGCATGCAAGAGGTTACTGCTCTTTTACTTATGTCGGCAAGAGAGTATTTCCAACTTTTAACTTCCTCTCTGCAAGAGGGAAAAGAGAGATTGTTAAAATAGTGTAATTGCTAAAATTTAAATATAGGGTGTTTTATTGCATTGTCAAAATTTAAACTAAACATATCTTAATCTAATTGTTAAAATTTATATAAAGGCTTATTTCAATGCGGCGTGGAGGTTTAATATTTAAAAAAGGCAATAGACAAATTTTGTCATTGAACGATTTTCAGGAGATTGCGGTTATAGAAAGCGGAGCAAACAAAATTTGTCAAAATAGTTTATGTCTGCTGAAACAAGCAAAGTGCTAAAAATTACAGCCGTATAAATGAAAAAGAAAAAGGTAATTTTATAAAATGCTTACAACTCTTTCAGAAGTCCGCAAAGAGAAGTAGTTTTATTTCTCGCTCGTTCGGCAGCTTCAATTCGGCTTTTATTACGATCTGATTTGGCGCGATAAGTTTAGTCGGTCTTAATGGGGTTTGCAAGAATTTATCCGTCGGCTCTCTCGGGTTTGTTATTTTTTAAAGTCTTACTACCTTATGTATTTTTTTTGCTTGTTCCGTCGCGGTGCGGGGTAATCTATCTTATAGCCTGATCTGTCGGCATGGCCGCTCATAGTTATCTCAATCAGACTGGCGGAAGCGGCGAGTATGGTTAAGAGGTAAAAATAACGCCGTCCGTCGAGATCGGCAAAAGACATAATGGCGCGAAGTCTGAGAAGCAGAAAGATGATAAGACGACAAATTCAATCAGGGCTATTAAATAATTGTCAGAAAAACACGCATTTAAGCGGTCAGATTGTCCGATGAATAAATATTAAAGCGCGGAAAAATGTTGTCAAATAACATTGTTATGAATAATTATACATTGTTAAAATATAAAAATTACTATGATTAGTCGGCACATATCAGGCAGTTAAATATATTCAGTTAATTAAAATTGTTCTTAATTATTGTATAATTGTATAAAATAGTTACTGTAAATTGTCTTGAATAAGTTTCAAAATAACAAATAATCAGCTCTGACGGCTAATAATGAGTAAATTTAGGTTAATAAAGACTTGAAATATATTAAAACAAGTTAAAACAGACTGATAGTATGTGTGACTGGTAAAATAGTTAATTATTGCAATAATAATACAAATGATGTGCTTTCTGACTATTGTACAGACAAATCATGACAGTAAGCTAAATATGAAAAAATTGCGTTAATTGCGGCATAGTCAAGGGGTAATTTGATGATTTAGCCGCTTATTTGACCTAAAAATTGACATTTTGCATACTTTATACATTTTTATATCGAACAAGGTTGATTTTTGCCGAAAAAGTGTCGATTTTAAGTTTTTAGCGCTTCATTACCCCCTTAAAGCGTTATTTTTTATCAAAACGGGCATTTTTGAGCCGTTTTGGTGCAAAAATCATCAAAAATCCGTCATTTTGCCCCGTTTTAAGGCTTTCTACCTCCTTCTACCCTGCTTCTTACTGTTTTATAGATAAATCGGGTATATTTCAGGCTTTTTGCCTCGTTTGGGCGGAGTTTCGGCTCATTATTGCATTATTGAGCCTCATTGCTGAATTTGAGTAAAAATGCGGTGTTTTTGCTTAATTTTTGGCTGTTTTGCGCCGTTTGCCGCTTATTTATGGATATTTACTCCTTTTTATTCTTTTTGCCTGATTTGGGCTTGTTTTGTGCTGATTTTACCCTATTTACTGCCTTTTCTGGTGGTTTTGCCTGCGTTTCAGGGAAATTAACGTATTTCACTAAATATCAGGCATTTTGGCACAAAATTACACGATTTCTGATAAAAACAGCGCAATCAGCCCCCTCCACCCCCTCTTCAGTCTGTTTGGCATAAAATCGCGCCTTTATGGTCATTCTGACCCCAAATAGGCGATATTTTGGGCGTTTTTCCTTCATTTTATCTTTTTTTCGCTTTTTTTGCCGTTCTTTCCAGAAATGCGCCTATCTTGCGCCATGCAGCACTATTCACTTGATTTTCGGCGATATTTTGGCTGTTTTCCGCGAATTATGCCTTGTTTATGGTGGTTCTTAGCTTTCAGCCCGTAAATGCGCAGATACTACGCCTTTCAGACAAAAATACTCGCTATTTCGCGCTTTTGGTTGCCTTATGTGCTGATCGCACTATCTCCAATTATTTCGCGCTGTTCCGCTATAAATTGCTTTCGTTCTGCCCGTTTTGTGACAGTTTTTCGCTTTATACCTCTCCGATGTAATGAGTTGTTAAAAGCGCCCGAATCGGGCGCTTCCGCAGTGTTTTTTGGCTGATTTTATTCTCTTTATGTCTTTGTGCCGAAGCTTAGGCTACGGCCGACAAAATAATAAGATCAATGACTTTTCAGACATTTTTTTACTTTTTAATAATTTGAGGTGAGAAATCAGACTATTTCGCGCTCTGCCTTTTCGCTCAGCTTTTTGTTGCCCGTCAAAAGCTCCACGATATAGTCCGCAATGCCGTCGGATATGATTTGCGACATTTTGTAGACGAGGTTCAGCCGCGTCGACGAGAACAGCGAATAGTTGAACATCGACTTTTCGGCGACTATTCCCATTATCGAGACGTCGCCGACCTTCGTCAGTTTCTTGTTCGCTCCGCTCCCCGGGCGCAGTCCGCCCTTGACGATTTTGATAAGTCCGACGTCGCCTGCCGCACCGACCGCCGCGTCGACGGCAATAATCGGGCTGGTCGGGTGAGTGCTTCTGATGAACTCGTTGGTGTAGCGGATCTCGTGTGCGGTCAGCGGCTTGGCGAGGCAGCCATAGACGTACACGTTGAGGTGTCTGAGCTTTTCAATGAGTTTGGTCCCGACGATCGGACCGAGCGAGTCGCCGACCGAAAGGTCGCTGCCGATGCAGGCGATGACGGGCGCGACGTCAGGCTTGCCGAGCATGCGTTTGAGGACGACGACTTCGCCGCTCGGCGCGAGCGAGTTGTAGACATTGAAAGTGTATTCCGGCAATTTTCCCATTACTATAATTATAAGCTCCGAAAGGTTTGAAAGTTCACGCTATTTATTGCCCTTGCCGCCCAAAAGTATTCACCTTACCATCGCCGTTCAGAGCATTATTTTTGAGGCGCGCTTAAAATTACGGTTAAATTAAGTTATTATAGACAAACCTAACCTCTTTAAAATGCTCTGTAATCGGATTTGTAACTTATTTTCTTGGTTTTTTGCGGTGAAAAACATAAAAATATTGTCAGTAAAGGCATAATTTTATTGTTCAATTGTTCATAACTTTTGACTTCTCTTAAAATTTGCGTGATATTTTTATTCTGCCTGCCGTCGCCCTGCCACACTCGCAATACCCTTGCGAATTCTTATACACGAGATTTTTCGCTTGATTGCCTGTTCTCAAAGTTCTGGCACGATAGTCGTAACCAGTTGTTAATTTTGGTTTTTGCCTATTGTCGTTCAAATTCGTTGGCGGTTCGGCGATTGCGAGGCGCGTTAAATTTGTCTGTAAATACAAATTGTGTTAAAAATCAATCGGTTTAGTAATTTTACGAATAAATTGTATAAATTTCGTCGGCTTGGCGGCGGGTAAGCCCGAAACTGCGCGCTTTTTTTGGTGCGGAGTAATTGAAAAATTCTAATTTTCGGCGGAGTTATCAACAATTGCCGCCTTTTTGTTATGTTTTAGCCCGAAATTGAGAGGTTTTCCGATTGGTTCGGATTTCAAGTATATAATTAATGTTATTAAATACTATTTTAGCAGTATTTATCAACAGTTTTCTGCTATTTGCGCCATTGATGACAAAATTATTGTTGATAAGTGGCTTAAATTGGCAAGCTCATACCCAGAAGAGAAAGAGCTTATGGGTGTTTAAGGCGGGCGCGATGCGGTCTTAAATTTTGCAAATATAGTTCTCTGCGGCGATGAGTGGCGGAGGGCGGTAAGGCTTGTGGTTGCCGTGTGTCTGACGATCGATTTTGCTGAAAATGCACCCGAACGGCGACAATCAGAGCCCGATTTTGATTATGCGGCTGAGTTCAGGACTTAGATTGATCGCAATCAGCTCTCTTTCATGCTTTTAATGTCTGAAATGGTGTTATAATAGCTGATTATAACAAAAATAATGCCCGAGTGGTTGAAAAATACTGATTTAAACTCAATATTTTCGTGTTTTTCGTGGAAAACTGCCGTATTTTTGCCGCCGAGTTGCCTAATGTTGGCGTGGGTGGTTAAAATGTGTGAAAATGCCGCGGCGCGATTTTATGTATTTTTTGAAGGTGTTATAGGGTTGTTTTACAAGTTTAATTTGACTATTTATACCACTTTAAGCTGTTTATTGCTGTGTAAAATTGACAAAATGACAATTCTGCGTCATCAGAATAATAAAATAAGGTTAAATTTAGCTATAAATCTGTGGTTTGTGGGCTTTATATTGTCAGACGCCCCTGAAATGCGGTCTACGGGCTGATTTTTGAGGGATTATAGGTTGTTTAAAGTGCTTCGATAAGCGGCTGAAATTGCTCCGAATGTGAGGTTTTTGTGAGGCTATAATTGGTTACTTTGATTTTGTCTTAAAAGCTTGTCACATGTGCTGATTTTCGCTCTGTTTTAATGTGGTAAGAGGTCTTAAAAAATGCTGAATTCTGCTGTTTTTTTACCGCTTTACAGTGTTAAAAATGCTTAAAAAATCGATTATTTCGCGCCTGTTTTTGCCGTCTGAATTGCTAATATTTTTGGCTAAAAATCTGGCTTTGTATAGGGGTAAATATGTGTTTTAATTGACTTATATCCAAATATAAGTAATTGTTATTATAGACCTATAATTTTACATAAAATTGCCGTGGCGCATAGATTATTTTTGTAGCGCAAAATTTAAGATTGAAGCGATTTTTGCTTTTCGGTTCAGGCAGAACTATGCCTTAATTCTGATAGTTTTTACGCCTTAAAAATTGTCGGTTAAAGGGGTAAAATTTTAAATAGAAACAGTTAAATTTATTACCGCCGAAAGGCGGGTGTTTGGGTAGGTCCGAAATAGATAAAAAGTGCCGATTTGATGATTTAAAATAATCTCTTTAAAACAGCCTTAAACAGCCTGAAAACAAGCAACCGATTGCGGCTTTGCGGTGATACTCAATGATGTGCCGAAAGCCCCCTAAAACCCTCCTAAACGGCCCGAAAACAAGCAACCGATTGCGGCTTTGCGGTGATACACAATGACGTGCCGAAAACCCCTTAAAAACCGTCCTAAACAGCCCGAAAACAAGCAGCTGATTGCGGCTTTGTGATAGTCATTGACGGGCTGAAAGCTCTTTAAAACGCATTAAACAGACCATAAACAGCAGCTGGTTTCTGTCCTATAAAGCCTCCGTGACGAGGCGAAAGCCTCCTAAAAACGCATTTAAACATATTTAAGCTGCCTTTTGAAGCTGATTACGGTCTGAAATCAGCAAAAATGCCCTGAATTTACCTATTTAACGCCGCTTTTAACCTTATAAGAGTTGGGCTCGGCGGGTTGAATAGGCTTCGAGGCGGCTTTTATACTGTTTCACAGCGCTCAAAAATCGGTCGGTTTTGGTTAAAATATTTATAGCGCTTAAAAAATTACACTAAAAATTAAGGGGAGAGGAATATTAAAATATGGTAATGGACGGGAATGTGTTATTTAACCGAGATTTGAACATACTATTTGAGAGCTGAGGGCTTTGTGGGCGGCTTTCAAGGCGAAAATTTACCAAAAATCGCCTGCGCCAAACACATTTCAGACGCATAAATTCGTGTTGCGCCAGACCTTAAAGACGCGGAATTTCAAGGCAGGAAAAAGCAAGTGATGTGCAGATTTATCAACAATTCAACAATTTCTGTTGATAAAGTTGTAATTTTAAAGCGTTGTGTGTTTCACGTGAAACATTAAAATAGCAAAAAAATTTGGTTGAAAGTTTCACATGAAACATTTTCGGCAAAAAATTTGCTTTGCGCTAAGTAATTTCACTCTTAAAAATGCTAATTAGGACAAATTACAATATTGAGCCGAGCCCTGAAAAGTGCCGTCAGACAGACAAAATAAAAGTTAAAAATAACCCTAAAATATACACCATAAATGCCACTGAATATAAAAAAATCGTGTGAAAATCAGTTAAAATAAAGGTGAATTAAGCAAAATTAAACATAAAACACTTGATAAAGCGATATATCTATGATAAAATATGGTAGAATAGTCTGAAAGACTATCCGAAAATAATTCTTCCCCGCGTGGGAATGGACAAAGAGGTACAAATTGAACAAAAAGAGCAAAACAATATTGACGATTGTACTCGTCATTCTTGCTGTTGCGGCTATCGTGACCATATATCTGACTACGATAAATGGTGGCGCAAAGCAGATCAGTTACAGCGAGCTCCTTAAAGCGGCAGAGTACAGCGCCTATACCGAGGGCGAGAGCGGCACCGTGCTCGACCAGAACGGCGAAGTCGTCGACGGTTACAGATATTCATCTGATGGCGCATTGCAGATTGCCGTCGTGGAGGACGGCAAGACCACCTGGGAGAGCGTAATCGTCCTTGAGGGCGTGGAAATACACCCCTACAAGGTCTACGGCATAATCGACAGCAACGGCCGCAGCGTTCGCGCTTACTACACTTATTCCAACTCGCTGTTCGGCGAGAACGGCAAGGACAGCCTCATAGATAAGTGGTACACCTACGGTCTGGACATAACCTATACCGATCCTAACTCCGGCAGCGTGTGGTCGTCGGTTATGTCGATAGGCGGAATGATACTGCTCTGCGTAGTATTCTACCTGATTATGCGCTCCATGATGGGCGGCGGCGGGAAGGCGATGAGTTTCGCCAAGACCAAGGCTCGCGTTTCTACCAATATTAAAGTGCGCTTCACCGACGTCGCGGGAGCGGAGGAGGAGAAGCTCGAACTTGCGGAAATTGTAGAGTTCCTCAAAACCCCCAAGAAGTTCTCTGATTTGGGTGCGAGAATACCGAGAGGCGTTCTCCTCGTCGGCCCTCCGGGAACAGGTAAGACGCTGTTTGCCAAGGCCGTCGCAGGCGAGGCGGGCGTTCCCTTCTTCTCGGTTTCGGGTTCTGACTTCGTCGAGATGTACGTCGGCGTCGGCGCGTCGAGGGTAAGAGATCTCTTTGATATGGCAAAGAAAAATCAGCCCTGCATAGTCTTCATAGACGAAATCGACGCGGTCGGTCGTCAGAGGGGCGCAGGTCTCGGCGGCGGCAACGACGAGCGCGAGCAGACGCTCAACCAGATACTCGTCCAGATGGACGGCTTCGAGAGCAACGAGGGTGTAATTGTCATGGCGGCGACCAACCGCGCGGACATACTCGATCCCGCACTCACCCGTCCGGGACGTTTCGACAGACAGATCTACGTTAACCTTCCCGACGTCAAGGGCAGGGAGCAGATATTGAAGGTACACGCGCGCAATAAGCCCATGTCCCCCGACGTCAACTTCAAGACGGTCGCGAGAATTACGGCGGGCTTCTCGGGTGCGGACCTTGCAAACCTCCTCAACGAGGCGGCGATACTCGCCGCCAGAGCCGGCAAGAAGATGATCGGCAACGCCGAGCTCTACGAGGGCGTAAATAAGGTCATTATGGGCCCCCAGAAAAAGAGCAGGGTAATTACCGAGAGCGACAAGCGAATAACGGCTTACCACGAGGCAGGCCACGCCATACTCGCGCGTTCCTGCGAGCACTGCGATCCCGTCCAGGAAGTCTCGATTATCCCGAGAGGCGGTGCGGGCGGCTATACGCTCATGCGGCCCGACAACGATGATATGTATTTATCCAAGAATACCATACTCGACGACGTCTGCATGACGCTCGGCGGCAGGGCTGCCGAAGAAATAGTCATAAAGGACGTAACTTCCGGCGCTTCGCACGATATCGAGGTTGCAACCCAGAAGGTCAAGAGCATGATTACCGAATGGGGCATGAGCGACAAGCTCGGCACGGTGTCCTACGGCTCTAACTCTCAGACCGTCTTCCTCGGCAGGGATATGGAGACGCATAACGCCTACTCTGACGAGACGGCGAGGACTATCGACGAGGAGATGAGGCAGATTATGAGCGAAGCTTATGAGCGGGCTAAGTCCATCCTCATCGAAAAACGCAACATTCTCGACAATATGGCGAGGGTTCTCATCGAAAAGGAGACCATTTACAGCGACGAAGTCGACCTGCTGATGGAGGGAAAGGACTATAAAGAGGTCCTCGACTATATGGAAAAGCACGACTTCAATGGAGACGACGCCTTCAAGCGTTTTGAATGATACAGCAAAAAGTAACGGTGACGCCTGCGGATTTGCCCGCAGGCTGTTGCCGCACTGAATAATATTTTTACTCGGTTAAGCTTTGCAGGCAAAAAAAGTTTCACGGGAAACAATTTTGAGTGCATGAAAATTTTTTATTTGCGGCAACGGAGAGATTATGGGGAAAACAGTTTCGTTTACTAATAAGAAAGGTGGCGTCGGCAAGACGACGACCGTCATAAATATGGCGGCGTACTGTGCCGATTTCGGCAAGAGAGTGCTCCTTATCGACCTCGACAGTCAGGGCAACGCGACGACCGGTCTGGGCTTTTCCAAAAGTGCCCTCAAAAAATCGGTTTACAGCGTGCTCATAGAGGACGAGAAGGCTTCGCAGAATATTCTGCCTACCCAGGTACCGATGCTCGACATTATGCCCGCCAACGTCGATCTGACGGGTGCGGAAGTCGACATCGTCTACAAGCGGAACAGGGAGCAGATTTTGAAAAATGCCCTCGCCGAAGTCAAGGACAACTATGACTACATATTTATCGATTGTCCGCCCTCGCTCGGGCTGCTGACCGTCAATGCGTGGGTGGCGTCCGACAGCGTGATTATCCCCTTGCAGAGCGAATATTACGCTATGGAGGGCGTGAGTCAGCTGATGAACACCATTTCGCTCGTCAAGCAGCACCTCAACCCCAAACTGCTCATCGAGGGCGTGGTAATAACCATGTACGACGGCAGGGCGGTGGTCTCCCGCCAGATAGCCGCGGAAATAAAGAAATTCTTTAAGAGCAAGCTGTACGAAATAATCATTCCCCGCAACGTCAGGCTGTCGGAGGCACCCAGCCACGGCAAGCCGATACTCTACTACGATCCGAAGTGCGTGGGTGCGAGGGCGTACAAGGCATTGACCGAGGAATTTTTGTCCAAGCAGTGACAGCAAATACATATATAAATCACCGACTGAAAAGGGGGATACATAGATGGCAAAGAAAGAGGAGAGAGGACTTGGCAAATCGTTCGAGCAGCTGATGGAGGACACGGGAAGTGCGTTCAGCAGAGCTTACGAGACGAGGGATATGTTCGGCTATACCGAGGAGGAGAAGAAGAACGCGGAGGAGATGTCGATCGACCTCATCTATCCCAATCCCGACCAGCCCAGAAAGAACTTTGACGAGCAGGCGTTAAGAGAGCTTGCCGATTCCATCAAAAAGCACGGCATAATCATGCCGATAGTCGTCAACGACGACAAGGCGGGCAAGTACATGATTATCGCGGGCGAACGCCGTTACAGGGCGGCTAAGCTTGCTGGCATCAAGACAATGCCCGTGGTCATTCGCAACTATTCCAAGCGGGAGATCAAGGAAATCTCGCTCATCGAGAACCTGCAGAGGGAGGACTTAAACCCCATAGAAGCGGCGGCGGCAATGAAGCAGCTCATGGTCGAATACAAGCTCACCCAGGACGAGCTCGCCGAGAGAATAGGCAAGTCCCGCCCGGCAATCGCCAACACGCTCAGGCTTCTGTCGCTCACGCCCGAGGTAATGCAGCTGGTCGCCGAGAGCAAGCTGTCGGCAGGCCACGCGAGGACGCTCGTTCCGCTTGCGGCAGAGGATCAAATAAGCTTTGCGTCGGACGCCGTAAAGAGCGGAATGTCGGTGCGCGAGCTTGAAAAGAAGGTCAGGACGTACACCGTTTCGCCCGAACTTTTGGAGGAAAAGAAGAAGAAAAAGCGTGCCCTCGCCTCGATCGAGCTCAAAAACCTCGTCGAGCGTATGCGGTTTGCCTTCCGCACAAAGGTCAGCCTCATCGGCAACGACCAGAAGGGCAGAATTTATATCGATTATTATTCGCGTGACGACCTCGACAGAATTTCGGAGATACTCGACATAATCGACAAGCAGTAAAAACGGCTTAATCGGCCCGCCAGACGGCGGGCTTTTTCTTTGCCTTAAATGGGGCGGTGTTGGGTGCGGTAAGACGGCTAAGCCGCAAGAACCGAGCCGTTGCGACGGATTATCGACAAGGGCGAGCGTTTTTGGTTGAATAGTGGCGGCGGAAGCAATTGCCGCCGCGTGAGGCTCTATATGTGATTTGGGGGCTTGTTGAAGGGCGATAGCGGAAAAAGGTAAAGGGTGGCGACAGGGCGGAATGTGGGGCGAAATTAAGGCATTTTCGGCGGCGCGGACGGCGAAAAGATTATTGTCAGCAGCCGCGCGGCAAAATCGGGCTTGCGTCGGCTAAGTCAAAAGATTTCAACAGTGAAGTGCAATATTGTGTGCATAAAGCTTGAAAAGCACTACGTTTTCGCCGTGTATGCACATAAAATATCGGCAAGTTATCAACATATTGTTGATAACAGTATGTCGATAACTTTTTAAAAAGTGCATAACCGAGAGGTAAAAAATGGTAAAATGCCGCTCAAAAGAGTGGTAAAAAGTGATGAGACAGCCGCCCGAATTGTGAGGTAAAAAGCGGGGAGACAGCCGCCCGACCGCAAGCGGTCGGGCGGCTGTCTCTGTCTTTAAAGCGATGCCTTCGGCAATTCTATTGCGGCAAAATTTTTTAGCTTTCGCCGCATTATACTTTGTCGTTACGAGGTGTGATTTTTAATTCAGACCAAGTCCGTCTGGCTTGAATTGAGCGGCGGCAGAGGAAAGCAATGAGGTCAAGAGGGAAGCGGGAGAAGTGGCGGCTTGCCGTAGTAGAAGCGGCGGGCGAGTTTTGCGGCAGGGCAGGACAGAGGAGTGGGAGCGAGAGTTTGAGTGACAAGGCGGCAGAGTGGAAGCTGTGAGGGCAAGGGGGAAGTGGGGGAGGAGTTAGAGAGCTGTGGGGCAAAATTATAGACGGGCAAAAATTTTTCTTTGGGAAAAGTCGAGATGAACCAAGTGGGGCGGGAGGGCGTCGGAGAGGGAGAAAAAGTCGACGAGAGGCAAAATGTTATAAAAATGTTAGCTTTTTTGTGAAAATGAAAAAAGGCTTAGCGCGTATCGCTGGAAATGATTTTAAAAAATCAAAAAATCGGGCAAAAAAATGGGCAAAAAAATGCCCTTTGAGGGTATTTTTTTGCCCGATACCGCCTCCTGAAAGTTACGGCATAAATTTTAACCGAAAAATTTTCGCCGACTAAAATTTCTTATAAGTCCGACAAGTCAGCCGTTGGGGGGGGATTTCCGCGTGTCTCTGTCCGCTGAAAATTTTTTTACGGCGGCAATTGCGAGACGGCCGTCAGGAGCATTTAAAGCCAAGCTCTCAATTCCTGTCGGCGAATTTCTCCCGCTTTAAATTTTTTAGCTTTATTGCCGCCTTACTTTCGTCGGCGGCAGCAATACAGCAACGACGGCAAGTGGCGGAAGTGGTAAGCTGTGGGGTGATAATAGTGTTGGTGGTGAGTTGGCGTAATCGTAATCAGGCGGCAATCGGAGGGAATGGTAAGCTGTGGGTGAATAAGGGAATAGGCGGTAAGTGGTGTAATCGTAATTAGGCGGCAAGCGGCAGGAGCGGTAAGCCGTGAGGTGATAATGGTGTTGGTGGTGAGCGGCGTTATCGTAATCTGGCGGGCGGGGTGTGGAAGCAGTTGAGTGCGAGAGGGAAAGTGGGGTGAGTAGAACGGCTAAGGAGTTTCCGAGGGCGTAAAGAAAAATAGCACAGCAGGCGGCGATAAATCGCCGCCTGCTGTGCTTGAACTGCCTGCCGCTTGTTCAGTCGACTGAACAAAACAGCGCCGTAGCCGCCGATTATTTGATTTTGACTTATGCAATGACAGAGCCGCCGCGCTCCGCGCGGCGGCTCTTAGCCGTATTTTTTATTTCTCTATTTCGCTCGTTCCCGTTAATTTGCCCGTTCTGAAAATTTATCGCCCTTGCGCACCCGTTATATTACACTCCGCCGTTTAACTCGCTTGCATTGGCGGAAGCCTTTAAACTCTCCCCGCGCAAGCCGCTTCTGTCAGCGGCAATCGCTCTGCGCACAGCCGAAGTGCTTACTTTTTGCCTTGCCCGCCTCTTAATGCTTTTGCCGTCTGCTCGGTGCGGTAATTCCGCGCGTTGCGGGAGGGGGAGCGGGGCAGCGGCATTATTCTGCCGAGGGGTGCAAGTTGGTGAGAGCAGGTGCGCAAGTCAGAGGGTTTGCCTCGTAGAACACGCACAGAGCGGCGGGTTAACCGCGGGAAATACTCGCCAAGCGGCTGGTTAATCCGCGCAAAATGCGGTCAATATGCAAGCCGATTAAGGCAATTCGCGGTACAGCTTAGCGCAGTTTGCGGTCAGACGCAAGACGGGCGATAAAAGTTGCGAAAGGGGCGGACAATTACATCAGGGCTTTGCCCTGCGCCGTGCCGATTACGGTCAGAACCTCGACTTCCTCGCCTGTCACTGCGTCGACGTAGACATAGTACTCGTTATCGCCGAGAGTGCCGAAAAATTCGTAGCAGAGCACTTCCTCGCCGTCGAGAGGGATGAGGGCAAGCCGCTCGCCCTCGACGGTCATATCGCCGCTCAGTCCCTCTCGGGCGCGGGATACGCCTATTGCCGCACCCGTCAGCTGCCTTTCGCCGTGATTGAGCACGTAGTTGAGCGCTTCAATGCCCGTCACTACCCCGCGCTCCTCGCAGACCTTGACCTTGACGAGGTCGGGATAGATTATCGCGCCGCAATCCACGGGCGCAAAATTGAGGTTGCAGGTCGAGCCGTTTTCGCTCGTCCAGACGGCGACAAGCCCCTCATAGCCGATACTTTCGAGGAAATCCTGCGCTATCATAATGCACCTGTCGGTGTCGAAGTTGTGCGCCGAACACTCCTTATAGCTGTCGAACATTATCACCTTTCCGCCGAGCTTGCTTATCTGCGCCAGCATTTCGCCGTCGGGCGTTGCAAGGCAGACGTTATACGCCGTCAGCGCGCTTCCGACCGCCTCGCCCGTGCAGTGCGCCTCGGTGGGATTATAGTCGGCAAAATAGCGCATGGCGAGTTCTTCCGCCGTCTGCGGAGTTATCTCCTCCAACCCCTCGAGCGCGCGGGGATTTGTTTTCTTTACGCTGTCGGCGAACGGCCCGTCCTGAATACTCTTTGGCGTTTCAAAGGTATTATTTTCGAGTGTCGTGAAGCTGTCGCCGAGCACTCCGTCCTTATTTCTGAGCGCGTCGAGCATATCGTTCATGTCTGAGTTGCTGACGAGCTCGTTGAGCATTGTCTTGATTTCGCGGTTGGTCTCGTACATATATGCGAGGGTGGCAACCTGCGAGGGGGAGAGCTCGCCGCCGCGGGCGATGTCGTAAATCATTCCCTTTGCGCTGTCGCTCATCTTATTGAGGAAGGACGCAAGCTGCCTCGTCGACTGCATCTGCACGGGCATTCGTTCGAGCACGGTTTCCGCCGTCTCGCTCTCGGCGACTATTTCTGTAAGCGTCCGCACTCTGTCGCCGTCGGAAGTGGTGGCGCGCACCCGCGTCAGGTCTGCGTCGAGGTTGTCGATTATCGAGTTGAGCTCGTACAGCGACTGGGTGGAATAGCCCGCCATATTCATCTGCATATTGTCCATGGTCATCCAGCCGAACGTGACTATCGTCGCAAGCGCAAGCGAAGTTACGCCCAACGATATGACCGCCGCCAGCCAGCCGCCTATGCCCGGCGCGTGGCGCTTGTCCTCGCGCTCGGCGCGCTTCTGCGCCCTTACTTTGAGGTCGTGCTCGCGCTTTGCCTTTTTTTCTGCAAGTTTCGCATCGCGCTCGGCTTTCTTTTCGGCCAGCCGCGCCTTTCTGACCTCTGCGGCGCGTTCTCTCTTTTCCCTGCGCTGTCTTGCGCGGAGTTCCGCGCTCCTGCGCCTGTGTTCGAGCCAATTTTCAAACCTGCCGCCCTTTTGCTCGCTCTTAGCCGACTGCGCCTTTTCCGCGCTCGGCTTTTTGGCGGGGGAGGAGCACTTTCCGCCCTTATTCGCGCCCTTGCACCCGCCCGAGCACTTTTTCTTGCCGTTATTCTTTTCGGCGGCGAGTTTTTCAACCTTTTCCGCGCCGCTCGACATATTCTGCTTATCTGCCATTTTTCACCTCCTACATAGCAAAGACGTGCTTACCTATCGTGGTAACCGTCGGTCTTGAAAATATCCAGGAGCTGGTTGCGACGGCGGGGTTATAATAGTAGAGGCACCCGTAGGTCGGATCCCAGCCGTTGATTGCGTCGCTCGCCGCGTTCATCGCCGTCTGGTTGGGCTCTAAGTTGATCTGCCCGTCGGACACGCAGGTGAACGCGCCCTTCTGGTAGATTACGCCCGAAATGGTGTTGGGGAAAGCCGAGGAGGCAACTCGGTTCAATATGACCGCGCCGACTGCCACCTGCCCCGTATAGCTCTCGCCCCGCGCCTCGGCGTAGATACACTTGGCGAGAAGATAGAGGTCAGAGCTCGTGTAGGACGAATTATAGTCCTTGCCGCCCGAAAGTACGTTGGCGCTCGCGTTCATGCCCAGCGCCTCGTAGGTCGCCTTGCCGACTATTCCGTCGGCGGTAAGTCCGTTTTTGCGCTGGAAATATTTTACTGCCTCCGTAGTTTTAGCGCCGAAAATGCCGTCGACGCTGCCGGAGTAGTAACCCCAATTTTTAAGTCTGCGCTGGACTTCCTTGACCTCGCCGCCGCTCGAACCTTGCCTGAGAACGGCGACCTGCATGCAGGGATAGGAGGCAACGTCCGCCCGCCCGTCGTATAACGGAGCGGCTGAAAACATTGCGCCCAGCCCTGCCACGGCGACTGTCGCGACGGCTATGCCCGTAATAAGTGCTTTTTTCATCATTCCTCCTTGCCCCGCTTCATTGCCGCAACTTGGCGGGGTAAGCGGAAGCTCATCTATTAAAAAATTGTGTAATTATGTCGTAGATAATCGAGCGGTATTCCACCGAACAGGGCGCGGCGGTGAAGCAGAGCGGGGGATAGATTACGCACCACCAGTTATCGCCCTCGCCCGTGCCGAGTTCGACGATGAGCGCGTCATAGACGCCTTCTTCGAGCGTCAGATCCTCATAGACGCGCGTGGGGAAGTGCTCGGCGCGAACTTCTGCGCGTGCGCCGTAGTCATAGCCGCGCTCTTTTAGCGCATTTTCGGCAACTTCGACAATTTCGGGGATCAGCCCCTCGACTACCTCGATAGCGCGCTGTTTGGTCACGCACTCGCCGATATAGGGGGTGATAAATGCGACTATTTCGTCCTTGACCTCGTACTTTACCTGTTGGTCGATTGCCGAATTAGAGTTGGCGCGTACGTGAATTCTGAGATAGTCGCTGTCCGCGTCGACGCTCTGCGCCTCAGTTCCGCAGACGAGGAATACCGTTGCAATTATTATGATTAAAGCAAAAAAAGTTATGCAAAATTTTTTCATACAGTCCGTCCGATGAAATTTATTACGCCCTGTTTATTGCCCGCCGTGACAGCATTTATACTTAAACTTTCAAAGTTTTTATTCGGGTAAAAATGGGGAGGGGCGGGGCGGAGCAGTATGCTCCGCCCCGCCCCAAAATTTTTCGGTATTGACAAGTGGGAGTATATTCTATATTATATAGATGGGGAAAGGGAGTGTCTCGTAAATTTGCTTTTCTTGCGCGAAAAGCAAATTGTACGATTTTGAGGGCGTTGCCCTCGTCGCACGATATGTCAATGCCCTCAAATATTAGAAATCGTGCGACTTCACCTACTGAGGTTGCGGTAGCAACAAATTGGGACGAGCGGCACATTTCATAGGACAGTGTGGTACACTGTCCGTGTGACGCGGAGAGACCGCGACAAGCCGAGCGTCAGCGTGAGGCGTTGCGGGGACGACCAACGAG
>CALVHL010000017.1 GCA_944327625.1 uncultured Clostridia bacterium
CGCCGTTCATTATTTAAGAAGTTTCGTAAATTTGTTTTCTGGTGACGAAAACAAATTTGACGAGTTTGGGAGGCGCTTTCTCACAAGGCGCAATGGCAACGCCTTGCTCGGTCACCGTCCGACACGACCTGATGTGTCGGACTTTTCTCGGTCGGCAAAATGTGCCAAGCCGAGGCACATTTTGGGAAGTCCGCCCTCGTCTCCCTGCCCTCAATAATAAGGGCTCTCATATTATTGAATTGAGGGCATTCCCTCCGCCGAGGTGCAGGTATGCACAAATGCGGTGCGCTGGCGCAAGGAAACCTTGCTTGCGCCGTTAATTATCTGGAAGCAGGTTGGCTGTTAATCTTGCTTGCGCTCGTAAATTATTTGGGAAGCAAGCGAAAAACCTTCTTTTGTGCGGGAACGCAGCAGATATAATGCGGCGGGAGAGATAAAATCATAAATATAGCGGGCGCGGCGGAAAACTTCCGCCGCGCCCGTTGTGCGTTGCTCTTTTCGCGGGATAGTGCATGGGCTAAAAGTACGGCAGAATAGTGCAAGATAAGACTTACCCCGATAGAGGTATAGCGCGCGGCGGGGATATGCGAAATAATGCGGGGCAAAATCATACCCGATAGCGGGTTTGCGCGGGTAAATATTGCAATACGGCAAATAGTTCGGGGGCAAATCTTACAAAATTGTAAGATTTGCCCCCGTTGATTTTAAGCCGCCGCAGTGTTATAATGGGTAAAAGCCGATAAATTTCGGCTTAAACTGTAACATTTGCCGTGCAAATTCCTACAATATGTGCAGAGGAGGGCAATATATATGAAGAAATTATCAAAGATATTCGCGTGCCTTGTCGCGTCTTTCTGTCTTTTATCGCTTGTGGCTTGCGCCAAGCGCGACAGGTACATAAATACCGAGCATACCGTCGGCACGTTTTCGGGCTATGTAGTTTGTCTTGAAAAGGTGCCGTTCGACGGCGAGGTCAATGGCGCAATAGTCGAATACGAGGTCGGCGGCGTCTACATAGCCAGCCTGCCCGATCCGTCGTGGGAGTACGTCGTCAGCGAGAGCGAGGACGAGCGCGTATATCTTACCGGGGCATACGATATCGGCATAATTTCCCGTGCCGACCTGCTCGCAATAGCAGCGGCTGAGGCGGAGTACTATTCCGCGCAGCGCATAGAGTAAAATGTCAACACGCGAGGACAGGTATTCTCGCGGGCGGCTTGAATATTGAAAGAGGGGGAATATGAAACGCACGATAATGACGGCGATAATGTGCATAGCCGCACTTGCGGCATTGTTTGCGGGGTGCGGGAAAAAGGTGCTCGACCGTCCGCCCGAACTTACAGGCTGCGCGGAGCAGGTCAGGTCGCTCGAATTCTGGGTGGGCGAAAAGGTCGGAGAAGGCGAGCTCGACGGGCTTACGCTCATCGTCGGAATGTTCGGCGGCTACGAGTATTTCGGAAGCGGCTATTGCGATAAAGAACTGTTCGATCCCGCCGAGGACGAATACCCTCAATATTATGTCGCCTACACGCTGACGGCATATCCCGACTATTCCTCGGGCGACAGCGACACGGTGACGAGCATAGAAATCTGCGATCCCGCCGTGACCGTCTACGGCATAACCTGCCATAGCTCTGTCGAAGAATTTACGGCGGCATTTACCGCCGTCGGCTGTCAGGTCGAGGCGAGCGGGACGGGCGCGGTTGCGACCTACGGCAAGACGACGGTCAGTCTGACTGCCGTCGAGGGCGCAAGGTCATTGAGAATTTCCGTCGAAGTCACCAACAATACGGGCATGATTTTTTAAGCGGCGGCGCGTACGAAGGGAGTGCGACAGATGGGCAAAAAGTTCGGCGATTTTATTGAAAGAAATAAGAGGGCATTGATAATAATTGCAGGAATATTGGTCGCGCTCGGCTTTGTCGTGGCGGTGCTCTATACCTATTGCGAGGGCGCGGCGGCTGCTTCGGGCTTAATTTTCGGTCTGATATTTCTCTCAGCGGGCGCGATAATCTTCACCGTGCTCGGCATAAGGGCGGAAAGGCTGGAAAAGTCGCAAAAAATTGCCCGCCGCGACGGGAAAGAGGGCGGCAGACCGCCGAGGAGAAAGCCCGATAAAGCCGATAAGGTTATTCTCGCGGTCATGATAGCAAGCGGCGTTCTGTGCATTGCAGGCATTCTGCTCATTCTGTGCGATATTGTCGCCGTGCGCATTGCGGGCATAGTGCTCTCTGGCCTTTTCGGGCTGATAATGATAGTCTGCGTGTTGCTCATCAGGTTTTTTGTAAGTCTCGAATGACATTATGACCGTGCGATCGGCGGTTCAGCCTTATGAATGTTGTCTGAAATATGCTATAATTGGCGCGGCGGAAAAATTCCGCCGCGCCTCGCTATGTTTTGTCTGTTTCGTACTGCGTTTATGCCTCGTTTGCGTCCTCGGCCGACAGATTGACCGCCGCTGCTTGCGCCGACATTTTGCGGGAGGACGCTCAATTGCTCCGCGTATTGCCGCGGGGAATGAGCCCGCGCAAGGGGTGAAAAGTTGCTACCGAAAGGGGCGATTTTATCTATAAAACGCCCCTTTCGGGCGGTGCGCCCGCCGCGACGGAGCGCGGCGGGCAATGTTATATGCGACTGTCAGTAAAGACTAAATGTAATTTAGCAACAAAATATTTTGTTGTATTTGTTCAAAAAGGCTGTTATATCACATTTTGATTTAGGTATAAGAAAAAATAATACATACTTTTCGGGGAAATTATGGTTGCAAATTCGCCCCGAAAGCGGGCGGAGGCGGGGTATAAAATGCGGCGGCAAGGTCAATATCTTGTGGTGAAAATGTAAGCGGGGCACAACTTTTTAAAAAATCTGAAAAGTCCTTTCATCCGCGCGCGAAAAACGGGGCGAAATTGGGCGAATTTGCGGCAATTGCGGGCATTTTTGCGCAAAAATTGCCCGTTTCAAAGAGTTGACAAACTTCCCGCGGCATAATATAATAGTCGAGCGTTCTGAAAAAAAGTGCGTATGGGATGAAGCGTAAAGTTACTTCAAATTCCCGCTTTTAAGCCGCGGGGAAAGATAATTTACGCCGACAACTGTAGGGACAAAGATCCCTGCGACTAACCGTGGCTTACATTTTTGACGCCGAGGTTTCGGTGTTTTTTAATGCCCAAGTCGCGATACGCACGGTTAAGTTGATTACACAGAAAACGCATATTAAATAATTTGGTTAGTATAAAAAGGAGAAAAACCATGGCAGGACAGAAAATCAGAATCAAACTTGCAGCTTACGACCACGAACTCGTCGACCTTGCGGCATCCCGCATCGTAGAAACCATGAAAAAGAGCGGCGCCAAGATTTCGGGCCCCATACCCCTTCCCACTGAAAGAGAGATAGTTACCATCCTTCGTTGCCCTCACAAGTACAAGGATTCGAGAGAGCAGTTCGAGCAGAGAACGTATAAGAGAATTATCGATATCTACACCCCCAACGCTAAGCTTTTAGACACCGTTCACCTTCCCGCAGGCGTAGATATCAAAATTAAGCTCTAAATTTTTCGTAATTTTGTCGCTTGGTGACAGCGACAAAATTGACGAGGCCTGAGCGGCTCTGCCGCTCTTGCCGCGACCTTCCGGGGCTCTCGATTATGAGAAGTCGCGGCAATTCACACTGCTGAGATTGCGGTAGCAACAAATGTAGTGCGCTGGCGCAGGGAAACCCTGCTTGCGCCGTAGATTTATTTTAGAATATTCGTCAAATTTGCTTTTCGTCACCAAGCGACAAAATTTACGAGAAAGACGTGTTTATTTCGATAACCAACGGACTTATGCCGACGCTTCAAAAAAGCGGCGCTACGTAAGACGAGTTATCTCAGAATAATAAAAATTTATCGGAGGAACTTTATCAATGAATAAAGCAATCATCTGCCGTAAAGAGGGAATGACTCAGGTGTTTACGGCGGAAGGGAAAGTAATTCCCGTAACGGTACTGCAGGCAGGTCCCTGCCCCGTAGTTCAGATCAAAACTGTTGAAAAGGACGGCTATGCCGCATTGAAGCTCGGTTTTGACGAAACGACGGAAAAGGCGCTCACCAAGCCCGAACTCGGACAGTTCAAGAAAGCCGGCGTAAAGCCCTGCAAGGTATTGAAGGAATTCCGCCTTGCCGACCTCAGCGCATATCAGGTAGGCGGCGAAGTAAAGGCAGACATCTTCGCGGCAGGCGACAGAGTGGACGCACACGGCGTCAGCAAGGGCCACGGCTATTCGGGCGTCATCAAGAAGTGGAATCAGCACCGTCTCAAGGAAACCCACGGCGTAGGCCCCGTACACAGGGAACCCGGTTCCATGGGCGCAAACAGCTCCCCTTCAAGAGTATTCAAGAACAAGCACTTAGCAGGACAGTTCGGCTGCGACAACGTAACCGTTCAGAACCTGGAGATCGTCAGAGTGGACGCAGAGAGAAACTGCATCCTTGTAAAGGGCTCTGTTCCCGGACCTGACGGAAGCATCGTTACCATTAACGATACCGTTAAATAAGGAGGACGAAGTAAATGCCCAGCATTAAGGTATACAAGATGGACGGCAGCGAGGCCGGCACCATTAAGCTCAGCGACAAGGTATTCGGCGCAGAGTACAGAGAAGAACTTATCCACCAGGCAGTAGTCACGAGGCTTGCTAACGAAAGACAGGGCACGAAATCGACGCTCACCCGTACGGAAGTACGCGGCGGCGGCAGAAAGCCCTGGAGACAGAAGGGCACGGGCAATGCTCGTCAGGGCTCTATAAGGGCGCCCCAGTGGATCAAGGGCGGCGTAGTATTCGCACCCAAGAGCCGCGACTTCTCCAAGAGCATGAACAAGAAGGCAAAGGTTGCCGCACTCATCTCCGCACTTTCCAAGAAGGTTGCAGACGGCGAAGTTGTCGTCATCGACAAGCTCGAAGTCAAGGAAGGCAAGACCAGGGAGATGGCAGCGTTCCAGAAGGCACTCGGCCTTGAAAAGTCGACGATTGTCTACATGGACAACGCAGACGAGAAGGTCATCCTTGCGGCAAGAAATCTCGAAAAACTGGCGACGCTCCCCGTTGAACAGCTGTCTGTCTACGAAGTAGTCGCAAACGCAAAGGTAGTTCTCACAAAGGCTGCCGTCAAGAAAATAGAGGAGGCTTACGGAGAATAATGTTAGCGCATGACATCATTATAAGACCACTTCTCACAGAAAAGGGTTACGACGGAATTCAGCCCGCAGCAAAGGGCGAAAAGACCGACAGGAAGGAATACGGCAAGAAGTATTCGTTCATAGTTGCAAAGTCGGCAAACAAGACGACTATTAAGCTCGCCGTTGAAGAAGTTTTCGGCGTCAAGGTTGAAAGCGTACACACCGTAAACTGCAAGGGTAAGCTCAAGAGAATGGGCAGGAGCGAGGGCTACACCCCCGACTACAAGAAGGCAATCGTACAGCTCACGGCTGATTCCAAGACGATTGAATTCTTCGATTCGCTGTCTTAATTGAGGAGGAAAGAAAATGGCAATCAAGAGATATAAACCGACTTCCCCTTCCCGCCGTTTCATGACCGTTCTCGCAAACGAGGCGCTCACCGGCGATAAGCCCGAAAGAAGCCTTCTTTGCGACAAGAGAAAGACGGGCGGCAGAAATAATCAGGGTAAGATAACCGTTCGTCACATCGGCGGCGGCAACAGAATCAAATACAGAGTAATCGACTTCAAGAGGAACAAGGACGGAATACCCGCAAAAGTAACCTCCATCCAGTATGATCCCAACAGGTCGGCAAACATCGCGCTTTTAGTCTATGCAGACGGCGAAAAGAAGTACATTCTCGCGCCCGTCGGCCTCAAAGTAGGCGACAGCGTACTGTCGGGTTCGACGGCAGACATCAAGGCGGGCAACGCCCTCCAGCTTGCTGACATCCCCGTAGGTACGGTCGTACACGCAATCGAGCTTCAGCCCGGCAGGGGCGCTCAGATAGCGAGGGCGGCAGGCATTTCGGCGCAGATAATGGCAAAGGAAGGCGCTTACGCGACGCTCAAAATGCCTTCGGGCGAAATGAGGCTCGTCTCGGTTAAGTGCAGGGCGACCATCGGTCAGGTAGGCAATCTCGAACACGAGATAGTTCACCTCGGCAAGGCGGGCAAGACGAGATACCTCGGCACCCGTCCTACGGTAAGAGGTTCGGTCATGAACCCCAACGACCACCCTCACGGCGGCGGCGAAGGCAAGAGCCCTGTCGGCCATGCAGGTCCTATGACCCCTTGGGGCAAGCCTGCACTCGGCTATAAGACGAGAAAGAAGAAGAACAACTCTTCTAAGTATATCCTGAAGAGAATTAACTGATTGGAGGAATAAGGTAAATGTCAAGAAGCGTTAAGAAAGGGCCTTACGCAGAAGAAAGGCTTATGTCGAGAATCGAAGCAATGAACGCTGCGGGCGAAAAGAAAGTTGTCAAGACCTGGTCGAGAGCAACCACCATATTCCCCCAGATGGTCGGACACACAATCGCCGTATACGACGGCAGAAAGCACGTTCCCGTATATATCACAGAAGACATGGTCGGCTGCAAGCTCGGCGAGTTTGCTCCCACCAGGACGTTCAAGGGACACGCGGCAAAGACGACTACCAAGAAGTAAGGAGAGTGTAAGTCATGGCAAGCAATATGAAGAAAAAGACAGAAAAAATTGCCGCAAGCGCCGACAAGCGTCCTTACGCAACGGCAAAGTACGTCAGGATATCCCCCTATAAGGTGAGGACGGTACTCGCACTCATCAGGGGCAAGAGCGTAACCGAAGCGTCGGCAATCCTCGCATACTGCAACAAGGGCGGCAGCGAGGAAGTAAGAAAGGTACTTTTATCCGCGGCGGCAAATGCAGAGCACAATAACGGAATGGACAGGGAAGACCTCGTCGTAGCGGAGGCATTCGCAAACGGCGGTCCTCATCTCAAGAGAATGCAGCCCGTATCCAAAGGCAGAGGCCACGCAATCTTAAAGAGAACCAGCCACATCACGGTTATTCTCGACGCGAAGAAGATTTAAGGAGACAGAAGTATGGGACAGAAAGTTAATCCTCACGGTTTGAGAGTAGGCGTAATCGCAGGCTGGGACAGCCAGTGGTATGCCGACAAAAAGGACTTTGGCAAACAGATAAAGGAAGACTACGAAATCCGTAACTTCATCAAGAAGAAGTACTTTGACGCGGCGATCTCCAAGATCTGCATCGTAAGAGCGGCTAATAAGATAGAAGTTACCATTCATACCGGTCGTCCCGGCGTGCTTATCGGCAAGGCGGGCGCGGAAATCGACGTCATCAAGAAGGATCTTGCAAAGCTTACGAAGGGCAAGATAATCATCATCAACGTCATCAAGGTAGAAAAGATAGATCAGGACGCACAGCTCGTCGCAGAAGCGGTAGCTTCCCAGCTCGAGAAGCGCGTATCTTACAGACGTGCGATCAAGCAGCAGCTTTCCAAGGTTGCGAAGACGGGCGTCAAGGGCGTCAAGATAGCCGTAAGCGGCCGTCTCGACGGCAGGGAAATCGCAGGCAGCGAAAGCTATCACGACGGTTCCATTCCCCTTCAGACGCTCAGGGCAAACATCGACTACGGCTTTGCAGAGGCACACACGACGTTCGGCGTGCTGGGCGTTAAGTGCTGGATATACAAGGGCGAAGTTCTGTCGGGCAGCAAGAAGCTCATCATCTCAGACGGAGGCGAAGAATAATATGTTAATCCCCAAGAGAGTTAAAAGAAGAATGCAGCACAGGGGCAGAATGAAGGGTGCAGCTCACAAGGGCAACAAGATTGCCTACGGCGAGTACGGCCTCGTTGCCGAAGAATGTGCATGGATATCCTCCAACCAGATAGAGGCAGCCCGTATCGCTATGACGAGATTCATCAAGCGCGGCGGCCAGGTCTGGATAGATATATTCCCCCACAAGCCCATCTCCAAGAAGCCCGCAGAAACCCGTATGGGTTCCGGCAAGGGCTCGGTAGAGTACTGGGTAGCAGTAGTTAAGCCCGGCAGAGTTCTCTTTGAGATGGCGGGCGTAAACGAGGACGTTGCAAGGGAGGCTATGCGTCTCGCGGCGCACAAGCTGCCCATAAAGTGCAAGTTCGTCAAGAAAGAAACAGAAGGCGGTGAAGCAAATGAAGGCTGAGGAAATCAAGAACATGAGCAATGAGGAGCTCAACGCAAAGCTGAGCGAATTAAAGACCGAGCTTTTCAATCTGCGTTTCCGCCATGCGAGCGGCCAGCTCGAAAACCCCATGCGCATCAACCTCGTCAAGAAGGACATCGCAAGGGTAAACACCGTAATAAGAGCAAGGCAGATAAAGGGTTAAGGAGCAACGACAATGGAAGCAAGAACATCACTCAGAAAGGAAAGAGTAGGTCTCGTAGTTTCGGATAAGATGGATAAGACCGTCGTCGTAGCCATCACCGAAAAGAGCAAGCATCCCCTCTACAAGAAGACCATAACCAGGACGACCAAGTTCAAGGCTCACGACGAGAACAACGAATGCGGCGTAGGCGACAAGGTAAGAATAGTAGAGACGAGAAAGCTCTCCAAGGACAAGAATTGGAGAGTTGCCGAGATAATCGAAAAGGCTAAGTAAGCCGAAGATTATATGGTTTAATCCGTCACGGTGCGGCGTCCCGAAGTGTCAGGACACTAACCCCACCCTCTGAACGGTTTAATCTATGAGTTGTAGGTAGACATAAATCAATTTTCGTGAATTTGTTTTTTGGCGACAAAAACAAATTCGACGATTGAGGACGCTGTCCTCGTCGCACGAAATTAAAGCACTCGATAATTTGAAATCGTGCGACTTCACCTGCTGCCCGCCCGACATAGTCGGTCGCACGGAGCGTAGCGTAGTAGGTCGCAGAGCGACAAATGTGGTGCGCGGGCGCAAAAGCGCGGTTTTGCTTGCGCCGTTAATTAGTTAAGAAAAGGAGAATTTATATGATACAACCTCAGACGAGGCTCAAGGCCGCAGACAACAGCGGCGCTAAGGAGCTTATGTGCATAAAAGTGCTTGGCGGTTCGTTCAGAAAGACGGGTAACATCGGCGATGTTATCGTCTGCTCTGTCAAGACTGCAACCCCCGGCGGCGCGGTAAAGAAGGGCGACGTCGTAAAGGCAGTAATCGCAAGAAGCACGCAGGGTATAAGGCGCAACGACGGAACCTACATCAGGTTCGACGACAATGCGGCGGTAATAATCGGATCCAATCAGGAGCCCAGAGGCACCCGTATTTTTGGACCGATAGCAAGAGAACTGAGAGAAAAGAACTACATGAAGATAATCTCTCTCGCACCCGAAGTTCTTTAATCGGAGGAGTAATGCAATGAACGTAAAATTGAATGATACCGTTGTGGTTATCACCGGTAAGGATGCGGGCAAGCAGGGCAAAGTAATTGCCACTTCTCCCAAGAACAATACGGTGACGGTTGAAGGCGTAAACCTTCAGAGCAAGGCAAAGAAGGCAAGAAAGGCCAACGAAGTTTCCCAGATAATCAAGAAGGAAGGCGCAATCGACGCCTCCAACGTAATGGTAGTCTGCGCAAGCTGCGGCAAGGGCGTAAGAGTAAAGCACTCGACAGAGGGCGGCAAGAAGGTAAGGGTTTGCGCTAAGTGCGGCGCCGTACTCGACAAGGCATACACCGGCAAGAAGGCGGCAGAGGCTGTCAAGGAAGCACCCAAGAAGCGTACCAGAAAGCGCGCGGCCAAGAAGGAAGAATCCGCAGAGGATAAGGCTGAATAAGGAGGATACGAAAAATGGCAGAAAAAGTATACAAGAGCAGAGTGGCTCAGCAGTACGCCGAAGAAGTCGTACCCGCGCTCACCAAGAAATTCGGCTATAAGAACCCCATGGAAGTGCCCAAGCTCGTCAAGATAGTAATAAGCTCCGGCCTCGGCGACATCAAGGACAACGCAAAGTCCATTCAGATGGCAGTCAACGAAATCAAGCAGATCACCGGTCAGCAGCCCATACTCACCAAGGCGCGCAAGTCGGTCGCTAACTTCAAGGTAAGAGAAGGCATGAACGTCGGCATCAAAGTCACCCTCCGCGGCGACAGAATGTACGAGTTCTACGACAAGTTCGTATCCATCGCGCTTCCCAGGGTGCGCGACTTCCGCGGCGTCCCTTCGGACAGCTTCGACGGCAAGGGCAACTATTGCATGGGACTTAAAGAACAGCTCATCTTCCCCGAAATTCAGTACGATCAGGTAGAGAAGATCAGGGGCATGGACGTGTGCATCGTCACGACGGCAAAGACGGACGAAGAAGCAAGAGAGCTTTTAAGGGCGCTCGGTATGCCCTTCAAGAAGTAAGGAGAAATAGTTATGGCAAAGAAGTCAATGATTAACAAGCAGCAGAAGCCTGCAAAGTATTCAACAAGAGCTTATACGAGATGCTCCATCTGCGGAAGACCCCACGCGGTACTTCGCAAGTACGGCATCTGCCGTATCTGTTTCAGAAACCTTGCTTACAAGGGTGAAATCCCCGGCGTAAAGAAGTCGAGCTGGTAATTAAGGAGGAACGAAAAAAATGACAGATCCCATAGCAGATATGCTCACGCGCATCAGAAACGCGCTGGCTGTAAATAAAGAAACTGTAGAAATTCCTTCCTCGAACATGAAAAAGGCAATCGCCGACATCATGCTTAAAGAAGGTTACATCTCCGACGTCAAGCTCGTAGAGGACGGTTATTCGGGCAAGCTCGTAATAACCCTTAAATACGTCGGCAAGAAGAAGTCGGTCATCACGACGCTCCAGAGAGTATCGCGTCCCGGCCTCCGCACTTATGCGAATGTAGAAAATATGCCCAAGGTAATGGACGGTCTCGGCATCGCCATCATCTCCACCAACAAGGGCGTAATGACGGATAAGCAGGCAAAGGCCGCAAACGTAGGCGGCGAAGTGCTCTGCTACATCTGGTAAGGAGGTTACGAAAGTATGTCAAGAATAGGAAAAATGCCCGTGGCAATTCCCGCAGGCGTAACCGTATCCTTTGCTGACGGCGTCGTAACCGTAAAGGGCGCAAAGGGTACGCTCACCCAGAAAATCGAAGGCGACATCGTCGTTAAGGTAGACGGTGCGCACGCAGTCGTCGAAAAGGCTGTCGACAGCGCAGAACTCGACGCAAAGCACGGTCTTTACAGGGCGCTTCTGCACAACATGGTCGTCGGCGTTTCGCAGGGCTACACCAAGAGCCTCAAAGTAAACGGCGTCGGCTGGAAGGTCGCAAAGCAGGGCAAGAAGCTCGTCATGAACGTCGGCTTCTCCCACCCCGTAGAGTTTGACGAGCCCGAAGGCATAACGCTCGCCTGCCCCACGCAGAACGAGATAACCGTAACGGGCATCGACAAGACGCTCGTCGGACAGACGGCTGCAAACATCAGAACGATAAGAATTCCCGAACCCTACCACGGCTACGGCATCGCTTACAGCGACGAAGTAATCGAGCGCAAGGAAGGCAAGACGGGAGGCAAGGGCAAGAAGTAATTTCGGGTATGCGGCGTAGCGCCGCGGCTTAGCGCCCGCCCATCCTCGGGCGCGCCAAATCCGAAGGTTTGTCCATATAAGGAGAAATTATGATAAATAAAATCGACAAGAATCAGGAAAGACTCCGTAGACATACGAGAGTCAGAAAGAAGATTTCCGGAACGGGCGAAACGCCCAGAATGAGCGTTTACCGCAGCCTCAATCACATCTACGTCCAGATAATCGACGACGTAAAGGGCGTAACGCTTTGCGCAGCCTCCACCATGGAGAAGGATATCAAGGCTGCCGTTGCCGAAATGAGCAAGAGCGACGCCGCTAAGTATGTGGGCAAGAAAGCTGCCGAAAAGGCGCTCGCACTGGGCATCAAGGCAGTAGTGTTCGACAGAGGCGGATACCTCTATACCGGACGTGTGCAGGCAGTTGCCGACGGCGCAAGAGAAGCCGGTCTGAATTTCTAAGGAGTTAAAGTCATGGAAGAAAAGAAAGAAAAAGCGGCAAGAAGAAACGACAGGCCCAGAAGGAGAGAGGAAGACGACGGCTTCATCAAGAAGCTCATTCAGGTCAACAGAGTAACCAAGACCGTCAAGGGCGGCAGAAATATGCGTTTTGCGGCGCTCGTGGTCGTCGGTGACGGCAACGGCTCGGTAGGTTACGGCATGGGCAAGAGCAAGGAAGTTCCCGAGGCAATCGAAAAGGCAACCGCTCAGGCGAAGAAGAACCTTCTCAAAGTCAACCTCAAGGGCACGTCCATTCCTCACGGCGTAACCGGCGTATACGGCAGGGGCAGCGTGCTCATGATGCCTGCATCCGAAGGTACCGGCGTTATCGCGGGCGGTCCCGTCCGTGCGGTCATGGAGGCAGCCGGCGTAAAGGATATCCGTACCAAGTCGCACGGCACCAACAACCCCATCAACTGCGTAAAGGCAGCCGTAGCAGGTCTGGCCGCGCTCAAATCTCCCGAAGAAGTTGCAGCAGCAAGGGGCAAGTCGGTAGAGGAAATTTTAGGCTAAGCGGAGGACATTATGGTAAAGATTACGTTAGTTAAAAGCGTATCCAACGAGACCAAGACGGTAAAGGCTACCGTTGCGGCGTTGGGACTTAAAAAGATCCGTTCGACCAAGACCTTGGAGAGCACTCCCGCAAACCTGGGACAGATCGAAAAGGTAAAGTACCTTCTTAAGGTCGAAGAGGTATAAGGAGAAGATATTATGAGAATAGATACATTACAGCCCGCAGAGGGCGCAACGACTTCTCCCAAGAGATTAGGCAGAGGCATCGGTTCCGGCAAGGGCAAGACGGCAGGCAAGGGACACAAAGGTCAGTGGGCTCGTTCGGGCGGCGGCGTTCGTCCCGGCTTCGAAGGCGGTCAGATGCCCCTTCACAGAAGGATACCCAAGAGAGGCTTCCACAACAAGTGGGCAACCTCCTACCTCATCGTAAACCTTTCTCAGCTTGAATCAGTTCCCGCAGGAACGGTGGTAGACTATGACTACGTCGTAGAGAACAAGCTCACCAAGATCGTCAAGAACAACGGCGGGTTGAAGGTTCTCGGCAAGGGCGAAGTCAAAGTGGCCCTCACCGTAAAGGCAGCAAAGTTCTCCGAAAGCGCCAAGGCGGCAATCGAAAACGCCGGCGGCACCTGCGAAGTGCTTGCACAGGACGCCGAATAATCTTTTCGGTCAGGCATACGGCGTCGCGGCGGGTGCAAAGCGTCCTTGCCGCGCGCGTCGCAAGAGAGGTTTTAAATGTTTGAAACAATAAAAAATTGTTTTAAGAATAAGGATATACGCAAGAAGATCTGGATAACGCTGCTTCTGCTGCTTGTGTTCCGCCTCGGATGTTATATCCCCGTACCCGGCATCGACGCCGGCGCATTCAGCGAGGTAATAAACGAAAAGTCGTTTCTGGAAATCATGTCCGCGATATCGGGCGGATCGCTTGCAAACGCCACGCTGTTCGCACTCGGCATAAGCCCGTACATCAACGCCTCGATTATCATTCAGCTTCTCAGCGTGGGCATACCCGCGCTTGAAAGACTGTCCAAACAGGGCGAGGACGGCAGAAAGAAGATAGCGCAGATCACGAGATACGTGACCATAGCTCTTGCAATCGCGCAGGCGATCGGCATAATTGTCAACTTCGGTCTTTCGAGCGAAGGCGTAGTCGACCTTGTCAGGTTCGGCAGCAACACCTCGATAGGCGAAGTGGGCGCAAAGTGGCTGGCAGGCATATTCCTCACCGGCGTGTACACGGCGGGCGCAATGCTCGTAATGTGGCTGGGCGAGAGAATTACCGAGTACGGCATCGGCAACGGTATATCCCTTATAATCTTCGTAGGCATCATCTCGACGGCGGGCGAACAGATAGTCGCCAAGTTCGTCGAAGCATTCAGCGGCAATCCCTCGGTTCTCTGGGAAGTGCTCGGCTTCGTCATTCTGACGATATTCGAGTTCGCGGCAATCGTCGCCGTCGACCTCTCCGAGAGAAAGGTACCCGTTCAGTACGCAAAGCAGGTCAAAGGCAGAAAGATGTACGGCGGTCAGTCGTCGGTCATCCCCATGCGAATAGCGGGCGGCGGCGTCATGCCCCTCATCTTCGCGTTCGCGTTCATCTCCATTCCCGCAATGCTCGCCAGCTTCTTCTGGCCCAATTCGGCGTTCGAGTCGGGCGTGACCAACTGGTTCTCGGCAAATTCGCCCAACTGGTACGGCCAGCTCATCTATATGCTCGCGCTCTGCGTGCTCATATTCCTGTTCTCGTTCTTCTACGCTTCGATGCAGTTCAATCCCGATGACATTTCGAGGACGATACAGCAGAACGGCGGCTTCATTCAGGGCATCCGCCCCGGCAAGCCCACGGCTGACTATCTCAAAAAGATAAACAACCGCATAACGCTGTTCGGCGCAATCTATCTGACGATAGTCGCGCTCATTCCCTCGATCCTCGCCGTCATCCTCACGGGCGTGGGAATGTCGACCGATCTCATAAGCGTATTCTCCACCACGGGTATTCTGATAGTCGTATCAGTTGCGCTGGAGCTCGATAAGCAGCTTCAATCGCAGCTCATGATGAAGAATTACAGGGGCTTTCTTAAATAAGGAAAACAAAAAATGAATATAGTATTACTCGGCGCACCCGGCGCAGGCAAAGGCACTCAGGCAAGTCTCATTCAGCAGAAATTCAACCTCGTCCACATCTCGACGGGCGACATATTCCGCGCCAACATCAAGGGCGGAACGCCCATCGGCAAGGTGGCAAAGAGCTATATCGACGCAGGCAAACTCGTCCCCGACGAGGTAACCTGCGACATAGTCAGGGACAGATTGCAGCAGGGCGACCTCGCTTCGGGCTATATGCTCGACGGCTTCCCCCGCAACGTGTTCCAGGCGGAAGAACTTGACAAATTCGCGCATATCGACGTCTGCCTCAACATCGACGTGGACGCATCTTTCCTCATGGACAGGATATGCGGGCGCAGGGTTTGCAGCTGCGGCGAGAGCTATCACGTCTCGACGCTCGGCGGCAGAACGACCTGCGCAAAGTGCGGCAAGGAACTGTATCAGCGCGCGGACGACAATCCCGAAACCGTAAAAAGCAGGCTGGATACATACTTCACGCAGACGGCGCCCGTCGCCGAGTACTACAAAAAGCAGGGCAAGCTCATCAACATCGAATGCGGCACCAAGTCGCCCGCAGAGGTGTTTGAACTCGTTTCGGCTGCCCTCGAAGGTCTGGGTAAATGATAAGCGTAAAGACGGAAGAAGAAATCTCCCTCATGCGCGAACCCTGCCGCATAGTCAAGGAAACGCTTGACTACGTCGGCAAACACATAAGGGCGGGAATGACCACAAAGGAAGTGGACGAACTCGTCTACAAGTATATAACGATGAACGGCGCAACTCCCTCGTCGCTCGGCTACTGCGGCTATCCCGCAAGCTCGTGCGTATCGGTAAACGAGGTGGTTGTGCACGGCATCCCCGGCGACAGGATAATCGAGGACGGCGACATAGTCAGCGTCGACATCACCGCCGAAAAGAACGGCTTTAACGGCGACGCGGCGAGGACCTTTCTCATCGGCAACGTATCCGAGGAAAAGCGCAAGCTCGTCGAAGTCACCAAGGAGTGTTTCTTCAAGGCGATCGAAAATCTCAAAGCGGGTACGCCGCTCTACGACATCGGGTATGCGGTGCAGACGCACGCCGAAAGCCACGGCTACGGCGTCGTCAGGGCGCTGGTCGGACACGGCATCGGCAGGGAAATGCACGAAGATCCCTCCGTCCCCAACTACGGAAGGAAGGGCACGGGCACGAGGCTCAAAGCCGGCATGACCATCTGCATAGAGCCGATGATAAACATGGGTACTTACAAGGTAATATTCGACAGGCAGGACGGCTGGACGGTGACTACCGCCGATAAAAAGCCCTCCGCGCACTACGAAAATACCGTGCTCATAAAAGAGGACGGGGTAGAGATACTCACCCTGTAAAGTGACTGTATGAAGCGTAAAACTCCCTTCGTAGGGGAAATCGTCCAAAGTACGCAGGGGCGCGACGCAGGCAGGTACTACGTCGTCGTCGGCGTCGAGGGCGGGTATATAACGGTGGCGGACGGCAGCAGTCGCCCGATCGCCGCTCCCAAGCGGAAAAATCTCAGGCACGTCCGCCTGACGGCGACAAGCGCGTCCGAACTCGGCATAAAGCAGCCGTTCGACGGCTCGTTCGATTCAAGCGCGCCGCACGCATTGAAAAAATTATCCAAAACAACAAACCAAGTTCAGTCGGAGGAGTAACATTTTGTCTAAGGACGACGTTATCGAAGCGGAGGGCAAGGTAATAGAGTGCCTTCCCAACGCAAACTTCAAGGTACAGCTTTCCAACGGTTATGTCATCACGGCATACATCTCGGGCAAACTTCGCCTCAACTATATAAGGATTATAGAGGGCGACACGGTAAAGCTCGAAATGAGCCCTTACGACCTCACCAAGGGCAGAATAACCTGGCGCAGCAAGTCCTGATATATCTTCGGGGCGCCGCGTGCCCCCTCGCCTGAAAGTCGGTTTCTTGAAAATTGCAACCGACGCCAAAAAACTTTTAAGGAGTACAATTATGAAAGTAAGACCCTCGGTTAAGCCCATGTGCGACAAGTGCAAGGTCATCAAAAGAAACGGCAAGGTAATGGTCATCTGTTCCAAGAACAAGAGCCACAAGCAGAGACAGGGCTAAAAATAGCGCTGTCCGCATAAAAAAACCGTGAAAACGCGCAAAAATTGCCGCACTTTGTGTCGGTAATTTCTTGCTTTTCCGGCAAAAGCTGTGATATAATGTATTGTGCAGAATTTCGGTGAAAGTAAAATTTGTCCGCGCAGAGTGCGGGGGCAAAGTATTCTTTTGCCGTCGTTTTCGCGTTTAAAAACATAATATTGCGGCAAAGACCGACCGGCGCGCGGGCGAATTTACCCGCGGACAAGGTCTGAATTTTTGGGCGCAAGTCCAAATAAATTCAAAAACAATTCCGCCTTCGGCGGCGCAGACATTCCACATTTTTACTGCGCGCGGCCGACGTTGCGGGTTTCCATATATAAAAAAATAAAAAACAGAGGACTTAGAAGCTAAGTCAATTAAAACGGAGGAAATAAATCGTATGGCACGTATTGCCGGTGTAGATTTACCCAGAGAGAAAAGAATAGAGATAGGTCTTACCTATATATACGGTATAGGGCTTGCCACCTCTAAGAAGATCCTTGCCGCAACGGGCGTAGATCCCGATACGAGAGTCAAGGACCTCGACGAGACGACGGTATCCAAGCTCAGAGAGTATATCGACCACAATTACAGAGTAGAGGGCGAACTGAGAAGCGAAGTTTCGCTCAATATCAAGAGACTTATGGAAATCGGCTGTTACAGGGGCATCAGGCACAGAAAGGGCCTGCCCGTAAGAGGCCAGTCGACCAAGAGAAACGCAAGGACGAGGAAAGGACCTCGCCGCACGGTAGCCAAGAAGAAGGGCGCGAAGTAAGGTTAGGAGGAGTTAAGCTTTATGGCATCACAGGCAAAGAAGACGACCGTTTCGAGAAAGCGCAAGGAGCTTAAAAAGATCGATAAAGGTCAGGTACACATTCAGTCATCTTTCAACAATACTTTGGTAACCGTAACGGATATGCAGGGTAACGCCATCAGCCAGTCCAGCGCAGGCGCGCTCGGCTTCAAGGGTTCGAGGAAGGGTACTCCCTTCGCAGCCCAGATGGCTTGCGAAACCGCCGCAAAGGCAGCAAAGGAACACGGTCTCCGCACCGTCGAGGTCTACGTAAAGGGCCCCGGCGCAGGCAGAGAGTCGGCTATCCGCGCGCTTGCAAACTGCGAGCTTGAAATCACCCTCATTTCGGACGTATCGCCCATACCCCACAACGGTTGCAGACCGCCTAAGCGTCGCAGAGTATAAAGGAGGAGAGAAGAATTATGGCAACATACAGAGAAGCAAAATGCCGCCTTTGCAGAAGGGAAGGCGCAAAGCTCTTTTTGAAGGGCGACAAGTGTTATAGCGACAAGTGTCCGTTCGCAAAGCGTCCCGTTGCACCCGGCGTACACGGCGCAGGCAGAAAGAAGGTTTCCGAATACGGACAGCAGCTCAGAGAGAAGCAGAAGGTCAAGAGAATTTACGGCGTGCAGGAAGGTCAGTTCAGGGCATACTATGAAGCGGCTGACCGCATGAAGGGCATCACCGGTGAAAATATGCTCTCGCTGCTCGAAAGAAGGCTTGACAACGTCATATTCCGTATGGGACTGGGCGTATCGCGCGCACAGGCAAGACAGCTTGTAAACCACGGTCATTTCACGGTAAACGGCAAGAAAGTCAACATCCCCTCCTACATCGTAAAGGTCGGCGACGTAGTCGCTGTCAAGGAAAACAAGACATCCAATAAGTACTTCGAGGCGATAAAGTCCGCAAAAGCGGCAAATCTCCCCAAGTGGCTGGAATTCAACCCCGAAAAGCTTGAAGGCAAGGTAATCGCACTTCCTGCAAGGGACGACATAGACAGCCAGATTGCGGAGCATATGATTGTCGAATTGTACTCCAAGTAATAATTAAAATTCAGGAGGTAGTATATGATCGAAATGGATATGCCCAGAATAGAGGTAGTGGAAAGCGAAGACCAGTCCTATGCGAAGGTAGTCGTTGAACCCCTCGAAAAGGGCTTCGGTCTTACAATAGGCAACTGCCTTAGAAGAATACTTCTGTCCGCCCTGCCCGGCGCGGCGGCACAGGGAATAAGGTTTCTTGACGGCTCCGTAAAGCACGAATTTTCGGCCGTACCCGGCGTCAAGGAAGACGTAACTGAAATTATCCTCAACTTGAAGACGCTTGCGATAAAGACCAAGGTGACCGACAGGGACTACGTAAAGGTAGTTCACCTCTACAAGGAAGGCCCCGCCGAGGTTAAGGCGAGCGATATCGAGCAGGACGCCGAAATAGAGATAATCAACGGCGACCAGCATATATGTACCGTCGACGAGGGCGGCAAGATCGATATGGAGATAACCATCGGCCGCGGAAGGGGCTATAAGGGTGCCGACCATACGAGAAGCGAACTTATCGACTATATCCCCATCGACTCTATCTTCACCCCCGTAAAGAAGGTCAACTACACCGTCGAGAATACGAGGGTTGGTCAGAATACCGACTTCGACAAGCTCATCCTCGAAGTATGGACGAACGGCGCGTTCTCCGCAAAGGAAATCGTCTCGCTCGCGGCTAAGATCATGCAGGATCACATCAGCCTGTTCGTCGACCTGTCGGATACGATAAGGGATATGGACATACTCGTCAAGAACGAGGACGACCGCCAGCAGAAGATACTTGCCATGGCGATCGAAGACATGGATTTATCCGTACGTTCGTACAACTGCTTGAAGCGTGCGAACATACACACGGTAGAAGATTTAACCAAAAAGACGGAAGACGAAATGCTCAAGGTAAGAAATCTTGGCAGAAAGTCGCTGGACGAAGTAATCTTGAAGCTTCAATCCTACGGTCTTTCGTTAGCAAACAAGGAGGACTAATATCATGCCCGGTAAATTGGGAAGAACATCAGAACAGAGAATTGCATTGCTCAGAAATCAGGCTTCCGAACTCCTTTGGTACGGTAGGATTAAGACGACGGCTGCTAAGGCGAAAGAGCTTCAGCCCTACGTTGAAAAGATTATAACCAAGGCCATCAGCGTCTACGACCTCAACGAAGAAAAGGAAGTCGTAAAGACCGACGCAAAGGGCAAGGAAGTTACCGTAAAGGTAGTCAAGGACAGCGCGAAAAAGCTGGCTGTACGCCGTGCAATCATGGCTAAGCTCCGCGACCTTCAGGAGATCAAGGGCTTCAACGAGAAAAAGAGCGAGTATAAGGCAAGGACGAAGGACATTCAGCATCCCCTCATGGAAAAGCTGTTCAACGAAATCGCGCCTAAGTATGCTCAGCGCAAGGAAGAACTCGGCCAGGGCGGCGGTTACACCCGCATCTACCTTCTCGGCGAACGCCGCGGCGACGCTGCAGAAGAAGCCATCATCGAGCTCGTTTAATTTAAATCAAAGTTTAAAGCGACGGAATTTCCCGCCGCTTTTTTTCTTTTGCATTTTATTATTCGTCCGCCCCGCCCGAGCTTAGCCGTTTCGCCGCTCCGTCCGCGCCGCTCCGTCCGCGCCGCTCCGTCCGCGCCGTTTGCCGCTTGCCGAGCAACCTGCCCGAGTTTAGCTCCGTCAGGTCGATTGCCGAAACCGATTAAACGGCATATATGTGCGGTCGGATTGCCCCGACGGGCGATTTTGCCGCCTGCTTAATCGGGAAGTTATGCGCGCCTACGGCGTTCAATTTGTGCATAACCAACGCTCCGCAAAATAAAGGGCGCGGGCGAAAAATATTTTTCGCCCGCGCCAGATTTTTCTTTTTTGATCGGTCAGATGGGGAGTATACGAAGTATTCTCTTGCTGACAATCATCAGAATGAGGTCGCAGATCCAGACGATATTGAAGCCGAATACCAGCCTGACGATGAATGCGACGATTTTGCCCTCGCTGAGACGGGTAATAGCGCCGCATATCCACGACGTAACGGGTATGATTGCCAGAATTACGCTGACGATATAGCCGAGACCGAAGTAATCTCTCTTGCCTTTTGCCATTTAAGTATCTCCTTTATCAGTTACTTTAATGATATTATAGCCCTTTGCGCGGCAAATGTCAACAGCAAAATCAAAAAACGCGACCCCGCGCCCTGCAAGCCGTGCGCCCGTCCGCAGGGTAACGCCTGCAATTTTCTGCGGCGCGGGGGCGGAAGAATGAGGGCGGCCGTTGCCTTATGTCGGCGCAGGGTGTATAATGTATGCGGAGGACAGGTATGAAAAAGTGGTACGAAGATATGACGCTCGACGAGCTGTGGCGGCTCTTTCCCATAGAGTTGAAGCCGCACGACGGGCGCATGGTCGGGCGGTTCGCCGCCGAAAGAGAGCGCATAGCAGGCATATTCCCCGCGGGTACGCGCATAAGCCACGTCGGGAGCACGGCGATAGATATTGCCGCCAAGCCGATCGTCGACATTCTCGTCGAACTGCCGCCCGAAGCCGACATGGAGCGGGCGGCGACGGCGACAGAGGGAGCGGGATATATCCGAATGTCGGACGGCGGGGCGCGAAAGTCGTTCAACAGGGGCTACACGCCCGAGGGTTTCGCCGAGGAGGTATTTCACCTGCACCTGCGTCGGCGCGGCGACAATGACGAGCTGTATTTCCGCGACTATCTTGCCGAATTTCCCTCCGTCGCGGCAGAATACGAGGAATTGAAGCGGCGGCTTGCGGAGGAATACAAATACGACCGCGACGGCTACACCGCCGCCAAGGGCGATTTCGTAACAAGGTACACCGCCCTCGCCCGCGCGAGGTACGGCGACAGATATTAAAAATTCAAAAACCCCGTTCGTCGGGGCATAGTTGCGGGGCAATTGCATTGCCCCGCGCTCTTTTTGCCGCCCGCCTGCGCCATAATCTTCCTCCCTGCATAGCCGAAAAAGCCGCCTTTTTTCTGCGGAAAAGCGGGCAGAAAATAGGCGGCGCGTAAGCGGCGGCCAATGCCGCCACGCGCAGGGCGTTGCGGGCAATTGAAGCGGGAATATGGTCGATTAACCGAACGGCAGAGCGGCAGATAAAGTAATTTACGCAGTTCGGCGGGCGGTATGGTACAAAAAATTTTGCATAAATCTGCGCATAAAAGTAATATTGCGCCCCCGCCGCGCATACATTACAGAGTGCGGAGGTATAAGATGAACGGTTTTGACCAATGGTTCTACTCGCAAAACAGGGCGGTGCAGGTAATACTCTTGCTACTGCCCGTCGTCGGATGGGTTATCGAATGTCTCGTGCGGCTGAGCGTGCTCCTCAAAAGGCAGGACGTGGTCAGTATGCTGGCGTTCGTGCTCTTTATCGTCGTCGGGTGGGGCTGGGTGCTCTGCCTTATCGACGTGTGCTGTCTGCTCTCGACGGGAAGATTGCTGCTCGCATAGTCGGGCGGCTGGTTAAGGCAGGTTAAAAGCAGGTAAAAGGCAGGTAAAGGAAAGCCGCCCCGCTGCAATCTTTTGCAGCGGGGCGGCTATTTTGCTCTGATATGATATATTAAGATACTTCGGGCAGGTTTTCGGGCAGATCTATGGTCGTCGAGCCGAGTTTTTTAATCTTTATCGAGGTGTCGGTAGAGACGGCTTCGGTCTTGCCGTTGGCGGTGACCTGCGCCCCGACGTGCAGCTCGCATTCGGACATAAGCCCGCCCGAAACTATGTACTTGCCGTCTATGTCGTAGACGACGTCGCTGTCGCCGACGAGCGCGGACAGCTTATCGTCGAGCAGCATTTTAACGACCGCCTCATTGAGACTGAACCCATAGTCCGTCTTGACGAAACAACTGTGGTCGGTGGCGACGAGGTCGTCGTCCCCGCCCAGCGAGCTATCGAATATATCCTGCAAATCGCTTACGTCGCATATCTCCCAACTGAAAAACGTGTCGGTGAATTTGGTATAGCGTATGAGCCTGTCGCCGTCGACAACGTAATAATATTCGTTGGTCTCCTCGTGCTCGTTGCCGTAATACTCTGACTTGGCGTCGTCGTTGACGAGGTGAGTATAGCTTACGACGTGCATTACGTTGCCCGCATACTCTATTGTCGAGCGCTGCGTGGTATTGTTGAACGACGGCGCGAGCGTATCGGCGGCATTGGAGCTGCGGCTGCCGATTTCGAGCGAGAGGGTAAAGCTCCCGAACCCGCCGAGCGAAGTCACCGAATTATAATAGCTCTTTGTCACCCTTTCGCCGTCTTCGAGGGCGGGGCTGTAATAGGCGTATTCGTCGCCGAACTGCATTATGTACACCGTCTGGGCGATCGGCTCGTCGCTCTCGTCGGTCGCAAACCACACCGTTCCGCGCTCTGCGGCGGTCAGTCTGCGCCGCTGGTCGGCGGAAAGATTGAGCACTGCCGTATCCGCTTCGGTCATATCCTCAGTCTTCTTATAGTCCTCGAATACCGCGCGCGAAACGCCGCTTATTTCGTTGTCGACGAACGCGCTCACCGCAAGCAGGCGGGAGGAGTAGTATTCGTCGGAGATATCACCCTTATAAACATCGGTCGGCGCGCAGCCCGTCGAAAGTGCGGCAAACACCGTCGCCGCGGTTATCGCCGCTGTCGTAATGAATTTTCGCATAAGCAAGCCACCTTTTTCTCTGTATGGGATAATTATATGCCTTTTCCTGGATAAAGTAAATAAATTTCAGGTAATATATCGCCTTGCCGTGCTCAGCCGAGCGTTCTGAACAGGAATTTACCGCCGTCGAAAAGAATATAGCCGTGTGCGCTGTCCTCTTTGGGAAGCGAGACCGAGCCGGGGTTGAGGTGCAGATAGCCCTCTTTTTCGACGACGTTGAGGGGGACGTGGGTATGCCCCGTCAGGTAGACGTCACCCTCGCCGAGGGGCGGTACCGCCCTGTGTCCGTGCGAGAGCACCATTCTCACGCCGTCGGCGTATACCTCGGCATAGTCCGACGATACGTTGAAGTCAAGCACCATCTGGTCGACTTCGCTGTCGCAGTTGCCGCGGACGGCGAGAATTTTATCTTTGAGCGGGTTGAGCATTGCGAACACGTCCTTGGGCGAATAGCCGTCGGGCAGAGGATTTCTCGGCCCGTGATAGAGTATGTCGCCGAGCAGCAACAGCTTTTCCGCGCCCTCTTTTTCATAAGCTTTCAAAAGTTTTTCGCACCACAGCGCAGAGCCGTGTATGTCGGAAGCTATAAGTATCTTCATATTAACTCCTTCAATTTCTCGATTACGCCGTTTTCACGGTTGGAAGCTATTTCCGCGCCTATCTTTTCTTTGAGCAGGGGATACGCGTTGGCGGTGACAAAGGGGCTGCCGCATTCGCACAGCATTTCATAGTCGTTCATGTGGTCGCCGAACGCCGCGCATTGCTCCCGCGTGCAGCCGAGGTATTGCATTAGTGCGCGCAGCGCTCTGCCCTTGTTTGCCGTCGCTACGCTTACGTCCAGCCAGTCGAAGCCCGAAATCATCACGCGCAGTCCGTCGATGAGCTGCGGCAGAATTTTCCCCGCGTGTTCGGCGGCGGGGCGGCTGTCCCAGACGGATATTTTCAGCGCCGTCTTGCATTTTGCCATTTCGTCTAGGTCGGGGACGAGCATTTCGGAGGAATAGGACTTCTTTACCGTCTCGACGAACAGCGGGAAGTCGTTTTCATAGTAGGCGCAGTCGTCGCAGGACAGCACGGGATATATGCCGTCTACGCTTCGTATTATTTTAAGCGCACGTATGAGGTCGTCGGGCGGGGTGGGGTTGGAATAGATTATCTCCCCGCCGTACCACACGATGCCGCCGTTTTCGGCAATTATGGCTATCTTGTCCGCGACGGGCGCGAACAGCTTTTTAAGATTGGGCAGCTGTCTGCCGCTTGCGGGCGCAAATACGCCGCCCTTACTCGTAAATTTCTCGATGAGCGGAAAGGTCTCATCGGGCATTATCTTGCTGGGCGGAAGCAGAGTGCCGTCCAGATCGCTGACGATAAGTTTGAACATGGCTATATTATACCGCAAAATACGGCGGTTTGGCAACTCTTAGCGGGGTATTGCCCGCATTCTTGCCCCGCGCGTCGCCTGCTTTTCATACGAGGGGCGCAAACAGCGCAAGGATGCGCCTGAAAAACCGCCTCGGCGCGCTGCTCTTTACGGCAACCCGCCGTATTCCGTCGGCAAGGCAATTGTCGAAGTCGGCGGCAATTCTGTCGGCAAGCCCGCCTCGCACGGCGACGGCGCATTCGCTGTTTGAACGCATTGAGCGGAAGTCGAAGTTATAGCTGCCGACCAGCGCGCAGTCGTCGCAGACTATCGCCTTGAAGTGCATGAAGCCGGGCGCAAACTCGTACACCTCGACGCCCTCCTCGGCAAGCGCGTCGGCAAAGGTGCGGGTTATCTCGAAGGTTATGCGCTTGTCTGGTATATGCGGTATCATAATCTTTACGTCTGCGCCCCGCCGCGCGGCAAAGGTCAGCGCGTCGGTAAGCTTTTCGCCCGCGCAGAGATAGGGCGTGAATATATTCACCCTGCGCTTTGCCGAGTAGATGAGGGAGGCGGCAAAGTCCTCGTAGACGCCGCCCGCCGTCTGCGCTCCGTCGGCAATCGCCATCGCCTGCCCGTCTTTAAGCTCCGACGGGTGGCGGACGCGCTCATTGTCCGTTCCGCCTTTTTTCTTGTCCTTTTGCGGGCAGAAAGTGCCGTCGAAAAGCTGCGCGAACGCCTCGGCTATTTCGCCCCTTAAAAGCACCCCGCCGTCCTTCCAGTACCCGCAGGGGGAGGCGATGTTCGCGTATTCGTCGGCAATGTTCACGCCTCCCGTAAATACCGCTCTGCCGTCTATTACGGCAAGTTTGCGGTGGTCGCGGCTGTTGAAGCGGCAGAAGGGCAGGGGGAAGGGCTTGCGGAATACCTTAATCTCCGCTCCCGCCCGTTTAAGCGCCCTGAAACTCCGCGTCGGCGCCCTCAGCGCGCTGCCCAGCCCGTCGTAGATTATGCACACTTTCACCCCGCGGGCAAGCGCGTCTTTAAGCGCGGCGAATATCCCCGACCATACCCTGCCGCGGGCGATTATGAAGTATTCGAGCAGGATATACTTCTCCGCGCAGGTGATATATCCTGTCAGCCGCCCGAGATATGCCTCGCCCGTCGGGAAATATTCGGCGTTTTCCAGTCCGCAACATACCGCCATTTTCTGCGGGGTGCACTTTCGGGGCGGTTCGGCGGTGAATACGAAGTAGACGAGCGCGCCCAAAAGCGGCAGGGCGGCGACGAGCGCCAGCCACGCGCACTTGAAGTAGTGCGGCGACGGTCTGCCCATTATATAGATAGCCGTCGCCAGCGAGAATACGCCCGCAATGCCCAGCGCCCACGCCGCGGGCAGCAGCGAATGAATGTAGACGCATAAAAAAATTATTGCGGCAAAGAGCGCCGCAATAAGTACAAGACATATAAATATCCGCGAAAAGATAAAGCGTATAAGGCGCATAAAGAGTATATCCCCTGCGCCCGCAGGTCACATAATGAGTTTGAGTACGGTCATCTTTGCTGTATAGGACGCCTTTTCCGCCCTGTCCTCGTAGAGCTTGCCTGCGTCGAACTCGGTCAGAATTTCCTTCTCGAAGTTGCCGAGGTCGATTGCGCCGTGGACGAGCATGTTTATCGCCGTCTCGTTATAGCCATAGCCGTCGCTGACGGCATACAGGCGCAGGCTCTTTTCAAATATGGGGCGGGTGTCTATCGTGAAGTTGACCGTGCAGAAACCGCCCAGCACCAGGTCCTTGCCGTTCGCCAGCGCGTTGGCGGGAACGGTGGAGGTAAGCTTACAGCAGGAAGTGTATATTGCGGCGTCGCACAGCGCGCCCGACGTCGCGTCGTAGATGTTGTTCATAAGCGCGTCGTCGGCGGCAAAGGTGTAGAATGCGCCGCTCTTTTTAAGCCGCTCGATATTCTTGGGGTTGTTGTCGATGACTACGGGAACGAGCTTGTGATAGAGCGCTATCTGCGTCAGTATGCTGCCGACGAACCCGCCGCCGACGATGGCGACGGAGGCGCCTGCGGGCAGATTGAGTTTGTCAAATATATTCTCTGCCAAAGCGACGTGTTCTATGCACAGCGCGTGCAGGTCGTCGACGCTGTCGGGAATGACGGTGACGTCGGTATATTCGCAGACGACGAAATCTCTCAAAAATCCGTCGAAGTCGGTGCAGGCGACGGCGATATGCGCACATTCTTCCTTATTGCCCGACTTGCAGGCAAAGCACTTGCCGCAGGCGCGGACGGAATTGAGGCAAACCCTCGCACCCTTTTCTATGCCGTAGCACGCCTTGCCCGTCTCGGTGACTATGCCGATTGCAAATCTTCCCGGCGTTCTGGGGTAGGGCACTTTATTCTCGCCCGTATAGCAGAATGCGTCGAAGTTGGACACAAGCACGTGGCTGACTTTGACCTTGACCTGGGTGTCGGATATTCCGCTTTCGCTCTGTTCTCTCTTTTCGACCTTGTGCGGGCCGAGTAAAATCCAATTATCCATAAGCCTATTATACGACTAAGCGCGTTTTAAATCAACCCCTTTACGGCAAAAAAGCGGCATTTTGAATAATTGTCGGCGCGATAGGTCAAAAAAATGCGTGCAGGGCGAAAAAACGATTGACTTATACGCTTTTTTTAATTATAATAGTAAAGCATTTATTAAGAATTAACAGCGAGGTGAAGACATGAAGCCTGATATACATCCCAACTATCACGAAGTCACGGTAGTCTGCGCTTGCGGCGCAACTTTCAAGACCGGCACTACCAAGAACGTCGAAACGCTTAAAGTGGATATCTGCAACAAGTGCCATCCCTTCTTTACCGGCAAGCAGAAGCTTGTCGATACGGGCGGCCGTGTTGATAAGTTCAAGAAAAGATACAACATCTAAAAATCTTAAAATGCGGCCCCGATTAAAATTCTCCGGCCGTATTTTTTATTTTATGTTTTAAAGCGACGGCTTTGCCGTTAAAATATTATTATGGCGAAAAAAGAAAAGAAAACTAACGTCAAGTGTACCTCGATCGGCGGCCAGGCGGTTATCGAGGGCGTCATGATGATGGGCAGGACCTCGTACTGCACCGCCGTCAGAGAACCCGACGGCGACATTCAGGTCGAGAGGATACGCTATTCCCCGCGCGGCAAGGCGTCTAAAATACCCTTCGTCCGCGGCATAGTCAATATGGTCGGCTCGCTCGTCAGGGGCACCAAGGCGCTCATGCGCAGTTCGCAGGTCGCCGTCGACGGCGACGAGGAGCCGGGGCGCATCGAAAAGTGGTTCGTCGAGAAATATAAGGCCGATCCCGTGCAGGTTTTAAGCTTTATATCCATGCTCGTCGGGCTGGCGCTCGCCGTCGTGCTCTTTATGTGGCTGCCCAACTTCATCGTCGGGGCAATCAAGGGGCTCGCGCCCGCGCTCAACGGCACTATATGGGAATATCTCATACTCGGCGTGCTCAAACTTGCGATATTCATCGCTTATCTCGCGCTCGTGCTGCTGCTCAAAGACATGAAGCGGCTGTATTCCTACCACGGCGCCGAGCATAAGACCATAAACTGCTACGAAAAGGGGCTGCCTCTCACCGTCGAAAACGTAATGGGCTGCTCCCGCATACACGACAGGTGCGGCACTTCCTTCCTCTTTATAGTGCTCATCATAAATATTCTCGTCATCGGCGTGGTCAACTGGGCTTGCGGGGTGCATAACATTGCCTCCCGCCCGCTGCAGATACTCGCAAAGCTGGGGTTGGAGATAGTGCTCCTGCCCGTAATCGCGGGCATTTCCTACGAAATACTCAAACTGCTCGCCCGCTTCCACGGCAAGATTTCGGCGATATTCAAGTCGCCCGGTATGCTCCTTCAAAAGCTTCTGACTACGCGCGAACCCGACGAACAGATGGTCGAGGTCGCCATTGCGGCGTTCAATTCGGCAATAGCCATGGACGAAGATCCCGAAATGAAGGAAAGCTATTTCGTCACGAGCGGCGTGCTCTCCAAGATGCTTTCGGCTACCAAGCAGAAATTCCGCAAGGCGGGCATCGACGAGAGCGATGCAGAGTGGATATATTCGCTCGTCCTCGGCATAAAGCGCAGCGAACTCGACAAGGACAGAACGGTCAAATCGGCTGAAACGCGGCGCATAAACGAGATAGTCGACGAACGCATGACGGGCAGACCGCTGTGGTATATAATAGGCGACGTCGACTTCTACGACTGTAAGATAAAGGTAGACGAGCGGGCGCTCATTCCCCGCCCCGAAACCGAAATACTCGCCGAACAGGCGGTCAAGGCGGTCGAGGACGGCGACAAAGTGCTGGATATGTGCACGGGCAGCGGCTGTATAGCCATATCTATCGCCAAGCACCTCGCGGGCAGAAAGGTGACGGTGACCGCCGCCGACGTGTCGGATGCGGCGATAATGCTCGCCAAGGAGAACGCCGCGCTCAACGAGGTCGAAGTAAACTTCGTACAGAGTGACCTTTTCTCCCGCATACACGGCAGGTTCAACCTCATAGTCTGCAACCCGCCCTATATAAAGAGCGCGGAGATAGACGGGCTCGACAGAGAGGTGAGGGAGCACGAGCCGAGGATTGCCCTCGACGGCGGCGACGACGGGCTGGACTTCTACCGCAGGCTCGCCTCGGAGGTCACGCGGTATATCGCCAAGGGCGGAATGTTAATGCTCGAAGTCGGCGAGGACCAGGCGGAAGAAGTGCTCAAACTGTTTGAAAAGCGCGACTACGCGATGATTGTCAAGGACTTCGCGGGCGTCGACAGATTTCTGAAAATAGCATTTTAATATAAAAAGCAGAGAATTCCGACATAAAAAGCGGGGTTCTCTGCCTTATAATTTCAAGGTATGAACGGCAAGATAGCAGAAATTTATCAAAGATACCTCTCGCTCACCCGCAAGCTTTCGGACGGCAGCATAGCCGTCGGCGGCGACGAGTGGACCAAAACAGCAAAGGAGCAGGCGGAACTTACCGAGCCCGCGCAGAAGTACGAGGAGTACTGCGCCCAGCAGCGCAGGCTGAAAATGTCCGAGGAGGCGTTGGACGGCGAGACCGATCCCGAAATGCGCGCGCTCCTCTCGGAGGAAATACACTGCGTCCGTCAGCGCCTCAGCGAGATCGACGAGGAAATAAAGATACTCCTTCTCCCCAAGGACAAGAACGACGACAGAAACTGCATTATGGAAATACGCGGCGGCGCGGGCGGCGAGGAGGCGGCGCTCTTTGCGGCGGAGCTGTACAGAATGTACCTCGGCTATTGCGACCACCATCGCCTCAAAGTCGAAGTCGTCGACGAAAATCAGACCGAACTCGGCGGAATAAAGGAAATAGTCCTCAACATTACGGGCAAGGACGCATATAAACAGCTCAAATTCGAGAGCGGCGTTCACCGCGTTCAGCGCGTGCCCGAAACCGAAAGTCAGGGCAGGGTGCACACCTCGACGGCGACGGTCGCCGTGCTTCCCGAGGCGGAGGACGTCGACGTGGAAATACGCGACGAGGACGTCAGGGTGGACGTCTACCGCTCGTCCGGCGCGGGCGGGCAGAAGGTCAACAAGACCGAAACGGCGATAAGGCTGACGCACTTCCCTACGGGCATAGTCGTCACCTGTCAGGACGAGAGAAGCCAGCTCAAAAACAAGGACAAGGCGTTCAAGGTGCTGCGTTCGCGACTCTATGACTATTATTCGGGCATTAACCGCAGCGAGCAGGACGCCGCCAGAAAATCGCTCGTCGGCAGGGGCGACAGGTCGGAGAGAATACGCACCTACAACTTCCCGCAGGGCAGGGTGACAGACCACAGAATAGGGCTTTCGCTCTTTTCGATCGACAGCTTCATGCTGGGCGAAATCGACGAGATGATAGAGGCGTTGACGCTTGCCGAGCGGGAGCGCATGCTCGCGGGCGAGGACGAATGACGCGTTGAAAAAACGCGTTCGCCGCGGGATATGTGCGGGGCAATTGCGTTTTTGCACGGCTTTCGCCGAATTTTAGTAAAACTGCGCCCGAACGGGCGTGAAAATACATAAAAAACCGCATTGGTTGCGGCATATATGGCGGGCAACCGCCTTATTGCAGGGGGAATACTCATGAAATACAGCCAGTCTAAGGAAGATTATCTCGAAAGCATACTTCTCCTTTCAAAGGAGCTTGAATTCGTGCATCAGATAGAGGTCGCGCGGAGAATGGGCGTAAGCCAGCCCGCCGTGCAGAAGGCTATGCGCGCACTCAGGGACGAGGGCTACATCGCCGCCGACGGCCTGCACATCTACCTCACCGAGCGCGGCAGAGAGTACGCCGAGGAGGTCTACGGCAAGCACTGCACCATACGCCGCTTTCTCGAACTTTTAGGCGTAAATTCTTCCGACGCGGACGCCGACGCCTGCACCATGGAACACGGGCTGTCGGAGGCCACTTACGAGGCTATGAAACAGTTTGTATTGAAGAACGACGTTAAATAACCGCATTTTTGCGTCAGATTTCGGCGGGCTTGTCCCGGGTTGCCGACGGATATTCCGTCGGCTTTTTTTATTGCCTTTTTGTCGCGGAATATTCCGTAGGATTATTGTCGGATTGTTGCCGCTCAACCGCCTTTTTGCAATATTCCGCAACAAATTTCAGCTTATTCGGCTTCGGCAATGTTGGTTATCAGCCCGCCGCGCATTTCGACGGTGAAATACTTTATTCTGTATAAATTATGCAGGACGGGGTAGACCAGCCCCGCCGCCCGCGCGTCGGGGTGCGCGGCGAAAAACGAGGGGCGGGGAACTGTCACCCCGACGAAATCGCCCAAAAAGCGCGGTATGTCGGCGGCGCGCCATTTAAGCTCGTCGTCGAGGTATTTTCCGAAATCGGCGCGCGTCAGCACGCTCTCGAAAAAGGCAAAGTGAATGAGGTCGTCGGCGACGGGGCGCGTCTCCTCGGTCACGGCGCCCGTCTGCGTCATCTCCTTCCCGTCGTAGGAATAGGTGCATTTTGCCTTACAGCCCGCGACGGTGGGAAAGGCGATGGTCGCCTCGAACTGCCCGCCGACCGAAAAGCCCTCGACGGCGTTCAGAAAGACCTTTTCGCCCTCCTCGGAAAAGACGGCTACGCACCCCTCGCCCGCCGCAGTCACCGCGCCCTGCCCGCCTATCTGCACTTCGGCAAGCGTCGCCCCGGCAAACTCGCGGGGGAGGGGATGAAGCTTTGCACCCTGCCCGTCGTAGGCGAGGTTCACCCCGCCCCCGTCTCTGAACAGCGTAAAAAGTCCGCCCGCCGCGCGCAGCTGGGACAGCACTTTAAGCCCGCCGCCCGCCTCGGCAAAATCGGCGAAATATATCGCCGCCCCGCCGTCGAAAAGGTAGACCTCGGCAAAGTCGGGCGGTTTTTTTAAAAATGCCGCGTCGAGCGCGAAGTTGAGGGGCAGAAACTGTCCGTCGGGTATGACTTCGGCAAAGTGCCGCGCGTTCGGCTGCATGTCGACGAACCGCTCGAAGCGGTCGATAGTGCCGAGGTATATTCCGTCAATTTTAAGCGCCGACGGGCGGCAGGATAAAAAATAAATTCTCATACGCTATTAAATAATGTATTGAATTAGTTTTTTATGTCAATAACCGCTCTGCAAACACGACTTTTGCAGGAGGTTAAATTATGGCAAAGATAAACGGTTACAGCAGGGAGGAAGCCGAAAGCTTCGTCAGATATATCTGTATGGGCAAGGGACAGGGCAAGACGCTCTCCCGCATATTCGAGGAATACGCCGCCGATACGGGCAGGGCGAAGGGCAGCGTCCGCAACTATTACTATGCGCTCTTAAAGAGTACGGACAACGACGAGGTCAGGGAGATTCTGAAGGGGACGAGCCTGCGCGCCGAGGACGTGCGCCCCTTCACCGACGAGGAGACGGACAAGATCTTGCGCGAAATTCTAAGGCAAAAGAGCCGAGGGGTATCCGTAAGGCGGGCGGTGCTCGACCTCGCGGGCGGCAACGACAAGCTGATGCTGAGGTATCAGAACAAGTACCGCAACGTCATGAGCAAACAGCCCGAGCGCATAGAGCGGCTCATGCGGGAGTGCGGCATAGACGGCGCGGACGGCGGCAGAAAGGCGCTCGAAGACAGAATAAACAGCCTCTGCGACAGGCTGAATAGCAGCCTTCGCGAGGAGAACAGGCGGCTTACCGCACTCGTCAGGAAGCTGACCGACGAGAACAGCCGCCTCAGGCTGGAAGTAAAAAATTTACAGTCATAGTAAGCGGCATTTTCCGCATACTCAGTTATGAGCGGTATGCTCTGTGAGGTACACTATGGAAAAATTCATTCTCGGGCTTGCCGTAGGCATGGCAGGCGGCGCGTTGCTCGTGGCTAACAACTGCAAACTCCGTCATCTCGTCAGGAAAAATCAGGACGAGCTGATGAAGAAGGCGGAAAGCTACATCGACGAAAAGCTCGGCTCCGAAAGGTGTTCGGGGCAGGAAAAGGCGCAGTAAAACGCGGACAGCCCGCGTGCGCGGCGGCGGCTTTGCCTTGCGGCAAAGCCGCCGCTATTTTTGCGCCGTACTTTGAAATTGCCCCGCATATATGCCGCATATACTGCATATTTTGCCCGCCCTGCGCCTTCCTGCCCGCAAAGACGCGCAAAATGCGATTGCCCCGCATATATGCCGCATATACTGCATATTTTGCCCGCCCTGCGCCTTCCTGCCCGCAAAGACGCGCAAAATGCGATTGCCCCGCATATATGCCGCATATACTGCATATTTTGCCCGCCCCGCGCCTTCCTGCCCGCAAAGACGCGCAAAATGCGATTGCCCCGCATATATGCCGCAGATAACGCGCTTTATATACCGTTTTCAGTCCGCTTTGCCGTTTTGCGAAAAAATGCGGCAAAAGTAAAATTAACTTCGCCCGACCGCATAGTTTTATATAAAACGCTTGAAAAAAGCGCGGGATAGTGTTATACTCTCTGTGTGTGAAAAAACCGCAGGGAGGCGTTTGGCTTGGCAAGGTACGTGGCGTTCGACATAGGCGACAAGAGAATAGGCGTGGCGGTGTCCGATCCGTTCAATACCTACGCCCTGCCGTCGACGACGTACTGGCGCAAGGGCTTTAAAGAGGACGTCGCCGCACTCGTCGGCATAGCCCGCGAAAAGGGCGCGACGACGATAGTCTGCGGCCTGCCCGTCAACTTCGACGGCAGCGAGGCTGTGCAGACCGAAAAGGCGCGCAGGTTCATAGACGCCTTGAAGCAGGCGACGGACATTCCCGTCGTGTGCGAGGACGAGCGGTTCACCACGCAGATGGCGCACGAGACGCTCATATCCGAGGGTATGCGCAGGGAAAAGCGCAAGTCTTACGTAGACGCGCTTGCCGCGGCGAATATTCTCGACGGGTATCTCGGCAGAATAAATCAACAAAGTAAAGGAGAAAGCGCAATGGAAGACCAGGAAAATGTAACCCCCGAAGAAGAACAGGACGAGATAATCGAGCTCATCGACGACGATGACAACGTCATCAGGTTCAAGCTGCTCGACGTGACCGAATACAAGGGCGAAAAGTATGCGCTTCTGCTCGCGGCGGAGCCCAACGAGGCGGTCGCCGAGGACGAAGTGGCAATCTTCCGCTATAAGGAGGACGAGGGAATGCTCGAACCCATCGAGGACGACGCCCTTCTCGACGAGGTGTGGGAATACTATCAGAACGAGGAAGACGAAGAACAGTAAAAATTTTTTTAGCCTATTGAATTTTGCAAAAATGCGTGTTATAATTTAGCAAAACTATTCTAAGGAGGGAAAATTACCGTGAAAAAGTTTTTAAGAGGGCTGATGGTCGTACTGACCGTAATAGTGCTCGCCACCTGCTTTGCGGGCTGCGGCGACAAGTCGGGCGCAATCAAGCGGGCGTTTGAAAAAGAGGGCTATGAGGTGACCGTCATCAACGGCGCGGACAGCGAACAGCTCAAAAACTGGCTCGCTGAGGACAAGGTCGACGAGATCGGCAAATACGAGGTCATCACCTGCACGAAGTCGGACAGCATTTTAAGCGCGTTGGATACCGCCGTTATATTCAAGTGCCCGTCCAAGGACGAGGTCATAGAGAATATGGGCGAGGACGCCTATAACAAGGCGGTCGAAAGCGGCTACGTAAACGGCAACTGCTTCCTGTTCTCGCTTTCCAACAAGTCGCTCGAAATCTTCAAAAACGCATAAATTCAGCAAAAAATATGGCTGCGGACAGTCGGATTTTACCGTCTGTCCGCTTTTTTGCTTTACAAAGTAAAAATATTGTGCTAAAATACTCAGGCTATAAAAAAATTCACACCCGAGAGGCGGGCGAGCCGTGACGGAAAATTTCTTTTCCATTCCGTCCTATCCGTCCATAAAAATGCGCTTTCGGGGAGGTTTAACGGAGGTTTTATTATGGCAGTTATCACTATGAAGCAGCTCCTCGAGGCAGGCGTTCACTTCGGTCACCAGACGAGAAAGTGGAACCCCAAGATGAGCAAGTACATCTATGCGGCAAGAAACGACATTCACATCATCGACCTTCAGCTCACCGTCGGCCTCGTCGAGGAAGCTTACAAGTTCGTCGTCGAAACCGTAAAGTCCGGCAAGAGCGTACTCTTTGTCGGCACCAAGAAGCAGGCTCAGGACGCAATCAAGGAAGAAGCAGAGCGCTGCGGTCAGTACTATATCAACAGCCGTTGGCTGGGCGGTACGCTGACCAACTTCAAGACTATCCGTTCGCGTATCGACAGAATGGTAAGGCTTGAAAAGATGGAGGAAAACGGCGAGTTCGACCTCCTTCCCAAGAAGGAAGTCGCAAAGCTCAAAGACGAGCTTGAAAAGCTCCAGACCAACCTCCAGGGTATCAGGGAAATGAACAAAATGCCCGGCGTTATGTTCATCGTCGATCCCCACAACGAGGACATCGCCGTTGCAGAGGCAAGGAAGCTCAACATTCCCATCGTCGCAATCACCGACACCAACTGCGATCCCGATCTCATCGACTATGTAATTCCCGGCAACGACGACGCAATCCGCGCAATCAAGCTCATCGCGGGCGTAATCGCTAACGCCGTAATCGAAGCTAACCAGGGCGAGACCTTCTCCGTAGAAGAAGCTACCGAAAATAAGGACGAACCCGCTTCCATCGAAGAAGTCGTAGAGGCTTCCGAGGACAAGGCTGAATAATTTTTTGACGAAATCAAGCAAGGAGAAATAAATTATGGCATTCACCGCAAAAGACGTAATGACTTTGAGAGACAAGAGCGGCGCAGGTATGCTCGACTGTAAGAAGGCGCTTACCGACGCTGACGGAGATATGGAAAAGGCGGCTGAACTCCTCAGGGAGAGAGGCATTGCCAAGGCGGTAAAGAAGGAAAGCCGTATTGCTGCCGAGGGCGCAGTAGGCGCTTACGTTTGCGCTAAGTGCGGCATAGGCGTGCTCGTCGAAATCAACTGCGAGAGCGACTTCGTCTCCAAGGGCGAGAAGTTCCACGGCATAGTCGACACCATCGCAAAGGTAATTGCAGAGCAGAAGCCCGCAGACGTCGAGGCGCTCAATGCCTGCGCACTCAACGGCGCGACCGTAAAGGACTATATCACCGACGCTACGGCGGTTATCGGCGAAAAGATTGCCATCCGTCGTTTTGAAATCTACGAAACGAGCGGCAAGATCGAGACCTATATCCACATGGGCGGCAAGGTTGGCGTAATGGTAGAGGCGGTAGACTTCACCGCAGGCGCAGAGGAGACGCTGCACGACGTGGCTCTGCAGATAGCTGCAAGCAAGCCCGGCTACGTTTCCCAGAATGACGTTCCCGCGTCGGTCGTAGAGAAGGAAAAGGAAATAATGCTCGTCCAGATGCAGAACGACGAGAAGAACGCAAAGAAGCCCAAAGAAATCCTCGAAAAGATAGTAATGGGCAAGATGGGCAAGTTCTATTCCGAAGCCTGCCTGCTCAACCAGCCCTTCGTAAAGGACGACAGCCAGACGATCGCTCAGGTCATCGGCAACAAGTTCAAGGTAACGCGCTTCGTTCGTTGGGAAATGGGCGAAGGCATCGAAAAGAGAAAGGAAGACCTCTCCGAAGAAGTTGCCAAGCAGGTCGAAGCAATGAAGAAGAACTGATCTTTCTTACGTAAGATTTAGTGCGGCGGACGCGAGCGTCCGCCGCACTTTTTGCGTATTCGGACAAAATTTTAAATAAAGGTTTGCGCGATTGTGCAAATTTCATCCAAATTACACGGTAAATTTTTAGTCAATTTATTATTATGTATTGATTTTGCCCGCCGCGTTATGGTATAATCTATGGGTAGAAATATATACCCGAGGGGGAACATCATGCAACCTAAGTATAAGAGAGTGCTCATAAAGCTTTCGGGCGAGGCGCTTGCGGGCAAGGACGGACACGGCATAAACGAGAACGTCATATCGGGCGTAGTAGACCAGATCGAGGCGATAAGGAATATGGGCGTGGAAATCGCGCTCGTAATCGGCGGCGGCAACTTCTGGCGCGGCAGGCAGGGCGTAAAGATGGAGCGCACCACCGCCGACCACATGGGCATGCTCGCCACGGTGATGAATTCGCTCGCAATGATGGACGCGCTCGAACAGCGCGGTATTCCCACGAGGGTACAGACCGCGCTCATAATGACGTCGGTCGCCGAGCCGTATATTCTGAGGAAAGCTCTGCACCACTTTGAAAAGGGCAGGGTGGTAATAATGGCTTGCGGCACGGGCAACCCCTATTGCTCCACCGACACGGCGGCGGCACAGCGCGCCTGCGAAATTCAGGCGGACGTACTCATGATGGCGAAGAATATCGACGGCATTTACGATTCCGATCCCAAGCTCAACCCCAACGCCAAGAAGTACGACCATATAAGCTATATCGACATAATCAAGAACGGAATAAAGGCGATGGATGCGACGGCGGCCACTATGTGCATGGAAAACAACGTGCCGGTAATTGCCTTCGGCCTCGACGAAAAGGACAGCATAATAAGGGTAGTCTGCGGCGAAAAGCTGGGGACGGTGATTGATAATAACTAAGGGCTGTTTCGTAAATTTGTTTTCTGGTGACGAAAACAAATTTGACGAGTTTTGGAGGCGCTGCCTCCCTTGCCGCGACATTATTGATTGCTCCCAATTATGAGAAGTCGCGGCAATTCCCTCCGCCGAGGTGCAGGTATGCACAAATGCGGTGCGCTGGCGCAAAAGCGTGGTTTTGCTTGCGCCGTAAATTATGTTTCGTAAATTTGTTTTCTGGTGACGAAAACAAATTTGACGAGTTTGAGCGGCTCCGCCGCTCTTGCCGCGACATATAAGTGCTCTCGATTATGAGAAGTCGCGGCAATTCACACCGCTGAGGTGTCGGAGCCACAAATGCGGTGCGCTGGCGCAAAAGCGTGGTTTTGCTTGCGCCGTAAATTATGTTTCGTAAATTTGTTTTCTGGTGACGAAAACAAATTTGACGAGTTTGAGCGGCTCCGCCGCTCTTGCCGCGACATATAAGTGCTCTCGATTATGAGAAGTCGCGGCAATTCACACCGCTGAGGTGTCGGAGCCACAAATGTGGTGCGCTTGCGCAAAAGCGTGGTTTTGCTTGCGCCCGTAAATTATGTTTCGTAAATTTGTTTTCTGGTGACGAAAACAAATTTGACGAGTTTGAGCGGCTCCGCCGCTCTTGCCGC
>CALVHL010000018.1 GCA_944327625.1 uncultured Clostridia bacterium
GAATTTTATCAGCAGGTCGCCTGTTATTACGGACTGGAACGCGGCGAAGTCGGCAGCAGCAAAAAGCACACGACCAAATATCAATGGCAAAAGCAACAGCAAGAAAAGGAGCTCATCGAAAAAACCGTCGCTCTCACACAGGCGACGGCGCAGATCGAAGAAGCGGACAAAGTTTTGCAAGACAAGCGTTATCGTCTGACGGCAGTGGAAATCGAACTGTACGGCACCGAACGGGAAAAGCGGATCGCCGAAGAACAACGCGCAAAAGCAGAAGAAGAGACGCGCAAACTTACATCACGGAAAGAAAAGCTTTGCAAGGAGATCGCGCCCCTTTCCGCCGCGGCGGAAGCATTTACAAAAGCGAGCGGAAAAAAGCCCGACAAAAAGCAAATCCCCGCGCTCATTGCGGAGAACGCAAGGCTTGCCAAAGAGCTGGAATACAGCATCAAAGATCAGACAGGACTTTTTTCGGAATTACAAAAAGCGGAACGGGAAAATGCGTCGCTCAAAAAAGACGCTCAAAATTACCGAACCATTCGGGAACACGCGCCCGATAAATTGGCAGAGGCAATGGACGAAGCGAAGCGCCGCAAGGAAAGCAAGCTCACGCCTTTCCGCGGCAACTCGTCCTCATGGACAAAGTAACAAATTTACAACTCAATATTTCCTTACAACTGAATATTTTTTTCGAAAGACGATTGCATTAAGGAAATAAATATGGTAGGATACAAAACCCACAGGGCGGTATATCGATCCTGAATGCTCCCGAAAAGTATCGTAGAACTTTTCGGGAAAAGGAGAGGCAAGCATTTTGGCGCGGCGGCAAGCATGAGCGAGCCGCCTGCAAAGTTTGCTTTGCCTCGACGCGGTAGGATACAACACCCAACGGGGTAAATTTTACTCGAAAATATTTCCACAAGGAGGATAATGACACAAGAGGAACTTATCAAGATCGTAAAACAACTCAACCATGTTGACCTGCAAGGCGAGGCAAAAGACGAACTGACGGCGAAAGTATTGCAGATGGCGGCAGATTCCGTCACGCTGGAAACGCTGAAAAATCTCGTCGCGCCGAACAGATCGAGCGGCGCACCTGTCCCCGAAGGAGAGGTCGCCAAGACTTTGGGAAGAAAGTCAAGATCCGGCTTTACTTTATCAAAAAAGGAGATCAAAAGTATGCCGGAGAAATACCGTAGAATATTTGCCTGTGAAGACAGGATCATACCGTACCGCTTTCACAAGGGCGTGTACGAAGCGCATTACCGCAGAGACGGATTCAATGTGTTCGCCTGCGCCAAGAACTTTGACGAGATGCGCAAGAAATTTTCAGCCAAGCTCTTAGAGGCGATGCACGGCGCGGTGCCCGAACCGTATGAGACACAAAAAGAAAAGCGCCCAAACGTCCGCAAAGCGCTTTTTAGCGATTATCTGAAAGAATGGCTGGACATCAAACAAAAAACCTGCAAGGAAAGCACCGTAAAAGAATACGAGCGGCTGAGCAAAGGAAATCTGATGCCCGCGTTCGGAGACAAGCCCATCGCGGAACTGACGCGGCAGACGTTGCAAAAATATCTTTTCGGTTTTATCGAAGAGGGAAAACACCGCACGGCAGAAAAACTGCATCAGATACTTTGCTGTATCTTTGATTTAGCGTGCGAGGACTTACATATCCCTTCGCCGATGAAGAAGATCGTCCTGCCGTATTACGAGTCCAAGAAAGGCTCTGCTTTGACGCGAGAAGAGGAGAAAAAGCTCGTCGAGTTCTGTATTGCCCACAGGGAGAACGAGGCGTCCTCGGCGCTTTTGGTGCTGTTATACTTCGGTTTGCGGCGTTCGGAACTGCAAAGTATCCGCATCAAAAACGAAATACTGACCTGCACCACGAGTAAGACCAAAATGGGCAGAAGCGAGGTCTCCCGTTCCATTCCGTTCACGCCCGTATTCAGGAGGGTACTTCCGTATGTCGACTTTGAGAAAGCGAAGAACACAAACGTCAACACCATCTACACCACTTTCAAGCGGTTGTTCCCCAATCACCACACGCACGAACTTCGCTATAACTTTATCACAAGGGCGAAAGAATCGGGCTGTAATCTGGAAGCCGTGATGATCTGGGCAGGACATTCGTTCGACAAAGACGTGGCGTCTTCCGCGGTCGATCGGGGCTATACCGACTATTCGCAGGAGTACCTGATCAAAGAGGCGCAAAAAATAGATTATATCCTATAGAGAAAGCCTTTTCGCCCCACGTTTACCCCACGATTTGCCCCACGATCTGAAAGGATGAGCAAAACGGGAAATCGAAAAAAAGTTAAAAAAAGGCACTTTTTAGCGTTTTTTTCGCTAAAAAGTGCCAAAATTTGGCTGGGGTAGCTGGATTTGAACCAACGAATGACGGAGTCAGAGTCCGTTGCCTTACCGCTTGGCGACACCCCAATATTGAGTTTTTCGCAGACGCCCGAACGTCTGTTGCTTAGATATTATATATAAACGCAACAAAAAATACAAGCGATTTTGCACACTTTTTTTATTTTTTCGGGTAATTTTATTTTTTATTCCCCCGTCCGCGCCCGCAAATTCATGCCCTGAGAGCATAAATTGCCGACAAAATTTGCAAACGGCTTGAAGAACGGGCAATTTTAGGCTATAATTGATTGCGGTATCCAAAGATGAAATATGACATAGATGAACACCTTTTAAAACTTGCAAAGCTCAATCAGCCGATGAACAGGCTGTATTTCGCCGTTGCCAACGCGCTTCTGCACCCGCTCGTGCATACCCTCAAAGGCAGGGGATTAAGGCACGAATATCTGCGCTTCAAGACGGAATACGGCAAGGTGAGAATACACCTCGTGCGCGACGATAGCGCGTCGGGCGAGTTGCCCTGCATGGTCTACTATCACGGCGGGGCGTTCATGCGGTATGCCGCCGCCCACCACTACCGCTACATAAAAAAATACGCCAAAGAGTGCGGCTGTGCGGCGGCGTTCGTCGACTTCTATCCCGCGCCGCGTTGCCGCAGCACCGAGATTGAGGGGCAATGCCTTTCGGCATACCTCTACCTCCTTGAAAACGCGCACAAGCTTTCGCTCGACGCGGACAGATTTATGACGGCGGGCGACAGTTCGGGCGGGTTTCTGGCGATAAAGACGGTAAGCCTTCTTTGCGAGCGCGGCATTAAGCCGAGGTGCAATATGCTCATTTACCCCCTGATATACGGGCTTGAAGACACCGAGTCGGTAAAGAAATACACCGACACGCCCGTGTGGAATTCGACGGTAATACCCAAGATGTGGGGCTATTACCTCGACGACGGCTACGAGTGGACGACCGCCGAAAAGGTGTGCGTGCCGACGTATATGGAGATTGCCGAATTCGACTGTCTGCACGACGCCGACCTGAGATTCTGCGACGAGCTTGAAGCGACGGGCGGGTACGTCGAAAAGCTGGTCACGCGGCGCACGATACACGGCTATGACGCGGTCGACTATGAAGTGACGCGCCTTGCCTTTGAAAGGCGCAGGCAATTTTTGCAGAAATTTCTGATTGCCCCCGATATATGCCGCAAATAACGGCGTTTTTGGTGATTTAAATTATGAAGATTATACACTGTTCGGACCTGCATTTGGGTTGTGCGCTCAACGATTTTGAGGACGGCGGCGAGGAGCGGAGGCGCGAAATACGCGCCACGTTCGGGCGGATAGCCGACTATGCCGCAAATAACGGCGTTGCCGCTATCATACTTGCGGGCGACGTATTCGACAGCGACCGCCCGTTCATGCGCGACAAAAAATTTTTCTACGACGTAGTCGAGGCGCACAAAGACATTGACTTTATCTACCTCCGCGGCAACCACGACAACGCCGCGGGGTACGAGCGCGCGCCGTCGAACCTGCGCACCTTTACGGACAGGTGGAAGGGCTATCGCTACGACGACGCGGACATATACGGCGCCGAACTGCCCTACCGCGGCGATATGTACGGCGAACTTCAACCCCAGATAAACCGCTTCAACATAGTCGTGCTGCACGGGCAGATCAACGCCCACTTCCTGCTGTCGCGCCTTAAAAACAGGAATATCGACTACCTCGCGCTGGGGCACATACACTCCTATTCGACGGGCAGACTGGACGCGCGGGGGCAATACGCATACTGCGGCTGTCCCGAGAGCAGGGGCTTCGACGAGACGGGCGAAAAGGGCTTTATTCTGCTGGATACCGCCGCGCGGAAATTCTCGTTTATTCCCTTCGCCTCGCGCCTCATCGCCGAATACGACGCGGACATAAGCGGCTGCGGCAGCGCATACGAGGCTGCCGAACGCATAATGCGGCAATACCCCTCCGACGGCAGGACGATAGCGCGGATTAACCTCTGCGGCAGCCCCGCTTTCAGCGACGGGCGGCTGGCGGAGGAGATTAAGGAATACCTCTCGGCGGCATATTACCGTCTGTCGGTCAGGGACAGGACGACGGCGGCGGCAGATTATTCTGCGCTTGCCGCAAAGCCGACGCTTGCGGGGCAGTTTTACCGCTCGGTGATGTCCGACGACAGGCTGTCGCCCGAGATGAAGGAGCGCGTACTGAGCGCGGGACTGACCGCGCTGGGGGAGGCGACAAAGTGAAGATTATCCGCTGCCGAATTGACGGCTTCGGCAAGTTTTCAAACGCCGAATTTACCTTCCGCGACGGCATGAACTGTCTGTGCTTCGGCAACGGCTGGGGCAAGACGACGCTTGCCGCGTTCATCAGGGCAATGCTGTACGGGCTGCGCTCCGAGCGCACAAACGCGCGGGAGCTTTCCGACCGCGCACTCTACCGCCCCTTTGCGGGCGGCGCGTTCGGCGGGAGCATGGAAATAGCCGCAGGCAACGACGTTTACCTCATAAGGCGCACGTTCGACGCGCACCGCGAGAGCAGGGATACCGCCGACGTGTACCTCAACGGCAGGCGCGACGGCGCACTTTCGGAGGACTTTGCGGGCAGGATTTTAGGGCTGGACGAGCAGTCGTTCGTCCGCACTCTGTTTGCGGGGAGCGGCGACATGGAAGTCGGCTCGACGGGCGGAATAGAGGCGCGGCTGAACGACTATACGCAGGGCGAAATAGGCGCGGACGAGGCGATTAAAAGGCTTGACGGCGAGCGCAAAAAGCTGCTGCCCGACAGGGGCAACGGAGGCGCGATTAACGCGCAGAGGGCCGCCGCAGAGAAAATTCGTACGGATATATATGCCGCCGAACAGCAAAAGGCGAGGCTGGACGAGCTGTACGCGAGGCGCAAAAAATTGCAGGACGAAGCACAAGCTCTCGAAGGCGAGCTGGCGCGGGCGGGCGACGCAGAACGCGCGGGCGAACGCCGTCTGACGCGCGAACGGTTTGCCGCCGACGCGGGAAAAAACCGCGCGGAAGCGGCCAAAATTGCCGAGGGCTATCCCAAAGGACTGCCCGACGAGCGGGAAATTGCAAAGGTCAGGCAGATGATTGCCGACATGAACGCAAGCGCGCGCATTTCTGGCGGGAACGGACGCAATGACGATGCAAAACGGCGCAGAGGCGGCGCGGTTATTTTCGCGCTCTGCCCCGCGATACTGCTCATCGCCGCGGCGATATACCTCCTCTGTGCGGGAATGACGACGGCGGGCGCGATATGCCTCTCCGCCTCCGCCCTCATCTTCGCCGTGTGCGCGATAATTGCCGTCGGCAGGCGCGGCGGGAAGAAAAATACTCAATCGGACGGCATATATGCCGCAATCAACGCATTTTTCGTCGGGCGCACTCCCTACGCGGAGGGCGCATTCGAGGAGCGGCTGAACGCCGTCGACGACGATTTGCGGGAATACGAAAAGCTGTCGGGAATAGCCGCCGAGCTGGAACGGCGGGCGCAGGCGACGGACGGCGAAGTGAAAGCCGCCGACGCGGGCGCGACCAGACAACTGATAGTCAGGCTGGCAAAGTTAAATTCCGACGTGAGCGCGACCGAGGACGAGATTGAGGAGTGCGAGCGGGTTGTCGCCGCCCTGCCCGAGAGATATGCCGCGCTTGACAGGGCGAACGCGGCGTCGGAGGAATACGAGCTGAGAAGGCAGGCGCTCGTCTGCGCCGCCGAGCACATTAAACTTGCCGACGCGGAGCTGAAAGGCAGGTTCTCGCTGCCGCTCGCAAAGGCATATTCGGCACTTCTTGAACGGACGGGCGGGCTGGAAGGCGAGGGCGCGGCGCTGGGCGCGGACATGAGCGTCACCCTCACCCGCGACGGAATAACGCGCGGAGACGAACACCTGAGCACGGGGCAGCGGGCGATAAGCGCGCTGTGCTTCCGCCTTGCGCTGAGCGACTGTCTGTTCCGCGGGGAAAAGCCGTTCATAATACTCGACGATCCCTTTGCGCACCTCGACGAGAGGCGCGTAGCCGACTGCGGCAGGGCGCTTGCCGCACTTGCGGCGGACAGGCAGATAATATACTTCACCTGCCACCCGTCGCGGAGTTTCCGCTAAAAGGGCGCGATTACTGCGGATTACTCCGTACGGACAGTCTTGACAGATTGCGGCGGCGGTGATATCATTTATACCGTAAACATATCCGCGAGGTCAACGACCATGATTTCATTCGGCACGCAAGATGTCCGGCGATATGCCGCCAGACAGCACCTTTTCAGAAGGGTAGACATCATCTATTTCACGCTGATAGTGCTTATCGGCATACTCTGCGCCGTGCTTTCGGCAATAGACAATCAGTTTGAAAGGGTGTACGAGGGCGCGTATATCGCCCTGCTGGTTATAGACATTGCGGCGATAATAGCCTACGTCTTATTCAATATATTCGGCGTATTCCGCAACGCCCGCCTCTTTAAGAGGCACGTCACGGCGATTTTGTACGGCGGACTGAACGCCCGCCCCGAACTGTTCGCGGGGGAAAACGTGCAGCTTGAAGTAAGTTATGCGGGCGACGCGATAACCATAGTCAACGGCGGGGAAAGCCAACTGATTGACCTTACCGCGCTGAAAAAATCGGCGGAGGTCTACGCCTACTGCGGGCAGGCGCTGTACGATTACCTGCGGGCATACTATTCCGAAGCCTGCAAAAGTGGATTTGACGGCGACGTGCTGGTCATAGATCGCACGGGCAAAAAGCAGGAAACTTTCTGCATAATAACGCACGGCAAGGAAGTTGTGCCCTGCAAAGACGCGGGAAAAATACTCGCTCGGGCAAGCGAGACGACAAAGTAATAAAAGCCCTGCGGACTGAAATTCAGTCCGCAGGGCTTTCTTCTTTAAAGCGTCAGTTATTGCGCCTTTTCACGTCGCCGATATATTCGTCGTGCAGCCGCTCCACTTCTTCGGGATCGGTCGAGATGCGCTGCAATGCGCCCGTACATTCGTTGGCGCAGACCGCGCCGTCTACAAGTTCATCGAGAATTTTAATGCCGCGTTCAGGTTTCATACTACCATTATGCCCCAAAGGACAAAAAATTATACGGCAATTTAAAGATTGAGCCCCTCGGCGCGGACGCGCCGAGGGGCTGAGCCTATTGAGTTATGATTACGGCTGCTTGCCGATATATGCGAGTATGCCGCCGTCGACGTAGAGAATGTGACCGTTGACGAAGTCGGATGCGTCGGAAGCGAGGAACACTGCGGGCCCCATGAGGTCTTCGGGGGTGCCCCAGCGCTCTGCGGGCGTCTTTGCGACGATGAAGCTGTCGAAAGGATGACGGCTGCCGTCAGGCTGGCGCTCTCTCAAAGGCGCGGTCTGAGGGGTGGCGATATAGCCCGGGCCTATGCCGTTGCACTGAATGTTGTACTTGCCGTACTCCGAGCAGATGTTCTTGGTGAGCATTTTAAGGCCGCCCTTTGCCGCAGCGTAAGCCGAAACGGTCTCTCTGCCGAGTTCGCTCATCATAGAGCAGATATTGATTATCTTGCCGTGTCCCTTCTTGATCATCGAGGGAATGACCGCCTTGGATACGATGAAGGGCGCGTTGAGGTCGACGTCGATGACCTTTCTGAACTCTGCCGCGCTCATCTCGGTCATGGGAATACGCCTTATGATGCCCGCGTTGTTGACGAGAATGTCGATGACGCCCACTTCCTTTTCTACCTTTGCGACGAATGCGTTGACGGCAACTTCGTCGGTTACGTCGCAGACATAGCCGTGAGCTTCGATGCCTGCTTCCTTATATGCCTTCATGCCCTTGTCGACGAGTTCCTGGTTGATATCGTTGAATACGATGGTCGCGCCCGACTGAGCGTAAGCCGTTGCGATTGCAAAGCCGATGCCGTAGGAAGCGCCCGTGACGAGAGCTATTTTGCCTTTAAGCGAAAATTTCTGTTCAAATGACATTTTATAATGATCTCCTCTTTTATTGGTTTAGATTATTATACCACGAAAGCCGCCGCCTGTAAAGGGGCAAGCCGATTTTGCGCCCATATTTTACCTGATTTTAAGAATACCTGCACGCCGTTTACACAATTTATTGCCGACCGAGGGCAAAATAATACGCCCCGAGGCATAGCCCCCGCCGACCGCGCCTTTCAGCCACACGCGCCCGCCGCGCCTTTCAGCCATACATATATATACATGAAAAGTCCCCGACGGCGCATTGCCGTCGGGGACTTTATTTTCTTCTTAAATTATTCGCCCTTGAAAGGAAGCAGTGCAGCGATCCTTGCGCGCTTGATTGCCGAGGAAAGCTCTCTCTGGTGCTTTGCGCAGTTGCCGCTCATGCGCCTGGGGAGCATTTTGCCGGATTCGGTCACGAACTTTTTAAGACGGTTTACGTCCTTATAGTCGATAACCTCCACCTTTTCCTGGCAGAAGATGCAGGTCTTTCTGCGGGGAGCCTTCTTAAAGCTCTTTTTAACAACGGTTTTTTCTTCCATTTTATTCTCCTTGAATGTTGCCCCTCAAAAATCAGAAGGGAATGTCGCTGTCGTCGTCGAACGACTGAAGCGTGGGCTTTTTCCTGCCGCCCGAAGGTGCGGATGAAGCAGGCGCAACGTCGCTTTCATAGCCGCTGTCGCCGCCGTCGCGGGGAGAGAGGAACTCTACGTCCTGACAGATTATGTCGACGCCCGTGCGCTTTACGCCCTGGCTGTCCTCGTAATTCCTGAGCTCGATAGAGCCCGAAACGGCAACCTTCTTGCCCTTCTTTGCGTAGCGCGCGACGGTTTCGCCGAGACCGCGCCATGCCGTGCAGTTGAAAAAGTCTGTCTTCCTCTCGCCGTCAGAGCCCGAATAATTCCTGTTTACGGCTATTGCGAAGCGGCAGATAGATACGCCGCTGGTCGTTTCCGTCAGCTCGGGATCGCGCGTGAGATTGCCAATCAAAAATACCTTGTTCATCTTAATACCTTATTTTACGGTTATCATTCTTCTCAAAACTTCTGCTGCGAGACCTGCAATTCTGTCAAGTTCCTTGACGACGCTGCCTTCTGCTTCAAAGGTCATCAGTACGTAATAGCCGTCGGTCTTATAGTTGATGGGATAAGCCAACTTCTTTACGCCCCACTTGTCGGTGGAGACAACCTTGCCGCCGTTCTCGCCTACGATCGTTTCAAACTTCTGAACAAAGCTGTCCTTTGCTTCGTCTGAAAGAGCCGCATCCAAAACATAGAGCATTTCGTAAGTTTTCATTTTTTCACCTCCCGGACTTAATCGGCATACCACCTGCGGTATGCAAGGCATTGCACGCTCAACGTCGTGCCGTAATATAATACATTATTAAAAAATCTTTGTCAACTTATTTTCGGCAATAATCAGTCGGTTGCCATACCTATTACGATATCTATGAGATCCTGCAACACAATTTCGCCGAGCGCTGTGCCGTTGAGCTTCTTGTTGAGATCTTCTTCCTTTATGTTGAGCACGCCTACTTCGGCGAGATCTCTCAAAGTTGCATTTCCGACGTTGACCTTGCTGTTTGCCATGAGGAAGTCCATCATGTTGATGGTGTACGCCTGCTCCTCGCCGCCTGCATAGAGCGCGAACTTCCACATTCCCTGCGCCCTGCCGTAGGAATAGTAGGTCACGCCATCCTCGCCCCACGAGGCAATCTGTTCGTCGGTGAGCTTACCCGTGCCGTTGACGAGCACGTAGCCATCTTCGCCGCCGTCGATATAGTAGAGCTGTTCGGCGTCGTAAGTCGTCGCGGCGGTGAGCTCGTTGGTGCCGTAGATTTCGTTTGCATAGATGCTCTGAATGGTTATCTCGTCGATTGCGGTGGAAAGTTCCTCAATCTTCTTGTTCTGCAACTGTTTCAGGATATTGCTGCTGTCGTCGGTGACTTCGATTACGTCGCCTACTTTGAGCTGCTTGACGTCAGAGCCGAGCGTCTCTATCGTGCTGTCCCTCAGCGCCCAGAGTATCTTATCGCTCTCGTCGAGAGATTCGCCCAGAATTTCGCCGACGGTCAGCTCTTTCTTGATGCCGTCCATTCTGTCAGAGATCCGGTCGATTGCCGTGCCGTCGAGATAGAGCTTATTGCCCGCGTCCTCGTACCAGACGGATATTATCTTGCCCGCGTCGTCCGTATCGACATTTACCGTGCGTTCGACGCCGTTATCGTCGTACTTTGCGGTATAGTCATAAGCCGCGCCGTCGGGAGCTTTTTCGATATTGCTTATGCCGTAGCCCATGTATGCCATTATCGCGTTGTCTATCTTGACGTCAACCACTCCGCCGAGGGTAATGTTGGAGGTGACGTCGCTCATTATGTCGGAGAGATCGTGAATATTGGTGGGCTTGATCTCTACCGTCTGTCCGCCGTCAGAATACCATGCGGAAGCTATCTTGCCCTCCGCGTCGGTCGAGACGTAGCAGGTGTAGGTTACGTCGTCAACCTTATACTTGCCGACGTAGGAATAGCCGTCGCCCGCTTCGGGACGCAGCCCGGTTATGCCGTAGCCGATATAGGTGAGTATGGCGTCCGAAGCCTTGACGTCGAGAACGACGGTCATTGCCAGCTCGTCTGCGATCGTCGAGATTTCGCCGACCGTCGTACCCTTGACGGCATTGCCCTGGTCGTCGTAGATGCCGACGACCATATTCGCGCTCGTCTCCACCTTTACGCGAATATTTGCGCCGTCCTTGTCGTAAGTGCCGTAGTAAGTGCCGTTTTCTTCGACGACGTCGGTCACCTTATAGACGATATAGAGCATCGTCCTGTTGTGTATGCTTATGTCGTCGACGACGTTGGAGAGCGTGAGGTTATTTATCTTTTCGTCGAAGTTGACGTCGCCGTCCATGACTTCGCCGACGGTTGCCGAGCCGAATACGTCGTTGGTCACGTTATAGTCGCCCACGAGTTCGGTAAGGGGAACATAATAGAGCGGCTCGAACGGATCGGAGGTAAGGCTGCCGATAGTGACGGCGTTGACCTGAATTTCGGTCTCGTCGGCGCGGACGAAATAGTTGCCCGTGAGGTTCATATAGTTTTCGGCAAATTCCGAACTGTAAAGATAGCCGTTGAGGTCGGACATTACCGACGAATCGTCTATGACGAAATCACCGTCGGAATTGCGCGTGACGACGATATAGCAAGAATCTTCGGCGAAAATCGGCTCGTAAACCCTTTCGCCCTCGTCGTTGAAGCCGTTGCCCTCGAAGCCGTCCCTTATGTACGCTTCGCCGACCTTGCCGAGCGAGAGGTCGCAGGCGACGTAATACAGCCTGTAAATTTCCTTGCCGTCGGCGTTGGTCTTATCCGTCAGCTCGAAGGTGCCCTCGACATACCTGTCGCCCGAGATGACCTCGTTACCGTTGACTATTTCCGTCCTGTAATAGTTGTTGTGGGCGGAATCGTAGGTGTATGTGTCGTAGAATACGGGAAGTTTAAGCCCCGAAGAAGTCGTGGCGTAGGTCATCTCCGCGCCGGCAATGAGCGATTTGACGAGCACGTTTGCCTCGCTGCCGATGAGGTCGTCCACGCCCGAAATCGCGCCGTTTTCTTCAAGCGCGCGCAGAAGTTCTGCGGGGCGGGTTGCGTTGACGCATTCTGTGAGATACATGGGGAGATCGGTGAAGTTGGTCTCTTTGAAAGTATCCCAATCGACGTCGATATAGGGATCGACATAGCCGACTATCTGGTCGAGCAGACCGCCCGCGACGGGCAACAGCTTTTCGATTTCGGCAAAGTTCTTGCCGAGTATGGGATAGTCGGGCGAGGTTGCGCCGTCGGAGAAGAAATAGCCGTAGAGAATACCTAAAAGCTCTTTGAGGTTCTGGGCGCCGCCGTTGCCGCTGTCCGTGTTTATGTAGATGTAATCGCCGTTTTCGTCCTTGTTCTGAATGTTGAACAGCCCGAAAAGATCGTCGAGGTCGGCAGTAGTCGCGTACCAATAAACGCCGAAAATTGCCGCCGCCTCCACGACTATCGCAAAGATGAAGCCGATTAAAAAGCTCAATATTGCCGTCAATACTTTGGAGCCGCCTTTGTTGGACATAAAGTCTATACCTCCCGTTTATGCAGGCGCATACTTGTTATCTGTGTCGTTAAGCTATACCATTATAGCTATACCATTATACAATATTTACTGACAAAAAAGCAACAATTACGCGAGGGCAATTAGTGACATTTTCTGCTAACGGCAAGCCTGACGAGCTTTTCCCGCTCGTTGAGCGCGGGGTTTATGGCGCACTCGCCGAGAAGATAGTCAAGCGTTGCCGACACTTCGGCGGGCGCAACGCCTGCGGCGATGAGTTCGTCGCCGCGCACTTTAAGCTGTCTTTGCGACAGCGGCGCGCCCTCCGCCCTCATCTGCGCGTATATCTTTTCCCACCGCGCGACCGAGGGCGCTTTGCCCGTATCGTCCTTGCACGCCGAATAGTCCGCCTGTTTGAGGCTTAATAGGTCGGCGAGAATGTCGCCGTGAAAGGCGATGAATTTGCGCACTTTGTTGGGGCGGGCGAGGCAGGCGAAGTCGTACATGTGCCACCTGACGAGCGCGCATACCCGCTTTATTTCGGCGTTGGGCGCGCGCAGCCGCTTCAATATGTCTGCGGCAATCTTCTCCCCCTCCTCCTCGTGGCGGGCAAACCTGCCCTCGGAAAGCATGACGGCGGGCTTGCCGACGTCGTGCAGGAGCGCCGCCATTCTTATGCCGACGGGCGCATACAGCACGGTGCGCAGGGAATGTTCGAGCACGTCATAGTCGTGATAGTCCGCGCGCTGGCTCATTCCGTCGCCGAGGGCGAGTTCGGGCAGTACCTCCTTCAATACGCCCGTGCGCTTCATGAGCGTCAGTCCATAGTATTGCCCCCCTGATATGCCGTACTTAACGTCGGCGGAGAGTATTGCGCACAGCTCGGAATATATGCGCTCGCAGGAGATGTCGCATATGAGCGCGGCGTTGTTTTTCGCGCCGCAGAGGCACTCCTCGTCGGGGGTGAAGCCGAGTTCCGCCGCGAAACGGCACAGCCGCATGAGGCGTAGCCCGTCCTCGCCGAACACCCTGTCGGCGGGCGCGACGGTTTTAAGCCGCTTTGCCCTGATGTCGGCAATTCCGCCGAGCGGATCGACGAATTGGTCGGCGGATATGTCGTAGTAGACGGCGTTGCAGCGGAAGTCGCGGCGCACGGCGTCGAGGAATATGTCCTCGGTAAAGACGACCGACGAGGGCGCGTGTTCGCCGCGCACGTAGTTGTCCGTGCGGAAAGACGCAAACTCGAACCTGTCTCCGCCCGAGGCGAAGCGCACCGTACCCGTGCGGGGGTAGACGGCGACGGCGGCTATGCCGCACTTCTTTGCGGCGGCGACCGCGCTTTCGGCGCTTACGGGCGCGCATATATCCCAATCGGTGACGGCGCAGTCCAGCCCGGCGAGGGCGTTGCGGCAGGCTCCGCCCACCACGTACAGTCTGCCGCCGAGCTCATCGGCGAAGGTTTTAAGTTTTTCGGGTATTGAAGCTCTCATAATTTTTTATCGTTATCATTATAGCAAATTCCCAAAACTATTGCAATATCGCGACAAATATTGTATAATGAAAAAAGGTGTCGGCGGGGCGCAGGCGCAACTTCCGACCGATACGCGGAGAGATTTACAAATGTACGACGTCATAGTAAACGGAATAAATCTTAGCAGAAACGAGGGCGCTCTGGACGCGGTCAAGAAGGTGTTTCAGCGGGCGGGCAAGCCCTATACCCTGCACTTTACCCAATACGCGGGGCACGCGCGGGAGATCGCGCGGCAGCTTACGGCGGGCGGCAGATTTGCCCACCTCATCGCCATGGGCGGCGACGGCACCCTGCACGAGATAATAAACGGCGTCGACGAGATAGAACACTGCACCGTCGGGGTGATACCCATAGGCACGGGCAACGACTTTGCGGCGACGGCGGGAATACCGCTCGATACCAAGTCGGCTGCGGAGCTCATCGCCTTCCGCGCGCCCACCTGCATCGACTATATCGAGCTTTCAAACGGGCTGAGGAGCGTAAACGCCGTCGGCGCGGGCATTGACGTGGACGTGCTGCGCCGCGCATATTCGGGCAGGCGGCAGGGCAGAAGCAAGTACTTTTCGGCATTTATAAAGAGCGTATTCGGCTATAAGTGCACGACTTTCAAAGTAATTTACGACGGCAAAGAGGAAATACACACGGGGCTGATCGCCGCGCTGGGCAACGGCAGGCAGATAGGCGGCGGAATTGAACTTTTCCCCGCTGCCGAAATCGACGACGGGTATATGGACCTGATGATTGTCGACTACCTCTCCCGTCCGAAGATGATAGGCGCGTTTTTAAAGCTCGTCACGGGCAAGGTGGACGCCGTGCGCGAGGCAACCTACATAAAGTGCAAGACGGCGAGCATTATACCCGTCGACGGGCAATCGGCAATACAGGCCGAGGGCGAAATTTACGAAAACACTCAGCTGTCCGCAAAGATAGTCAGCGGCAAGCTCAAATTCTATTTACCCGAACATGATTGAAAAGTATTACAGGCGGATAATCGACAATATCCCCGCCGCACTGGTCGTCGTCGACAGCAACTTAAAGGCAGTATTTGCAAACGCCTCGTTCCGCTCGCTATTTACGGGCGAACTTAAACGCGCCCCGCTCGGCCGCGCGTTCGGCTGTTCGCGCGCCGTGAACGGCGGTTCGGGCTGCGGTCAGGGCGACTGCGCGAAGAACTGCGCCCTGCTGTCGGCGTTCGAGGACGCATTCTATTCGAGGCACGAGACTTCGAGGCGGGTTATGCTCAACATAGACGGCGAGGAGCGGCGGGAAGTCGCCTTTTCGATAACCGTGCGACCGCTGGGCGACGGAATGTTCATGGGCATTATAGACGACGCGCTCGAACTTGAAATAGCAAGAGAATTGCAGACGGCAAAGAACATTCAGCAACGCCTTCTGCCCGCGGGCAAGTGGGCTGGCGGCAAGCGCTATTCCTATATGTATATCCCCTGCCGCGACATAGGCGGAGACCTGCCGCAGGTTTACAGCGTGGGCAATTCCGCCTGCGGGGTGATTGCCGACGTGTCGGGCAAAGGCATTTCGGCGGGCATGCTGACGGCGTTCGTCAAGGCGGCTTACGACAAGAGCCTCTTCTCCCCTGCGCAGGCGATAACCGCGCTATCCGACAAGTTCTCCGAACTCAACCTCGACGAGCGCAACTATATTACCGTCGCCGCCGCGAGGATAGACGAGGACAGCATTACCTATTCCATGGCGGGGCATAACGTGCCGATACTTTTAAAATCGGGCGGGGGCATAACGCGGATAATGCTCAACTCTCCCCCCGTCTCCAACTGGTTCAATAGCCCCGCGTACTTCGAGGATACCATACCGTACAAAAAGGGCGACATACTCGTCCTGCTCACCGACGGAGTGACCGAGAGCAAGAACCGCTACGGCGAGATGTTCGGCGTGGACGGCGCGATAAGGACGCTGTCGCTGTCGCGCACGGCGGACGAGTTCATAAGAAACCTCGAGGACGGGCTTAAAGCCTTCTGCGGCGAGCTGCACGACGACGTGACCGCCATAGCTTTCGATCTGTAAAATTTAACCCGACATAAAGAGGCGGGCGGCGCAAGGTCTTGCGCCGTCCGCAAAAGTTTAAGCGGCCGCAGGTATTTGCCTGCGGCCGCCTATCTGTTAAGGAGGGAAAAATATCAATTCTGAAAAACTCAGGTATGATTTAGGGGATAACCTGAAAGGTCGGCGACGCCGCCTTTTAAGTCCTTGGCAGGCGGGAGATTTTCCTCCCCCGCTTTGCATGAATACTATAACAGGGAAATGTAATAAACCTGTATGCCTTTTTGTGAAAATTCTGTAAAATGTGAAATTTTCAGTTGAAGCCCTTTATCTTGGCGATTGCCGCCGCCCTGTTTTCCACCTCGAGTTTGAGGTAGATCGAGCTTATATAGTTCCTTGCCGTGCCGTCCGAGAGTTTGAGCGCCGAGGCTATCTGGCGGTTGGTGAAGCCGTCGGCGAGCATAATGGCTATGCCCGCCTCCCTGTCCGACAGCCCGTAAGCGCGTTTGAGCCTCACCTCTCTGTCGTCCGAGACCATGAGCGCAGCGTCAGTTATCTTTTTGGCTATCTTGGAGGGCAGTATGGTATCGCCCGCGTATGCATTTCTTATCGCGTCGATGAGCGCGGTAGAGCCTATGTCCTTTAAAAGATAGCCGCACGCCCCGACGTTTATCGCCGAGAGTATATAGTCGCTGTCGTCGAATGTGGTAAGTATTATTATCTTGACTTCGGGCATGAGCTCCTTAATCTTCTTGGTCGCAACCACGCCGTTCATGTCGGGCATTCTTATGTCCATGAGCACGACGTCGGGTTTGCAGGCGGGCGCGAGCGCGAGCGCCTGACTGCCGTCCGACGCTATTCCGCACACGGTTATGTCGCCGCTCGTTTCAAGCACGCTCTTTATGCCTTCGGCAAGTATTATCTGGTCGTCGACGAGCATTACCTTTATCATTTATCCTTATCCTCCCCTGTTAATTTTATGGTTACGGTAACTTCCAGCCCCTCGTCGGGCTGACTTACCGAGACTATTCCGCCGCCGAGCAGGGCGGCCTTTTCCCTTATGCCTTTAAGCCCGAACCCCTCTTTGAAGTCGGAGGGCAGCCCGCTGCCGTTGTCGGATACCGTCAGGCTCACCTCCTCGCCGTCGCTTTTAAGTTCGACGTAGAAGGCGGTAGCGCCGCCGTGCCTCATGCCGTTTGCAAGCAGCTCTTTGAGGCAGTTGCAGATAAACCTGCGCCGCTCGTAGGGCAGAGATACGTCGTCTATGTCGTACCTTATCTTTATGTCCGTGCCGTCCATAGTGCTGGCAATGGTCTCCTCCAATTCGTCTTTGAGCGTCGACGAACTGTCCCTGCCTGCGAGAAGGTGCACGCTTTCGCGCATCTGGTTGAGCGCGTTCTTTGCCTGAATGTTTGCCGATACCATCTTGGCTTTCGCCTCTCTGGGGTTGGTATCTATGAGCAGTTTTGCCGCCTCGGTCTGCATTATTACGGCGGTTATCGAATGTCCCGCGTTGTCGTGAATGTCGCGGGCTATGCGGTTGCGCTCCTCGTAGACCGCCGTCTGCGACAGCTCTTTATACGCTTCTTCGAGGCGCACCCTGTTGTCCTCCGCCTCTTTGAGCGCGGCGGTCAGCCGCTGATTTGTGCGGTGATATGCGAGCAGGAAGTTGATGACGACGAAGTGCGCGGCGAGAATTATCAGACCTATTACGCACCCCGAGACGACGGAGACTATCTGTTCGAGACTGAGTTCGACGCCGTAGGTTATTATCCTGCCGACGGAGATGGTGACGATGAACGCCACGCAACTGACGACGAGCACGGCAATCTTTACCCTGAAAGTCCCGACGTTGATATACAGCTGGGTGAGTATTACGCAATAGAGCGCGGCTATATAAGTATTGCCCGTCAGCGAGCACACGGCGAGGAGCAGAGCGAAATCTATGCTGTAAAGCACTATTCTCGCGGCGTTTTTCCGCACCGAAAAGAGTTCGACGAAGAACAGCACGTCGAGCGCGGTGAAGCAGAAAACGAGCAGACAGATCTGCCACACGGCGGGATCTGCCGCGCCGTACTGCACGCCTATTATTATCTCTATGACGACGAGCAGTATGCCCGCCGTAAGCCCCGCCCAGATAGTCAGTCTGGACGAGTTGCCGAATATGCGATTGAGTATGTTGCCGTTATTTTCCATAAGCCACCGTTCAGCCGCGCCCGCCGAGCGCCCTGTCGTTCACGAAATAGCTGTAAATGCCGTCCCGCCCCGAAATGCAGAAGTCATAGAAATGCACCCCGCCGAGGCGGCAGATTTCGGCAAGTTCGCGCGCGGCGGTATCGTCCGCCTCCGTCGGCGCGCTGTCCCGCCCCTCGCAGATTATGGCGGCGAATATTCCGTAAGGTCTGAACGCCGAAAGCGCGCGTATCACCCTGCGCGACGGAAAGGCGTCATAGTCGCCGTCCTTGAAGCGCACTATGCGGCACACCCTGCCCTCAGCGTCGAGCATGAAAAGTTCGAGCCCGTCGCCCAGCCCCGCGCGGGCGGTGAGAAAGCGGCGGAATTCCGCCGTGTTTCTGAGGCAGGCGAAGCTCGTGCAGTGCGCGGCGTCTTTGAGGCAGCTTCCGATGACGGCGAGATAGAGTGCGATGTTTCCGCCCACGCCCTCCACCTCTTTAAGTTCTTCGGGCGTGGCGGAGAATACGCCGCCGATGCTGCCGAACCGCGCGATTAGCGCGTGCGCCACGCCGTTTACGTCCTTGCGCGGGCAGGCGCCGAAAAGCAGTGCTTCGAGATATTCGTGTTCGTAGAGTTTCGCGCCGTCGTTTATCTTTGAGATAAGGCGGGCGCGATGTCCTTCGTGCATGCCGCCGTCACCTCGCGCAAATATTTGGCTTTTTGCCCTGAAAATATTTTACCATAAAAATAAAAAAGTGTATAATGTTTTTAAGTTCAATTTGAAATAAGGAGCTCTTATGAGAGAATATTTCGACGATATGGTCAAGAACATATCGCAGATAATCAGATTTAACTCTGCCGAAGCGCCCGCGAAAGAGGGCATGCCCTTCGGCGAGGGCGCGGCGCGCTGCCTTGAATTTTACCTGTCGCTTGCCGAATTTCTCGGCTTTAAGACGGTAAATTACGACAACTACGTCGGCGAAGTGACCTTCGGAAGCGGCAAAGATTTCGCCGTGCTCGCCCACCTCGACGTCGTGCCCGAGGGCAGCGGCTGGACGCACGAGCCCTTCGGCGGTCAGATCGACGTTGAAAATAAGCGCATCTGGGGCAGGGGCGCAATGGACGACAAGGGGCCGGCGATAATCGCGCTGTACGCCCTCAAAGCGCTCAAAGACGAGGGCTTCCGCCCGTCGAGAAAGATTAAGCTCATACTCGGCTGCAACGAGGAGTCGGGCTGGAAGTGCATAGACCACTATAACGAGGTTGCGACCATGCCCGAGGAGGGCATTTCGCCCGACGCCGATTTTCCCGTCATCTACGCCGAAAAGGGCATACTGCACATCAGATCGTTCTTCCCCGCAACGGGCAATTTCAGCGGACTTAAAGGCGGCGACAGGGTGAATATGGTCTGCGATTACTGCGAGGTCGTCGCGCCTTACGACGAGCAACGCGCAAAGAAATACGGCGTAAAAGCGCAGGACGGAAAGATAGTCGCTCGCGGCAGAAGCGCGCACGGCTCCACCCCCGACAAGGGCGTAAACGCCATACGCCCCGTGCTTGAATACCTCGGACTTACCGACATTGCAAAGACGCTTTTCGACGACAAGTTCGGCCTTGCACACCTTGAAGACGAGACGGGCAGATTAATCCTTTCGCCCGACGTCATTGAGCAGGGCGAGGACGGCATTTTCGTCACCTCGGACATACGCTATCCCGCGACGATGAAGCAGAGCGACATAACCGACATACTTGACGAGACGGGCGTAAAGTACGAGATAGTACACGCCCAGCAGCCCCTCTTTAACGACAAGGACAGCAAGCTCATAACCACGCTCCTTGGCGTCTACAACGAGGTTTGCGGAACGCATGCCGAGCCGCTGGCGATAGGCGGCGGCACCTACGCGAGGGCGCTTAAATACGGCGCGGCGTTCGGCCCCGAGGAGGACGGCGAGGAGAGCACCATTCACCAGGCGAACGAATACATCACCTTTGAAAAGATTGAAAAGTGCTTCAAAATATATAAACTTGCGCTTGAAAGGCTGACGAAATAACAGGCGCTTAAAGCAATTGCACACTTTTTATGAGGAGGCAACTTTATGGGTGAAAACTTTATAGAGATATTCCCGTCGGTGCTTGAATTCTTTTTGAATATGCTCGAATTCATCGCGCTCGTCATCTCCGTAAGCACCTTTTTCATACTTATGGTCAACAAGTTCTCCCGCGCGCTCAAAGTAATACTCGGGCCGTGCGGGCTGGGACCTTTCCGCCGCCTCAGGGTGCTGTTCATCTGCCGCAAATCGCAGATAAAAAAGCGCGCCTTCCTCGAATACGCCATACTGCGCACGAAGGGCTGTACGGTCGTCGGCTCGGAATGGGGCACGATAATCAACGGGTTCAAAAACTTCTATACCGAAGTCGAGCAGGGCGAACTTACATACAACCTGCCCAACAATACGCTGCTCATCGGCAGAGAGTTTTCTGCCGCGGCGCAGAGATATTTCGACTATTTCAATCAGGACAAGGTCAGAAAGGCATACGGACTGCACGACGGCCCCGTCGGTTGGGTGATAAAGCTGAATATCGAGGAGGCCTACGCTACCCCTACCTGCCTGCTCACGGGCCTGCTGTCGCAGTACGACGAGAACTGGGAAGAATTTATCAAGCGGTACGTCTCGACGGCGTACATGACCGAAAAGGACGCGGACAGCAACGGGGTGCTCGTCAACGAACTCTACTTCACCTTTGCGTGGCTGTTGTGGGGGCCGAGCTACGAGCTGGAATACCAGAATTACTGGGCGGGGCTCTGCCAGCTGTCATACGGGGACGAGAGCAATTCAGTACCCGCCGTCGCCGACAGGGAGACGGACGTTGCCGAACGGCTTAAAGCGCGGTTTATGGAGAACGACGAGCGGCGTTACGGCGCGCTCGTGTCGGCCAAGGTCACGCTGTACGACAAAAAGAGCTTCTATGAGCGGCTGTATGCCGAAATAAACCCCGAAAACGCCTACTTCTACAACAAGGCAAAGGACGGCGAGCTGTCGTTCGCCGTAAAGATAGACGACTTTGCGCCCTGCCTCAACTATAAGGCAAAGAAATATTACAGCACGGCTTATGTGTGGGTGCTCTTTGAGCTGGAAAGCGACGGCTATGAATTCCGCCCCGAAAAGAGCGTGGCATTCTTCGAGCACGCCAACCTTGCAAACAAGATAACCTACCGCTTCCTCATCGAGACGCTCGTCGACAAGTGCATCAAGCACTTCCGCACCATATTTGCCGATCCCGCCAACGCGGACAGGAAATACCGCTTCGTGTGCGGAATGAACCAGCGCATAGAAAATTATTGCATAGAAAGGTTTAAAAAGGAGATCGCCTCCGACAGCGAGACGGGAAAACTTTTAAAGGGCAGAATAATATTCGAGCGCAAGTATGCCCCCGCTGACGTATTCGCCGCCTACGACACATTCTTCTCCGCCCGCAGAAAGCCCGTCTTTGAAGAAGTACGGTGCGATGACAGACAGAGCCTTTCCGACCTCGGGCTGTTCTATACCAATATCTATATGGACAACTTCCCCGACGAGAACGAGCGGGAGACTTTCGACAACCTCCTCGGCTATCTCAAAGCCGCCGAGAGTGCGACAGACTATCGCTATCACATAGTGCTTGCCAAAGACGAGGCGGGAACGATAATCGGCGGGTGCATATTCGACTATTTCAAAAAGACCAACACGGGCGTGATAGAGTTTCTTGCCGTGCGCACCGACCTGCAATCGGCGGGCATCGGTACGCTGATTTACGAGCACACGCGCACGGTACTGAACGCCGACGCCTTTGCGGAAGGCAAGGTTGCGCCCGACTATCTGTGCTGCGAGATAGATTCGCCCGAGCACAGCAAGGCGGACGTTAAGAAATATCTGTATTTCTGGAACAAGAACGGGTTTATGAAGATAGGCTTCGACTATCTGCAACCCGCACTATCCCGCGGCAAAGAGCGCGTGACGGGGCTGTGGCTTACGCTTGCGCCGAGAAGCGGGCAGAAAAAGAGCGTACCCAAGCAGCTCGTTCTGGACATACTCGGCGACTATATGCGCTATGCAATGGGCATTGCCGAACCCGAAAAGAACGAAGAATATATCGCAATGAAGGCGCAGACCGAGGGCAGGGAAACGCTCTCGCTCGAAAAACTGATCTGACGGCTTTTAAGACGACACGGCCGCCTGCGGAGAGAGAAGTCCGCAGGCGGCTTTTTCTATTGCAACAAACCGTCAGAGATTGCAATAATCGCAATATATATTGGGGTTAATCGGTTTTTCGCCCTGATTTTAGTAAATTGCCTTTACTCTAAGGCAAACGCCCTGCAAAACTGCCGTTAATCGCGGTATATATGAGGGTTAATCGGTTTTTGCCCCGATTATCGTAAATTATCTTTACACTAAGGCAAATACCCTGCAAAACCGCCGTTAGTTGCGGCATATATGGGGGTTAATCGTCATTGCGCGTCGGTCGGTGAGGTTTCGCCGACGGGTTCTTCGGAGAGCTCTGCCACCTTATAGTCGCCCGCGCCGAACATATAGAAATATCCGTCGATATATACACCGCGCTTTACGTCGTTGTCGCCACCGAGCTCCTCGCCTGAAACAAGGGTAAGCGTATCGCCGTCGAGACGCAGAACCATATATCCGTTCACCCGACCGGATTGCCCGTAGACTACTATTCCGAGGCCGATCAGGCCGTTCTGCCTGTCGATATAGTATGCCTTATATTCGGAAGAAATGTAGGCGTCGGGAACGACGAACTGACTTACGCTGACGACCTTGCCGTCCTCCTCCCTGTACACCTCCGCCTTGAAGCCGTTGCCCGTTTCGTCCACGCCGAGCCCTAAAAGCAACCCGTTGCCCATATCTATGAGCGAGGTCGAATACCCCTCTATCGTGCCCGTATCGGTATAGGTTATGTTCCCGATATCCGAAAGGTCGAAGAAGAACACGGGATCGCTTATCGTGATTATTTCCGCCGTGCATACGTACGCCTTATCGCCCTCGAACCGCGCCGACTGTACGCTTTCGCCTTCGGGCGCGAAGTTTTCGACCGAGGCGACAACCGAGAGGTCTGAAAGGTCTATGCAATACAGGCTTGCGCTCGTTCCGCCCGACAGCCCGACGGCGTCAACGAAAATGTCGTAGCCCGTAACCTTTACGAGATGGGGATAAGTCGTCGTAACTACGCGCAGTATGCCCTCGTATTCGTCGAGGCAGAATCTGTCGCGCACATAGCCGTCGACAGTCACCGTGCCGAGCGCGTTCAGCCCGTCGCCGTAGCCGAGCAGAGAAATTTCGCAGGTGGCAACCCGCACCTCTTTGCCGTCCTCCACTCTGTCGCGGTAGGCGTTGCTCGTGAAATACATCGTGTCCGAAGCGATATAGATTTCGGACGAATAGGACATATATGCCGCCTCGCCGCAGAGTTCGAGCGTATTCTCGTCGAACATTAGCACGACGGAATAACTCATACCCGTAAGTGCCTCGGGGGAATGAATGTCGGCAAAATCTATGAGTTCAAAGCCGTCGCCCGTATCGACCGAGGGCACGAAGGTGCTTTCGTCGGAGTAGTCAAGCGCGTAAGAATAGGCCGTAAAATCGGTGACGATAAGTATTCTGCCGCCGACCGAGCGGGACGTCGAATAGCGCCCCGTCACGCTCGCCCTGTCCTTTTCGGTTATATTCTCGGGGTTGGTCACGTCGAGCGAGGAGATGAAGGTACAGTCGCCGTATTCTTTGTTGTAGTACATACCCATTACGGTGACCGTGCGGCAATCGGAGGAGAGGAAAAACTCCCATTCAAACTCGTTAAAGTAGGAATTTACGCCGTTCTTATCACATTCAAACAGGTAACTTCCGACGAGCTGCGTCGCGCTGCCCGCTACGCCGTAAATTTTGAGCTCCGCGCCGTCGAGATAGTAGATATATTCTTCGCTGCGCTTGATTTTGTCCGCCTCGATAACTCCGTCGACCTGATTGTCGGTTATCTCGACATAGCCCTGAGCACTTTCGTTGTCGGCGCCCGCGTTGGGCGCGTCATTGTAGTCTTTGCCGCCCGACAAGCCGCCAAGCAGCGACGATAAGCCCGCCATGAGCTTTTGAAAGTTGTTCTTGTATTTGGGGGGCGTGTAATTGAGCGCGTTGAGCTTTTGTATGAGCGGATAATACTCGCTGTCCGAATACTTCGACACGTCGGGAGGCGAGGTATCGAAGGGCATAAACAGCGCGAGCGAACCCGCCGTTACGCATACCGCCACGCTTGCGGCGATTGCGACCGCGCGCATTATTCTGCCGCGCCGAGAGGGCTTTACAGCCGCCTTTTTCGCGTCGTCCGCCTCGGGATCGGCTTCTTCGACGTATTTATCGTCGGCAAGCGACATTATCTTCATATAGTCCTTATTTTTCATTGCATCAGTCCCTCCTTTTTAAGGTACGCGGCAAACTTTCGCCGCGTTCGGTGGAGAATTACCCTGACGTTGCGCTCGCCGAGTTTCAATCCCTCGGCTATCTCGGCTATCGGCATGGCATACCAATACCTGCGCATGAATATTATGCGGGTACGCCTGTCGAGGCCGCCGAGAAAGGCGTTTACGCCCTCCCTCAGAGCCACCGTATCGTCGACGGGGCTGCCGCCGTCGGAGAGGACGGAAGCGAGCTCGTCAATGGCGGCGACTATGCCGTCGCCGCGCTTTGCCGCACGGTTATAGTCCAGCCTGTCCAGCGAGACGTTGCGGGTTATTACGCCGACAAACAGCTTTAAATTGTCAGGGCGGGACGGGGGCACGGCATTCCATACGCCGATGTAAGCGTCGTTGACGCACTCCTCCGCGTCCTCGCGGTTCAAGACTATGCGGCGGGCAATGGTGCGGCAATATGTGCCGTACTTTATGTCCGTCTCGACGACCGCCTGACCGTTGCGCGCAAAATACAGTTCTATTATGCGGTTATCGTCCATACTCTCCCTCCTTATCTCCTTTCATATTAAAAGTAGGAATTGCCGCGCGGAATGTTACAACTTTTAAGGAAATTTTTTGAAAAAATGAAAAATGCCCCGACTTTTGGTCGGGGCAGGAAATACTAATTACATGAGGTGCTTTCTTATCGCCTTGATAGCCGTGTTGGCAATGAGGTTAGAACCCTTGAAAGTGGGATGAACGCCGTCCTCGGAATACAGCGTGTACGGGTTGCTCTCGCACAGGCCGTTGAACATCTCGTCGTATGCCACAAACTCGTCGCACATCTCGACGCAGACGCGGTGTATAATTTCAAGTTCCTTGTTGAACACGTTGCGCATGCGCTTTTTGTCGGGCGCGGGAAGCAGGAACGGTTCGAGGAAGATGACGACTATGCCCGCCTCTTTGAGCATGGTTATGAGCTTTATGAGGTCCTTTTCAAAGAGATTGAAGTTGAGCTCCTTGCCGTACTTAAATTGGTGAATGGTATTGTTAATGCCTATCATTATGACGACGGCGTCGGGTTTGAGGTCGATGACGTCGCGCTGAACGCGCGCCAGCAGGTCGCAGACTTCGTTGCCCGAAACGCCCTTGTTTATGAGCTCTATATCCATATCGGGATAGATGGGACGGAGCTTGTCGGCAAGTACCTTTACATAGCCGTTGCCGAGCGAGCTTTCGTCGCTTCTGTCCCTGTCACAGTCGGTAATGGAATCACCGAAAAATACTATTTTCATATTGCTTACCCCTTTTGCGCCGTCGCGGCGCACTTATCACACACAAATGTATAAATATTTTAACATATCGGGCGGCAATAATCAAGTATAACAATAAATTTATAGGCAATATTTTGAAAAGAGTTAAAGAAAGCTTTGACATTCGGCTTTTTTTATGTTATATTATTTTAGCGTTGCAAGGGGCTTCCCCTCGCCGCGTACGCATTGAGCAGATGTACCCAAGTGGCTCAAGGGGCTCCCCTGCTAAGGGAGTAGTGCGGGATAACTGCAGCGCGAGTTCAAATCTCGCCATCTGCGCCAAAAAAGCCGTTCAGATTGTTTCTGAACGGCTTTTTGTTTTGCTTTTGGGTTTTTATTAGGTGGTTAAAAGCCCGCGGCTGCAAAATTTTGCAGCTGCGGGCTTTTTCGTTAAAACTCTATCTTGCGAAACAGATAAATAATCAGTCGTGCAGCGTCGCTCTGTCGAAAAGAGGCGACGAAAAGAACTCCGCAAGGCTTATATCGAAGCCTTCGCATATTGCGTAGAGCGTCTTCATCTTGACCGAACGACTGCGCTTTTTCTTTATCGAAGTCAGCGTCGACTGCGGCACTCCGCTCTTTTCAAACAGCGCGTATTTCGTCATATTCCTTTCGATACAGAGCTGTTCTATCCTTAAAGCTATCGCATCTTCCAAGAGCATACCGCCAACCTCCGCACAACGTGTTTACAGTTAGTAGTATAGAATTTTAAAATTATTATTTACTGCTATGTATAGCATATTTGCAATTCAGCTAAATAAATGTTATCATATCCAATTCTATGATAATTTCATTTTGCGGCAGAAAAATATGCGGCATATCCGCGAGGGATATGCCGCATTTCTGCATTTATTTCATTTCAGGATGAAATTTTACGCCTTTTTATCCTTCTTGCCCTTCTTGGAAGGCAGACAGATAAATACTATGCAGGTTACGAGGCCGGCCGCAAGCAGTACGTTGAGACCAACCCAGAGACCGATGAACAGCCCCGAAGTAGGCGTTGCGGTGACGGATACCGCCGTAATGGTTACGACGTAGGTGTAAAGGATATCCTTTGCAGCCTGACGTGCAGCGTAAGCGGTACCTACATCGTTGAAGTCGAGGTCAGCCGCCTTATCGGACGAACCGTCGAGCCACAAGCTGTTGCCCGCCTTAATACCCCTCGTATAGTCCATATAGCTGGACTGATACCAGTCGGTAATTACAGAACCTCTGAATCCCCACTCGCCGCGAAGGACGTCGGTAAGGAGTGCATGGTTGGAACCTGCCCAAACGGCGCCGACGCGGTTGAACGCGCTCATCATGCCGTTAGCGCCGCCTTCCTTGACGCATACTTCGAAGGGTTTGAGATAGATCTCGCGGAGAGCCTGCTCGGTGAGCCAGGTGTTCTTGTCGTTGGGGTTAGCGCCCGCTTCGCTGACTGCGAAGTGCTTTACGTAGCAGTACAGGTTGTTTTCCTTAGCGCCCTTTACTATCTGAGCGGCAAGGTCGCCGGTGAGAACTGCATCTTCGCTGAAATATTCATAGTTACGGGTGTTGTATACCGAACGATGAAGGTTTACGCCGGGTGCGTACCAGCCCTGAAGGCCGGTTGCGGAAGCGACTTTACCCTGAGCAATGCCCATTGCGTAGGTGAGCTGGGTGTTCCAGCAGCAGCCGATGAGAGATTCGGTGGGGAAGCCCGTCCACTTGGTTTCGGTGTTGGGGTTGGTAACGCCCATATTGAAGCCCGCGGGGCCGTCACGGTCAACGCAGGCAGGCTTGCCGACGCTGTAAAGAGCTATCGTACGGAAACCGCCCTTACCGATGAGGTTTGCTATATCGGACTGGGAAAGCTGGTTGAGCAGGTCGTTCCATGTATCGGAATCGTAATCTACGAGCTCATCCATGAGTTCTTCATTGATGACGAGGTTAGCTTCTTCGTCGAGGCCGTTGAGTTGGTCTTCGGTAGCGCGGCTGTAAGTGCCGTCCTCGTTCTCTACCTGTACGAGATAGAGACCGCTGTCAACGCCGTATTCGATACCCGTAAGATCTGCGTTGTCATATCCGTCATACTCATAACGGCCGACGGTATTGACAGAGCTGTTGGGCGAACCTGCAACTATTTCGTTATAGTTTGCAAATCCGTTTGCCCTCGAAAGGTATTCGACGCCGCCTGCTATCACGGACGAACCGTCGATAGGGGTGTTTGCATAGGCATTGGAACCAGTGAAACGGTTTTCAACTACTTCGCCCGTAACGGGATCGGTGGTGTATTCAAGCCCCGTCGAATAGAGAAGGTAAGAATTGCTTTCATTGTCTACCATGGTCGCAGCGTCATGAGCGTTCTTCATGAGCTTGATATAGTAGTCGCCTACGGCAACCTTATAGGAGCCGTTGCCGCTTACGTCGTAAGAAGCGAGGTCGTAAGCCGTGAACGTGAGGGTGACGGTTTCAGACTTATGAGGCTGAATTTCAGGCGTCTTGGCGAACGCGAGAAGGTTCATCTCTGCCATTTCGATGCCGCCCTCAGTATAGGGAGGAGTGTAGTAAAGTTCGACAACGTCCTTGCCGGCGACATCGCCGTCGTTGTGTACCTCTACCACTACTTCATAAGTGACATCCGTTGACATATCGTCGCTATCGGGGCTCCAGTTGATGGACTTTACTTCCCACGAGAACTCGGTATAGGAAAGGCCATAGCCGAAAGGATACTGAACGACGCCGTCATAACCCGTGCCGTAGCTGTTGGAAACGCTGTCGAAATAGCCCTCTGCGTCGGCGGTTTCATACCACTTGTAGCCGACATAGATGCCCTCGGCATAAGCCATGCTGTTGTTTACGTATCTCGCGTTGAGATAGGTAGGGTTATTGGTCTGATAATCGTAGGCAAGCGTATCCGCCGTTCTACCGGAAGGATTTACGGTGCCATAGAGAATTCTGGGGATTGCGAGGGCGCCCGACTGGCCGGGAAGCCCTATATAGAGAGCCGCCTTGATGCAGTCATAGTCTTCAAGGAAGCCTAATTCCATATTGTTACAGGTGTTTAAAAGCACGATTACGTTGAAGTTGTTTGATTCAAGCGCATCGAGCATGGCCTTTTCATTTGCGGTAAGTTCAAGGAAAGTACCGTTCTTGTAAGTGCCGATATCGATAAGTTCGGTCTGGCTTGCGTTTTCACCTGAGAATCTGCTGAGTACTACGACAGCCGTATCGGAGAACGACTTTGCCTGGCTCATTTTGTCTGCGGTGTAGAACGAACCGTCGGGATTGGCGAGCGCCGCCATGGAGTCGGGAGAGTTGCTGTTCTTATCTGCGTCGGTCGAGCTTATAGCGCTGTAAGAGGCAAGCAGAGCTTCGTTGTATTCGACGCCTTCTTCGGTGAGCGCCTTGGTAAGCGTAACCTTGTTTGCTTCGGCAATAACCGTACCGCCGCTGCCGCCGCCGACGAGCAGGAAGCCCTGATCGGTAGCCGCCCAACCGAACAGGTTAAGCTTGGTGTCTTTGCTAAGAGGCAGGAAAGATTCTTCGTTTTTGAGGAGCACCATGCTCTCCTCGCCCAATCTCTGAACTACCTCGTCGCCTTCTTCAAGTTCTGCGCTTGCTCCGCCATAATCGGTCGTATCGCCAGCGAAAACCTGATTGAGGATGTAGGCATAATTATTGATGATTATATTGCCGACGATCATTACGACGACAAGAATCACCGAAACTACGCCCAAGACTATTCTCTTGACAAGTTTTTTTGACAATTTTCTGTCCTCCTTAAATGTTAGAAAATGCCTCTAAAAAATATTTTTTCGCCGCTGCCGTTGGCGACAGCGGCGAAATTTACTATAACTTCATTGCCCGAAGGCAATACGCTTATTCAGCGTCGGCTACGGGTGCGCCGAAGACGACGTTGCTTACCTTTATGGTTGCAGCCTCGATGTCTATCGCCGAGCCGTTTACGCCCATCTGAATGCTTATGGTAGCCTTTGCGCCCTGGGTAGCGTTGTCT
>CALVHL010000019.1 GCA_944327625.1 uncultured Clostridia bacterium
GCTCGGCATGTCGCGGTCTCTCCGCGCCACACGGACAGTGTACCACACTGTCCTATGAAATGTGCCGCTCGTCCCAATTTGTGCACACTTGCACCTCAGTAGGTGAAAGCGGCGCAATTATAACATTTGAGAGCGCTTTAAGATTGCGCCGCTGAGGGCAACGCCCTCGAACTCGTCAATTTTGTCGCTGTCACCAAGCGACAAAATTACGAAAAGGAGAACATGATGATTACCATACCCAAAGGTACGAAGGACGTACTGCCCGCAGACAGCTATAAGTGGCAGTTTGTCGAAAATGCGGCAAGAGAGGTTGCCGCGGCGTTCAACATAAGGGAGATACGCACGCCCGTATTCGAGCATACCGAGCTTTTCCAGCGCGGAGTGGGCGAGACGACGGACGTCGTCACCAAGGAGATGTACACCTTCGAGGACAAGGGCGGCAGAAGCATAACCTTAAAGCCCGAAGGCACGGCGGGCGCGGCGAGAATGTTCATCGAAAACGGACTTGCCAACGCGCCGCTTCCCCTCAAAGCGTTCTATATTACGCCCTGCTATCGCTACGAGCGTCCGCAGGCGGGCAGACTGCGCGAATTTCACCAGTTCGGCATAGAGGTATTCGGCACTTCCGCGCCCGAAGCCGATGCGGAAGTTATATTCGCCGCCTCCTCGTTCCTCAAAAAGCTGGGAATAAACGGCACCCGTCTGGAAATAAACTCGATAGGCTGCAAGAGCTGCCGCGCGGAATACAACAAGGCGCTCAAAGATTATTTCCGCCCGCACCTTTCCGAAATGTGCTCAACCTGCAACGAGCGGTTCGACAAGAACCCCCTCCGCATGATAGACTGCAAAGAGGAGAAGTGCAAAGCCATTACTGCGGGCGCACCCAAGATACTCGACTATCTCTGCCCCGACTGCCGCGCGCACTTCGAGCGGGTGAAGTCGCTCCTCGACGGGCTGGGCGTGGAATACGCCGTCAACCCCGACATAGTAAGGGGGCTGGACTACTATACCCGCACTGTATTCGAGTTCGTTTCGACCTCGATAGGCGCGCAGGGTACGGTCTGCGGCGGCGGCAGATATGACGGACTTATCGCCGAACTCGGCGGCGGAAACGTGCCCGCGATAGGCTTTGCCGCAGGGCTTGAAAGGCTGCTGCTTTTAATGGACAATACCTCCGTGCCCTTCCCCGAACCGCCCGTACCCGAAATATATCTCGCGGGCATGGACGATGAAACCCGCGCAAGGGCGTTTGAAATAGCCAATTCTCTGCGCTCCCGCGGGATAGCGGCGGAGTGCGACCTCATGTCGCGTTCGGTCAAGGCGCAGTTCAAGTATGCGGACAAGCTGGGCGCGAAGTACGTCGCGGTAATCGGCGGAAGCGAGCTCGAAAGCGGCTCGGTCAATATCAAGAAGATGTCCGACGGCACGGTAAAAGCCGTGGCGTTCGGGGATATTTACGAATTTTTGGAAGAAAATAATTGAGGGAGGAAAGGACTATGACGCAGAAAATAGACGTTAAGAAATTCGATGAACTCATCGCGGGCGGCAAGACCGTCGTGTGCGACTTCTTCGCCACCTGGTGCCAGCCCTGCAGAATGCTCGCACCCGTTATGGACAAGTGTTCGGAAAAATTTGCCGACAAGGCGGTATTCGTCAAGGTCGACATCGACGAAAATATGGAACTTGCGGCGCGTTACGGCATAATGAGCATACCCCTCGTCGGCGTATTCAAGGGTGGCGAGATGGTAAATAAGTCTCTCGGCTATATGTCGCAAAGTCAGGCGGATGAGTTTTTCGACGAAAACCTCTGAAAGGACGACAATCGGCTTATTGCCTGCGCCCCGCGAAAATATTTTCGCGGGGCGTATTCTTTTTTGTGTGCTGAAAATAATATTTCCGTACAGGGCAGAGGTATTCGCGCAGACGCGCAAACCCGCCCCGTACTCGCCTTCGTGGCGCCGTCCGCATATCCTTCCGCGGGGCGCTTCGGGCGTATAGAAAATTCTATACTTCAAGCAAAATCATAGAATTTTCTATATTATCGAGGTATGGAATTTTCAGAGATTTTGACGGAATATTTAGAGATTAAGGGCATAACTCAGACGCAGTTTGCCAAACTTGCGGGCGTAAAGCAGAGCCAGGTGAGCGAGTGGCTCAATGGCAAGTCCAAGCCCGGCTATGACATAATGAAGCGAATACTCAGAAACTCGGACGAGCCGGCTGCCTTCTGGTTCGGCACTGACGCAAAGTAGCGGGAGAATGAATAAATTGCGTAAGATAATTAAATTTTTGAAAAAATACACTCAAATTATTGTATATTTTCAAAAAGTATGTTAAGATTATTGCATATTTATAAATTTTTACGGAGTTTACCATGATTGACATCTCTCTGATAGAAAAGACCGATCCCGAAATCGCCGAGGCGTTGAAGCTCGAACTCGGCAGACAGCAGGGCAATATCGAACTCATCGCAAGCGAAAATTTCGTCTCCCCCGCGGTGCTCGCGGCGGCGGGCTCGCACCTCACCAATAAGTATGCCGAGGGCTATCCCGCGCACAGGTATTACGGCGGCTGTCAGTTTGTCGATATCGCCGAAGACCTGGCGAGAAACAGGCTCAAAGAGATATTCGGCTGCGAATACTGCAACGTACAGCCGCACTCGGGCGCAAGCGCAAACCTTGCGGTGTTCTTTGCAATGCTTCAACCGGGCGACACCGTAATGGGTATGAACCTCGCCCACGGCGGACATCTTTCGCACGGCTCGCCCGTCAACATTTCGGGCAAATACTTCAACATAGTTCCCTACGGCGTAAGCAAGGAGGACGAGCTCATCGACTATGACGAGATGGAGAAGATCGCCCTCGAATGTAAGCCCAAACTCATCGTATCGGGCGCAAGCGCATACCCGAGAGTAATTGATTTCAAGCGCATACGCGAGATCTGCGACAAGGTTGGCGCGTATATGATGGTCGACATAGCGCATATCGCGGGGCTTGTCGCAGCGGGGCTTCATCCCTCGCCCGTGCCCTATGCCGATTTCGTCACCACGACGACGCACAAGACGCTCAGAGGTCCTCGCGGCGGCGTAATAATGTGCAAGGAGGAGTACGGCAAGGCAATCGACAAGGCTATATTCCCCGGCATACAGGGCGGCCCGCTCATGCACATAATCGCGGCAAAGGCAGTGGCTTTCAAGGAAGCGCTCACCCCCGAATTCAAGGAATATCAGCAGCAGATTGTCAAAAATGCTGCGGCAATGGCGGACGAGTTTAAAAAGCTCGGCATCAGAATGGTTTCGGGCGGCACGGACAACCACCTCATACTTCTCAATCTCACCGACAAGGGCATTACGGGCAAAGAGCTGGAAAAGATGCTCGACGAAGTGCATATCACCGTCAACAAGAACGCCATTCCCTTCGACACGCAAAAGCCCTTCGTCACGAGCGGCATAAGGCTGGGTACGCCCGCCATGACCACGCGCGGAATGAAGGAGGAGGAAGCGAGTAAGATTGCCCGCCTCATCGCCGAAGTCATCGAAAAGAAGGAAGAGAGCTTCGCTCACGTCACAGCAGAGGTCAAGGCGCTGTGCGACGCGTTCCCTCTATATGCCGACTGCGTAAGATAATCTCCGCTTCGGCTTGGAGCAATGCGCTCCCGCCGCGAGGGACAAGACGATAATTTTTCCGACAGTGCGCCGCAACGCCCAGCGTTGCGGCGCTTAAATTCTGCCTTATAAGTCCATAAAAATCCCCGCCGCGAAAGTGCTTTCGCGGCGGGGATTTTCTGTCTGTCTTCTGACTTGATTTCAGCGTTATCTGCGGCATATTGCCGCCCCTTTTACCAAAATATCAACAGCTCTCAATATTGCGCTTTATCGGGCGTTGCGCCGCGAGAAAATGCGCGTTATCTGCGGCATATTGCCGCGTCAATTGCGCTTTTTTCTGAATATCAGACGCTCTATGAGCTTCTGCAATTCGACGAGCGGGATAATTGCCACGGATATGCCTATCGCAATCGCCCATTCGGTGGCGTTGAGGGGAGCGGTGTGGAATATGTCGTTGAAGAAGGGTACGAGCACGACGACGAGCGTCAGCACAATGCCGAGCAGCGCCGACAGATCGAGGTACTTGTTGTTGAAGAACTTTCTCGTCAGCACGGTATTTCGCTGCGAACGCAGGTTGAAGGAGTGGAAAAGCTGAATGAAGCACAGGCTGACGAACGCCATTGTCATAGCCACGTCGTGGTTTTCTATGCCGTCGGGCATAACGTAGTATCCTATCGAGAACGCCAGCATGACGAGCGCCGTCTGCATTATGCCCTGAATGAGTATGTCCTTGCCGAGCATGCCCGCAAACAGCGAGGTATTACTCTTTCTCGGCGGCAGCTTCATTACGTCCTTTTCCGCGCCCTCCGTGCCGAGCGACAGCGCGGGAAAGCTGTCGGTCACGAGGTTTACCCACAGTATCATTACGGGCGTCAGGAATTCGACGTTCAATATGACCGTCGCGATAAACAGGCACAGCACTTCGGCAATGTTCGCCGACAGCAGGAACTGTATCGCCTTGGTTATGTTGGAGAATATCTTTCTGCCTTCCTCGACCGCGCCCTCTATGGTGGCGAAGTTGTCGTCGGTCAGAATTATGTCGGCGGCCTCCTTGGAAACCTGAGTGCCCGTAATGCCCATTCCTATACCTATATCGGCCTCCTTGATGGAGGGGGCGTCGTTGACGCCGTCGCCCGTCATAGCCGTGACCTTGCCGTTATGTCTGAACGCCCTGACTATTCTCACTTTGTTTTCGGGGCTGACGCGCGAGAATACCGAATATTTCTGTATGTCGGCGTTGAGCTGTTCGTCGCTCATCGCGTCCAGCTCCGCGCCCGTCGCCGTCAGGTCGCCCTCGCGCAGAATGTCCAGCTCCCGCGCGATCGCCTTAGCCGTGTCGGGGTGGTCGCCCGTAATCATTACGACGTGTATTCCCGCCGTGCGGCACTCGGCTACCGCCGCCCTGACTTCCGACCTCGGCGGATCTATCATTCCCGTCAGTCCGACGAATACCATATTGCTTTCTTCAAGCGTATTGCCCTCGCAATATGCCGCGGCGAGCACCCTAAGCGCCTTGTTCGCCATGCGCGAATTTGCCTCGGCAATCGCTGCCCTCGCGCCGTCGTCGAGCGGTTTTGCGCCCTTTTCGGTCAAGACGTAAGCGCAGCGCGACAGCAGTATGTCGGGTGCGCCCTTGGTGTAGGAGAATACGCCCTCCGCGGTCTCGTGCACGGTCGTCATCAGCTTTCTGCCGCTGTCGAAGGGCAGTTCGTTTATTCGCGGGCAAGTTTTGGCAAGCTCGTCGAAGTTGCCGCCGCGCTCCTCGAAATACGCCACGAGCGCCGTCTCGGTGGGATCGCCCGCCAGCCCGTCCGCCGTCTTTACGCTGTCGTTGCACAGCGCCATTATCTCGTTGAGCAGCTCCTCGTCGCCGCTCGCGCAATATGTTTCCCGTACGGTCATTCTGTTGAGGGTAAGCGTTCCCGTCTTATCCGAACAGATGACTTCGCAACAGCCCAGTGTTTCGACGGAGGGGAGGTTTTTGACTATCGCCCGCCGCTTGCTCATCTTCTGTACGCCCATGGCCAGCACTATCGTCACTACCGCGGGCAGTCCCTCGGGTATGGCGGCGACGGCAATTGCCACGGCGGTCATAAACGCGTTCATCGCATCCGCCTTGTAGCCGAATACGCTGACGAGGAATATGACGAGGGCGACGGCGAGCACGCCTATCGACAGAATTTTCGCAGTTTTCGCAAGTTGTCGGTTGAGGGGGGAGGGGCTCTCCTTGACTTCGGTCAGCATCTTGGCTATCTTGCCCGTCTCGGTGTGCATGCCTGTGGCTACTACAACGCCGCTGCCCCTGCCGTAAGTCACCGTTCCCGTCGAATACGCCATGTTTATTCTGTCGCCCAGCGCCGCCTTTTCGCCGACTATCGCGTCGGCGTCCTTTTCGACGGGTACCGACTCGCCCGTAAGCGCCGCTTCCTCGATTTTGAGCGAGGCGGAGGAGATGAGGCGCAGGTCGGCGGGCACTACGTCGCCCGCTTCGAGAATGACTATGTCGCCCCGCACTATGTCCTCGGTGGGTATGACCTTGCGTTCGCCGTCGCGCAGCACCTTAGAGTAGGGCTTATTGTTGTTTTTCAGCGCTTCGAGCGCGTTTTCCGCCTTGCTCTCCTGCACAAGTCCTATGACCGCGTTGACGATGACGATGAGCAGTATTATCGCGCTGTCGATGAGCTCGGAATATTCATTTCTCACGAGCGCTATCGTCGACGAGACGACCGCCGCGACGAGCAGCACGATTATCATCGGATCGGTGAACTGCGACAGGAATTTGAGAATGAACGGCTTTTTCTTCGCGCCTTCGAGGGCGTTTTTGCCCTCGGCGGCAAGCCTTTCGGCCGCCTGCCGTTCGCTCAGTCCCTGCGGCGACGAGCCTACGTCGTCCAGCGCGCTGCGGCTGTCAGAGTTAAAGTATTGCATAGTTCCTCCATGTTTTCGGGCGTCGCCCCGTAAGGCTTCGCCTCTATATTATGCGGCAAAATAAATAAAAAAAGACCTGCGGCGCCCATGCCGAAAGTCTTGTTCACGAAAAAAGTATTCAATCGCGCTGAGCACCGGGCTGTCGCGTACGGATTGTTTCCCCGACCGAAAGCCGTGTTGACGATGCAAAAGTGTAACTACTCCCTTTCTGTCAATATATTATCACTCCTTGCGCCGTTTGTCAACAATCTTTTTTTGCTCGTCCGCGCCTGTCGCGGGCTTTTTGTTTCGTCATTTTCGCCGCCCTGTCTTTATGTCCGAAAAATACATCGATATATCCGTTTTATATATGGACTGCAACCCGCCCGCGTTATATAATATTGTCGGGTAAAACGTGCGGGGGCTGCAATTTTCTGCGGCTCTGCATATAAGGAGAAAGTTATATGACAATTAAAGAAAAACTCGATGCGGTTGTCGAAGAATTCGGCAACGTCGGCGTAGTGCCGGTAATCAAACTCGACAAAGTCGAGAATGCCGAAAAGCTCGCCAAGGCTCTCCGCGACGGCGGCATTAACTGTGCCGAAGTGACGTTCAGGGCAAAGGGAGCGGACGAGGTCATAAGGAGAATGACCAAGGCATATCCCGATATGTTCGTCGGCGCGGGCACGGTTCTGACCTGCGAGCAGGCGGACGCGGCTTATGCGGCAGGCGCAAAGTTCTGCGTTGCGCCCGGGCTCAATCCCAAGGTCGTAAAGCACTGTCTCGACAGCGGCATTCCCTTCGCGCCCGGCCTTTCGTCGGCAAGCGAGATAGAGCAGGCGCTCGAACTCGGGCTTGATTTCGTCAAGTTCTTCCCTGCCGAGCAGGCGGGCGGGCTTGCATACATCAAGTCGGTCTGCGGACCTTACACTACAATGCGCTTCATGCCCACGGGCGGCATCAGCCCCGACAACCTCAACAGCTATCTCTCGTACAGCAAGATAGTCTGCTGCGGCGGCAGCTGGATAGTGCCCGCAAAGATGCTCGACGAGGAGAACTGGGAGGGCATAACCGCGCTCTGCAAGGAAGCCATCGCAAAGATGCTCGACTTCAAGCTCGTTCACGTCGGTATCAACTGCAAGGACGCGGCAGAGGCGGAGGCGGTTGCGGACAAGTATGACGAGGCGTTCGGCTTCACCAAGAAGGTCGGCAACAGCTCGGTATTCGCTTCGACTTATGTAGAGTGCATGAAATCGCCGTTCAGGGGCGACATGGGGCACCTCGCAATATCCACCAACTCGGTAAAGAGGGCGGTATATCAGCTTAAAATGAAGGGCTTTGAAGCCGACGAGACGAGCTTCAAGTACGACAAGGCGGGCAACCTCACCGTCGCATACCTCAAAGACCAGTTCGGCGGCTTCGCCGTTCACCTCGTGCAGGCAAAGTAAAAATCTCAAAATCTTAAAAAAATAAAAAATAAAATTCAGGAGAAAATTGAATTATGAAAAAGATAGTAACCATGGGCGAGATCATGCTCCGCCTTTCGACACCCAACAACGAGAAGTTCATTCAGGCAGACGAGTTCGACATCAACTACGGCGGCGGCGAAGCCAACGTGGCTGTATCCTGCGCAAACTATGGTCATAAGGCAGAGTTTGTCACCGCGCTCCCCGCAAACGAGCTGGGCGACTGCGCAATCGCTGCCCTCAGAAAGTACGGCGTAGAGACCGACCACATCGCAAGATGCGGCGAAAGACTGGGCATCTACTATCTCGAAACGGGTTCGGCAATGCGTCCTTCCAAGGTCGTATATGACAGAGCTCACTCGTCCATCACGACGGCTACCGCAAAGGATTTCGACTTTGACGCAATCTTCGAGGGTGCTGACTGGTTCCACTTCACGGGCATTACTCCCGCAGTTTCCGATTCTGCCGCCGTCCTCACCGAGGAGGCTCTCAAAGCCGCAAAGAAGCACGGCGTTACCGTATCCGTCGACCTCAACTTCCGCAAGAAGCTCTGGTCGAGCGAAAAGGCTCAGAAGGTCATGACCAACCTCATGAAGTACGTCGACGTATGTATCGGCAACGAGGAGGACGCAGAACTCGTGCTCGGCTTCAAGCCCGAAAACACCAACGTAACGAGCGGCAAGCTTCACCTCGAAGGCTATAAGTCGATATTCGAGCAGATGGTTGCAAAGTTCGGCTTCAAGTACGCCATCTCCTCGCTCAGGGTTTCGCACTCGGCTTCGGATAACGGCTGGTCGGCTTGCATCTACTGTGCAGAGACCAAGGAATTCTATCATTCCAAGGAATACAGCATACATCCCATCGTCGACAGAGTCGGCGGCGGCGACTCGTTCGCGGGCGGCGTAATCTGCGGCTTCCTCGACGGCAAGGACTTCAAGTCGGCGCTTGAATTCGGCGTAGCTGCGTCCGCGCTCAAACACACCATTCCCGGCGACTTCAACCTCGTTTCGAGAAAGGAAGTCGAGGCTCTCGCAGGCGGCGACGGCAGCGGCAGAGTTCAGAGATAATGAAGATAGCTTTTCGCACGCACGACCTCGGCGTCAGGGGCGCCGAGGCTGCGGTCGCAAAGATAAAGGAGTGCGGCATAGACGCCGTTCAGCTCGTCGCGTATAAGTTCATCGACGAAATTCCCTATACTGCGGGGGCGCTCGACGAGGACAAGGCGCGCGCGCTGGGCGACGCGCTCAGGGCGGGCGGAATTGACGTCTCGCTCATCGGCGCGTACTTCAACCCCGTCCATTCGGACAAGGAAAAGGTAAAGAGGTGCAAGGAGATATTCAAGGACTATCTCAGATATTCGCACCTCTTGGGCTGCGACACGGTCGGCAGCGAAACGGGCTCGTTCAACGACGACAAGTGGACGTATAACCCGCTCAACCGCACGGAGGAGGCGCTCTCGACGGTCATTTCGACCTTTACGGAGCTTGCCGACTACGCCGCGGAAGTCGGGGCATATATCGGCATGGAGGGCGCGGCGGGGCACGTCTGTTACGACGTAAAGACCTTGAAGCGCGCCGTGGACGGCGTAAACCGCCCCAACGTCAAAGTTATATTCGACATATATAACTATCTCGACGGCTCTAACTATGCCGACTATCTCGACATTCTCGACGAGGGGCTTAAAACCTTCGCGGGCAGAATAATCGTCTTCCACCTCAAAGATTTCGTGGTGGTTGACGGCAAGGTAAAGCAGGTTGCGCCCGGCAAGGGAATGTTTGACTATCCCGCAATACTTTCAAGAATAAAGGCGTACGACGAAAACGCCGTGCTCGTGCTCGAAGGCACGACGGGCGAGGACATAGTGCCCTGCTCGCAATTCGTCAGAAAGGTGTGGGAGGAAGTATAAGGCTTCCGCCCGACCGTTGAACGACAAATATTAAAGAGGTATATAACTTAAAATGAAATTCGACGTAAGGTATTCAAATCACCCCGACGATTCCAAGCATTACGACACCAAGGAACTTCGGGAAAAATATCTCATAGAGGAGCTGTTCGCCGCAGACGACATACTTCTGACCTATTCTCATCAGGACAGAATAATCGCGGGCGGCGCAATGCCCGTCAAAAAGACGCTCTCGCTCGGCACTTTCAAGGAGCTGGCTACCGACTATTTCCTCGAAAGAAGGGAGATGGGCGTCATCAACATAGGCGGCGCGGGTACGATAACGCTCGACGGCAAGAAGTATGAAATAGGCTTCAAGGAGGGCATCTACATCGGCATGGGCACCAAGGACATAGTCTTTGCCTCCGTCGACGCCGCTCATCCCGCCAAGTTCTACATCAACAGCTGCCCCGCTCACAAGACCTATCCCACCGTCAAAATTGTCAAGCCCGTAGAGGGCAAGCCCGCACCCGAGGGCGTGAGGTACTGCGTACAGCGCCACCTCGGCAGCGAGGCAACCATAAACAAGAGAACTATCAACCAGTTCATAATCGGCGACGTCTGCGAGAGCTGTCAGCTCGCCATGGGCATGACGGAACTTGCCGAAGGCAGCGCGTGGAACACGCTTCCCAGCCACACTCACGAGAGGAGAATGGAAGTATATATGTACTTTGAAGTGCCCGCAGACCAGGCGGTAATACACCTCATGGGCACCCCTCAGGAAACGCGCCACATAATCATGCACAACGAACAGGCGGTAATTTCTCCTTCGTGGTCGATTCACAGCGGAGTAGGCACTTACAACTACACCTTCATCTGGGGAATGTGCGGTGAAAACCAGACTTATGACGATATGGACAATATCGCCACCGCGGATCTTAAATAAATAATAAAGTAACGAGAGGGAAAATATATGGCACATTTGTTATTCAAGGACGTAAACAAAGTTTACCCCAACGGCTACCACGCCGTGCATGATTTCAATATGGAGATTAACGACGGCGAATTCATCTGTCTCGTCGGCGATTCGGGCTGCGGCAAGTCGACGACGCTCCGAATGATAGCCGGGCTCGAAGACATCACCTCGGGCGAGTTCTATATTGACGGCAAGCTCGCCAACCAGATGACTTCGAGGGAGAGGGGAATAGCCATGGTATTCCAGTCCTACGCGCTCTATCCCCACCTGACGGTCTATGAAAATCTGGCGTTCGGCCTTACGCTCGAGGGCATAGACGCCGACATAATCGAGGAAAAGGTACAGGCGACGGCTAAGATACTCGGTCTTACCGACTATCTCGAAAGATTCCCCCGTAACCTTTCGGGCGGTCAGTGCCAGCGTGTCGCCGTCGGCCGCGCGCTCATAAGAAAGGTCAACATCTTCCTCATGGACGAACCGCTGTCCAACCTCGACGCAAAGCAGCGCGTCACCATGAGATCGGAAATCAAGCAGATACACCGTTCGGTCGGCGCTACGACCATCTACGTCACCCACGACCAGACCGAGGCAATGACCATGTCCGACAGAATAGTCGTCATGAAATCGGGCGGCTACGTTCAGCAGATAGGTACGCCTTACGAGCTGTATTTCTATCCCAAAAATCTGTTCGTCGCAGGCTTCATAGGCGAGCCTCCCATGAACTTCGTCAACGGCAGGATAGAGAAGGGCAAGTTCGTCAACGGCGACGGACTGAGCTATGACGTCAAGCCGATAGTTAAGGACGTCGCGTCCATAGAGGGCAAGGAAGTCGTGCTTGCGTTCCGTCCCGAGGCAATCAAGCTTGCAAAGGACGGCAAGGCGGGCAAGGACGAATATCTCGTCAAGTCCAAGGTCGACCTTACCGAGCTTCTCGGCGACACCACCAACGTCTATGCCAACGTCGGCAAGGTCAACGTAATACTCAAGGTCAACCCTCACGACGCACCCAAGATGGGCGACGAGTTTGACTTCTGCGTACCCTACAAGGCGGCTTACCTCTACGACAAGGAGACCGAGCAGGCCATTCCTTCGGATATGGAAAGGCAGTAACACGATAAGGAGATAAAATCAGGACCATGGAAATAATAAGCAAAAAACTGTTCGCCAAACCCGAAAGACCTGTAAGGATCATGCAGTTCGGCGAAGGCAACTTTCTCCGCGCATTCATTGAATGGATTATTCAGGACCTCAACGACAAGGGCGCAATCAATTCGTCGGTCGCCGTCGTCCAGCCCATGCCCTTCGGCAGAGTTAAGGAACTCGCCGATCAGGACGGGCTCTACACCCTCCGTCTCGAGGGTATCGACAAGGGCAAGACGGTTAAGTCCAGCCGCGTCATCGACGTAATCGGCGACTGCGTCAACCCCTTCACCCAGTACGAGCACTTCCTTTCCTACGGCGAAAGCGAAGATCTGCAGGTAATAATCTCCAACACCACCGAGGCGGGCATTGCGGTAGATCCCACCGATACCGACTTCTCGGTATGCCCCAAGTCCTTCCCCGGCAAGCTGCTCGCCCTCTTAAAGAGGAGGTACGACCACTTCAAGGGCGACATAAGCAAGGGACTTGCAATCGTCCCCTGCGAGCTCATCGACAACAACGGCGACGAGCTTTACAGGTGCCTTACCGAGCTTGCAAAGATAAACAAGATGGACGAAAAGTTCATCAAGTGGATGCAGACGGCTAACCACTTCACCTCGACGCTCGTCGACAGAATAGTCCCCGGCTATCCGAGAAACGAGATAGAGGAAATACAGAAGGAGACGGGCTATATCGACAACAACGTCGTCAAGGGCGAGATATTCCACCTCTGGGTACTCAAAAAAGAACCCGTCGTTCAGAAGTATCTTCCCGCCGACAGCACGGGGCTCAACGTCATATTTGCCGACAGCATAAAGCCCTATAAGCAGAGAAAGGTCAAAATTCTCAACGGCTCGCACACGGCAATGGTGCCCGTCGCATATCTGTGCGGCATAGACACGGTAGGCGAATCGGTCAACGATCCCGTAATCGGCAAGTACGTTCACGACTTCATCTTCGACGAGGTCAACCCGACCATCGACCTGCCTCAGGATCAGATGATCGACTTTGCGAACAGCGTCATCGAGAGGTATAAGAACCCCTTTATCAGGCACGAGCTTATGAGCATAGCGCTTAACTCGACGACCAAGTTCCGCACCCGTCTCCTGCCCACGCTCGAAGACTATATCCGCATAAAGGGCGCGCTGCCTCAGCACCTGCTGTTCTCGTTCGCTGCGATAGTCGAATTCCACAAGGGCGTAAGGGGCGAGGAGAAGATCGCGCTCAAAGATGATCCCGAATATCTCGAATACTGGGCAAAACTCTGGGCAGAGTTCGACGGCGACTACGTTGCGCTCGCAAAGAAGGCGCTCGGCTGGAAGGCTGCGTGGGAAATCGATATGAACGAACTTCATCCCGAGATCACCGCAACCGTCGCAAAGTACCTCGAAGATATGGATAAGAACGGCATGAAAGCCGCAGTCGACAGGTTTGTAAATGGCTAAGAAATCAATAATAATCAATGTTGCCGACAATGTCGCGGTGGCGCTCACAGACCTTAAAAAGGGCGAAGTCGAGCAGGGTGTAACGCTTGCCGAGGACATAACCAAGGGGCATAAGTTTGCGCTCCGCGACATAAAGTGCGGCGAAAACATCATCAAGTACGGCACGCCCATAGCGCACGCAACGCGCGACATCGCCACGGGCGAGCACGTGCATACTCACAACGTAAAGACCAACCTCAACGAAAATCTTGAATACAGCTATGACAAGGTGGAGTGCGCCCTGCCTGCGGGCAAGATGCGCAAGGTCAACGTCTACCGCCGCAAGAACGGCGACGTCGGCATCCGCAACGAGCTGTGGATAATTCCCACCGTCGGCTGCGTCAACGGTCAGGCAAAGGAAATAGTCGATACGTTCAAAGCGAAGTACGGCGAGGAGGGTTTCGACGGAATATTCACATTCACGCACCCTTACGGCTGTTCGCAGCTGGGCGACGACCACGAGCGCACCAAGTTCATGCTCCAGAAGATGGTAAAGCACCCCAACGCGGGCGGCGTGCTCGTGCTTGGCTTAGGCTGCGAGAATAATCAGATGGACGCATTCCGCGCAGGTCTGGGCGAAATAGACGGCGACAGAATTAAATTCCTCGTATGTCAGGAAGTCGAGGACGAAATATCGGCGGGCGTAGAGCTCTGCCGACAGATAGCCGAGGTCATCAAAAAGGACAAACGCGAGGAAACGGATATTTCCTGCCTCAAAGTCGGGCTCAAATGCGGCGGCAGCGACGGTCTGTCGGGCATAACCGCAAACCCGCTTGTCGGACGCTTTTCCGACTATATAGTGTCGGTCGGCGGCACTTCGGTGCTGTCGGAAGTACCCGAAATGTTCGGCGCGGAGCAGGCGCTCATGAACAGGTGTGCCGACAGGGCGACCTTCGACAAAGCGGTCAGGCTCATCAACGACTTTAAAGATTATTTCCGTTCCAACGGTCAGCCCGTCGGCGAAAATCCTTCGCCCGGCAACAAGGCGGGCGGCATAACCACGCTCGAAGACAAGTCCTGCGGCTGTACGCAGAAGTCTGGCTCAGGCCCCGTCACGGACGTAGTGTTCGACGACGGGTTCGTCACCAAGAAGGGGCTCAACCTCCTCAACGGCCCGGGCAACGATATGTGCGCCGTCACCAATCTCGGCGCGGCGGGCTGTCATCTCGTGCTGTTCACGACAGGCAGAGGCACGCCTTTCGGCGGCTTTATCCCCACGCTCAAAATTGCCACCAATTCCGAGCTTGCGGCTAAAAAGCCGGGCTGGATAGACTTCAACGCGGGCGCGGTGCTCGACAGCGATTTCGATACCCAGCTCGAAAAGCTTATCGACCTCATCGTCGAGGTTGCGGGCGGCAAGCTTGCGAAACACGAAATCAACAATACAAGGGAAATAGCAATATTCAAGACAGGAGTAACTTTATAATGAAGAAGTTTATGGATAAGGACTTTCTGCTCGAAACCGAAACGGCGAAGAAGCTCTATCACGAGCACGCAGAAAAGATGCCTATTATAGATTATCATTGTCACCTTCAGCCCAAGGAAATATATGAGGACAAGAAGTTCCGCAACTTAGCGGAAGTCTGGCTGGGCGCAGGCGACAGGTACGGCGACCACTATAAGTGGCGTTCGCTCCGCGCGAGGGGATATGAGGAGGACAGCATTTCAGGTCCCGACGACGACTATAAGAAGTATATGCAGTTCGTCGAGAGTATGCCCTATTTCGTCGGCAACCCCCTGTATCACTGGTCGCACCTCGAAATGCAGAGATATTTCGGCATCGACGACATAATCAACGCCGCCAACGCCAAGAAAATCTGGGATAAGGCAAACAAAGTGCTCGAAACGCTGACCGCGAGAGAGATGATGTACAAGTTCAACGTCAAAACCGTCTGCACGACCGACGATCCCGTCGACAGCCTCGAATGGCACAAGAAGATGAATGCCGACAAGACGCTGAAAGTCACCGTCCGTCCCGCGTTCAGACCTGACAAGGCGATAAACGTCGAACTTTCGTGGTTTGCCGATTGGGTAAAGCAGCTTGCTGGCGTCGTCGGCTATGAGATAAAGTCGCTCGAAGACCTCTGCAACGCGCTCGCCGACAGAATTAAGTACTTCGACGAAATGGGCTCTAAGCTCTCCGACCACGCGCTCGACGTGCTGCACTATGCACCCGCAACCTACGAAGAGGCTAACGCCATCTTCCTCAAAGGAATGAAGGGCGAGGTCGTCACCGACGAGGAGCAGGACAAGTACAAGGGTTATATCCTGCTGTTCCTCGGCAAGCAGTATGTCAAGTACGGCTGGGTACAGCAGTATCACATCGGTGCGCTCCGCAACAACTCTAAGAGCATGCTCAAAAAGATAGGTCCCGACACGGGCTTCGACGCCATAGAGGACGCCGTATATATGGAAAAGCTCTCCGCGCTGCTCGGCGAACTCGACAGCCAGGACGCGCTTCCCAAGACCATACTCTATTGCCTCAACCCCCGCGACAACTATGCGCTCACCGTCCTTGCGGGCTGCTTCCAGAAGGAAGGCGTCAAGGGCAGGGTGCAGGTCGGCACGGCGTGGTGGTTCCTCGATCAGCAGGACGGCATGAAGCAGAATTTAGAGACGCTCATGCAGGTCGGGCTCGTCGCTCAGTCGGTAGGTATGCTCACCGACAGCCGCTCTTTCCTCGCATATCCCCGTCACGAGTATTACAGAAGAATACTCTGCAATATGCTCGGCAACCTCGTAGAGAGCGGTCAGTATCCCGAGAGCGAGCTTGAAACGCTCGGCAAGATAGTAGAGGACGTCTGCTACAACAACGCAAAGGAATACTTCGGTTTCTGACAGGCAAAAAGTTAAATAAAATGCGGTCTGCCCGTGCGGGCGGACCGCATTTTGCTTAAATTGCCCCGCATATATGCCTTAACCAACGCGAAATTTCAAATTGCCCCTTATATATGTGCCAACCAATGCAGAATTTCAGATTGCCCCGCATATATGCCTTAAATAATGCGGGTGAGAGGTCTTGCACCGCGCTTTCGGCGGGCGAGGAACGGGCAAATAACAAATTGCGGTAAATTATTGTTGTTAATCGCGCTGATTTGTGGTAGAATTAAATCAAATATCAATCAGGACGCAAAGATGAAAGTAATAGACATACTTACAAGCAAACGCGCAACCCTCTCTTTCGAGGTATTCCCTCCCAAGACGAGCGACAAATTCGACTCCGTCAAGGCGGCGGTCGACGGCATAGCCGCACTCAAACCCGACTTCATGAGCGTCACCTACGGCGCGGGCGGCGGTACGAGCGACTATACCGTGGCAATCGCGCGGCACATTAAGGAAGATTTCGGCGTGACGGCGCTCGCCCATCTTTCCTGCATTTCCTCCAACAAGGCAGACGTTAAAAATAAGCTTGCCGAACTCAAATCGCTGGGCATAGAGAATATTCTCGCCCTGCGCGGCGACCTCCCCGCCGATTTCAAGGGCAACCTCGACTATTCCTACGCGAGCGAACTCGTCGCCGAAATACGCGAGGAGGGCGGCTTCTGCGTCGGCGGCGCGTGTTATCCCGAGGGGCACCCCGAAAGCCCCACGCTCTTTTCGGACATAGAGAACTTGAAGCGCAAGGTCGACGCTGGCTGCGACTTCCTGACCACGCAGATGTTCTTCGACAACGACGTGTTCTACAACTTCCTCTCCAAGGTCAGGGAGGCGGGCATATACGTGCCGATAATTGCGGGAATAATGCCCGTCACCAACGCCAAGTCGATAAAGCGCATTGTCGGGCTGTCTGGCGGCAGTCTGCCCACGCGGTTCAGGCGCATTGTCGAGCGGTTCGGCGACGACGACCGCGCAATGACGCAGGCGGGCATAGTCTACGCGAGCGAGCAGATAATCGACCTCTATGCCAACGGCGTAAAGGGCGTGCACGTCTATTCGATGAACAAGCCGCAGGTTGCCGCGGAAATAATGGCAAACCTCTCGCACATAATATGATAAAGGTCATAAGCGGCAGGCTCGACGGCATTGACCGCCGCGAAACCCTGCACTATCTCGGGCTGACCGTCCGCGACATTCCCTCGGCGGAGAGCGTCGCGCTTGTCGACGAGTGCGAGAGGGAGGCGCTCGCCGCGCAGGATCTCCGCGCTGTCTACGATATTTACGACTATTTTGCCGACGGCGACGACCTCGATCTCGGCTTTGCCAAGGTCAGAAGCCACTCGCTGGCGCTCAGCCTTGCGGGTTGCGATAAAATAGTGCTTTTCGCCTGCACGGCGGGCGTGGGGATTGACCGATTGATTGCGGCATATTCCCGCTTGTCCGCGTCAAAAGCGGCGGCAATGCAGGCGCTCGGCGCGGCGCTCGTCGAGGGCTGGTGCGATAAAATTCAGGAGATGTGCGTGCGCGAATACGGCGCAAACAAAAACCGCTTTTCCTGCGGGTACGGCGACCTGCCGCTTACGCTTCAACGCGACATATTTGCCGCCCTTTCGGTCACAAAGCATATCGGCATTACGCTTTCCGACAACTGTTTCATGACGCCGACCAAGTCGGTCACGGCGATAATCGGCATAAAACCCCGCGGCTGAAAAATTCAATCGGTGCGGGAATATGCCGCAACTAACCCAACTTTTCATCTATTTTCATCAGGATTAAAGCTATGACATTCAGACAGAAACTTGACGACGGATTTGTCGTGCTCGACGGCGCGATGGGCACGATGCTCCAACAGCGCGGGCTTGTCGCGGGCGAACTCCCCGAAAGCTGGAACTTAACCCGCCCCGACGAAATCGCCGCCGTTCACCGCCAATACCTTGCGGCGGGCGCGGACGTCGTCTATGCAAATACTTTCGGCGCGCACTCTCTGAAATTCGGCGACGCGACCGAAGAAGTTGTCGCCGCCGCCGTCAGAATTGCCGCCAACGAGTGCGCGCGCTATGACGGTCGCTTCGTCGCGCTCGACATAGGCCCGACGGGTAAACTCTTAAAACCGCTCGGCGACCTCGACTTCGAGGAGGCTGTCGGCATATTCGCCCGCACGGTCAGGGCGGGCGCTGCTGCGGGCGCGGACCTCATCGCCGTCGAGACGATGAACGACTGTTACGAGCTAAAAGCCGCCGTGCTTGCTGCCAAGGAGGCGAGCAATCTGCCCGTAATAGCCACGTTCGTATTCGGCGCGGACGGAAAGACAATGACGGGTACTTCGCCCGAGGCGGCGGTAGCCATAGCCGAGGGGCTGGGCGTCAGCGCGGTGGGCGTAAACTGTTCGCTCGCCCCCGCCGAAATGCGCGAAGTGGTGCGCCGCATGCTCGCGGTTGCCTCCGTTCCCGTGGTGGTCAAGCCCAACGCGGGGCTGCCCGAGGAGAGGGACGGCGCGACGGTATATTCGCTCTCCGCCGACCAATTCGCCGAGGATATGAAGGAACTCGCCCAACTCGGCGCGCGCGTTCTGGGCGGCTGTTGCGGCACTTCGCCCGAATATATCCAAAAACTCCGCGCGGCTATTTCGGGCTATTCGCCCCTCGCCGCCGAGGATAAAAATCTGACGGTCATCTCCTCGTATACAAACGCGCTGTATTTCGGTCATTCGCCCGTGCTGATAGGCGAAAGAATAAACCCCACGGGCAAGAAGCGGCTGAAAGAGGCTCTGCGCGAGGGTGATCTGACGTATATTCTCGGCGAGGCGGTAAGACAGCAGGAGCGCGGCGCTCACGCGCTCGACGTCAACGTCGGACTGCCCGAGATTGACGAAGCGGCAATGCTCGAAAAGTGCGTCGCGGAAATTCAGGCGGTTACCGACCTGCCTTTGCAGATAGACACTTCCTCGCCCGAGGCAATGGAGCGCGCGCTAAGAAGGTATAACGGCTGTCCGCTCATCAACTCGGTCAACGGCAAAAGGGAGAGCATGGAAAAATTTTTCCCGCTCGCTAAAAAGTACGGCGGCGCGATAATCTGCCTTACGCTCGACGAGAGCGGTATTCCCGACAGCGTTGAGGGCAGGGTTAAGATTGCCCGCAGAATAATTGCCGAGGCGAAAAAGTACGGGATAGGCAGAAACCGCCTCATCTTCGACACGCTCGCGACGGCGGTATCCGCCGACAGTCGGGCGGCGAATATTACGCTCGGCTCGCTCAGACAAATACGCGAAAAACTTAAATGCAACACCTCGCTCGGCATCTCCAACGTCTCGTTCGGGCTGCCCCAGCGCGACTTCATAACCTCGACCTATCTCGCGCTCGCTCTTGCGGGCGGGCTGTCGGCGGCGATATACAACCCCTATTCCGACGAGGTCGAAAAGGTCATAAGATCGTTCATGGCATTGAGCGGCAGGGATGCGGGCTGTGCGCAATATATAAGCTACGCCTCGTCGCTTACAGTCGGCGAAGTGACGCGCACGGCGGCAAAGACCGAAAAAACGACGGAGGCGGGACTTCATTACTTCGTCGTAAAGGGGCTTAAAACCGAGGCGGCGGCCGCGGCGGCTAAGCTTCTTGAAACGCTCGCCCCGCTCGAAGTGGTAAACACCGAGATTATTCCCGCCCTCGACGAAGTCGGCAAGGGCTTCGAGGAAAAGACCATATTCCTGCCCCAGCTCCTTATGAGTGCCGAGGCGGCGGGAGCGGCGTTCGAGGAGGTGCGTTCGCGCCTCAGTCCGTCGGACAACGCCAAGAAAGTCAAGGTGGTAATCGCCACCGTCAGGGGCGACATTCACGACATCGGCAAGAATATCGTCGCGACGCTTTTAAGGAATTACGGCTTCACCGTCTATGACCTCGGCAGGGACGTTCCGCCCGAAAGAGTGCTTGAAGAAGCCGTAAAGACGGGTGCGCAGATCGTCGGGCTGAGTGCGCTCATGACGACTACCGTTCCGTCGATGAAGGAGACCGTCGCGCTCATCAAGGATAAGCTTCCCGCCGTAAAGACGGTAGTAGGCGGCGCAGTGCTCAACGAGGAATACGCCGCGATGATCGGCGCGGACAAGTATTGCCGCGACGCCATGGAGACCGTCAGGTACGCCGAGGAGCTGGAAGATAAGTTAAATTAGGCAAAGTCGTTGACTAATAGAGCCGTAACGGCTATAATAATATTGCAGAGGCGGCGTTGCCTCTGCTAATCTTCGGCACTATTAAGTGCCGCCAACGGAGTTGAGTATGGCAGATAAACCGCGCGTCGTGTTTCTGTATACGGAGGCGGGGCTGGGACATATAACGCCGCTCGACAGCATTGCAGACGAATTCGAGCGGCTCTATGGCGACAGGGTGGAGGTAGTGCGCTCCCGCTTCTTCACGGAGAGCGGCGACAAAAAGCTTGCCGACTATCAGAACCACCTCCGCCGCAGCGTCGAGCTGTACAATAAAAGTCCGTCGATGGGGCATTTCGCCACCTTCAACATGGACTTCTGGGGCACGTATTTTTCCACGTGGGGCGCGGTGGTATTCATCGGCAAGGGCGCGGCGAGGCGCGGCATAGAGTATATGCAAAAGCTCAGCCCAGACCTCGTCGTCAGTACGCATTGGGCGACCAACTATTACGCAATGAACATGAAAAACCGCCCGCTCACCGCCGTATATTGCCCCGACTGTCGCATAAATACGCTGTTCAGATATAAGTGCGACCTTACTCTCGTGCCTACCGAGCAGGAATACAGGCGGGCATTGGCGACATATCCCTCGCGGTACAATGTCGACAATCTCAAAAAAGTGCCCTTCCTCATCAGGAAAGTGGCGTTTGAAATAACTGATGACAAGCCGACGCTCAGGCGCGCTCTTGGGCTCGATCCCGAAAAATTCACCGTGCTCATTGCCGACGGCGGGTACGGCATAGGCAAAATACGCGCCCTCAGCGAGGAGATTATCGCCCGCGATCTGCCCGTCAACCTCGTCACGGTCTGCGGCAGGAACAGAGAGCTCTACGACCACCTTCTGTCGCTCAGAACGGGCGGCAGGGTGACTTTCAAGCCGTTCGGACTGACCGACGACATAATGCGCCTCATCGCCGCCGCCGACATAAGCTGCGGAAAGAGCGGCGCAAGCCTCATGGCAGAGCCCTGCTTCTTCGGCGTGCCGCAGCTTGTGACGCACTATGCGACGAGCATCGAAAAGTGGATAGGCGAATACTATATAAATGTCGTCGGCAGCGCGATAAAGCAGTTCAACGTGTCTAAGGCGGTCGACCTTATCGCCGATTTTGCCGCCCACCCCGAAAAGCTCAAACGCTATTCAGACGCGGCGCTCGCCCAGCGCTCCAACTACGGCGCAGAGCCGAGCGCTCGGTACGTCTTCGGGCTGCTCAAAACCCGTTTCCCCGACCTCGCGGACTGAAAAAGATAAAAAATTTATCCCCTTTTTTTAAGGGGGATTTTTTCAATTGGTGCGGACATATCCCCCGACGAACGCGGGCGTGTCCGCTTTTTCTCGCATATTACGCATAAAGCGGGGCGCGGCTTAATAGGTTAGTTTAGGAGGGCGGGTAATCCGCCCGTAAACTGACGGGGTGATAATATGTTGAAGTTTGCCGATATGTCTGCCGAGCGCGTTCTCGCGCAGCTTAAAACTACGCCCGACGGACTGGCGGACGAGGAGGCGGCCGCCCGCCTTGCAAAATACGGCGAAAACGCGCTTAAAAGTGCAAAGAAACAGTCGATAGCCGCGCTGTTCTTCTCGCAGTTCGGCGATTTCATGACGCTGCTTCTCATTGCGGCGGCGCTCGTTTCGGCGGTCATTGCGCTCTTTTCGGGCAGCGTCTCGGACATAGTCGATACCGCCATAATCGTCTGCATAATTCTTCTCAACGCCGTCATCGGCACTATTCAGCAGTATCGGGCGGACAGGGCGATAGAGGGCCTGAGGCAGCTTTCCGCGCCCTCGGCAAGGGTAAAGCGCGAGGGAATTATTATGCCCGTCGCCTGCACGGAAATAGTCGTCGGCGATATTGTCTGCCTTGAAGAAGGCGACGTCGTGCCCGCCGATATGCGCATACTCTCGTCCAACTCCCTGCGGTGCGATCAGGCTACGCTCACGGGCGAGTCGCTGTCCGTACCCAAGCGCGAGGGGGTGGTCGTCGGTCAGTCGACGCTCTCCTCGGCGTATAACCTGCTGTTTTCTTCGACTTATATCGTCTGGGGGAGCTGCGAGGGGGTGGTAACCGCCACGGGCAAGGACACCGAAATAGGCGCAATCGCCGCCATGCTCACCGAGGTTAAAAAGGGCATATCCCCGCTCGAACGCGCTTTAAACCGCCTCGGCAAGGCGATCTCCGCGTTCGTCATAGCCGTCGCCGCGCTCATATTTCTCGTCGGCATATTCGCCCGAGGCACGGGGCTGATGGAAAACTTCATGACGGCGGTAGCCGTCGCCGTTGCCGCCGTTCCCGAGGGGTTTCCCGCGGTAGTTTCGGTAATAATGGCAATGGGCGTACAGAATATGAGCCGTCAGAACGTCGTTATACGCAAGCTCAAATGTATCGAAACGCTCGGCGGGTGTACGACTATCTGCACGGATAAGACGGGCACTCTGACGAGCAACAAGATGAAGATTGAAAAGGTCAATGCGCGTTCGCTCGGGCATATATTGCGGTGTATGGCGTCCTGCAACAGGGTAAAGGAGCGCGACGGCAAGCTGTCGGGCGATCCCACCGAGCTCGCCTGCAAGCTCTATTCGCGCGAGAACGGCGCGGAGGAAAACTTTGCCGTGACGGGCGAAATACCCTTCACCTCGGACAGAAAGCTGATGAGCGTCTGCACCGAGTGGGCGGACGGACGATATGTCTACACCAAGGGCGCGGCTGAAAAGGTATTGCCGCTCTGCGACCGCATAGCCGAGGACGGCAGGGTTCGCCCTATCACCGAGGCGGACAGACGCGAAGCCCTGAAAGAGTGCTCGCTCATGTCGTCGGAGGCGCTCAGGGTGCTTGCCTTTGCGTATAAGGAGGGCGGCGAACTCACCGAAGACAGGCTAGTATATGTCGGTTCGTGCGGCATGAGCGACGCCTTGAAGCGCGGCGTGCCCGAGGCCGTTGCCGAGTGTCGCGGCGCGGGCATAGTCACGGTGATGATTACGGGCGACAGCCCCGAAACGGCGCTCGCGGTAGCCAGAAAGGCGGGCATAGCGCGCAGAGCCGACGAGGTAGTGACGGGCGAAATGCTCGACGAAATGACCAAGCCGCAGCTGAAGGAGGCGGTCTCCCGCGCACGGGTGTTCGCCCGCGTCTCGCCGAGGCATAAGAATATAATAGTAAGGTTGCGCCGCGCCTCGGGCGAAGTGGTTGCAATGACGGGCGACGGGGTGAATGACGCGCCGTCGGTCAAGAGCGCGGACGTGGGCATTGCCATGGGCATAAGCGGCACGGAAGTGACTAAAAGCGTCGCCGATATGGTCATTGCAGACGACAACTTCACGACGATAGTCGCGGCAGTGCGTGAGGGCAGAAGAATATCCTCCAATATCCGCAAGACCATTCAGTTCTTCCTCTCGACCAACCTCGCCGAAGTGTTCGCCATACTTTTCGCGACGATATTCTTCTTCCGCTGCGAGTTCCTGCCCTCGACGCTGCTCCTCTGGATAAACCTCATAACCGACAGCTTCCCCGTGCTCGCGCTGGGCGCGGAGAGAGAGGATTGCGGCGCAATGCAGTCGCCGCCCGTCCGCGCCGAAAAGTCGCTGTTTTCGCGCGGTTCGCTCGCCTATATGCTGTGTTCGGCGGCATATATTACGGGGGTAACGGTCGGAATGTTCGCGTTCGGGCTGATGGTCGCAGACAACCGCACGGCGACTACTCTCGCCTTTTTGACGCTGTCCTTTGCCGAGCTGTTTCACGCTTTCAACGTCAGGACGGGGCGGCGTTCCGCCCTCGGCAAGGGCTTTTTTGCCAATAAAACGTTGCTCGTTACGGTTGCGGCGGGCATAGCCGTCAACGTAATACTCTGCGCGACGCCGCTTTCTGCGCTGTTCGGGCTTGCACGGCTCTCGCTGTCGCGCTGGCTGGTCTGCGTTGCCGCCGCGCTCTCGGTAATACCCTTCTCCGAGCTTTTAAAACTTGTCTTGAATGCCCTTTCGTCGAGGAAATCAAAGCGGGCGCGTTTGCAAAAATCGGGCGTTCGTCGCGGCATAGTGCGGGGGTAATTGCCTTTTTGGCGGCAAAATCGCGCAAGGTATTGCAAAATTTCCGGATTTCTGCTAAAATATATCTGTTAACAACGTGCGGAGGAAAATATTTATGAAGAAAGTGCTGGTAATATGTTCAAGTTACAGAAAGGGCGGCAATTCCGAAACGCTGGCGCAGAGTTTCATTGTCGGCGCGAAAGAGGCGGGCAACGAGGTGGAGCAGATCTTCCTGCGCGACGGCGAAATTTCCTTCTGCCGAGGCTGTCTTGCCTGCCAGGCGGAATGCGTTACGTCGTGCGTCATCGACGACTATGCCAACACCGTGTCGGCGGCAATGAACGGCGCGGATGTAATAGTCTTTGCAACCCCCGTATACTTTTACGGAATGAGCGGCAATCTCAAAACTATGCTCGACAGAACCAACCCGCTCTACGGCGGCGACTATAAATTCACCGAGGTGTATCTGCTCGCTGCGGCCGCCGACGACGCGCCCGCTGCCGTCGACGGCACGGTCAAGGGCATAGAGGGCTGGGTAGAATGCTTTGAACGCAGTTCGCTCAAAGGCGTGGTGTTTGCGGGCGGCGTAACCCAAAAGGGCGAAATAGCCGGTCGCGAAGCGCTCTCCCGCGCGTACGAACTAGGCAAATCTCTCCGCTGAATTGGCGGATTTTAATGAATTTACCCTACATATCGGAGAATATCGTTCAGTAACTCGCGTGCGCGACGGCAACTGCCGCCGCGCATTTTTTTTGCCTTTCAAAGCGCAGAAAACAGTTTTCGCGGCGGCTGGCCGCAGATTTTCTTCTTTTGGTGCGCTCTCGTTATCAAACGGAATATTGCAAATACCGTTCATTTTTTTATGTGAAAAATGTGTAAATAGATGAAATTTCGAAAAAGTCTAACTTTATTTGCGCAAGACATATTGACATTGCTTTGTCAAGATGTTAAAATACCTTTGCAAGACGTCTCTGGGACACCTCTGTCGTCTTAGGACGGCTTATTTCTGATAAGCCGCTTTTTACGGTTAGAGAGTTGTCCTTGTCGTGACGTTGCCGTTCGGCGCATAATTTCAGGTTATTTTTAACTGCGCTCGATCGGGCTTGGGGCTCCCGCGGGGATTTGTGAGGAAATGAGAGGAAAATTATTGTTAAAATCGGTTGTCGTCGTGTGCTTTTCGCTGGCATTGGCGGCAATAATGGTGCTGTTTGCGGCGTGCGGAGGCGGAACGTCCCCGAAGGACCGCATAAACATCTCCGACGATGAGCTGGTGATAGGTATCGGCGAGCAGTACGAGATAGCCGCTGCGGCGGCGAACGGCGCGGCGATAACTTGGTCAAGTTCCGATGAAGACGTCGTCACGGTAACGGACGGCGGTATTGTCACGGGCATTTCCGCGGGCGACGCGGTAATTACGGCAACGGCGGGCGACGCGGAGGCCAACTGTCTCGTCACCGTCGATCCCGTCAGAATGAAGCACGGGATGTACCTTTCGTGGAGTGACGAGTTTGAGGGCGATACCCTCGACGCGGATAAGTGGGGCTACCAGACGGGCGTAAGAGATGTCTACGGACAGTCGAACGGCCCTCTCTATTGGGGCAATGGCGAGTTGCAGTATTATACCGAGGACGCTGTAACCGTCTCCGATGGCGTAATGACCATCACCGCCGAAAAACAGGCTATGCCCGACGGCAGGGAATACTCCTCTGCAAGAATACTTACGCGCGACAAATTCAGCTTTACCTACGGATATATCGAGGCCAAGATAAGCATGCCCGTCGGCACGGGCATGTGGCCGGCGTTCTGGCTGCTTCCCCAGCCCTCCGATGCGGACAGCACACGTAACGAGTACGGCGGTTGGGCGGCAAGCGGCGAAATAGACATCGTCGAGGCGCGCGGCAGACAGCCCGATCGCACCGACCATACTCTGCACTACGGCAACAGCGGTTCGAGCACTTCTTCTTCCGAACACAATACATTCGAGAACAGCGACATAAGCGATTGGCACGTATACGGTCTTGAATGGACTGAAAGCTATATCGCGTGGTATGTCGACGATGTAGAAGTTTACAGGGTGAACAGCACAACGTGGTGGAGCGCGTCTGCGGACAAGGCCGAAAAGCCTTCTGCGCCATTCGACGCAGATTTCTATATTCTCATAAACCTTGCCGTCGGCGGTCAGTACGACGGCAATCTCCGTCCCGACGACGACTTCGTCTCTGCCGACATAAAAGTCGACTATGTGCGCGTGTATCAGTAATAATCGAGATAATTTATACATGAATGAGGAATAAAGGGGTAATCAATCGGGCAGGGCAAAAATCTTCATTTGCCCTTAACCCCGACGATGAATAAATTTTTTCAGGAGGAAATTTATGAAGAAAATCTTGCTCTCAGTGCTTGCGGCCATAATGGTCGTATGCGCGGCGGTTGCCTTTGCTGCTTGCGGCAACGGCAATGAAGACGGCGGCAAAGAAGTCACCATTACTTTGTCGGAAGTCAAACTTGAACTGACGGTAGGCGATACCAAGTCGCTCGTCGCTACCACGTCTGATGGCTCGGTGGTAAGCTGGTCGACCAGCAACAAGGACGTTGCAGAAGTAAGTTCGAGAGGTCTCGTAACCGCTCAGGGCGCGGGCACTGCAACCATCACCGCAAAGAGCGGCGATGTTACGGCTACCTGCGAAGTAACAGTAAAGGCAAAGGAAGTCGTCACCATCAGCGGGCTCGATGCTACTGCAACCGTTGAAAGGGGAGAGACCATAACCCTCAGCGCAACTGCGTCCGACGGTTCGACAGTTCTCTGGGCCTCGGGTGATTCCCAGATCGCAAGCGTAAGCGACAGCGGCGTAGTAACCGGCGTATATCCCGGCGAAGTTCTCGTCTATGCCAGCACCGAAAGCGGCGCAAGGGTAAGCTGCACCGTTACCGTAACTTATGAAAATGCTCCCGAAGGATGGTATGAAATAGAATTCTACGAGCAGAACAAGGTTCCCGCAGGGACTTGGGGTTATTGGAACGACCAGGGCTGGAACGGTTCGCAGGTTACCATGACCGCTAAGCCCGAATATCTTGGCGACAGCGAAAATTCCGAGGCAGGTTCGGCAACCTTCTCGTTCACCGCTTCCGGTCACTGCACGTTCGGTATGCAGATCGTTTACAGAAATGCAGAACTTGTACAGAACGGCAAATATTACACCCTCGACTGCAAGATCAACGTCGACGTTGATTGCGTTATCACCGTAAACGGCAACCGCGTAGAACTGAAAGCAGGCGACAACGACGTATCCGTCAACTTCCTCTGCGACGACGACGGACATATCTACGATCAGGGCGACTATACCAACCTTTCGTCCGCAGTGTTCATCCAGATGGGTACCGCAGTAGACGATACGATGGTAGAGGCTGCAACCATCACCATTTCCGAACTTCACTGGACGGAATACACCCCCAGCGCGCTCGTAGCTCCCACGCTTGCAATCGCTGACGACAAGACCGTCACCATCACCGATACCGCAAACGATGCAGAAGATGTAGGCAGCTATCAGGTAGGTCTGTTCGACGCAGAAGGCAACCTCGTATGGAGCACAACCATGGAAAGCGGCGACAAGATCGACGACTCCAAGTGCCCCGACGGCGAATATACCGCTAAGGTAATGGCTATCGCGGCAGACGTAGGCAGCTCCAACTCCGACTGGTCTGCTGAGGGCGTATCCTACACGGTTGCTAACGGCGGCATAAGCTATGACGTCGAATACGGCGTGGAAGATGTCGTAGTCAGCGACCCTTACACCTGGTACTACTGGTGGGAGTACTATGCGGCAGATAACGCCGAAAATCCCACGGCAAGCTATGACGACGGCGTGCTCGAAATGACCTTCACGGGCAACACTGGCAACTTCTGGTGCACTCAGTTGTTCTATAAGAACAGCGCGCTTGCAGAGGGCGAAAGGTACAGCGTTACCATGACCATCAACTCCACCGTTGCTGGACACATCACAGTAAACGGCAAGGCGGTAGAGCTCAAGGTCGGCGACAACCAGATAAGCATAGACAACGCTACCCAGGGCGCAAAGGCTACCATAAGCATTCAGATGGGCGTAAACGGCTCGGCGATAGACATCGAGG
>CALVHL010000020.1 GCA_944327625.1 uncultured Clostridia bacterium
GGATTTGAACCTCCGGACGGGGTTAGCCGTCACACGATTTCCAATCGTGCGCCTTAAACCGCTCAGCCATCTCTGCATAGCTTAAATCAAGCATAAATAATGATATATAATCGCGAGCAAAAAATCAAGCAATTTTTAAGGCAACTTTCAATATTTACTAAAAAAATTCTCGTATAAACGTCATTATTCTTTACTCTTTGCGACATTCGTGATAAAATTATTCAAAATATATAAACTATAAACGGAGCAGGCAATGGAACTTACCGAAAAGCAGAAAATGTTGGGAGTGGCGCTCTTTACGCGCGGGCTCAGAAAGGAAAATACGGCTTTGATACTTCTCATACTCGATAACGACGACATGGTCGACGACCTCGTATGGTATATGGGGCAGCACCCCGAAGCCAAAGATGAGGAGTTGGTTCGCGTTGCCTATCAGCTTGTCAAGGAGGCAAAGGGAAACTGATGGAAAAGTCAAGGCTTGAAAAATATGCGCACCTTATTGTAAAGTGCGGTCTTAATGTTCAGAGCGGGCAGGAGGTCGTCATTCAGTGCGGTCTCGATCAGCCCGAATTCGTCGCTATGGTCGTCGAGGAGTGCTATAAACTGGGCGCAAAGCGCGTTACGGTCAAGTGGTCTTATACGCCCGTATCAAAACTCAACCTCATCTACCGCACGGAGGAGACCTTATCTGAGGTTACGCCCGTCGAAAAGGCGGAATGGCAGACGAGGGTGGACACTTTAAGCTGTTTCCTCTGGCTCGACTCTGACGATCCCGACGGGCTTTCGGGCACGGATAACGGCAAAATATCCCGCTCGAATATGGCGAGGTACCCGATAATCAAGCCCTATCGCGACGCTATCGAGAATAAATACCAGTGGTGCATAGCCGCCGTTCCAGGCAAGGAATGGGCGCAAAAGGTATTCCCCGACCTCGGCGCGGATGAGGCGGTTGAAAAGCTGTGGGAGGCAATTTTGTGCACTTCGCGCGTCGACGACGATCCCGTCGCGGCATGGGAGAAACACAACAAGAACCTGCTCGACCGCTGCAAATTCTTAAACGATTACAGGTTTGACACCCTCGAATATTCCTCGTCCAACGGCACGCATTTTACCGTCGGGCTCAACGAAAAGGGCATATTCTGCGGCGGCGGCGAGACTACGCTCGGCGCAAACGTCTATTTTAACCCCAATATCCCCAGCGAGGAAGTGTTCACCAGCCCCGTAAAGGGCAGGGCGGAAGGCAAGGTAGTTGCAACCAAGCCGCTTTCCTATCAGGGCAAACTCATAGAGAATTTCTGGGTGGAATTCAAGGACGGCAAGGCTGTAAAGGTCGGCGCGGAAAAGAACCAGGATTTACTTGAAAAGATGATCGCCATGGACGAAGGCGCGGCATACCTCGGCGAGGTTGCGCTCATCGCCTACGATTCGCCTATAAATAATACGGGAATACTGTTCTACAATACGCTGTTCGACGAGAACGCAAGCTGTCATCTCGCTCTCGGCAGGGGCTTCAACAATTGCCTCGAAGATTACGAGAATTACACCAACGAACAGTGCAACGAGCTCGGCATAAACAATTCGATGATACACGTCGACTTCATGATAGGCAGCAAGGATATGTCGATCGTCGGCGTCACCAAGGACGGCAAACGCGTTCAGATATTCAAGGACGGCAACTGGGCGTTCTGATAATTTAATCTTCTGAATATTTAACCCCGAGGCGTTTCCTTGGGGTTATTATTAACTCAATTTTCTATAAATCATAAAAAAAGCAACCGCCAGTTGACATTATGACTGTCTCAGTTGGTGGAAAGCAATCGGTAGGCATGGTATAATAAAAGAGAAAAAGGAAGGTGACGATATGAATATTTCCGACAAAATTATGTTGCTCAGAAAAAAGCGCGGACTTTCTCAGGAAGAACTTGCCGATATGCTTGACGTCACAAGACAGTCCGTGTCCAAGTGGGAAAGCGGACAGAGCGTGCCTGATATTCAGAAGATTGTTCAGTTAAGCGCTATCTTCGGCGTATCCTGCGACAGCCTGCTCAAAGACGAGCCTATAAATGACTTGGCTGAACCTATAAGCGAAAAAGTCGCAAAAAAAATCGATAAGCCGCGTGCGGAGGTTGTATTGTCGCGTTCGAAAATCGATGCGCTTACGTATGCGATTGCCGTCGCGCTGTTCGTGCTTTCACCGCTAACTCTCATACTTTTAAATCTCGGTAATTTGCCCGAAAAACTTGGCTATGCTGTGACGGTTACCGTTGGCGTAATATCGCTAATAGTGCTTGTTGCCGTCGGCGTGGGACTTGTCATATTCAGATATTTAAGGCGAGAAACTGTCGGAGACGGCGAGTGCGTTGCGGGCGAAGTAAAACAATACGTGGAACAGAGCAAGAATAGCTTTGTGCCTATATTTACTTCGCTCATTATATGCGGTGTGACGCTGTGTCTTGTGTCCGTAATTCCTGTATTGGTGTGCTGGCTGATGTTTGCCGATTATCTGTCTGTCGGGATAGCGATAACAGACATTGCCGTAGCCGCGGCGGTTGCCTTGTTTGTGGTCGCTGGCGTGCGGTGGGCGGCTTACGACAAACTTCTCGGTTTGGGCAGTTACAGCGAAGAGGGCAGGCGCATGGAAAAGGTGTCGGAACTAATAGGTGCGATTTATTGGCCGGCAATCGTGGTCATTTATCTGGCGAGCAGCTTTATAAGCGGCAAGTGGGATAAAACCTGGATAATCTGGCCGATAGCCGCGGTGTTGTTTGCGGTAGTCGCGGCAATAACCGAGGTAGTGGTAAGACTCAGGAACAGAGACGATAAACAATAAACTAAGATGCGGCGCAGGTTTTCTGCGCCGCATCTTAGTTTTATAATATCTGCAATACGAAAAATTTAAGGTACTGCGTTTCCTCAGCGCAGAGCAGAGAGGGGTGGTCGGGAGCCTGCGTTTTGACTTCGACGCTTCTCACCGTTCTGCCGCTCTCTCGCGCCGCTTCGATGAGCATTTTTTCAAACAGCGGCATTGTCATATAGTGCGAGCAGGAGCAGGTGACGAGGAAGCCGCCGTTTCTGACTATCTTCATCGCCGTCAGATTTATGTCCTTATAGCCGCGGTAAGCGTCTTTGACTTCGTCCGCCGTCTTGCAGAAAGCGGGCGGATCGAGAATTACGGTATCGAACTGTCTTTTCGCCGCCCTGAACTTTCTCAGCTCGTCGAACACGTCGCCGCAGAGCGTCGTAATATTATTTAGGCCGTTGAGTTTTGCGTTGTCCTCGACGTTTCTGAGCGCGAGCGGGGAGATGTCGCAGGAAATGACTTTCTTTGCGACCGTCGCCGCATTGAGCGAGAAGCCGCCGCTGTTTGAGAAGCAGTCCAAAACTTCTTCCGCGCCATTGCAGTATTTTCTGACGGCGTATCTGTTCTCTTTCTGGTCGAGGAAATAGCCCGTCTTCTGTCCGTTCTTTACGTCCACGAGCATTTTAAGCCCGTTTTCGATAATTTCGCAATAGTCGCCGATCTCCCCGCATACGAGCCCTTTATATTCAGTAAGCCCTTCTTTCTTTCTGACGGCTACGTCGCTTCTCTCGTATATTCCCCTGGGGTGAAAGAGCTCGTTGAGACAGTCGGCAATCATCTGCTTGCGCATATCTATGCCGAGCGACAGACACTGCATTACGAGCACGTCGCCATATCTGTCGATTATGAGGGCGGGCAAACTGTCTGCCTCGGCGAACACCATTCGGTAACAGTTGTCGTAGCCGAGCTTTCTGCGGTAATCGTCGGCGGCTTTTATGCGCTTCATATAGAGCTCTTTGCCGTCCTCCGAGTTATCCCTTATGAATATTCTCACAAGTATTTTGGAGGCGTGGTTTATGTAGCCCTTGCCGATATATCTGCCGTCGTGAGAGTAAACGGCAGTAAGCGAGCCGTTCTTGTCCTTGCCCTCTATGCGGGCGACTTCGTTGGCGTAAACCCAGCTGTGCCCCGCGACTATTCTCTTTTCTTCATTCTTTTTGAGGTAAATTTCATAAGCCATAACCCAATTTTAACAGAACGCAGAGATAAAATCAAATAAAAAATTATAATCGACATAATTAAGCTTCACTTCGTTTGATTTTAAGGGGTACATTTGTTATAATTTAGGGGATATGAAGGACTTGCTCAGGTATTTAAAAAATTATAAGTTGTACAGCGTGCTTGCACCGTTGTTCAAACTGCTTGAAGCGGCGTTCGAGCTGATTATTCCTCTCGTCGTCGCGGCAATCGTCGACAGAATAACGGCGGTGGAGGAAGGCACGTTCACGCAGGGTGACGGCACTACGTTCGTCATCTGGATGTGTCTCATACTCGTCGGATTGGGCATAATCGGTCTTATAAGCGCGGTAAGCGCCCAGTATTTTGCCGCAAAGGCCGCCGTCGGTTTCTCCAAGGAACTGAGGAGCGATCTCTTCGGCAAGATGCAGTCGCTGTCCTACTCCGAGATTGACGGGCTGGGAACTTCGGCTATGATTACGCGAATGACCAGCGACGTAAACCAGATACAGACGGGCGTCAACCTCGTGCTGCGTCTTTTCATGCGTTCGCCGTTTATTGTGTTCGGCGCAATGATAATGGCGTTTGTTTTAAGCGCCGCCGCAGGCGGAGTATTTGCGCTGACGATTGCCGTGCTGTTTGTCGTCGTGTTTGGCATAATGCTCATTACCATACCCATGTACAAGAAGACGCAGGGCAATTTAGACAAAGTGACCAAGGCCACCCGCGAGACGCTCGTCGGATCGCGAGTTGTCCGCGCGTTCTGCAAGGAGGAAGACGAGATAAAGGGGTACGACAGCCGCAACGCCGTGCTCACGGCTTCGCAGAAGGGCGTAGGCAAAATATCTGCGCTCATGAACCCCCTTACTTATGCGATAATCAACGCGGGTATAATCCTTCTCATATATGTCGGTGCGCTCAAAGTTGACAGCGGCAGTCTGACGCAGGGTGAAGTAATCGCGCTGTACAACTATATGTCGCAGATACTGATAGAGCTCATCAAGCTCGCAAACCTCATAATTACGGTCACCAAGTGCTTTGCAAGCGCGGGCAGGGTAAACGAAATACTCAATATGAACCCTTCGCTCGTACATACCGCGGTTGCCGAAATCGTAGAGAATATGCCTTTCATATCATTCAACAACGTCTCCATGAAGTACAACAAGGGCGGAATGGAGGCGCTCAGCGGCATATCCTTCACCGCAGAGAAAGGGCAGACGATAGGCATAATCGGCGGTACGGGCTCGGGCAAGACGACGCTCGTCAACCTCATACCGCACTTTTACGACGCTTCCGAGGGCGAAGTCTTTATCGGCGGGCAGAACGTCAATTCGCTCGGCGACGAAAAACTGCGCGAGATGTGCGGCGTAGTTCCTCAACGCGCCGTGCTCTTTAAGGGCACGATAAGGGACAATCTCAGGTGGGGCAACGAAGACGCCTCCGACGACGAGATCATGCAGGCGGTCAACTATGCCTGCGCTTCGGACGTCGTGCAGTCCAAGCCCGACGGACTTGACGAGGCGGTGGAGCAGGGCGGCAAGAACTTCTCCGGCGGACAGCGGCAGAGACTTACCATTGCGCGCGCGCTCGTCAGAAAGCCCGAAATCCTCATTCTGGACGACAGCGCGTCGGCGCTCGACTATGCGACGGATGCAAGGCTGAGAAACAATCTCCGTCTGCTCGACTATAATCCGACGGTGTTCATCGTCTCGCAGAGGACGAGCTCCATTCACCATGCCGATAAAATACTTGTGCTTGATGGCGGCAAGCTTGTCGGATGCGGCAAGCATGACGAGCTGCTTGATAGCTGTCAGGTCTACCGCGAAATATACGAATCACAGTACGGCAAGGAGGGCGCAAAGGCATGAAAAAGGCAAATTCAGGCTCTCAGATGCGCATAATAAAGCGCGTAATCAAACAGCTTAAAAGGTATATTCCCGCTGTTTGTCTGTCAATATTCCTCGCGCTTCTGACCGTCGTCGGCAACCTCGCCGCACCCATTCTTTTCGGTAACGCGATTGACCTCATCGTCGACGCGGGCAAAGTCGATTTTACTTGCATATTTTATTACTTCATTCTCTGCGGCGCGATAGTCGTTGCAACTTCGCTTGCGCAGTGGCTGATGAACGTCATAAACAACCACGTCGTTTACAGTGTGGTGAAGGACGTCAGGGAGGAGGCGTTTATCCGCCTGCAAAAGCTCCCGCTTAAATATATTGACGGGCATTCCTACGGCGATATAGTTTCCCGCTGCGTCGCCGACGTCGACCAGTTCGCCGACGGACTTCTGATGGGCTTTACCCAGTTATTTACGGGCGTGCTCACGATATTGGGTACTCTCGTTCTGATGTTTATGTTCAACTGGATAATAGCGCTTGCGGTATTCGTCATAACTCCGCTTTCACTGTTTGTCGCAAAGTTCATAGCAAGCAGAACTTACAGTATGTTCAAAAAGACGACGGCTCTGCGCGGCGAACAGACGGGCTTTATCGAGGAGATGATAGGCAACCTCAAGGTCGTTCAGGCGTTCGGCAGAGAGGACGAAAATCAGCAGAAGTTTGACGGAATTAACGAGGAACTTACCAAGGCTTCGCTCGCCTCGACTTTCTATTCGTCGCTGACAAACCCCTGCACGAGGTTCGTCAATGCGGTCGTCTATGCGGCCGTCGCGCTCTCGGGTGCGCTGACGCTCATCTATCCGTCCGTGCTTCCCGTAAGTTTCAGCGTCGGCAAGCTGACTACGCTTCTGAGCTATTCAAACCAGTACACCAAGCCGTTCAACGAGATTTCGGGCGTTCTCACCGAGTTGCAGAACGCAATCGCCTGCGCGGGCAGAATATACGAACTCATCGACGAGCCCTGCGAAGTGCCCGATGCGGCGGACGCGGTCGAGCTCGGCACGGTCAGCGGCGACGTGGCGTTCTTGGACGTCGAGTTCTGCTACGAGCCCGAAAAGCCGCTCATAAAGGGGCTGAATATTTCGGCAAAGGCGGGGCAGAGAATAGCCATTGTCGGACCTACGGGCTGCGGCAAGACTACGCTCATAAATCTTCTCATGCGCTTCTACGATCCCGTGAGCGGCGAAATAACCGTCGACGGCAACGAAATTAAGGGCGTTACACGCCATTCGCTCCGCAAAAACTACGGCATGGTCTTGCAGGATACGTGGTTAAAGAGCGGCACTATACGCGACAACATAGTCATCGGCAAGCCCGACGCGACCGACGAGGAGGTCATTGCGGCTGCAAAGGCGGCGTATTCGCACAACTTCATAATGCAGCTTGCCGACGGCTATAACACGGTCATAGGCGAGGACGGAGGCAGCCTTTCGCAGGGGCAGAAACAGCTTCTGTGTATAACGAGAATAATGCTCTGTCTGCCGCCCATGCTCATTCTCGACGAGGCTACGTCGTCCATAGATACGCGCACGGAGATGAAGATACAGAGCGCGTTCTCCAAGCTCATGCAGGGCAGGACGAGCTTTATCGTCGCGCACAGGCTGTCGACAATCAAGGAAGCAGACCTTATATTGGTAATGAATAACGGCAATATTATAGAACAGGGAACCCACGACGAGCTCATGCAGGCTAACGGGTTCTACAACAGACTTTACAACAGCCAGTTTGCGGGCTGAGCGTAAAACGGAGGCAAATTTATTATGTTACAGGTAAACAACGTATCCTTGCAGTACGGCAGCAAGAAGCTCTTTGAAGACGTAAATCTCAAATTTACCAAGGGCAATTGCTACGGCATAATAGGTGCGAACGGCGCGGGCAAATCGACTTTTTTAAAGGTGCTCAGCGGCGAAATAGAGCCCAACAAGGGCGACGTCACGATGGACAAGAACGAGCGAATGTCCGTCCTCATGCAGAACCAGAGCGCGTACGACGACGTCACGGTATTGCGCGCGGTCATGCTCGGACATAAGCGGCTTGTCGAGATAATGGACGAAAAGGACGCGCTCTACGCCAAGCCCGATTTCACCGAGGAAGACGGCGTCAGGGCGAGCGAACTCGAAAACGAGTTTGCCGAACTCGGCGGCTGGGAGGCGGAATACGAGGCGCAGACGCTCCTCAACGCGCTTGACATAGGCGAAGATTGTTACGACACCCTGATGGCGGATATGGACGCAAAGCGCAAGGTCAAAATACTGCTTGCGCAGGCGCTTTTCGGCAATCCCGACATTCTGCTCCTCGACGAGCCGACGAATAACCTCGACATCAAGACCGTTCGCTGGCTGGAAAATTATCTTCTCGACTTTGAAAACACCATAATAATAGTCTCGCATAACAGACATTTCCTCAACAAGGTCTGTACGCATATCTGCGACGTCGACTACGGCAAGATAAATATGATGCTCGGCAACTATGACTTCTGGTATGAGACCAGCCAGCTGCTTGCCCGTCAGCAGAAGGACCAGAACAAGAAGAACGAGCAGCGCGCCAAGGAATTGCAGGAGTTCATTGCAAGGTTCGCCGCCAATGCGTCCAAATCGAGGCAGGCGACTTCGAGAAAGAAGGAGCTTGAAAAACTGACGATAAGCGACTTCAAGCCCTCGCTCAGAAAATATCCCTATATCGATTTCAAGTTTGAAAAGGAAATAGGCAACGACATTCTCATGGTTGAGGGGCTTACCAAAGAGGGATACTTTGAAAACGTCTCATTTACCGTACAGCACGACGAGAAAATAGGCATAGTCAGCGATAAATCGACGACTATTTCCATGCTCTACGACATTCTCACGGGCAAGGCGCAGCCCGACGCGGGCACTATCCGCTGGGGCAAGACCATAACCACGTCGTATTTCCCCGAGAACAACAACGAATATTTCCAGGGCTGCGAGCTCAACCTCGTCGAATGGCTAAGCCAGTATTCGACCGACCACTACGAGGAATATCTCAGGGGTTGGCTGGGCAGAATGTTATTCTCCGGAGAGGAGGCGCTCAAACAGGCAAAGGTGCTTTCGGGCGGCGAAAAGGTAAGGTGTATGCTCGCCAAGATGATGCTCGAAGGCAGCAATTTCCTCATCTTCGACGAACCGACAAACCACCTCGACCTCGAAAGCATAACTGCGCTCAACAACGGTATGAAGAACTTTAAGGGCTGTATGCTCTTTACGTCTCACGACCAGGAGCTGATGAATACCGTCGCAAACCGCATAATTGAGATTAACGGCACTAAAAAGTTCGATAAAAATGTAACTTACGACGAATATCTCGATATTATAACCAAATAAATAGCGCTTTCGCGCAAGTTCGACATTATTGTACAAAAATATTCAAAAATACTCTTTATTTTTGTACAAAATATATTTACATTTGCAATTTTGTGTATTATAATTGTCTTGCATTCAAAAAGAGGAGACAAAATATGAATACTTACAAAATTGTAATTCTTGTGAGCAATGACGAGTTTTTGTTTGAACTCAAAAACAGTCTTGAAAGGCAGGGCGGCTTTACGGTCTGCGGAGTGAGCAATAGCGGCAGTGTGGGCATTTCGCTCATAAACCAGCACAAGCCCGATTGCGTGCTCCTCGATACCGTGCTGAGCGGCGAAGACGGCTTCGGCGTGATGAATTACATAAGGGATAACGCCATTCCCTGCAGTATTTTCGTCATAAGCAACTTCTCGGACGATAAGCTCGTCAGCAAGGCGGTGGCAAGAGGCGCGAAATACTATTTCGTCAAGCCCGTTCCCGCCGACACCGTAACCGAGCGCATAGTCGAGGTGTTGGAGGAGCAGTCGCCCGAATATCTCGTCTCGGAGCAGATACGCGACAAGCGCAGGGTGAGCTCGCTCGACGAGAAGATCAGCAACATATTTATTTCCATCGGCATACCGCCGCATATCAAGGGCTATCAGTACCTTCGCGAAGGCATCAAGATGACCATTGAAAATCCTTCGATAATAAACAATGTTACCAAGGAACTCTATCCCAGCATCGGCGTAAAGTTCTCGACTTCTGCAAGCAAGGTTGAAAGGGCGATACGCCACGCCATAGAGGTCGCGTGGAACAGAGGCAGGGTGGAAGCCATTAACGCCATATTCGGCGTGAGGGTGTATATCGGCAGCGAACGCCCCACCAATTCAGAGTTTATCGCCCTCGTCGCTGACAAGCTCATACTCGAAGGGTTGATGTGAGGAAATTACATTCAACCCATAAAACAAGTCTGTTATAACAAAAATAGTATAGTTTATGTGTGGCATAGTACTATATATTTTTGATATATCATGTAAAAACGTCAATATTTTGCATACAATAATGAAAACAGCCGCTTTAAAACAGCGGCTGTTTTCGTTCTTTTAATATTCAGTTCAGCGTTAATCTGATTATTTAAGTCTTAAAGCTCGTTGAATTTGCGGGGTAAAATTTACGCAATAAACTGATTTCAGTCAAGGGTAAAGCTTATGAAGTCGCATCTGCCCTTGCCGCGGAAGGTAAAGACGAGCTGGGTTACGCCGCATTTCTCATTAAGCGTTGAGGAAAAATATTTCTCCTTTTTCTGTGCGTTTACTTCGATTTCCGCAATCGGCTCGCCTCCCTTGGCTGTCGAAACTGAAATTACGCCCTTAGCGTTGCCTCTCACGGTCACGCCGACGCTTTTGGTGTCTCTGAGGTCGAAATATCTGAACACCGCAACGCTGCCGTTGCAGAAGTTGGCAATGTGCTGGTCGGGGTTGTCCTCGCGGTCGCGCCCGCTCTGCGTGAAGTAGGGGTAACAGCGTTTTCTTCTCTTGATTACGCCGTACCAGTACGCGCCTTTTGCCGAATGAAGGTGGCAGGCAATTCTCGCCTCGTAAGTGCCTTTGCCTGCAAGCGGTTTGCCGTTCAGCCCGCAGGAAGTCAGCCGCGCCTGCAAGAATTTGCCGTCCTTAAACTCTATTTTTTCGGCGCAAGCCTGCCTTGAAAACTGATGTCTGTTCGTCTGTCTGTGGTAGAATACATAATAGTTTTCGCCTATTTTTATCAGGCTTCCGTGGGTATTTCCCATATAATTCGCGCAATTTTCGCGCGTTATGCCGTCAACGCCCACGTCGCCGTTGGAGACGAGCGTTCCGCCGAACTCAAACCCCGACAGCGGGTTGTCGCTTACGGCGTAGCACAGTTCGTGCCCCTCGAAAGAGCTGTAAATAAAGTAATATTTCCCGTCAAATTTGCGCATGGAGGAGGCCTCGAAAAATTCGTGCCCCTCGTAAGGCGTGCCTTTACCCTCGGTTTTGCCCTTTATGCCGATATATTGTGGTCCGCTCTTTATGGTGAGCATATCCTTGTCGAGCTCGAAGCCCATTGCGCCGTGCTCGGTCGGGCGGTGTCCGCCGACGAGTATCGAGGGGTATTTTACCGGTCCGAACCCCGTATACATATATATTTTCCCGTCGTCGTCGATGAAAAGACCGGGATCGAACTGGAAGGGTTCGCCTTTATCGCCCAGAAGTACGCCGTCGGGGTATTTTACGTGCCCCAAGAACTCATATTTCCCCGCGGGGCTGTCGCAGACGGCAACGCAGATATAGCCCTTCTGCCCGAGGAAATAGTAGAGGTAATACCTCCCGTCGGGACCGCGGCAGACGTCGGGCGCATACATGGCGTTCATGAAATCGGGCTTATAGTTGGGATCCTGCTTTCGCCTGTAAATTACGCCCTCGTACCGCCAGGCAGAGAGGTCGTCGAGCGGCGCGGACCAGCAGACGTAGTCGTTAAGGCAAAAACTTATGCCGTTGAACTTGTCGTGAGAGCCGTAGATATACAGTCTGTCGCCGAAAATGTGCGGTTCTGCGTCGGGAATGTACTCGTAAGAGGGGAGATAGGGGTTGAAAGCCTGTCCGTCCATGTCGTTTCTCCTTTGATTATTTTTTGATTATTTATTATTTCTGTCTGCGCGCCTTGTTCAATTCAGCCGCGCCGCCTTGACTTATGTTGTTCGTTACAATCCACATTGTATCACTTTTTTTGAGGCTTGTCCACGCCGTTAAAAATTTTTCTCCTCTGCGATTGATTTACTTTATACTCTCACCGCCTTGACAATTTGTTTAATAATGCTATAATACAATATGTCATATAATGTGCTTTGAAGTATGTCGGAGCTAAAAAAGTGAAGAAAAAGACAAATTTTATTTCAAAACTCAATAAAAATACGATTTTCAAGCTCGTCATAGCGTCGGCGATAATAATAGTCATCTACGTTATGTGCGGGGTATTCGTATTCAACCAGTGCGCTTCGCATACTTACGAGGTAGATTTCGTCGGCTTTTCCCAATCTGCCGAACGCGCTTCCGAACAGGCGGTAGAGGAGCTTTCTCCCGACCTTTCCTCGCTCGAAGCCGACGAGAGTTTACAGTCGGAGCTCATCTCCTTCATCCGCAATAACGGCGGGGCGGACGCCGTGGTGCTGTTTGCCGACGGCGGCGGTGGCACTATTCTCGGCGAGGACGGCATAATTTCAGGCAACCTCGGCGATTTCGGTCTGACTTACAACGCGGTTACGCGCTTCACCCTCGGCGATAAGCTCTACGTATTCGCCCCCGCGCGTCTCGGCGACAGCGTTTACAGGGCGGGGCTTATCTTCGACTATACCGAGCGGCAGGCGGTAATTGACGCAATGCTCGGCAACACGGCGGCAATTCTCGTCGTGGGCGGTATTCTCACGGTGTGCGCGCTCGTCGGCTATGCCTATTTCACGGGCAACGCAATGCGCTACGGCAAATACAAATACAGATTATATATAGATAAGACGGGCAGAATTAAGTCGAGCAACAAGAATTTCAAGCGCTCTTTCCCGTCGGTTGCGGTCATTCCCTCGCCCGCAAGGCTGGATAAACTCAACTATAATCTCGTAAAACTCAGCTCCGACGACGGTGAAAAGCTCGTCGCTATGCGCGTTTCGGCAAAGCGGAGCGGCGATTTCGACGTGTATGCGGGCGATATTTCCAATGCCGATTCCTTCCTGTTTGCGACCGAGAACAATACCGACGAATTTGTCACGCGCAATTCGTTCTCCATGGCTTATGAGAGCTTTACCGCGACGGGCAAGCGCGTGTTGGTGGGCGAAATACTCATCACCAACCTCGACAGCATAAAGACGCTGTTCGGCAAGTCGGCGGCGACGGAAATACAGAAAACCGTCATAAAGAAAGTGCGCGAAAAGTTCACCTACGTCTTCGAGCTCGACTTCGGCAGCCTCGGCATAATCTTCCCCGACGGCAAAAAGCTGGATAATCTCGTCTCCGACATGGATGAAAATTTCCGCTACATAACCACGCCCATAAAGTTGAGCGACAACCTTTTCACCGTCGAGCTCAAAGCGGGCTTCGCAATGTGCGACGACACAATGGAGGACAGAAGTTTCAAGTACGCAATGCGTGTGGCGGAAGCTGCGCGCCAGAGGGCGACCGATACGGGCATTGCCGATTACGTCGTTTATCACGAGTCGCAGAAAAAGCTCTATTCCAAATACCTCATCGAATTTGACATCAAGAAGATGCTCGCCGAAGAAGCTTTTGAAATGGAGTATCAGCCGCAGTACAACATAAAAGAGGGACGCATCGTCGGATTTGAAGCCCTGTTCAGGGTAAAAAAGACGTGGAACGTCAACGTCGACACGTTCTCTTTCATAACCTACGCCGAAAGGACGGGCGCGATGGTACAGCTCGGCGATTTCATCTTCAACGAGGGCATGAAGTTCGCCAAACAGCTTGAAGATAAGAATATTAGCGTCTCGCTCAACGTCTCCCCCGTACAGCTCATGCAGGCGGGTTTTGTCGAAAATTTCCTCAAAATCTACAAAAAATACGGGCTTAAAAGGGGTTCGGTGTGCGTGGAGATAACCGAAAGCTTCCTCATGACCAACTTTATGGAGACGATGAAAAAGCTTGAAGTGCTGCGCGACAACGGCATTAACGTGCACCTCGACGACTTCGGAACGGAGTATTCGTCGCTGCTGTATATCAAGAAGCTGCCCATTTCGACAATCAAGATCGACAAGGAGTTCGTCAAGGACATTTTTGTCAGCAAGGAAAGTCAGGCGGTAATAAAGTTCATAACGGGCATAGCCAAACTTCTGAACATATCGACGATCTGCGAGGGCGTCGAAACCACCAAGGAATACGATATGCTCAACTATCTCGGGTGCGATACCGTTCAGGGCTGGCTCATCGGCAAGTCCATGAAGCCCGATGAAGCCATAAAGGCGGCGGAGCAGTTCGATTTCAAGAAAGTTGTCGCCGAATACAACGCAAAGAACGTCAAATAAAGGTAAATAATCTCATGAACACATTGATACTTGCTGACTATCAGCTCAATCTCGATACAAGCGTCTATATTCTGCTGCTCGTGGTCTTTCTCGCGATCAGCTGCGTTGCGATATTCTTTCTAATCCGCGGCATAAAGCGCGACCGCAACAGACTTATCGCCGAGAAGTACAAGATAGCCCAGCTCGACAGAATAGGCCTCGAAGATATGCTCAAACACAAGTACGAGATTGCCAACGAGGACACCCATTTCTGCGTATTGCTGTTGCAGGTTCACGAAGTGGAGAAGATGAAGCTCTCCCTCGGGCAGAAGCAGGTGGAGAAGATCTTTGCCGTCCTAAAAGAGCGGCTTACCCGCGTCATTCCCCGCGGCTCTAAGATCTGCGACTACGCTCCGGATATGCTTGCCATATATATGGAAGAAGACCTTGACAATATCGGCTTGCAGACGGTTGCGACCGTGTGCATTACAGAGTGTAATAAGCCCGTAACGCTCATATCGAGGGCAAAGATGACGCTTGCCGTCAACGTCGGTATTCTCGCCTATAACGAGTTCAGCCCCGACGCAATGTCCTTCGTGCAGAATATGGAGCTCGCGCTCGTCACCGCTTTCAAGAGCGGGGTAAACAAGTATGCGATCTATTCGGAGGAACTTGCGGAGACGCAGACCGAGGCATACAGACAGTATCAGGAGATAAGGACGGCGATAGCTGAAAATCAGTTCGTGCTATATTATCAGCCTATATACGACATAGCGGCGAACAGAATAATGGGGTACGAGTCGCTCGTCAGGTGGCAGCACCCCGATTTAGGGCTGTTGACGCCCGATAAATTCCTGCCCGTAATGGAGCAGACGGGCGACATTAACTGGATAGGCGTCTGGGCGTTTGACAATATGCTGGCTATGCAGAGCAAGCACATAAAGGAGCACCCCGACCATTCAAACCTCATATTCTCTCTCAACCTCTCGCCCAAGCAGCTGATGTGGCCGCACCTCGCGGAGGAGTTCAGAAAGATATACAAGCGGTACAGAATACCCGCCGAAAATATCTGCATGGAGATTGTCGAGTTCTCTATCTTCGACAAGGTAGAGGAAGTGTCGTCGAATATACTCAAACTTTCGCAGATGGGCTTCAAGATAGCCATAGACGATTTCGGCATGGAGATGTCGTCTTTGAAACTTCTCGAAGACAGAAAGTTCGATTGGGTTAAACTTGACCGCAGTTTTATCGACAAGGCTCAGGACGATTTCCTCATCGGCGGCGTTATCGAAACGCTTATCGGGTATTCCAAGAAGAACGGATTTGCCGTCGTCGCGGAGGGCATAGAGGACGAAGTTACGCTCAACTATCTCAAAGGTTTAGGCATAACTTACGGGCAGGGTTATTACTACGGCAGACCTCAGCCGCCCGAAAATTATAACTTGTAAGCGCAAATAAGCGCAAATTAAGGCGGCGGAATGCCGCCTTAAAAAATTTTAGTTATAATTTAATAAAAAAATGCGCGCCGAGTGTTGACAATTACAAATGAATGTTATAAAATATAGACAGTTTAATTGTTAAATAGCAAACTGTCCGAAAGGGCAGGACGCAAAGCTTTAGAACCTAAATATCGCAAAGGGCGGTATATGGTTGTCAGTTGCCAAAGACTATCACCAAGTTTTTATGAGGTATAGCTTTTGGCGATTTTTATTTTTAAGGCAAATTTTGGTTTCTGCGGGAGAAGGTGATTAAGGTTGAGGTGGTTAAAAAGGTTAAAATGGCTTAGGGCGTCCAAAGTCGTAATACCCGTCGCGCTCGCCGTGTCGCTTATCTTTGCAGGCTTTACCGTATACGGCCACGAAGCGGAGTACTTCGTAATAAACGCAGGTAATAACAGCGACGTAAAGTTGTCGCTTACGCTCAACAGAGATCTCAGCGAACAGACCTCGCGGCTCATCGTTCCCGCAGGCGGATATTATGAAGATGTTACCTATAATGCCGATGATATTTTCTACTACGATTCTCATGCAAACGCCGATAATCTGCCCGACGATATAGCCAAGCAGGACGGCGTACACAACGTATACAAGACAAAGAATACAATTTCATTTTATTCGTTCAGTTTCTATCTCGTCAATAACTCTGAAAGGGCGGTAAACGTAGATTATTCGCTGACAATCGACAGTATAGTAATAAATCCCGACGCAAGCTGTCACGTCGACGAGGCGCTTCGCGTAATGTTTATCGAGGACGAGCCGCTTCTTTCTGACAATACCTATACAGTCTATCAGAAGAAGAATAAGCCCGTCGAGGAGATGACGGAGAGCGAAAGGGAGTACTTTGAAAGCATAAATTACGGCAATGTCCTTGACTTCGAGTCGGAGAATTGCATATTTTCAAGGACGGGTTTGCTCGGCATAAATAACTTCCCCGTCGGCGCGACTAAGCGCTTTACAATTGTCCTTTGGCTGGAAGGCAACGATCCCGAATGTATCAACGAGATCTTCGGCGAAAGGCTTAAACTGTCTTTACAGTTCAACGGCTATTAATTTTTTAAATTCGGCTTTTTTAAACGGGTGTAACCCGCAAATTAAATAAAAATTACAAGGAGAATATTTTATGAAAGCAACAAAGAAAATTGTAGGTGCGGCTTGTGCCTTGGTTGCAGCAGTGGCTCTCTCTGCGGGTTCGACCTTTGCATGGTTCTCATCGAGCGGTACTGTCAAAGCTACTGGTATGCAGGTTCAGGCAAATGTAGCAAGTAACCTCAATATCGCCAGCGGATTGACTAATATTGCTGATTCGTTCACTTCTACCAACTTAGATGTGGCGCAAGGAACTGCTACGCTTCTTAACCCTGTCTATATTGACTCGACAACGGAACAGACGCTTACTGCAAAAGTTCCCAACAAATGGACGACTTCGCCTGATGAAGATAATGCAGGTGAAGCTCAGGACTATCAGGATGCCTTAGTTAGCGGCAATACGATTACTCATGAGCAGACATCTGGCGTTGCTGGATACATTATGAATGTATCTATGTCAGTCATGAGGAAAGCTGCTGAATCTAACGAGACTACTTCGACGCTTTCTGCTACTGTAACCGTAAACTGGGCTGATCCTTCTGCTCAAAATGCTTCTTATAAGTTCCTTAAAGTGGGCTTCCAAATTTGGTTCAACAGCGATGAAGGAGAAGCTACTTATGCTTGGGTGCCTGCAACACAAGATATGACTACTTCCGGCGGTGGTGACGTATCTACCGGCAACTGGACATTTGAACTCGGCACTTTAAACGATAACCAGTCTGCTGAAATCAACTTCGTTGTATGGTATGACGGTACTGACCCTGATTGCTATACAAACAACGCAAGGCTGACAAGCGCTATGCAGATTGAAATAAGCTATACCACCAAGTAATTATTTCATTACAATAACCGAATAAGTAAAATTACCGCCCCCGAAGCGGCAGCGCTTCGGGGGCAATTTTTAAAAACTGCTTTCCCCTGCAGGCGGCGCGGCGGAGTAAGGGCGCAAAATGTTGCTCGGCTGAATACATTTTTGCGTTTTTATGCCATATTTGCCTTAAAAAATATAGGTAAGATATTGCGTTATATTCAGAATTATGATAGAATACAGGGGATATATTTTAATTACGGCAGGGAAAAGTTATGTCGCCTAAAACAAAAAAAATTCTCAACATAGTCGTTGACGTCATTGTTGCAATTATTCTTGCGCTTGCGCTCTTGCTTGCAATATGCACGATTACTTCTAAGGCAAAGGGATATACCGATTATACCGAAATTTTCGGCAAGGCGTATCTCGCGGTACAGTCCGACTCTATGGCAAAGGACTATGAGACGGGCGAAGTGGGCGATGACAACTTCTCTAAGGGTGACCTCATCGTCATTAAAACTCTTGACGAGAACGAGGCAAAATCGCTTAAAGTCGGCGACATAATAACATTTGAGTACGGCATTGAGAACGGAAAATACGTGCTCAATACTCACCGCATTATTGAAATAATAGGCGATGAGGGCAACGCCACGGGTTATTATACCCACGGCGATAACAATTCCGAAGGGAGCAATGAAAAAGTTTTAATCTCCGACGTGGTCGGCGTATATGAAGGTCACGCGGGCGGCATAGGCAATGTCATGCTGTTCATGAGCTCGTCTGCGGGCTTCTTCACCTGCATAGTGCTCCCGACGCTTCTCGTCGTCGTTTATTGCGCGGTCAATCTCGTGCTCGTCATTCGCAGCGAAAAGAAAGCGCAGGCGGCGGAGGCTGAAAATAGCAAGGAAGACTCGCTCGCGGAAGAACGCAGAAAACTGCGCGAGGAAATTCTTGCCGAAATGCAGGCAAACGGCGAAATAAAGCCTGACGGCGAAACAAAGACCGACGCCGACGGCAAATAAAGTTTATTCAGTTACTAATTAAAGTACATTTAAAAGGGTAGAATATGGCACAATTTGCGGAATACTACGTCAACTTTCTGTGGATGTGGTTGCAAAATATATGGTATTTCATAAAGACATTCTTCTATCTCTTCTATAAGTTGTTTATAGAGGATACCATTGCCTATTGCGAAAATCTCGGCGCACACGCTTCGGCTTTCGACTTCTGGGGCTGGGTATGTCTTATCATAGTTTCCGCCTGCAATATCGCGCTTGTCTTTTTCATCCTTTACAGACTGTTCCAGCTGATAAGGCGCTATATTTTCTTCCGCGCCAAGGAAGTCGAAAAGGATAAACTGATGGAGGAGGTTGCCCGCCTCCGCGAACAGGCTGACCAGATGGTTCAGGAAAAGAGCAAGATATTTGCATTGAAGCTCGGTCAGGGCGCTTCGCTCGAAAGCGGCGTAGGGCCTGCAAAACTCTCCGCGACGGACGAAAAGGACGAGGAGGTCAAGACCAATTCCCGCTTCACAAAGCTCATCAATATCGATAATAAATATGACCGCAATCCCCACGCCGTGTATATGCGCGACGAGGATCTGCTGTCGCTCAGTCAAATAGTAAAGCGCTTCGTCAATTTCTCGGCTTCACAGCTTAAACTCTACTACACCGAGGAGACGGTCAGGCGTTTCTTTGCGGGGCTTGCGACCTCTAAGATAATGATACTCGAAGGTATTTCGGGTACAGGTAAAACTTCGCTGCCCTACGCTATGGGCAAATTCTTCAACAACGCTACGCCCATAATTTCCGTTCAGCCGTCATGGCGCGACAGGGCGGAACTTATCGGTTACTTCAACGAATTCACCAAGAAATTCAACGAGACGGACTTCCTCGCGTCGCTCTATGAGGTGTCGTTCAGGGAAGATCCCAACTTCATCGTCCTCGACGAAATGAACCTCGCCCGTATAGAGTACTATTTCGCCGACTTCCTGTCGATTATGGAAATGCCCGACGTGGCAGAGTGGAAGATAGACCTCATTGCGGCGCCCAGGTACGACGATCCCAAGAATATCGTCTACGGCAAATATCTCGTTCCCCAGAACGTGTGGTTTATCGGTACGGCGAATAACGACGACTCTACCTTCACCATAACCGATAAGGTCTACGACCGTGCCGTAACGCTCGAACTCAACACCAAGGCGGACTATTTCGACGCGCCCCTCACCGAGAGCTATAACTGTTCTTTCAGCTATCTCGACAGCCTCTTTGAAAAGGCGCATAACGAGTTTTCTGTTTCGCCCAAGACCATACAGAACATAATGGACTTTGACCTGTTCATAAGGGAAAAGTTCAAGATAAGCTTCGGTAACCGTATTCTCAAACAGCTCAATCTGTTCGTGCCCGTCTATATGGCTTGCGGAGGCAGCGAGCTGGGCGGCGTAGATTTCATCATCGCGTCCAAGATTTTAAGAAAGTTCAACGCGCTCAATCTGCCTTTCCTCACCAAGGAACTTGACGAACTTAAAGTATTCTTTGACGAAAAGTTCGGCGCGGGCGTAATGACTTACTGTCTCGACTATGTCAGCGAACTGAGGAAACTCTCTTAATCAATAATCATTTATTTCAGCCTGACCTTGCGGGTTAGGCTGTAATTTTAGGTAAAAGTATGGATAAGTCTATCTTCGATAACTTCATATCGCAAAGCGGCGACGACGAATATCTGGCGCGTTTTCTCGGTGCGGTGCGCGGCGGGGAGAACAGTATTCTGCACAACCGCATAACCCAGGCGGTAATGCTCGACGAAAGCTGGATAAACACGCTTGAAAGCGCGCTCTATTCGATAGAACAGATCGTGCGCAATCCCCGCAAGTTCATCATAGAAAACGAACTCATCGTCGACGTCGCCAAGGCGAGGAGGACCAATTCCAAGACCGTAAGGCATCTTTCTTCGCACTCGCAGTACGTTCAGAATATCTCCGACGACGGCGAAGTTACGCCCAAAAAGCTGCTCACCGCCGAACTCGACGAAGATCTCGCCATATACGAAAACAGGTTTATCTGCGCGCTCGTGAACAGGCTCATTCTGTTCGTCGAACAGCGTTATCTCGACCTCAGCAAGAAGATAGACGTGTTCACCGAGACCAATATTAAAATGCGCTCGTCGTTCTCGCTCGGCGACAGCAGGTTTAAGTGCGAGATAAATCTCAACGTCGAAGAACCGCCCGAAGATACCGAAAACGTCGACGCAAACGCGCGGCTGTTTGAGAGAATAGACGTCATCCGCCGCAGGCTGAGGGTATTGCAGGCGACCGATTTCGTGCGCCAGCTCTCTAAAATTAAGCCCGTGCGCCCGCCCATTCAGAAGACCAATCTGCTCCGTAAGAATGTCGACTATAACAACTGTTATAAGCTCTGGCTGTTCATCTCGTCTTATACCTATCTCGGTTACAGCATAGAATTGAAGGACAAAAATCTGCCCGTAGGCGGCGATTATTACGACGATCTTTCCATGCTCGCCGCGCTCAGTCTGCGCACGCTCATCTTCGACAACGTGCTCAACAAGGAAAAATATGACGCGATCGAGTATTCTCAGCCCGAAGAAAGGGAATATAATATCGTAAATAACTTCGAGTTCGAGCCCGATTTCGGCGATTCCAAGGCGCAGGTCGGCGAAGAAGCCATAAACGAATACTATTACCGCAGGATGCGCGACGAACTTTACAGGGCGGCGCAGGAGGGCGAATTTGAGATTGAAAACGTGCTCAACGTCAATTTCGTCAAGTTCTTCCGTTCGGTTTCGCGCATTAACGACGCAATGGTCAACGAGCTTATCGACGAACAGACCAACGCCGTCACGGATATTCAGCCCAAGACGCCGCTCGAAAAGAAGCTGTTAAAGTACAGAAAGCTCAAAGAAAAGCTCGCCCGCAGAAAGGTCTATCTCAAATTGAAGTGGGAGGAGCTCGAGCGCACCCAGCGCCTCGTCGAACGCACGCAGAACAAGCTCGACAGGGCTAAGGCAGAGCTGGACAAGGCTAAGACCTCGGTACGCGCAAAGAAGACCACCGTGCGCAAAAAACTGGTTATCAAGAGGAAAAAACAGAGTTGAGCAAAGTAAAAAAGGCACTGTCCGTCATCGGCACCGTACTGACGGCGCTTATATTTCTGGCGGCGGTGGCGGTAATGATAAATATTTTCGTCTGCCGCTCGCAGAATCGCCCCGTGAGCTTTTTCGGCGTGTCTTTCGCCGTGGTTTTAAGCGAATCTATGGAGCCCGAGATAATGAAGGGCGATCTTATCGTCTTTAAAGAGTGCGACTATTCGGAGGTTTCCGTCGGCGACAATATAGTATTCGTTGCGGGTTCGGGCTTCGGCTCGCTCGAAGGGCGGAACATAGTCCACAGCGTCTATCAGATAACCGAGGACGGTATAATAACAAAGGGCAAGAACGAGGCGACAAACCCTCTGCCCGACAAAGACCTCGTGACCGCCGATAATCTTCTCGGGATATGCACTTATAATTCCGCGGCGCTCGGCGCAATCTTTTCGTTTATGTCCTCCTACGGCATATTCATAATCATCGCGCTCATTGCCGTGCCGTTCATCATCTATCAGATCGTAAAAATAGTCAGGCTGGCAAAAAACAAAGAAGAATGACAAATTCCCCCGAACTTTCGGGGGAATATTTTTTGCCGTCGGCGCGAAAAAATTATATTGTTGACTTATTTGCCGTTTTGGGGTAAAATAATAACCGTAAAGTCATTTTTGCAAACCATATCGCCCGATTTTTTTGCGGATTTTTAGATCCCCAGCACCGCACATAAAAAAGGGCTTAAAACTTCTCTGTTTTAAGCCCGTAAAATGGTGCCGGTGGTGGCGGGGCGTAAGGAGCGGAGCGACGGAACAGCGATTGCTACGCGAAGCGTCAATCGCGTCACATCATTTCAAAGGTCCCCAACACCGCACATAAAAGGGGGCTTAAAGTAAGCACTTTAAGCCCGTAAAATGGTGCCGGTGGTGGGGGTCGAACCCACACGGTATCGCTACCACGGGATTTTGAGTCCCGCGCGTCTGCCAATTCCACCACACCGGCGAATTACTGATATATTATATTATAGGACATCTGAAAAATCAAGCTTTTTTTTAAGTTAAGGTTAATTATTTTATGGATAAACTTGTTTTAATTGACGGAAACAGCCTTCTGAACAGAGCGTTTTACGCAACGCCCGTATTCAGCACTTCTTCTGGACAGCCGACAAATGCCATATTCGGGTTTGTCAAGCTCATGTTGAAGATAATTTCCGACCTCAAACCCGAATATTTCATAGTCGCTTTCGACCTCAAAGCGCCGACGTTCAGACATAAGATGTACGACGGCTATAAGGCAACCCGTCACCCCATGCCCGACGAGCTTGCTTCGCAGGTAGAGCCGCTCAAATCGCTGCTCGCCGCAATGAACGTCGCAACCTGTCAGCAAGAGGGAATTGAGGCCGACGACATAATCGGCACGCTTTCGGCGCGTTTTGACGTGCACAGCTATATCTACACGGGCGACAGGGACAGCTTTCAGCTCGTCGACGAAAAGACGGACGTATTCTTCACCAAGCGCGGCGTAAGCGACCTCCAGAAGCTCTCTTTGAATAACTTTAAAGAGGAAATAGGCTTTGCGCCTGCCGCCGTCATAGACTATAAGGCGCTCATGGGCGACAAGTCGGACAATATCCCCGGGGTTGCGGGAATAGGCGAAAAGACTGCTCGCGCGCTCATCGACCAATACGGCAGCGTTGAGGAAATCTATAATCACCTCGATGAAATCAAGCCTGACGGCGTCAGAACGAAGCTTGAAAGCGGCAGGCAGATGGCGGAGCTCTCCTATACTCTTGCTACGATTGACAGAAACTGCAATATCGAACTTTCTCTCGACGATTGCAGAACGCCTGCTGCGTTCTCCGAAGAAGTCAGGGATATGTTCCGCAAGTTCGAGTTCAGAAGCCTGCTTTCCCTAGATATATTTGAGGGCGGCGGCAATGCCGTATCTCACGAATGTCCCGAAATCGAGCTCATTGACGACGCGGAAGCGCTCGGAAAATTCTGCGGCTATAAAGGCGAATACTGCATAGATTTCAACGGCGACGGCGTCGTCATTTACGCCGACGGCAGACTTGTCAAGGTCGTCTGCGAGCAGGACAGCCTTTTCTGCAAGTTGAGCAAAAGTCAGCTTACGGACTGCATCGACGGGATAATGTCGGACAAGGACAACAGCGTCGTGCTGTTCGACTATAAAAAATATCTCCATTCAAGACCTTACGGCAACAGACCTGCCTGCAAGGTGGACGATCTGTCCGTTCTGCACTATCTTGCCGACAACGGCGAGGGCGTTTCGGACATTAAGGAGCTGTGCGAACTCAAAGGCTATGACCGCGACCACGCCGCGTATATGATGAGCGCTCTCTGCAAGGAATACACCGAGACTCTGCGCCGCGAGGAAATGTCCGTGCTGTACACCGACATCGAGAGACCGCTCATAGAGGTGCTCTACGAAATGGAGGAGAGCGGCGTGACGATCGACAGGGCAGAGCTCGAACGGCTGGGCGCGGAGTATTCTGCAAAGATAAAGGAGCTTAGCGGCAGGATATTTGAACTCTGCGGCACGGAATTCAACATAAATTCGCCCGCGCAGCTCGGCGAAGTGCTGTTTGAAAAGATGGGCTTGAAGTCGGGCAAGAGGAGCAAGACGGGCAAATATTCCACCAATGCCGAAATACTTGAAAAGCTTGCCGAAGATAACGAGGTCGTCAGATATATTTTAAGGTACAGACAGTATCAGAAGCTCTATTCAACCTATATTGACGGTTTCAGACCGCTCATAGACGAAAAAACCGACCTCGTGCATACGACGTTTAATCAGACTGTCACATCGACGGGCAGACTGTCGTCTATGAATCCCAACCTGCAGAATATTCCCATAAGGGAAGACGAGGGCAGGGAATTGAGAAAACTGTTCGTAGCAAAGCGCGGCAATGTGTTCATAGACGCCGACTATTCCCAGATAGAATTGCGCCTCCTCGCGCATTTTTCGGGCTGTAAGGAGCTAATCGAAGCGTACGAGGCGGGGCAGGACGTCCACGCTTTCACGGCTTCGCAGGTATTCAACGTGCCGATGGGCGAGGTGACGCCCGAGATGCGCAGGCAGGCTAAGGCGGTCAATTTCGGCATTATTTACGGTATTAGCGAGTTCGGACTCGCCAAAAACCTCAATATGCCCGTTAAGACCGCCAAGGAATATATCGAAACGTATTTCAAGCACTACGGCGCGGTCAAGGAATATATGAATTCCAACGTCGAATTTGCCCGCAAGCACGGCTACGTCTCGACAATGACGGGCAGAAAGCGCTATATCAAGGAGATAAATTCAAGCAACTATAATCTTCGTCAGTTCGGCGAAAGGGCGGCTATGAATATGCCCTTGCAGGGTACGAGCGCCGACATAATAAAGATTGCAATGGTAAATATACACAGGGCGTTGAAGCGGGAGAATATGAGCGCCCGCCTTATATTGCAGGTGCACGACGAACTCGTCATAGAGGCGCCCGAAGCCGAACTCGACAGGGCGCGCGAAATACTCGTCGACGAGATGGAAAATGCAGTAAAGCTCAAAGTGCCCCTCAAAGTCGACGTGCACAGCGGAAAAAATTGGTATGAAGCGAAATAACGATGTAAAAATAGCCATAACGGGCGGTATCGGCAGCGGCAAATCGACGGTCGGGAAAATACTGAGGGATAAGGGCTATCCCGTATTTTCCTGCGACGCCGTCTATGCCGAGCTGACGCGCGACAGGGCGTTTGTTGCGCGGCTCGCCGAGGTATTCGGCGGGCATATCGTCTTGCCCGACGGCGGGCTTGACAGGGCGGCCCTTTCGCGGGAAGTGTTCGGCAATGCCGAAAAATTAAAGAAACTTAACGCCATAACCCACCCCGAAATATTTAAAAGAATGTTGGCGGAAGCCGAGGGGCGGGGGCTGTGCTTTTTTGAAGTGCCGCTTTTATTTGAGGGCGGATATCAAAGCCTTTTCGATAGGGTTATCGTCGTCCTGCGCGAAAGGGAAAAGCGCATAGAAGAAGTCATGAGAAGGAGCGGGCTGAGCCGCGACGACGTGTGCAGGCGCATTGACAGTCAGTTTGACTATGAAAACGGCGATTTCAAGGGCTGTTTCGTCATTGAAAACAACGGAAATATTGACGAGTTGAGTGCGTCGGTAAACGCCCTGCTCAAAGAAATTTCCCCGTAAAAAACTTAAATATTTTTTTAAAAAAATTATTGAATTACCGCGATTTTAGCTTGACTTATACTTTAAAATATTATAGAATAACAATGCTTTTGAAAAGCGGTATGCACTCATGGCGGAATTGGCAGACGCGCAAGACTAAGGATCTTGTGGGCGACCATGCAGGTTCAACTCCTGTTGAGTGCACCAAGTCTTAATAGCTTGAACTTCTTTGTCATAAAAAGAATGTTCGGGCTATTTTGTTATATTGAGGAATTTGAAAAGTTCCGAACATAAAAAAAGAGGGGCACGCGGAATTCCGCGTGCCCCTCGTGCCGTTGTTCAAGGTTTGTGATATTCGGCGCAACCTGTCTGATAAATGGAAAAAATCATATACGCAATCCGCTTATGCTATTTTGCGGATTGCAGTAAACCGTCAGAGCGGTCATCCCGTGATAATCAATGGGACGTTTCCTTAATCTTTGATATTTAATTGTCTTTGAGCGCGTTCAGCCCTCCATTCGGCATAGTCCTTTTGCCCTTGCTCGGACAGAAGATACTCCCTGATTTTTGGTAACAGAACTCTCGCAAGAGATTCTATCTGATAATCGGGAATATCAAAGTCAGTTTGAATTTGTTGTTTTTTCCTCGCCATCCCCCGTTGTTATGTAGTCTGTTCGATAACTTTCCTCCTTTTAAGCGTTTATTCAGTTTTACTTGCTCCAATGATTGTCCGACGGCTTGAAGGGCTTGGGGCGATACTTGTCCAACTTGCGCTGTCTGACCGTTTCCATAACTTCTTGTAACTTGTCAGGCGCGTGTTCCCTTATCTCTCGCAGAACGTCTGCGTCGCTTTGAAGAGATTGCTTTTCACGCTCTGTCTTTTGATAAAGATTGAACACGTCGTGCTGGTCGCGTGCGCTGATTTGCAGCCGTTCTTCGAGCTGCCCGTTTTCCGCTTTGAGCTTTGCTGCCACTGCCGCGATGACAGGCAAGTCCCTTTTATTGAGCTTTCGCTTTCCGTCGTTGTACTCCCGCAAAACATCTGCTGCGGCTTGCAGAGGAGCGGTGTCGCGCCGAAGTTGTTTCTGTCTATCTTCAAGCTGTTGCGTTTTCCGTTCGGCGTGGACTTGCCTGCTTTCGGCTATGAGTTTCTTCTTTTCAGCCTCGTCCGCTCGCAGTTCAGC
>CALVHL010000021.1 GCA_944327625.1 uncultured Clostridia bacterium
AACGTCGCTTATGTAATCGAGGATATTGAGAAGTTCGCAAACGCGCAGCTCTACAAAGCCGAAATATCGTTTGACGGCTCTAATGCAAGCGGGCTGGGAATTAACGAACTTGCAGGGCTCAAAGCAGACCTCACGGCATACCTCGACGCGAATAACGTAAAGCTCGGCGCTAATGTGGTGGTAAGCTACACCTATAAGTCCAATACTATAACGCTTGATTTGTCCGCTTGGTACGACAATGCGAGCGGAAATATAATACTCAAACTCAACGACCTCAACGGCAAGCAGGCAGACCTCAGCCTCTATGCGAACACCGCAGACCTGGCTAATTCGGTTGGCGCACTCACGGGAGCGGCGGGGGTATCTACGGATAGCCTCTCGCTCGACCTCGACGCGGTAATTGCGGGATTGCTGTCTGCCGACATGAACGAGCTTCTGCCCAACCTCGCGGCAACCTCGAACGGGCTCAATGTCTCGGTAAATGCAGATAAGCTCGTGGAAATACTCGGCGCAAACCTCGGCATAACGCTCGGCAATATAGACCTCGCGTACAGCCACGCCGAAATTCCCGTACTCACGGCAACCGCGCCCGCGCTTGGGTTAGGCATTGACATAGTTCCCGCAGAGGGCGAGGTCAATATCCCCGACATAAAGGACGCGCTCAACGTCGCTTATGTAATTGAAGATATTGAGAAGTTCGCAAACGCACAGCTCTACAAAGCTGAAATATCCTTCGACGGTTCTCAGGCGAGCGGGCTGGGAATTAACGAGCTTGCAGGACTTAAAGCAGACCTCACGGCATACCTCGACGCAAACAACGTAAAGCTCGGCGCTAATGTGGTGGTAAGCTACACCTATAAGTCCAACACCATAACCCTCGACCTCTCGGCTTGGTATGAATATGACAGCCAGACGATCGGCAACGTCACGCTTAAAGTCAACGAAATTAACGGCAGGGCTACGGATATAGCCGTCGGCTGCAACATTGCCGAAATTTCCGAGGCGGTGGAGGCGTTGCTCGAAGCCGTCGGTCAGCAGAACGCGCTTCCCGAGATTTCTGCGGGCGGCGAGGCGGCGGATATTATTTCCAACCTGCTCGCGGCAGACTTCTCTAAGCTTATATGCGACCTCGGCGGAAGTTCCGACGGGCTCTCGGTGACTATCGATGCCGATTACCTTCTCGACGCGCTCGGCGCACAGACGGGGCTCAAATTCGGCAAGGTAAGCCTTGTTTATACGCACGGCGACATTCCCGCCATAACCGCCGCACTTCCCGCGCTCGGACTTGCGGCAGGCGTGACTACGGCAGAAAGCGGCATGGAGGCTGCGCCCGCAGGCGTTCAGAACCTTGCCGACCTCGTAAAACTCATCACTTCGACCGTCGGAAAGGTCAACGACATAATAGACGGTCAGGTGCTTTCCTTTGCGATTGAGGAAGGTCAAACCTTCGTGACCGCAGACGGACTGACGGCAGAGATATTCGGCGAGGGAGAAATAAGCTGGAACAAGGCCGACACCTTCGTCGCGCTCGACCTTTCGCTTCGCCTTACCGAAACGACCGAGGACAGAACGGACTTAAAGTTCGTCTATATCGCCAACCCCGCAGACAATCAGCCCGTCATAAGACTGATAATCAACGAGGTAGGCATAGACATTTATCCCGAGGACGTCGAACTCGTCAAGACGGGCTTTGAAAACATATTCTCTAAGATAAGCGGGCTCATAGACGGTGGCAACGCCTCGACCGCGCCCCTAGCAGAGACCGAACAGACGACGGACAGCGACAGACTGATGAGCATAATATTCGGGTTGCTCGCCTCCGACGGCTGGGTTGAAAAGCTGGGCGATCTGTCGCTCGACTTTGAAGAAAATTCGGTAATTTTAAGTTACCTCAGAGAGAATACGCTCGGGCTCGAAGTAATGGCGGACGGTTCGCTCGCCGTGGACTATTCGGCAAACTTTGAAGGCGTTTCGCTCGGCGGCAGACTGCGCGTCGACAGCGGCTCGTCCTCGCTCATCTCGGCGATAGATAACGATGTAAAGGGCGGCAACTACACCATATCGTCTAGCAGGGAGGAGGGCTCGGCAGAGTTCACCCGCCTCGTCTATGACTTCCTGTTCAACGCAATATATTCCGTATCGATCGACAACATTCTCGGTTCGGATACCTACACGGTAAGCTTCGTGCTCAACGGCGACAATTCCGGCATAGCCGAGCTCAAAGACGTTAACGTCTCCGCATTGCTCTATATGACGGGCGAAAACGGTGAAAACGGCAAGATAGCCGAAGCCGACCTCTCGCTCAACGTGCAGGGGGTAAGGATAGAACTCAACGTAGTCGCCGAGAGAATGGGCAACCAGACCTATTTCTATATCAACCTCTCGCAGGTACTCAACTTCAAGTTGCCCGACCTCAAAGTAATGGCAACCCAGTCCAGCCTGTACGACACCATCAAGGTGCTGCTCACGGCTGTGACCGATACGGACGTGGCGGAGGTTATAGGTACGCTCATTCCCTCTGCGTCCTCGGTAACGCTCGCCGCAGACAGTCAGGCAACCGTCGGAAGCGCGACTATCTCGAAGATTGCCGACGTAGTCGAAACGCTGCTTTCGTTCAATTTCAGTCAGGCATTCGTCGCAACGCGCGTCGACGACGTGACGACGGCGACGGTCGACCTCGACAACATAGCCAAGCAGCTCGGGCTCGACTGCGGTGCGCTCGGCAGTATTCAGGCGACCATTAACCACAAGAACCACACTATAAAGACGAGTGCGCTCAACACCGTCCTTCTTCCAGACGGAACTTCGGAAGAAAAGACCTGGCTTTCGCTCAGCTCTGAAAAGACGGCAAGGCGCGACTATTCCTCGCTTGACAGGAACGAATATATCAATATCGAATTCCTGCCCGATTTGCTGGCGGACCTTATAAACTTCGCCACCGATGACAACGGCGAAATGTACGGCTCGTTCACGTTCAACGGCTCGATTTCCGCCGACATAGTCGGAATAATAAAGATAAACATCGACATAACGACGCTCACCGTAAGCTTCAACGAAGGGCAGGGCTTCTATTTCTCGCTCATCGGCAATCTTTCGGGCGGCATCGTAACTTCGGGCACGATAGGCATAACCTATCAGGATAATTACCTCACGCTCGCCCGCGACCTCGCAGGTTCGCCCGAATACAAGGTAATGACCTTCGATTACTTCATCGATCATCTGTTCGCGACCGACGGCAGCTCTACTTTAAACTATCTGCTCGGCGTCGGCAGCGGTACGTGGAACCTTGTCGTCGGCTTGCTCGGCGATCTCGTAGAGGTCAATTCTGGCATAACCACGCCGGAGGAGATATTCCTCTATAACGCAGTTGCTGTCGACGCAGACGAGGAGATCTCGCTCTACGACTATATCGAGGCGCTCAACGTAATAATCGGCGGCAGACAGACGGCGAATATCGGCGACGCTTCGGTTATCGAAAGCAAGCTCGGCATAACCGATAACTATTACGGTTTCAGCCTCAATGCGGGCGTCCTTACAGACGGCGTGCTCACCGAACTCATCGCGGCGATAACGCGCAGCGACGAACAGGGCATAAACGGCATAAAGGCTTATGGCGCAATTCAGTCCTACGTCTCGTTCAGCCTCGACCTCGGCTATGTCGAGGGGCTCACCCCCGCGGACAGCTACGAGCTCGGAACTCCGCTTGTCGCCGGCAAGTATGCGCCCAGCCTCTTTGTGAGTGCCTGCGACGCGGCGGCTGCGGCAGGCGCGGTCATAGACTTCGACCATTATTATAATAATGTAGATGGCGGCTATGCCGAGACCTTCGGCTGCTTCTCGACGGCGGATATGACCAACAGCTACTCGCACGAGCTGTACACCCATACTCTGACGATTGTAAAGCTTGACGGCACCACGGAGGAGAGGACGGTAAGACACGGCTCGCGCATTTATACCTATTCCAATTCCTCGCCCGTATATGCGGCGGACGGTACAAGGCTGCTCTACTCATATACTGTCGGTGGCGATGTCGCGGACGACTGCTTCACGCTCAACGGCGATATTACGCTGTGGGAGATAACCCGCGCCGCTGTCAGGGTATATCTCGTCAGCGGTATGACGGTAAACGAAATTCAGTCTTTCGTCGGCGACGATGTGCCACGCTCGGTCAACGGGCTGAGCACCATCGACGGCCCCTATTACAGCGACGGAACGCTCGTAAAAGAGGGGGATAAGGTAGGCGCAGGCATAAACGAACTCTGGCTCAGCGGCACGTTCATAGAGAGCGAAATAGTCGTCAACTACGTCAAGTACACCTTCGACGCTTCCACCAATTCCTACGTGGCAAGCGGCAAGGCGGCGGGCTTCAACGACAAATATTCCGTAAAGGGCGAAACGCTCGTGCTCGAAAGCGCAGTCAGCGGCTATCCCGTAACGGCAATTGCAGACTATGCGTTTGCAAATACCGACGGCAAGCCCATAAAGAGCGTCGTCGTTCCCGCAAGCATAACCAAGGTCGGCGCGGCGGCATTCCTCGACAACTACGGCATGGAGAGCGCGGTATTCCTCGCCGACAGCGTAACCTTCGGCGGCACGGTCAGCGACAAGACCACCCCGTTCTACGGCTGCTCGCTGTCCGACAGTTCGGATAAGGTAGACGGCGTCATTCAGAACGAAACTACGCTGCTCAAAGTATATTACAACAATATAGTAAGCTCTGAAAACTGGAAGTATTTCAGGGGAGTTAAAAAGGTATTCACCTTCAACTTCTATATCGGCGAAGACGGCGGCGCGACCTACGGCGCGGGCAGCTGGGACTATGTGGTCTATGCGGCAGACGCCGACGTCGTCACCGAAGTTTCGGTTGCAGATCTGCTCAAAGACAGGCAGAGCGGAATTATGAATTCGGTATATAGCGGCAAGGACGAACTCCGCTCCTATATTGAGGCTCAGCTCTCGCAGTACAAGAACGCCTACGGCGAGAATAAGTACGTCTGCGAAGTCATCGTCGGAAAGGACGCTTCGGGCGCAACGCTCGTCACGGTAAGCGTTTCGCTCAACATACCCACGACCGTCACGGTTTACAGCACAGTCGCCCTGACCTATAATGGACAGAGCGTTGAGGCGAATACGGCAACAAAAGTGACCGTCGTAAAGTCGGACGATAATATCAATCTGTTCAGCCCCGAGGCGGTCGGCTATACCTTCCTCGGCTGGGCAACCAAGACTGACGGCGAGCTGGAATTTGTCGGCAAGACCACCGAATATCTCGGCGAGGAGCATACGTACTATGCGGTATGGGGCGCAAGCAAAGTCGGCGCAGAGTTTACTGCCGAAGTCAACTACGGCGGCACGGCGATTTCCGCGCCTTCGGGCTCGGCAATCGACGGTAAGTGGTACGATGCACAGTGGAGGGAAGTGACCTCGCTCGGCACGGACAATACGATAGTCTATACGAGAAGCAGTTTCACCGTCACCTACACCGTAAAGGGCAACCTCTTATCGAGTATGTCCGACAGTTATGCGGGCTATAACGGAAGCACTATGAGCCATACGGCAAGCTTCTCGGCTATGGAAGGGCAGAATATTACCTCCGTCCGTTCGTCGGATAAATACTCCATGATCATATCCGTGGACGGTCAGACGATTACCACGCTGACGCTCAACAAGACCTGGTTTGTCCGTTACACATTCATAGACGCTGGTCAGGACTATGGCGCGCTTTCGGGCAATCTCAATCTGACTTTCAACTACTGATTTAATAATCAGACCTGTCAAGGGCGGGAGAGGCAATTTCCCGTCCTTAACATTTTTTTCACAGGAATTTAATATTTCCGCCACTTTTTTTAATGCTTTTAACATTGATTTTTTTGCAATACTTTGGTATAATTTGTATCGCGAACGGAATGTCCGCGCGCGTATGCGGGTTATAAATACCGCGTTCGTTGCGTAATATATGCCGTTCAATGCTGTTTCGGCGTACGGCTGAAACATATAAGGCAGGTAATAAAAATGAAAGTTGCTAAAAGGATAATCGCCGTAACGCTGCTTGCGGGCGGCATAGTTGCCGCATCGCTTTGCGGCTGCTCGTCAAAGAGCATAGTTTCAATCGATAAGCTGTATTCTTCGGTCGACGAGGACGTTTACAGGATAACTTACAGCGACGGCACGACAAGCGAGTTTACCGTCGGAAATACCGACGTATCCTCGCCCATAACCGTCAGCGACCTCTACGAGGAATATAAAAACCGCTACGGCGAGGACATCAGCTATGACGAGTTTTTGCAGAAGTATCTCGGTTCGGAGGCGGACAGCACGGCGGTAGTGCAGGATTGCCTGCGTTCGAGCGTCAGCGTATATGCCGAGTTCACCGCCACCGAACCCGTCTACAACATTTTCGGCAGACCGTCGGGATTTGAGACGGTCGGTGTATTGCAGATGGGCTCCGGCGTAATATACAAGATGGACGAGGATAACACCTATATCGTCACCAACTATCACGTCGTCTACGGCGAGGACACCAACGAAGAATTCAGCGACAATATGCACATATATCTGTACGGCAGCGAGTCCTATCCCACGGACGCAACCGACGGGAGCAGCGGCTTCGTCTATGACAGTTACGCCATCGACTGCGACTACGTCGGCGGTTCGGTAGACCACGATATAGCCGTTCTCAGGGCTGATACGGCGGATATCATGCTCATAAACGACAACGTAAAGCAAATAAGCGCGGCGGACGGCTATTCGGTTGGACAGACGGCGATAGCAATAGGCAACATGGGCGGCTACGGCATAAGCGCCACCAAGGGCATAGTCAGCGTCGACAACGAATATATCTCCCTCGAAATAGGCGGCGTAAAGCGGTCTTACCGCTCGGTGAGGATAGATACTGCCATATACGAGGGCAATTCGGGCGGCGGACTTTTCGACAGCAACGGCAGGCTCATAGGCATAACCAATTCGGGCGCGGCGGAGGAACAGAACGTCAACTATGCCATTCCCGTCCAGATAGTCACGGGCGCGGCGGATAATATTCTCTATAATGCGTCGCTCGGCTACGATACGGTCAGAAAGCCCACGCTGGGCATAACCGTCCAGTCGCTCAACGCCCGCAACTCATACGATGCGGTCACGAACACCTCGTCGATTGTCGAGGACGTGCGGATAACTGACGTCAGCGTGATGAGCATAGCTTCAAGCATGGGGCTTAAAAAGGGCGACATAATAAAGGAGTTCGTCATCAACGATACGGCTTACGCAATCGACAGACAGTTCACCATAAGCGATCTGCTGCTCACCCTCCGCGAGGGCGACGTCATCTCCATGAACGTCAAGCGCGACGGTTCGGTCGTGGCAAGCTCGACCTACACTATAACGCTCTCCTCGCTGGCATAAAAAGGCAATTCGATATTCGCGCCCCGCGCTCGCACGGGGCGCACTTTTTTTAGAATTGGTGCGGCAATATGCCGCAACTAACGCAATTTTTATGCAATTTTTTCCTGCTTTAATAATTGGGCGGTCAAAGGCATAAAATATCGTATGAAACTATTGATGCAACTTCTGAGGGAGGCGGGCGCCGACACGGACAAGGCGTTCACGATAGTTCCCCTTTTCGGCGGCTATTTCAAGGCGGTAAAGCGCGTGGAGGAGTATTCCCCCGATCGGCTCGCCCTGTGCATTGCGGACGGCAGACTGACGGTCACGGGCAAGGCCCTCAAAATCGATAAGTATTCCGAACAGGACCTCGTCCTGCGCGGCGAGATAAGGGGTGTCAGCCTTGAATAACCTCGTCGAAATGAGCGTCGTCGGCAGGGCGGAGACGGTGCTTAAAAAACTCGGCGGCGCGGGCATAGCCGCCCACCGCGTGCGCGTCTCGGGCGCAACCGTAAGGTTTGCCGTCGCAGAGGAATATGTTGAAAAAGTTTTTGCAATTTTCGCGCATAGGTGTTATAATGTGACTATAAGGCGGAAAAGCGCAAGAAGTCGGCTGATTTTCTGGCTTTCAATGCGCTTCTGTCTGGTCGTCGGCGCGTTTCTTTTCGTCGCCGCGGCAATGCTCTCCGACGCAATGGTGCTGAAAATAAAGGTGACGGGCAGCGCGGCATACCTCGCGCCCGAAGTCGTCGCCGTCGCTAAGGAGTGCGGGATAAGCCGCTTTTCGTTCTGCCGCAACGCCGACGTGCCCCTTCTCAAAGCGCGGCTTCTCGCCATGGACGGGGTAACCTTCTGTTCGGTCACGCGCGCGGGCGCGTACTGCATAATCGAGGTAGAGGCGCAGGGCGGCGAGACGGACGGCGCAGATTATTCTGACTTTATCTCGCCCGAGAGCGGAAAACTTCTCTCGCTCGTCGTCGTGTGCGGCACGGCGCTGATCGGAGAGGGCGAAGCGGTGACAAAGGGCGAAGGACTTATCGGCGCGTACAGCCTTGACGAGGCGGGCAACCGCCGCGCCTGCCTTGCCGTCGGGTTTGCAAAAATAGAAGTAAGCCGCACGGTGTCGGTGTTCTTCACCGAGGATAACGAGGATAACGCCTCGTCCGCGCTGGGCGTTTCTGGGCTTTACACCGAAAGCACGACCGACAAGTCGTACACCGTATCGCCGTGCGACGGCGGCGTAATATACGAGGTCTCGTTCACCTACGTCGTCACGGCGGCGTTCAACATGGAATAACTTTAAGAGGTACTTTATTTGCATACAGAAACACGGGTATCGGCGGACAACGTCGAACTGCTCGCGAGGGTGCTCGGCACTTTCGACGAAAATCTGAACGTCATCTGCAGGGAACTTTCGGTCGTCTGCCGCGTGGAGGGGCTGGACTTTTCCATAAGCGGCGACGAGGAAAAGGTGCGCCTTGCCGAAGAAGTCGTAAGAAGTCTTTTCGACCTCGCGGCCCGAGGCGAGCGCATAGACGCGGGCAGGACGACCTACTGCATAGAACTTGCTCGCGACGGCAGGGCGGCGGACATCGGCAAGCTGTCGTCGGGCACGATATGCGTGACATACCGCGGCAAGCCGATAAAGTGCAAGACCGTCGGTCAGCGGCTGTACGTCGACGCCATAAAGAAGCAGTCCGTGGTATTCGGCATAGGCCCCGCTGGTACGGGCAAGACCTATCTCGCCGTCTGCCTCGCGGTGCAGGCGTTAAAGCAGAAGCAGGTGCAGAAGATCATTCTCACGCGGCCTGCCGTTGAAGCGGGCGAAAAGCTCGGCTTTCTCCCGGGCGATTTGCAGACCAAGGTAGATCCCTATCTCCGTCCGCTCTACGACGCCTTGCAGGAGCTTATGGGGCTTGAAACCTATTCCAAACTAATAGAGCGCGGCACGATAGAGATAGCGCCTCTCGCCTACATGAGGGGCAGGACGCTGTCGGATGCGTTCATAATACTCGACGAGGCGCAGAACGCCACGCGCGAGCAGATGAAGATGTTTCTCACAAGGCTGGGCGACGGCAGCAAGATGGTCGTCACGGGGGACAAGTCTCAGGTAGACCTTCCCGAAGGCAAAAAGAGCGGGCTCGTCCACGCGGCGGCGCTTTTGGACGGGGTGGAGGGCATCTCGGTAATAAATTTAACGGATAAAGACGTCGTCAGAAATCCGCTCGTAATGCGCATCGTACGCGCCTACGAGAGGGCTGACGCGGAGAGAGGTCAAAGTGAAGACGAAAGTAAGTAACAAAAAGATATGGCTGGGGGCAATGATAGTCTTTTTCAACGTCATTGCGCTGCTGGCGCTTACCTTCCTGATGATAGAGCTCAACTACGGCATGGGCGTCATAGAGTTCATCGTCCAGAATTTAGGTCGCATAATCTTCGTCGTGGCGAGCGTCGCGTTCCTTTCGGCGCTGGCTTTCGGCTATATAAGGTTTGACTGTCAGGAGCTGCTCGAAAACCTTTCAAGGCTCATTGAAGTGCTCGTTATTCTTGACATATCGGTATTTTTCTCGTCGCTCGTCGGCAAATATATCGATCCCAACGCACGTCCGTTCGCATTCTTCGCGCTGATGTGCGCGACGGTTCTCAACCGCAGGGGCTCGATATTCTTCAACGTCATAAACGCCCTGCTCATATTCATCATCGACGTCAACGTCAATCTCGTGGGCAGCATTACGGCAAACACGCAGATCTGGCAGTACTGCGCGGGGCTTCTTATTTGCTTCTGCTCGGGTACGCTCGTCGTATTCTGCATGCGCAGCATCAAGACGCGCCTGCAAAGCATACTGCTCGTGTTCCTGCTGCTCATTCCCATAGAGCTCATAATCGGCATAATGGAGGTGCTGTTCTCGGAGGAGGGCTCGAATCCCTATATATTGTTCGCCTACGGCGCGTTCGGCGCGGTGCTCAGCGTAATCCTGTATATGCTGCTTCTGCCGTTCTTTGAATTTTTATTCTCCGAACTCACCGTATTCAGACTTAGGGAGCTGACCTCCCCCGACGCAAAGCTCATCAAAAAGCTCAAAACCGAAGCGCCCGGCACATATAACCACTCCGTGGTGGTCGCACAGCTCGCCGAAGCCTGCGCAAATGCGATAGGCGACGACAGCGAACTTGCCAGGGCGGCAGCGTACTATCACGACGTCGGCAAACTCAGAAACCCCGAAATGTTCACCGAAAATCAGGCGGACTATAATATGCACAACGAGCTTTCGCCCGAACTTTCCGCCGACATAATCCGTTCACACGCCAAGGACGGCGCAAAGCTCATAAAGAAGAACCACCTTCCCGAATTCTTCGCCGATATAGCCGTGCAGCACCACGGCACTCTGCCCATCAAGTATTTCTACGCCAAGGCACTCAAAATGACCGACGGCGAAATAAATATGGCTACGTTCTCCTACGCTGGTCCCACGCCCCGTTCGAGGATAGCGGCGATAATAATGATAGCCGACGCGGCGGAGGCGGCTTGCCGTTCGCTCAAAGACAGGTCGGCGGCAAGCGTTCAGTCGCTCGTCAACAGCCTCATAGAGGAGAGGATAAACCTCGGGCAGTTCGAGGACTGCGACATAACCATGCGCCAGCTCTCGATAATCAGCCGCACTATAGCGCAGTCGCTCTCGGGCGTATACCATTCGAGGATAGAATATCCCAAGATAAAGATAGGCAAGAAGGACTAAACCATGTCAGAAATAATCATAACCTGCGAGGAGCGCGATTTTTCCTCGCTTGCGGCGGCGGTCGGCGAAGAAGTGTCAAGCGATTGCCCGCTCTCCGCGGAAATAGTCATCGTCGATAAGGAGGAAATTCACCGCCTGAACAGGGAGTTCAGGCAGGTGGACAGACCTACCGACGTGCTGTCTTTTCCCACGCTCGACGGCATACGCGGCAAGCTTCTCCGCGCCGAAGATTTCCCCTACGACGTAAGCGACGACGGCAGTCTGTTCATCGGCTCGATAGTCATCTGCGAGCAGGTCGCGAGGGAGCAGGCGGAGGAGTACGGTCACAGCTTCGAGCGCGAGCTCTACTATCTCGCCGCGCACGGAATGTGCCACCTTCTCGGCTACGATCACATAGAGGACGGCGACAGGACGGAAATGCGCCAAAAAGAGGAGCGCATTATGACTAAACTCAACTTAAAGAGGGACTGAATGAAAAGCGGATTTGTTGCAGTAATCGGCAAGGCAAACGCAGGTAAATCGACGCTCGTCAACGTGCTCGTCGGCGAAAAAGTGGCGATAGTTTCGCCCAAGCCCCAGACAACGCGCGACGCGATAATGGGCGTATATAACGGCGCGGACAGCCAGATAGTATTCGTCGATACCCCCGGCATATACAGGGCTAAAAACACCCTTTCGTCGGTAATGGAAAAGACGGCGGAGACGACGGCGCGCGACGTCGATCTGATACTCTACGTCCACGACGGACACGGCGGAGTATCCGACAGCGATACAGAGCTCATCGAACGCTACCGCAGGAACGGCGTGCCTATGATAATCGCCTATACCAAGATAGACATAATGCCCAAGGAGAACATTCCCGCCGACGCGGAGAAGTTCTACAAGGCGGGCATTGACCTCGACATATATCCCGTCTCGGCGCGAAAGGGCACTAACCTCAAAAAGCTCGTCGCGGCGATAGAGGAGCTGCTCCCCGAGGGCGACAAGGTCATTGCCGAGGATATAGTCTCCGACAAGAGCGAAAAGTTCATGATTGCCGAGATTATGCGCGAAAAGGTGCTTCTTAAATTCGACGAGGAAGTGCCGCACGGCATAGCCGTAATAGTCAACGAGTTTGAAAAGCAGGAAAACGGCGTCTACCTCATCAGCCTCGACATAGTCTGCGAAAAGGCAAACCACAAGGCAATACTCATCGGCAAGGGCGGCAGGGCGATCAAGGAAGTCTCCTCGTTCGCGCGGCAGGATATGGAAAAATTCCTCGGCGCAAAGGTATTCCTGACGACCTACGTCAAGGTCAAGGAGAACTGGCGCGACCGTCCCTCGCTCATGCACGACTTCGGCTACGACGTCAAGAAGGGCAAACGCGACTGAAAGTGTAATAATTCCCGAAATTGCGCACAAGCTAAGTTCGGGAGGAAGGACTTATGCAAAGACGCGATAACGACGCTGCCGAACTCGCCTGGAAGATGTTTGAAAAGACGGGCTCGGTCAGCTACTATATGCTCTATAAGGAGCTCAAAGGCAGAAAATAACCGTGGATAACGTCAAGGTCAACGCCCTGATGATAAGGGCAACCGACTATGGTGAAAACGACAAAATACTCACTCTCCTGACGGCGGAAGCGGGCAGAATAACCGCGGGCATAAAGGGGGTAAGAAAGGCAGGCGCAAAGCTTAAATTTGCCGCCCAGCCCTTTTGTTTTGCCGAATATATCCTCGCCGAACGCGGGGGCAGGTATACCGTCACGCAGGCGTCCGAGTGCGAGAGCTTTTACGAACTGCGGTGCGACGTCAACAAGCTGTATGCCGCCTCGTCGGTGTGCGAAGTCGCCGCCGCGCTCAGCTACGAGGGCGACGACGCTTCGGCTATTTTCTATGCCGCAATCCGTTCGCTCAGCGCAATGTGCAACGGCGACGAGAGCATGGAGCTCATAAAGTTTCTCGTGTTCGTGCTCGTGAAGTCGGGCTACGGCATCGGGCTCGAAAGGTGCACGGAATGCGGCGCTTCTCTCGTCGGAAAGGAGAAGATGCGCTTCGACATGAACGCGGGCAGTTTCACCTGCTGGGAATGCGGCGACGGCTACGGTACGGGCGGCGCGACGTACAACGCGCTCAGGGCGGCGGAGGGGAGAAGTCACATCGCCTCTCTCGTCACGGACGAGGCGAAAAAACGCGCCTTAAAGCTGCTCAAAGAGTACATAGTTTTCAAAACCGACGCGCGCTGCGCCAGTCTGTCGGAATATATAAGACTTATATGACGTCCCTTGCACAAAGGGACAATTTTTTTACTTTAATTGTTATTCAATTTACTTGAATTTCTTACAAATATGAATTATAATATAAAAGATAAAAAAATAATTAACGAATCAGGAGGAACTTATGGCAAAAAAGTATTGTTACCTGTTCTCTGAAGGTAACGCATCGATGAGAGAGCTTCTGGGCGGCAAGGGCGCAAACCTTGCAGAAATGACCAAGATCGGCCTTCCCGTACCTCAGGGCTTTACCATTTCTACCGAGGCCTGCACTCAGTATTATGAAGACGGCAGACAGATCAATCCTTCGATAAAGGAAGAAATCATGACCTATATCGACAAGATGGAGAAGATCTGCGGCAAGAAGTTCGGCGATAAAGAAAATCCCCTTCTCGTCTCCGTCCGTTCGGGTGCAAGAGCATCCATGCCCGGCATGATGGACACCATCCTCAACCTCGGTCTTAACGAAGAAGTCGTCAACACCATCGCAACCAAATCCAACAACCCCCGTTGGGCATGGGACTGTTACAGAAGATTTATCCAGATGTTCTCCGACGTCGTTATGGAAGTCGGCAAGAAGTACTTTGAAAAGCTCATCGACAAGATGAAGGAAGAAAAGGGCGTTCAGTTCGACGTCGAACTCAGCGCAGACGACCTCAAAACGCTTGCCAACCAGTTCAAGGCAGAGTACAAGGCTCAGCTCGGCAAGGACTTCCCCGATGATCCCAAGGAACAGCTTTTCGAGGCTATCAAGGCCGTATTCCGCAGCTGGGACAACCCCAGAGCAAACGTGTACAGAATGGACCACGACATCCCTTACAGCTGGGGTACGGCTGTAAACGTACAGATGATGGCATTCGGTAACATGGGCGACGATTGCGGCACCGGCGTTGCATTCACCCGTAACCCCGCAACCGGCGAAAAGGGCCTGATGGGCGAGTTCCTCATGAACGCTCAGGGCGAAGACGTCGTTGCAGGCGTTCGTACTCCTATGCCTATCTCCAAGATGGCAGAAGTTCTTCCCGATGTATATAACCAGTTCCTCGAAGTCTGCAAGACTCTCGAAAATCATTACAGAGATATGCAGGATATGGAGTTCACCATCGAACAGGGTAAGCTCTATATGCTCCAGACGCGTAACGGCAAGCGTACGGCTGCCGCCGCAATAAAGATCGCCTGCGACCTCATCGACGAAGGCATGATCACCGAGCAGGAAGCTCTCATGCAGATCGACGCTAAGTCGCTCGATATGCTCCTTCATCCCACGTTCGATCCCAAGGCTTTGAAAGAAGCCGACAAGAAGAACGTAGTCGGCAAGGGTATTGCCGCTTCCCCCGGCGCCGCTGCGGGCACTATCGTATTCACGGCAGAAGACGCAGTCGTCGAAGGCAAGAAGGGCAAGAAGGTCGTGCTCGTAAGGCTTGAAACCTCCCCCGAAGACATCGAAGGCATGAAGTATTCGCAGGGTATTCTCACCGTAAGAGGCGGCCAGACCTCTCACGCAGCCGTCGTTGCAAGAGGCATGGGTACCTGCTGCGTATCCGGCTGCGGCGACATCAAGATGGATGAGGAGAACAAGTGCTTCACCCTCGCAGGCAAAGTATATCACGAGGGCGACGGCATTTCCCTCGACGGTTCTACCGGTAACATCTACGACTGCATCATTCCCACCGTTCCCGCAGATCCCAACAGCGGCTACTTCGGCAGGATCATGGCTCTCGCCGACAAGTACAAGGCTCTCGGCGTAAGGACCAATGCAGATACCCCCAAGGACGCAAAGCAGGCTGCTTCGTTCGGCGCACAGGGCATCGGCCTCTGCCGTACCGAGCACATGTTCTTCGATCCCGCTCGTATCGGCGCGTTCAGAGAGATGATCTGCTCCGACACCGTAGAGGAGAGAGAAGCAGCGCTCGCTAAAATAGAGCCTATGCAGCAGGCAGACTTTGAAGGACTTATGGAAGCTCTCGAAGGTCAGCCCGTTACCATCAGGTTCCTCGATCCTCCTCTTCACGAGTTCGTTCCCACCGATGAGGCAGACATAAAGGCCCTTGCAAAGGCTCAGGGCAAGACTGTTGCTCAGATCAAGCAGATAATCAATGACCTGCACGAGTTCAACCCCATGATGGGACACCGCGGATGCCGTCTTACGGTTACCTATCCCGAAATCGCAGTTATGCAGACCAACGCCGTAATCAAGGCAGCCATCGCCGTTCAGAAGCGTCATCCCGACTGGAAGGTAATTCCCGAAATCATGATCCCTCTCGTAGGCGAAGTAAAGGAACTCGCATTTGTCAAGAAGACCGTTGTTGAAACGGCTGAAAAGGTAATCAAGGAAAGCGGTGTAGACCTTAAATACGAAGTCGGCACGATGATCGAAATTCCTCGCGCAGCGCTTCTTGCAGACGAAATCGCAAAGGAGGCAGAGTTCTTCTGCTTCGGTACCAACGACCTTACGCAGATGACCTTCGGCTTCTCGCGTGACGACGCAGGCAAGTTCCTTCCCGCATACTATTCCAACAAGATCTATGAGAGCGATCCGTTCTCCCGTCTCGACACGGCAGGCGTAGGCAAGCTCATGGATATGGCAGTAACGCTCGGCAAGGGCGCAAGAAAGGACCTTCATTGCGGTATCTGCGGCGAACACGGCGGCGATCCTTCGTCTATCGAGTTCTGCCACAAGATCGGCCTTGACTATGTATCCTGCTCGCCTTACCGCGTGCCCATCGCACGTCTCGCCGCCGCTCAGGCGAACATTAAAGCTCCGAGGACCAAGTAATTGTGGTCTAACAAGTAGATAACACTATATATTGTGTTTTTGGGCTTATCCCGACAAGGGATAAGCCCTTTTTTTATGCCAAAAATGGGCAAAAAAAAGGCAAAAAAAGTTGTTTTCCGCACAAGTTGAACACTTGATTTATGCAAAAAAATATGGTATATTATTAATAAGGAGTACCACTCAAATGACTAATTACAGAGCAATTCTTCTATATTACAGCAAAGGGAATACCACAACGCAGGTCGCTACGATCTGCGGATGCTCTCGTACAACGGTCATCAGGACAATTAAAAGGGCAAAACAGATTAACTTATCTATCCCTGTATCAGATTCTATTAAGGATAAAGAGCTATATTTTATGCTTTACCCGGGAAGAGGTCCGAAAAAAGAGTATTATATGCCAGATTTTTATCTTTTGAACAAAGATAAGAAAAAGAGAAGCTTCACTAAATTCCGCGCATGGCAAAAATACTGCCGTGTCGCCAAGAGGGAGGGGTATCGGGCATATTCAAAATCCCAATTTTATAAGTTGTATCAAGATTTCTTTTCTACTTTGCCGGCTCCTACCGCAGTGCGTAGCGAGAATCTGACAAAGATTAGAATATTTACTCTGATTAAGAAGTCTATTTTCGAGGCTAAAGAGTTTTCCATTAGTGCGTTGTCGAGAGTAGAAAGTGAAATAGACGAGTGGTGTAGGGAGAGACGATTAGATAAAATAAAGATATGGGGCGCAACGGTAGGTTGAGTCCTTATTGTCATACAAAATTTGCGTATCAATGACCCTTTTAGAGTCATAAATCTATAACTAATTTGTAGAAGCTACTTCAGTATAAATTGAAGTAGTTATTTTTTTACCTTTTATACATACTAAATACATGGCATACAGTTATAAAGGAAGTATAAGTTTTGGATTGGTGTATATTCCGGTTACACTTCACAGCGCAGTCAGGGATAATTCCATCAGTTTTAATATGATAGACAAAAAGACCATGAGCCGCGTCAAGTATAAAAAAACGTGCGCGGACTGCGACGGAAGGGAGGTAAAGCAGGAGGATATTGTAAAAGGTTTCGAGTACGAGGAGGGAAAGTATGTCGTGTTCGACGATAAGGACTTTGATAAGCTCAAATCCAAAAAGGATAAAAACATAACGATAGAAAAGTTTGTCAAGCTCTCGGAGGTTGATCCAATTTACTTTGATAAACCTTATTACGTTGTTCCTACGGGAGCCGAAAAGGCTTTTGCGGTACTACTCTCCGCGATGGAGCAGGAGGGAAGGGCAGCAATTGCGAAAACTGTCCTTGGCACAAAGGAAACGCTCATTCTCATCCGTGCAAGGGACGGTCAGATGATGCTTAACACTCTGTTCTTCAGCGAGGAAATTACATCCAATCCGGTTAAAGAGATAAAAGAACAAGGAAGCGAACCAGAACTTAAAATGGCAAAAGCACTCATAGAGGGGATGAGTGGCAAGTTCAATCCCTCGGACTATAAGGACGAGTATCGCCGTAAGGTGCAGGAAGCAATAGAACGCAAAATAGCAGGAAAGGAAATAGTGTCGCCCAAGGAGGGAGGCTCAGGTAAAATGATAGATTTGATGGAAGCTCTTACAAAAAGTCTTGAGATAACCCAAAAGCCAAAAACGTCTAAGCGGGTTACAACAAAGAAAACGTCGGAGCGTAAAAAAGCGTGAGCGATCTCTTTGATGATAAAAACATTCCACCCATGCTTCTGTATGAAACCAAACCTTTCGATGATGAGAACTATATTTACGAATTAAAGCTGGACGGAATACGTTGCCTTGCGTATATAGATAATAAATCAGTAGTTTTGCATAATAAGCGCCATAAGGATGTAACGTCAATATATCCAGAACTTTCTCGCATGAACAGATGTGTTAAGGAACGCGTCATACTCGATGGAGAGCTTGTTGTTCTCAATAAGGAAGGTAAACCTGATTTTTATGCTATTCAACGGCGCAGCCTTATGACAGATACATTTAAGATTGGGCTTGCTGCAAAAAGTAATCCGGTGCAGTTCGTCGCCTACGACATAATTTATAATGATGGCGATGATCTTACTGATAAACCACTCATGGAAAGAAAAGCAATACTTTCAAAAGTGGTGAAAGAAGGTAATAATCTGACAATTTCAAGGTATATAGAAAAAAATGGTGTTGCATTCTTTGAGCTTGCCAAAGCGCAGGAGCTTGAAGGCATTGTCGCAAAAAGAAAGGACAGCCTTTATCAAATAGGAAAACGCACGCGTGATTGGCTGAAAATCAAAGTAATGCAGGATGAGGACTTACTGATTTTAGGCTATCAGCCAGACCTAAAGGGTGAAGTAAAAGATTTAATTTTGGGCTACTTTGATGATGACGGAAAACTGCAATGCCGTGGAAAAGTCTATCTCGGGATATCGAAGGAGGAGAGAAGAATAATATCGCAATTTGCAAGGGGAAATACGGTCAGAAAACCTTGGTTTCCAAAATATAAAAATGTGGTATGGCTTAAGCCTCAACTTGGCGGGACAGCACACTTTATGCACGAAACGGAAAATGGTGGCATGCGCCAGCCCGTATGGAAAGGTCTTCGAACTGATAAAATCTATTGACAAATCGGATTTTATGTATTAGAATTATATAAACATATGTTCGCATTATGGAGGTAAAAGATGAATAAAAGAACTTACATTGCTATTGATCTAAAATCATTTTATGCCTCCGTGGAATGCGTAGATAGAGGACTTGACCCATTAAACACGAATCTTGTCGTTGCGGACAAGACCAGAACTGAAAAGACTATCTGCCTTGCAGTGACTCCGGCACTTAAATCGTATGGAGTGGCTGGGAGAGCAAGACTGTTTGAAGTGATACAAAAGGTCAAAGAGATAAATCGAGGAAGACGCAGGAATGCTAAAGACAGGAAGTTCACGGGAAAATCCTATTTAGATAGCGAACTGAAAGCGGATCCCTCACTTGAACTTGATTACATTGTGGCCCCGCCGCGTATGGCTCACTACATTGATTACAGTACAAAGATATATCAGATATATTTGCAGTACGCCGCACCAGATGATATTCATGTTTATTCAATAGACGAGGTGTTTATAGATGTAACTTCATACCTCAATACAGCGAAGTGTACTGCTCGGGAATACGCTATGCGTATGATTAAGCATGTTTTGAAGGAAACAGGAATAACAGCGACGGCAGGTATTGGTACTAACATGTATTTGTGTAAAGTCGCAATGGATATTGTCGCCAAACATGTACCTGCTGATAAAGATGGGGTGCGTATAGCCGAACTTGATGAAATGACTTATCGCAAAACATTGTGGAGTCATCGTCCGCTTACTGACTTTTGGCGCATAGGAAATGGTTATTCCGATAAGCTGGAGCAATGCGGACTTTTTACAATGGGTGACATTGCACGCTGTTCAATAGAGAATGGAGCTATTTATAACGAAGGTTTGCTGTATCGACTATTCGGTATCAATGCAGAGCTTCTCATAGATCACGCATGGGGATGGGAACCATGTACAATAGCAGCGGTGAAATCATATAAGCCGCAGTCTAACAGTATTAGTTCAGGACAGGTGTTGCAGGAGCCGTATCCATATGAAAAAGCAAAACTCGTTTTGAGTGAAATGGCGGATGCGCTTGCGCTTGACCTTGTAGCAAAGGGGCTTGTTACCAATCAGATAGTCATAACGGTAGGCTACGATTGTGACAATAAGAATTATACCGGAGAATACTCCATAGACCATTATGGCAGGAAGATACCCAAACATGCTCATGGAACTTATAATTTCAAGATGCGGACTTCATCATGTAAATATATAGGTCTTGCGGCAAATGAGCTATTTGACAGAATAGTTAATAAAAAGCTCAACATTCGTCGCTTGAACATAACAGCAGCGAAAGTTGTGTATGAAAGAGAAGTGTCGGAGCCTGAGCTTGAACAACTTGATCTTTTTACTGATTATGAGCAGCTGTTTGCCGAAAGGAAGGCGCAGAAAGAAGAAAGCGAAAGGGAAAAGAAAAGACAGAAAGCAGTTCTCGCAATTCGTGAAAAGTATGGAAAGAATGCGATCTTGAAGGCAAATAGCCTTGAAGATGGTGCGACGGCAAGGAGTAGAAATGAACAGATAGGAGGGCATAAAGCATGAACGATTATGAGGATATTATCAATCTGCCGCATCATCAATCAAATACTCGCCCGCATATGTCTTTACATGACAGAGCGGCACAATTTGCGCCATTTGCTGCCCTTACGGGTTATGACGATGCTGTGAAAGAGGCAAGAAGGCTTACAGACGGTAAGCCTGAACTTGATGAAAATCAGCTAACAGAACTCGACCAAATGCTCACAGAACTCACCAAACGTATTTCAGAACATCCGGAAATAATAATAACTTATTTTGAGCCGGACAACAAAAAGGATGGCGGAGCTTATATTACCTTTATTGGTAGACTTAAAAAGATCGATAATTATAAACGCATATTTGTTTTTGAAGATGGCAGAGAGATTCAAATCTGTAACATAATTAATATGGATGTTTTGGATTGAGCGTGCAATATGTTCTAAACTCAATCAACGTATTGAGAGTTTTATATGCAATCAGAAGCGCAAGTGATAGACTTGCGCTTTTCTTGTTGTAGTGAGAGAAACGATGAGCTATTTTACCAAGGCTATTGACTTAATCACATAAATTTGCTATAATTTTACTATAA
>CALVHL010000022.1 GCA_944327625.1 uncultured Clostridia bacterium
TTTGTAAATGCCATTTACCTCTACGACGACCACGCAAAACTCATTCTGAACTACAAAAACGATACGAAAACCATTACTCTTGACGAGCTTCAAGGTTCGGATTTTAATTCGGTCACTGCACCAAGATAAAAAGTCGACATTTTCTTAAACAGAAGATGTCGACTTTTCTTTATGTAAAAAATATGTTAAAATGCAACAAAAGAGAAAAAAGTGAATTATGCAAGGCAAGTAAGAGAGTATTGTGAAAAGCACAGTAAAGGATTAATAGATATTTCAGTTGTGCGCAATACCGTATTTGCAGATATCCCTTATAAAACATTATTGATAATCTTTAACAGCTTTTAAAGTGGAAAAAGGTTGTATTGTCGTTTGCGTTAAAGCATAACTGACGAATGTTCGTGGTCTTATATATATAAAACATGTAAGCAATGTTGGTATAAAACGCAGAGAGAGTCATTATCTATGTTGCAGAAGTTGGGAAATAGATTGTTTGGGGAAACAACCATATCAAAAATGATGTTCCTTAATGTGATGACATGTAAATAGTAAGACGCTGAGTAATGTCTTTTCGCAAATTTAATTTACTCAGTATTGCGGACATTTAGATTTATATCCCATTTAATTGAAAACCATTTTAATTGTGCATCAAAATAAGCCGCTGTATATAACAAAAAAAGTGCAGAGAAGCCTCTGAGCCTTGACTTTTTTAATGAAAACTCTGTTAATTTCATATTTTTTTTACTATTGTAATCAGGTCCCTTTCGCCCGTAGTCTCCTCTTTATAATCTACTGAAAAGCTGAGTATTTCAAATGAATTTCGATCCAATGCAAGTTTTAGCTTTTCAATGCCCAACGAACTGTAATAGAACTGTTGCCCGAACATTGTACCCGTAATTTCTCCTTCCTGTTTGCCGTAAGTAAAGATGAACAGCCCTCCTCGTTTGAGGAGATCCGAAATAATTTTGAATGTTTCTTCCTGCCTGTCGCGACTTATGTGCCAGATGCTGTCAAAGGCAATTACGGCGTCATATTTTTCTTTTGGGCAGTAATTTAAAATGTCCTCCACAATAAAAGTTGAGCTTGGCAAATGGAGCTGTTTTGCTCGCTTTATCATTTCTTCGGATATGTCTATCCCCGTAACGCAAAAGCCGAGATCAGAAAGATAGGAGGCTATGGGATATCCGCCTCCGCAGCCTGCGTCCAATACCGATGAACGAGGCTTCAGGAGCTTACAGAAGTCGACAATGCATTTGTTGATGACGGTCTTATTGCGAAAATCGCACCATTTTTGCGATATTTTATTGTATGAATTTTTTACGCTGTAATTCATCTTTTTATCTTGAAATGTTTTGGTAAAATATCCGTCTAATTTAAATGGTCTGCCCCCGTAAACGGTAAAGCAGACCAAGATTTCATTTTTGGAAGGAGTATCGATATTAAAAACATATCGAAAAATTCGTATTCTTTGTGACGATTTTATCTCTTGTCAAGGGGCACGTATTCGCGCCTGTCCTGAACGCACTGGTAGGCGGGGCGGATAATCTTGTTGCCGTTGATGAGCTCCTCGATTCGGTGCGCCGACCAGCCCGCAATTCTCGCAATGGCGAACAGAGGGGTGTAGAGGCTTTCGGGCAGATTGAGCATCGAATATACGAAGCCCGAATAGAAGTCGACGTTGGGCGTTATGGGCTTATTCACCTTGCGCTGTTCGGCAATCAGCCTGCCAGCGACGTCCGCGACGGTGTTATAGAGGTTGAACTCGTCCAGCCTGCCCTTTTCTTCGGCAAGCTTGCCCGCATACACTTTGAGCACTTCCATTCTGGGATCGGACAGGGTATATACGGCGTGTCCCATGCCGTAGACCAACCCAGACCTGTCGAATGCCTTTTTGCCGAGCAGTTTGTAGACGTAATCGGTAACCGACTTTTCCGACCAGTCGGCAAGATTTTCCTTGATGTTCTCGAACATCTGGCAGACCTTAATGTTTGCGCCGCCGTGCTTAGGACCTTTGAGCGAGCCGAGCGAAGCGGCTATCGCCGAATAGGTGTCCGTACCCGTCGAGGTGGCGAGGTGGGTGGTGAAGGTCGAAGCGTTGCCGCCGCCGTGGTCGGCGTGAAGGGTAAGGCATATATCCAGCACCTTTGCTTCGAGGTCGGTGAAAACGTTATCCTTCCTCAGAATGTGCAGGATATTCTGCGCCGTAGAATAGCTTGAAACGGGCTTATGTATGTACATAGAGCCGTCGTTGGTGTTATAGTACTTGTAAACCCTGTGCGAATATGCGGCAATCATGGGGAACTGCGCGATGAGTTGCAACGACTGTCTCAATACGTTGCTGACGCTTACATTGTCGGGATCGGGATCGTAACTGTACAGGTTGAGTACGCACCTTGCAAGCATATTCATCATATCCTTGGAGGGCGACTTCATTATTACGTCCCTGACGAAGTTTCGGGGCAGCACCCTGAATTCGGCAAGCATACCCGTAAAGTCTGCAAGCTCCTTGGCGTTGGGCAGCTGACCGAAAAGCAGAAGATATACCGTCTCCTCAAAGCCGAAGCGATTTTCCTTCTGACAGCTTGAAACGAGGTCCTTTACGTTATAGCCGCGATAGCACAGCGTTCCGGGCACGGGCGTGCGCACGCCGTCGATGACCTCCCACGAGGTGACTTCGCTTATTTCGGTAAGTCCGCACATTACGCCCTTGCCGTTCTTGTCTCTCAGTCCGCGCTTTACGTCGTACTTTTCATAGAGATCGGCGGATATTGCGTCGGTCTTGGATACGAGCCGCGAAAGCGAGGAAATCGTGTGCGAGTATTTAACTATGAGATTAGCTTCATTAAAATCCAAAATATCATCTCCGTAATCTGTATAAGGATATTATAGCATCTGATGTGCGGTTTGTCAATTAAATATTCAGTCGGGGGCGGTATTGCGCTCAAAACAGTGTATAATTTTGCATTATTGTGAATAAATACAACAATTCTGCACGGTTGACAAAGTAAGTTTAAGCCTGTAAAATAGTATATGTAAAGTTTTGCGGGGGCTAAAAGCGTTTATAAAATAAATATACCCTCAAAGGAGAAATGTTATGCAACAGCTCAAACTCGTTTCAGCGGAAGAAAAACTTGTAATTTCGCTTTCGGGAGAAATTGACGCCGCCACGAGCGAGGATTTCTATGCAGAGGTCACGGCAATCTACAACAACGACGCCAAAGACGTCGTTTTCGACTGTGCCGCGTTAGAGTTCATCGACAGCACGACGCTCGGCACGTTCGTCAAGATATTCAAAAATCTTGCGGCGGACGGACACAAGCTAAAACTCGTCAACGTCAGACCGAGGATCAAGAAGTTGTTTGAAATCTGCGCCCTCGATAAGCTTATGGAGATAGAAGGATGAATGATTTTTGCGTAAACTTTTCGCTTAAAGACAGCGAATATATGACGGCGCTCAGGCTGACGGTCGGCGCGGTGTGCGCGCTTGCCGAAGTCGACGTCGACGCCGCCGAAGATATGAAGGTCTGCGTAACCGAAAGTTGTCTCATTCTCAAAAGCTGCGGCTTTGAAAGCGTAAGCGTCGCGCTCAATACCCGCGGCGGCATGACGGCCGTTGTCGAGGGAAAAGGAGGCAACCCCGCAGAGAGCGATAACGAATTTTCGCTCGCTCTCGTATCCGCTCTCGTCAGCTCCTGCGAGATAGTAAGGCAGGGCGGCGCGATAAGCAAACTTACGCTTGCGCTATGATCAGCAACGAGCGCGCGGCCGAGCTTTTCAGACAATATCGCGCGACGCACGATATAAAGATACGTAACAAGCTCGTAGAAAATTATATGTACGTTGCCGAGATAATCGCCAAAAAATTCGTCGGCAGAGGCGTCGAATACGACGACCTGCTTCAGGTCGCGTCGGAGGCGCTCATTGCGGGGGTGGAGAAGTTCGATCCAGACATGGGCAACCTCTTTACGACGTTTATCACCCCGACGATAACCGGCATTATCCGCAACTATTTCAGGGACTATTCCCGCTCCGTCAGGGTACCCAGAAAGCTCTATTCCCTGACCGCCAAGGTCAAGACTACCATAAACGAATACTATAAACAGCACGGAGTAAAGCCCACGGTCAAGCAGCTCGCGGCAGAGCTGGGCGAGAGCGAGGAGGACATTCTGGAGGCGATGGAATATAAATCGCCCGTCAGCCTCGACTCTACCGTAAAGGGCGAGGACAGCGACGTGCCGCTTTATGAGGTCATTGCCGACGACCGCAATTCCTTCGACGCCTTCGACGATTCCGAGTCGTTAAAGACCGAAATCGCCAAGCTGTCGCCGACCGAACAGCGCGTGGTCGACCTCAGGTTCGTCAAGGGCAAATCTCAGGCAGAAGTGGGAAAAATACTCGGCGTCAGCCAGATGTTCGTCTCCCGCGCGGAGAGGAAGATCGTAGATAAACTTAGGGAAGCATTGGTAAAATGATTTCGTTCAAGGTCGAAAATTTAAGCGAGATGAACGACTCCCTTAAAGAGTTCTTAGATTATCTCGAACAACTCAATGTCGACGACGATGCGCTGTTCGACAGCAGGCTTGTGTGCTGCGAACTCATCTCCAACGTGCTCAAACACTGCCACGAAACGGCGAACTTCAAGGGCGCGATTGTCGGCGACGAAATAGTCATCGGCGTATCCTCCGATACGGCTTTCGACGGCGAGCTGCACCCTTCCCTGCCCGACGTGCTGTCAGAGTGCGGGAGGGGGCTGTACATCGTCAACGCCATAAGCGGCGGCAACGTCCGCTTCGAGGGGAACAAGATAATCGTCAAGCTCAAACTCGGCTGAGCGTTATTTTATCGCATATATTATTGCCCGCGGCATATCGCCGCGGGCATTTTCAATTCTCTGCCGCCGCAGAATATTAAATTGCAATGCAATAAAATAATTAAGGCATTAAAAAAGCCCGACGAGCGTCAGGCTTTTCTCTCTCTGCGATTAGCAGAGCTGTTTGTAAATCTTTGCGATGAGGCCGTCGGAGAGGATATTCCTGAACCTGTTGAGGTGTACGAATATCGCAGGGAAGAAGTCTGCGTTCTCGCCGCCGATGACGTAATCGGGAACGCCGCTGACCTTGCCCCTCGACTTTTCGAGGAATACCTGCACGAACTCGATCTTCTCGGAATCTTCGAGGGTGTTGATGAAGTCGTCGGTAGGTCCGTTGTAGATTGCCTTGTAGGTATAGACCATCGTGCGTTCTTCGGGTGCGGGCTGAGGTTCGGGCGCCTTCTGACCTTCGAGGAGGGAAAGCTGCTCGGGTTCGCTCTCCGCCGTCTCCGCCGATACTGCGGGATATACGGGTACGGGCTCTACGGGCACGGGTTCGGTAACGGCAGGCGCGATGGGAACGATGGGAGGAATTTCCTCTGCGGGTTCTTCGGCGGGTTCTGCTGCCGTCTCTGCCACGGCTACGGGCACGGTCTCGGTTACGACTACGGGCTGAACGGCGGGGGTTGCCTGCTGTTCTGCGGGCTGTGCGGCGATCATGTCGCCGTCGTCGTCGAATGCGCCGACCTTCTTGCCGTCGTCGATTGCAAGTGCGCCGTTCTTAACTCTCTTAGCGTCCATTGCCGTCCTGACGATGGCAAAGATGAGCTGAACGAGGGTTATAATAAGGAGTATATAGAGGTAAACGCCGGGCTTACCATAGTCGGAGACAATCATGAGCACGATAGCTGCCGCGCCGAGGACTATCGTGAGGATATATCTTACGAGCGCGAATACGTTGTGTCCCTTATTGCTTACGGGCGTACCATTCTGTCTGTATTTGCCGCCGTTGCCGAGCGCGATAGTCTCGACGAGCGCGTTTACGACGATCATGGTCGTGAATGCTATGAGAAGAACTACCGTAATGAGTTCGGTAATCTTGCTGATTTCAAATACCGCTTTGAGTCCGGTGTAGAGTTCGAGGTACTGATAGCCGTAAGCCGCCGAGCCGTCGAACGATACGAGGCCTGCGATTGCGCCGCTCTTTAACAGATCGGAAAGGTCGTTGAGCGGGGTTTCGAGCGCGGGAATGAATACCGCGAGGTCGAACAGCGCGACGACGGAGAGGAGGGCGATGATGAATACGAACATCTTGTATACGCCGAGGCCGCCCTTTCTGACGATCGACTGAATGACAGCCATGAGTACGCACGCGCCGAGAGGAATGAGAATGTTGAGCATTCCGAAGTCTTCAAGGCTTCCTATCTGCGTGAGGCGCATATATGCCGTCGCAAGGAGCGAGAGGATGGCGAGTATTTCGATGAAGAATGCACAGCCTGCGCTCGTACGCTTATTCTTATTGCCGCAGCATACGGGGATAAGGAAAATCACGCTGAGTACGCTGACAACGGCGTACAGTACGCAGAACAGGGCGAGGAAATCGATGCCCCAGACTGTGGGACCGGGAGTATAGTCAAGGAACCATGCGCCGAGGTCGGGGATTAAGTTCTTGCCGAGCGCGTCGAACAGCGAAGCGTTGAAGATGCCGGGCAGATACCTGAACATCATCTTTTCCGCAAGCACGTTGCTGTCGCCGAAGATGGGGGCAAAGAGCCCCGCCCAGAGCGCGAGCATTGCAATTACGTATGTAATTACGACGGTAACTTTCTTGCTCTTGTTCTTCTTTTCCTGTTCGGACAAGCTGATAACTGCGTTTACGGAACCAGTCTCTTTTTTGTTTGCCATATCAATTCTCCGTTAGTTTTACGGACGCGGACAGGCATTTTTATTCTGCCTGCGCTGCATCCTGATTATTTTTAAATCAATTACCGACTATAAATATTTTAATACATTTAGTGCTTTCTGTCAAGGTGTAAAACTACAAATTGTGACTACTTTTATTATTTAATGTTTTGCGTTTTCCCCGTCGGGCGGCAAAAATGAAATATATTTGCACCTCTCCACCGCAAAACCCGACCGCGATATTATTTTAGGCAATATATGCGCGGCATATTCATCCGCGCCAAATTTGTGCAAAGGGTTGAAAAAATTATTGAAAAGGAGTATAATAATACTTGTACGTGATTGAACGGCGGCAAAACCTGCCGACGGCGCATATCCGTGCGCAAAGGAGGGGGATATATGGCGCATACCGCAAGGACGAATGAGGGGATAAACGCGCTCAGAGAGCTTGCGAGCAGCGTCGACGACGAGGGCAGAAAGCGTATTCTCGCAAGGTATGACCTTTTCAGGTTTGCAAGGGCGTTCGAGGACGGTGAGGTGGTGACCGTCTGCTACTGTCTGTTTGAAAACGACCTCAACGTCAGGCTGACCGCCCGCAAGCTCTATATGCACCGCAATACGCTCATATACCGCCTGCGCAAGCTGAAAAACGACATAGGTCTGGACGTTACGACCTTTTCGGGCGCGATCACTTTCATAGTGCTCCATTGCTTCTACAAATCGGGCAGGGGCGCGCAAAAGGTGCAAGATGAAGAATAAAAATATAATCAAGACAATTTCCGCGGTGCTGTGCGCCGTAATCGTCGCCGTCGTCATCTTTATCTGCGGCTTCTTCGGCGGCAGAATGAGCATGGGTTCGACGGTCAATTCCTATCGCTGGGCGACCGAACTCATATTGAACAACTACGTCGGCGGCGAGGTGACGGAAGAACAGCTCAACAACGCTTCGTTGAAGGCGCTCGGCAGTCTCCTCGACAAATATTCGACCTATTATACCGCCGAGGAGTACGCGGCGGAGGTCGCCTCCAATGCGGGCAATATGAAGGGAATAGGCGTTTCGATAAGTTATATCCCCGAGGGAAAGAGCCAACTCGGCAGCGGAATACACGTCGAAAACGTAGTCGGCAATTCCCCCGCGGCGGCAAGCGGGCTCAAAGCGGGCACGTTCGTGCGCGGCGCGAGGTATGACGGGCAGATAACCGAATTTTACTCTACTTCCGACTTCACGGCGTTCGTGTCGTCGGTTGCCGAAGGTCAGCCGTTCACCCTGCTCACCGACAGGGGCGAATATACCGTCTCGCGCGAGGCGTACACGGCAAGCTACTGCACGATGTCCACGTCAACCGTCGATTATTCGGTGACCTACGACGACGGCAAAATTTCAATCGTCGAAAAGGAGGGCGGCATTTCCTCTCTCCCCGACGGCGCGGCATACTTGAAACTCAGCGAATTTTACGGCAACGCCGTCAACGAATTTGCCGAACTCGTCAAGCGCTTCAACGCCTGCGGCTGCACTTCGCTCATACTCGACCTGCGCGGAAACGGCGGCGGTTACGTCGACGTAATGTGCGGTATTTCGGGCATATTCCTGGGGCAATACGAAAATTCAAACTCCGTAGCCATGCGCGCGATATATAAGGACGGGAGCGCTTCGGACTATAAAGTCGAAAAGATTGCTTCAAGCGCGACGCTGTCGACGGAGGTAGAGGTCAAGATACTCGCCGACAACGGCACGGCAAGCGCGTCTGAGGCGCTCATCGGCGTGCTTGTCTCCAACGGCGTGGCAGATTACGAGGACATCTATATAACCGACTTCTCGGACGACTATCTCGCGTTCTCGGGCACGACGGAAAAGGATTGCAGGACCTACGGCAAGGGTATAATGCAGCAGACCTTCGTCAATCCGCTCACGGGCGAGGCGCTCAAACTTACAGTCGCAAAGATATATTGGCCGAACGGAACGTGCATACACGACGTGGGAATAACGCAGGCGGACGGGTGCAATATTCTGCCCTCGTATTGGTCTGTGACCTACTCCGACGAGGAGCTCGCCGCCGCAATAGATGCCATATATTACGGGGGCAATTGACAAAAACCGACATATACAGAGCTGAAAAATTCAGGAAGCCGTCATCTCGGCTTCCTGAATTTTTTTACCCTCACCGCGTCGAATATGACGCATACCGAAAAGCCCTTTTCGGTTCGCGCCACGTCAACGGAATATCTGCCGTCCGCCTCGAAATACTCCTTGCACACCTTTTTGAGATCGTGCAGAAAGAGCGATTTTTCCTCCTCGGTCATGTCCTCTCTCTCGCTCAGCAGCGTATTCACAGCGCCCTCCTCATGCGGCGCTTTATCGCGCCGCCCAGTCCGCCGTAGGCCTTGATGACGGAATATATTTTGTCGCCCTTGCCGGCAATCTTCGCCGCGCACAGCGATATCGCCTTCTGCGTCGCCGCCTTCATTCTGCCGAGCGGAAGTCCCAAATCTTCGGGGATAACCCCGCACAGCTCTGCCCTAAGCAGCGAGGCGGTCTCCTGCGGAGTCATCACCGCGCCCTCGAAGACCAGCCCGCCGTTCAATTTGTTTACGATTATTTCCGTGCGCTTCATTCCGCCGTCAGTCAGCTTTGAAAGCTTGTCGTCCGCGCCCTTGACGGAGGAGGGGTAGGGCTCGGTCACGACTATCGCCCGACTGCACGCGCCGACCGCCGCCCTGTCGCAGAGTATATAGTCGAACAACCCGTCCAGACTTTTAACCGCCTTTGCCGCATATTCGCCGTCCGCACAGCCGAGCGTCGGCAGTATGTACAGATTTTCATATTCGTGGTGCTGCACGGTCGCCTGCTTTATTCTGCAAGCGCCGCTCTTTGCGTCGGCAAGGCTGTACACGTTCAGCCCCTGCATTCCGTTGACGAGCAGTCCGTCGCCGCATTCGCTGTCGCCGTCGACTATCAGGGTGCGCTCGCCGAGGCGGGCAAGCGCCCGTCCGAGCCCCGCGCACAGCGTCGTCGCGCCCGCGCCGCCCTTCGCGCCTGTCACATAGATTATCGTTGCCATTTGTCATATCTCCGACCGAAATTTATCGTCGGATAAATTATATAATAGTGTTTTACGCGATTTTTGTTTGCTTCTATCCTAAAATGTAATATTTTGTCATAAAAAAGTAATATTGTTATATGACAAATGCCTTGATTTTGTTGACATTCTGTCTGCGCATATCTATAATAGTATTTGCGATGAAAAATGTAATGTCATATTGCGTCATTACATCGCGCTCATAAATCTGTAAAAATCAGACCGCCGCCCGTTCGGCGCTGCGGCGAAACGGTGAAAAGGAATATGAAGAATTTAAGAAAGTGTGCAATGGCTTTACTTGCCGCGGCGGGCGTAGCGTTCGGCGCGACGGGCATTTCTGCCTGCACGACTAAATCTGTCGCCAACGAAGTTACGGGCAACGTCGAAATAACCAAGACGCCCGCGCCTGCCGACGGCAGTCTGCCTACCGCGCATACGGGCAGCGAAAACCTTGCGTACATTGCGGCTGTCCTCGACGGACAGAGCTCTTACCACAGCTACGCCTATACGGTCACAAATGCGTCCATAGCAACGCAGGTGACGAGGACGTGGAAGGACTATAAGGACGGCGTGCTCATAACCTCCGACGTGACCTATTCTACCATGGTCAAGTCGGGCTCGCAGACCTGTACGGTATACGGCGAAGAAGGGGCGGAGGTATATTTCAGGGAATCTGCCGTTCCCGAATCGTCCACAACAAACCTCACCGCCGTATGGGATACAAATCCTCCCACCTATTTCACGGGCAAGGCGTTCAACACGACTTACGGACTTCTGCAGACCGAACTTTCAAGCTATATCATCAACGAGGACAGCATACTCGAAAGCAGCGAAGTAACGGTCAATTCCGACGGCACGTATACGCAGAGTTTCGTGCTCGATCCCTCGCTTTCGACCTATTATTACCAGTTCGGCATGAAGACGAGGGGCGGTCTCGCTTCCTATCCGGAGTTTGAGAGCGTCACTCTCTCCGCAACCTTCGACGCGTCGTGGCGCATACTCTCGCTTACCACGCGCGACGTCTCCATGGTCAATAAGGGCATAAAGGTAAGATCGGTTTCGGACACGACGACGACTTTCAGCTATGACGAAGCCGACTTCGACGACGAGCACTTCGCGTTCTACGACAGCTATTACAGACAGTTTTTGGGCGACGATTCGCTCGACGTCGGCGGCAGCCTCGACGAGGAGCTCGTTCTCGACGTCACCAACGTCCTCTCAAACGGCTTCTCCAAGATACTTGGCGGCGGCGACCAGTTCAGACTTTCTGCCGATATAGGAAATAATTCCTATGTCGGTTACATATTCGCAGGGCTCGACCTCGAAGATATTTTGGGCTCGCTCAACGTAAAAGTCAGCCTCGGCAAGAGCTATGCCGACCAGACGCTGTACGTCGAATATGCCGACGGCGAAGCTTCGGCGTATTACGGCAAGAACTTCGCACTCGACATCAACCTTGCGGAAGTCAAGCTCGCCGTCGGTCAGTTTGAGGAGCTTCTGACAAAATTCGGCGCGGCTGTTTCGGACATTGCCTCCGCTTCGGCGCTTTCCGACGAGGGCGGCGACGTCCTTTCAGAGTTCATGAATTCGCTCGTGCTCGAAACGACGGAAAATTCCGCCGTGCTCGTCCTTAAAACCGACGATCTGCTCGGCACGGGCTTAGGCATCGACGCCGTAATGAACTTCGGCGTAAGCAACAACTCTATAACTTTCAGAAATGTCGACATAAATTCGCTGTCGCTCGGCGGCGAACAGCTCAACCTTTCGCTGTCGCTCAAAGTTTCGGACGACGCGCTCATCTCCCGCGAGGATACGGCGGCGAATGTCGACCTTGCCGACTATCTCGTCGACGTTCATTCGCTACTTTCCTCCGACCTTGTAAAGCTCTCGTTCGCGCTCGACGGAAATTCCCCGGCGGTCAGCGTCTCGGGGCTCAAAGGTCTTAAAATCGACCTCGACGCATACTGCAATATCGAGGGGCTGGCGGTCAGTGCCGACCTCGGCATTTCCTACAACTATAAGGGTACGCCCGTATCCGCGCTCGCGTCGGTATGGTACGACTACGATCCCGCAAGCGGCGGCTACGGCACGGCAATACTTACCCTCAAAGAACTCAAAGGCAAGCCCGTCGACGTAATGCTCATCTGCGACATAGCCGAAGTGGCGGAGGGTATAGGCACGCTCGTCACCTATTCGGGCGGCGGCTTCGATTTGGCGACCGACAGCCTCGTTTCGATGATAAACAAGGCGTTCTCGTCGGATATTTCCTCGCTCATCGGCGAACTCTATGCCGATAACGCAAGCATCAAGGCGGGCGTAAACGTAGACACCCTCCTCAATATGCTCGGCGTCAATGCGGGCGTCAACTTCGGTTCTTGTACGCTCGTCTATGAAAAGGGCGTAAACGGCGCAAACGGCGGCAGATTGTCCGCTTTTCTCCCCGCAATAGGATTCTCGCTCACGGCGGAGGGCGCTGACGGGCAGATTTCCCGTCCCGATACCAAAGACGCGCTGAACGTCGCTTATGTAATCGAGGATATTGAAAAGTTTGCAAACGCACAGCTCTACAAGGCTGAAATATCCTTCGACGGCTCTAATGCAAGCGGGCTCGGCATAAGCGAGCTTGCAGGGCTCAAAGCCGACCTCACGGCATACCTCGACGCAAATAACGTCAAGCTCGGCGCGAATGTCGTTGTAAGCTACACCTATAAGTCCAATACTATAACGCTTGATTTGTCCGCTTGGTACGACAACGAGAGCGGCAATATAATACTCAAACTCAACGACCTCAACGGCAAGCAGGTTGA
>CALVHL010000023.1 GCA_944327625.1 uncultured Clostridia bacterium
ATGAGCCCGGTGCAATACCGAACTCATTACCAAACATTTTAATTTAATTTTTTGTCCAAACTTTGGGGTTCAGTTCACATTCTGCCGTCGCCTTAAAAATTCAATCGGGCGGCACATATTGCCGCCCGATTGCGCTTTTGAGGTATATATCACTCTATGGCTTTGAGCGAGTGGTTCATATCTATTTTGACTATCTTAGGCCGAAGCATAAGCGTGACTATTATGGTGAATATCACCGACAGCAGCACGGCGAGCAGCCAGACGAACCAGCTTATTCCGCCGATAGAGCCGAAACCCATTACATTGAATACGAGCAGGCACAGAAGACACCCGAGCGGCAGCCCGAACAGTATGCCTATTATGCTCGTTATGTATATCTCGCGGTAGATATAGCCCGCCACTTCGCCGTCGTGATAGCCCAATACCATAAGGGTGGCAAGCTCGCGCTCGCGCTCGCTTATGTTTATGTTGGTCAGCGTATATATGACGACGAAATTTAAAAGCGCCGCGAAAATGAGTACTATTACGGCAACGCCAATCATCGCCGCGCCGCCTATCTCCTGCAACAGACAGCAGTCGAGCACGGCAAGCCCCGTAAGCACCAGCGCCGTCGAGAACGCGACCGAAACGACGGTCATCAAAAAGCGCATGAAGAAGCGGAGCACGTTCCTCATCGTCGACTTATACTTGAACGACAGCCTGTTCCAGATGAACGGTATGCGTTCGAGGAAGACCGTCTTGCCCTCCTTGGGCGATTTGGGACGGAGCAGTTCTGCGGGCGGCTGGCTGGTAAGCTTTCGCCCCGCAATGTCCGTCGCGACGAGCGTCGAAAGCAGAATTACGGCAAATATTATTATGTAAACCGTCATTACGACGTTGGAGGAGTAGGGAGGAAGCAGGAAGTTCCATTCAAAGTTGATATATATTATCCACGCCAGCCCCAGCCCCGCAAAGTAAGCCGCAAACCCGCCGATGAGCGTGCCTATCGCGGCAAATATGAGGTATTTCGAGATTATCGCCGACGGCCTGTAACCGAGCGTCATCAGGCAGGCGATCTGGCTGCGTTCTTCGTCGAGAAGCCTCGTCATCGTCGAAAGCACGACGAGCACGGTGACGAACAGGAAGACGAACATCAGCACCGTTCCGATGCCGAGTATCTTGCCCGCGTATTCGTTGAACGACTCGAACGAGAAATTCTCGTGCATTGTCAGCGTCTCGACCGCGCCCGAGAAGGTCATCGCTTCGATTGCCTCTTTTGCGTCGTCCACGTCGCCCTCATAGCCGAGCGTGAACAGCGGGCTGTCCGAATTGAGGCGGATATATACTTCGTTCAACAGCTCGCTCGCGCCGACGGTCACCTGCTGGTCGGTAATCTCTCTGTCGAAAGGTATTCCCGCAAATTCGCCCGTCGCGCGTCCGTCCGCCGTCGTGTCGATGAGGTTGCCGAATACGTAGTATATCGCCGTCAGATCGAGTACGTCGTCCTCGTCGTCGGAGGCGGGATCGTCCGTAAAGCTCTTGTCGTCTCTCGTTACGAAGTGCAGGGGGTTAATGAGCGTTCCGCCTAGTACGTATTTCTGCTCTACGTTGAGCGTGACGTCCGCCTCGACCTCGAACGGCCCCTGCTGCAAGGTCTGTGTCGTTTCGATTACCGTCGAAAGAGTAAATTCCTGCAATTCCTCGGGCGCGGCGAACTGGTATGTCTCGCGCTCGGCGTAGACGGTTATCGCGCCGCTGTCCTCGGGCACTTCGTATTTCTCGTCAAAGGTAAGCGTATTCTGCGTCACCTGCTCGGGCGAATCGCAGTCGAATATGTAAATTCTTATAATTCCGTCGGGCACGCCCGTAAAGGTCAGTTCGCTGTCGTTGACCGTCGCCTTGCCGTCCTTTACCTCGAACTCCAAAAGCCCGCCGACAATGACGTTGTCCTCGCCGAACTCGTCTTTAAGCTGTGTTAAGTCCTCGTCGGTGAACGCGCCGTCCTTGTTCATCAGCATAATGTCGCTAACCTTATTGGCACCGTGGTATTCGGCAAGCGAGTCCTTCATCTTGTCGGTGGACATGAATATGCCCGCCGTCAGACCTACGCTGACGACCACCATCAGAATTATCGATACCAATCGGGTAACGTGGCGCTTGAACATTCGCCACAGCGTCTTCAAATAAGTTCTCACCACTCAATCTCCTCGATGGGTATGGGTTTAGCGTTCTGCTCGATATATTCGACGTAACCGCTCTTGATGTGAATGACTTTGTCCGCCATGTCTTTGAGCGCGGCGTTGTGCGTGACTATTATAACCGGTTTTTTCTGCTCCTTCGACACGTCGTGCAGCAGCTTCAGTATTACTTTACCCGTCACGTAGTCGAGTGCGCCCGTCGGCTCGTCGCAGAGCAGCAGTTTGGGGTTTTTGGCAAGCGCCCTCGCAATCGAAACGCGCTGCTGCTCGCCGCCCGAAAGCTGGGAGGGGAAGTTTTTAAGCCTTTCGCCCAGTCCCACCTCGGTGAGCACTTCCTTGGGGTTGCGCGCGCCCTTGCATATCTCTATGGCTATTTCGACGTTTTCGAGCGCGGTGAGGTTGGGCATGAGGTTGTAGAACTGGAATACAAACCCTATGTCGTTGCGGCGGTAGTTGGTAAGTCCGCGCTTATTCAGCGCGGTGACGTCCTTGCCGTCGAGCACTATCTTTCCCGAAGTCGCGCTGTCCATTCCGCCTAAGAGATTGAGGAGCGTAGTCTTTCCCGCTCCGCTCGAACCGAGCACGACGACGAATTCTCCGTCCTCGATGGAGAATGACACGTCTTTGAGCGCGTCTACGCAGATGTCGCCGCTCTTATACTGTTTGCATACTTTTTCAAGGGTAAGATAACTCATAGTAATCCCTCATTGACTTGTTTTTTTACTGTACTTCAATTATATCATTATTAAATAAATTTTCAATACGCGACGGTGTTTTTTGTCTGTCGGTTGTGAAAAATATATGTGAAAATTTCGTGCTTTTCCACCGCCGATAATACTTAAAAATTACATTCATTGCCTTTGTCATAAACGCATATTACACGCATTTTGCCGCCCGCCTGCCGTCAAAGCTGTTGCAACCGTGCCCCGCCTGTGTTATAATATTCACAAATCCGTCCGCAGGTAACGCGGCGGGAGAGAATTTTAAAATTATGAACGACTTTGACCTCATAAAATTTAACGGCACGTTCCGCGACTATCAGCGGCGGGTGCTCGACAATGCCGATAAATATCTTTCCGACGGCAGAATTAACGTCGTTGCCGCTCCGGGAAGCGGCAAGACCGTGCTCGGGCTCGAACTCATCCGCCGCCTCGCGTCGCCCGCCATAATACTGTCGCCGACCAACGCCATAAAGCTTCAGTGGGAGGCGCGCTTTTACGATATGTTCACCGACGGCACGAGGCGGGAGGGGCTGTTCTCGACCAACCTCCGCTCGCTCGGGCTGATAACTTCTGTAACCTATCAGGCGCTCTACGCCGCTTCCGAACGGCTCGTCGACGAGGGCGAGGACTATTCGTCGGAGGATATATGGGGGTTAATTAGGGAGAGGAGCATAAAGACGGTCTGTCTCGACGAGGCGCACCACCTCAGAAATGAGTGGCAGAAGGCGCTTGAAAAGCTCATATCCGTGCTCGGCGGCGACGTAAAGATAATCGCGCTCACCGCCACGCCGCCCTACGATTCGGACGACGGCGAATGGGAGAGGTACACCCGTATCTGCGGCACGGTCGACGAGGAAATCTTCGTCCCCGAGCTCGTCGCAAACAATACGCTCTGCCCTCATCAGGACTATGTCTATTTCAACTATCCCTCTGCCGAGGAGCTTGGCGCGGTCGGGGAATACCGCCGCGAGGCGGCGCTCGCCGCAGAGGAGATTGCGGCAATGCCGTTCATGGCGGAATTATGTCAGAAACTCAATTCTTGCAGGGACTATGACGAGTTGTTCGCTTCGGCGGGCGGCTATATCTCGCTTCTGTCGCTCTTTGAAAGCGTCGGGCTGACCGTCGACAAAAAGCTTATAAGGGTGCTCACCGCGCGGCGGGGATTGCCCCGCGCCGACCTCGCCGTCGCCGAACGCGCTACCGAACTTCTACTCTCGGGCGAACTTCTCGACGAGGCGCAGAGGGAGGAAGTTATCAATTGTTTAAAGCGGCACGGCGTATATAGCGGCGGCAGGGCGAAATTCGTCGCGGACGAAAGGCTGAGGCGGACGCTCGTCTCCTCGGTGGGAAAATTGCAGAGCATAAAGGACATCGTAAAGGCCGAAAAGGCGGCGCTCGGGGATAAGCTGAGGTTGCTCATTCTCACCGACTATATCCGTCGGGAGAGCCTTTCCTCCGTCGGCACGGACAGCGGCTTTTCGTCGGTAAATCTCGTCAGCATATTTGAAACGCTGCGCCGCGCGGGCGGGGTAAAGCTCGGCGTATTGTCGGGCTCGCTCATCATTCTGCCCGAGGGCGTAAAATTAGAAGTGCGCCACAGGCGAAAAAAGCTCGTCGGCACGGACTATTACACGGCAGAAACGGGCGACCTGCACGACGCGGTCGCGGCGGTCGGAAGATTATTTTCGGACGGCGAGATAGACGTGCTCATCGGCACTAAATCGCTGCTCGGCGAGGGGTGGGATTCGCCCTGCATAAACTCGCTCATACTCGCAAGCTTCGTGGGCAGCTTCGTGTCGTCCAACCAGATGCGCGGCAGGGCGATAAGGGTGGACAGAGACGAGCCCGACAAGACGGCGAATATCTGGCACCTCGTCACCTTAGAGCCCGACTATATGTTTGACGAAAGCGCGCTCGGCCGCGCCGCAAAATACCTCCAACGCGATAAAGACCGCATAGTATCCTGCGACTACGATATGCTCAAAAGGCGGTTTGCAAGCTTTATGGGGCCCGATTATGAGACGGGTGAGATAGTCAGCGGCATAGAGCGCATAAAGGCAATTTCGCCACCGTTTGACAGAACGGGCATAGAGCGCATCAATGCCGAAATGCTCAGCCTTTCTGCGGACAGACAGTCTGTAAGAAGCCGCTGGAAGGGCAACTTTTCGGGCGGTTCGGTGCGCGTAGCCGTCGAAACCGAAGTAGCGCGCGAAAAGCGCATACCCCAGCCGATATTCTATAACTTCGGGCTGGTGCTTCTGATAACCGTATTGCAGAGCGTCGTATTCGTCCAGACGCGCATAAGCGCCGAACTGTCGGCAGGCGGGTTGTTGCTCGCCGCGGCATTACAGCTCATAGTATTGGCGCTCGTCGCACTCGGCATTAAAAAGCTCATCTGCGCCCTCAACCCCGCAAGGGATATTGCGCGCATGGGCAAAGCGGTTGCCGAAACGCTCAGACGGTGCGGCTTGATTTCAGGTTCGGCGTATGTCGAAGTCACCGACGACAAAGACCTCACGTTCGTCAGTCTGCGCCTCGAAAATGCTTCGCTGCACGACCAGAACGTGTTTAATGCCGCCATGACCGAGCTGCTGTCGCCCATAGAGAACCCCAGATATATTATAGTCAGACGGGGATTATTCGGAAGTTACGACTATGTCTGTTCGTTCGCCTGCCCGTCGGATATAGGCAGAAAAAAGGAATACGCCGCCGTGCTTGCCAAGTGCCTCAAAGACTTTGAAATGCGATACGAGGCGGTCTACACCCGCACCGAACACGGCAGAAAATTCATCCTGCATTGCAGGCGGCGCTCTTACATAACCTATAACCGCAAGCTCATCGACAGAAAGTACAAGGTCACGCCCTGGAAGTGAGTTTCATCCCGTAAAAAATCAATTGGTGCGGGGATATGCCTCAGTTAACGGCATATCCCCGCACGTTTTTTCTGCCTTTAAGCCGCATTGACGGGCGCAGCAGGCGGCGGAATAATCGCGCTTTCCCGCCCGTATTGCCCCTTCGTTTTCAATGATTTGACAGCCTGCCGCCCCTTATGCTAAAATGTCAGGGAATTTGCGTTTTAAGAGGATAAGCTTATGTTTAACGACAATAAAAGGGGTGCGGGCGGCAACGTCAAGGTAGTCGACGCCACTCTGCGCGACGGAGGCATAGTCAATTCGTTCTTCTTCCCCGCAGGGTTCGCCTCCGCGCTGTACGCCGCAAATTCGGAGGCGGGCGTAGATATAATGGAGTTCGGCTACAAGGTCTCCAAAAAGCTGTTCGACATAGAAAAGTTCGGCGAATGGAAGTTCTGCGACGAGCAGAATATCCGCGCCGTCGTCGGCGATAAGAAGTCGGGTATGAAGATAGCCGTCATGTCGGACGTAGGCAGGGTAGACCTCAAAAACGAGGTCATTCCCGCCGATCAGTCGGTAATAGATATCTATCGCATTGCGACATACAGCCACCAGATGGACGAGGCGGCGAAGATGATCGAATTCTGCAATAAGATGGGCTATTTTACGACCTGCAACATAATGGCAATCTCCAAAGACAGCCGCGGCACAATAAAGGCGGCGCTCGAATTCGCGGCGAAGTCGCCCGTCGACGTCATCTACATCGTCGACAGTTTCGGTTCACTCTATCCCGACGACATTTTCAGACTGTGCGAACTGTATGGCGAAACGGCTTACAAGTACGGTAAAAAGCTGGGAATTCACGCGCACAACAATCAGCAACTTGCGTTCGCCAATACGATAGCCGCTCATTCGGCGGGCGTCGAGTATCTCGACGCGACGGTCAGCGGTATGGGCAGGGGTGCGGGCAACTGCTATCTCGAATCGCTCATCGGCTATCTCAGAAGTCCCGCGTACAGGTTAGAGCCCGTTCTCCGCTTCGTGCGCGAGCACATCAAGCCCCTGCGGGCGAGCGGGGTGGAATGGGGCTACGACGTGCCCTATCTTCTGACGGGGCTATATAACGCGCACCCTTACGCCGCAATCGACTTTCTCAAAGCGGGCAGGGACGACTATGAAAATTTCCTCCGCGAGATAAAGAACGGACAGAAAAAGTGAGCGGTATTGCCCATTTCGTCCGTCATTTAGCGCGGCTTTTTACGCTCTGAACGGCGGGTATGCGTCGAGTAGTTATCTTTGCGGGCGCGTGACTTAACGCGCCCGCAACTTTTATGTGTATCTTCCCGAGTTTTCAGAGCATTTCCAAGAAGCTTGGAGTAATTTCGGCATATCTTTCGTTGAATTTTACTCCGCGATATGGTAAACTTTCAGCACCGATCGGAAAGGAGAAATTATGGCAAATAACAACATGGGCGAATTCCTCGCCGCATTGAGAAAATCTAAGGGATATACCCAGCAGGACGTCGCCGAACGGCTGGGCGTTTCCAATAAGACGATAAGCAGTTGGGAGACGGGCGCTTCCTGCCCCGACGTCTCCATGATCCCCGTACTCGCCGAATTGTACGAAGTCACCTGCGACGAAATAATACGCGGCAGGCGCATTGCGGCGGGCGAAGGCGGTTCGGAAGTTGCTCGCGCAAAGGGCGGTTCGGAGGCGGCTTTCAATAAGTCGGTCGACCGCCTGCTCAGAAAATACCGCACTAATATATTTACCGCCTGCTGGATTTCAGGCGGGCTGACGGCTTTGGGCGTTCTGTTAACCCTGCTTATCGGCTTTGCCGCGCTCGAAAGTCTCATCGGCTTTTTTACGGGGATTATTCCGCTCGTCGCGTCGGTGGTGACGGCGGTAATAATTCTGCGCCGCATTGAATTTGCGCTCGGCGACGAGTGGTTCAGTCCGCAATCGGAAAAGGTCTCCCGCGCCGCAGACCGCGCAATGCTGTGGATAGCGGCGGCAAACGTCGCGGCGTTCGCGTTCATTCTGCCCCACGCGTTCGCGCCCGTCCATACGGGGCTGACTTTCGGCTTGCAATGGATAGTTATAGAATTTGCCGCTGCCGCAGTCGGGCTGGCTGTTGCGCTCGCGGTCGGTATGCCGATATATTTTCGCAGGCGCAAAGCCGCATTGGACGGCGCAGTGCTCACCGATGCGTCGGAGGAGGTAAGGGCGGCGCACGCAAAGGCAACCGCCGACAATGCGCTTGCCCGCCGTCGGTACGGTCGCATACTTCTCATAATAATTCTGCCCGTACTGTTAATCGAGGGGCTTGCAACGTGGCTGGGCGTTTCGGCTTCGTCGCCTGAAATCAGCTGGTCGGCGGGCTCTGTCATATTCGTCGAAGCCGACGAGCTCAGCGCTTTCGGCGGGGCTTTCGCCGAAAGCGAATATTCGCTCGTCTTTGAAGAACAGCCCGAAAATAATTCGGAGACGGGCAAATATGAGGTAAAGTATCTGTTTAAGGACTTTCCCGAAAGGTGGAGAGACTACTATCTTACAGAGGACACCTCCGACGGCACTATTGTGACGATCTATAAATACAGGTACGAGGCGACGATTGACGATGTCGCGCAAATCTATGAATTTTACGCCTATAATCCCGAGTGGCAGGGCGGCATAACCGAAATTTTCGCCGAAGCAGGAACTTATCAGGACGAGGACGGGACGACTTTTGTCAGCGTAATTGTCAGGTTGCATATCGCGCCCACGCTCATAGAACAGCGCGACGTCGAGGAGCTCGTTTTCAGGGCGGACGTCCTTGGTTGGAGCGGCTTTGCCGTCGGAATGGTCGGGGTGATATATCTCGCCGTTGCAATATCTCTCGTCGTCGGAAAGGAGCGGAATTATAAGAAACGTCTCGCCGAAACAGCCCGATAAAAGTCATAAAAAGCAAGAAGTCGCAGACCTGCAAGAGAGGTCTGCGACTTTGTCATAATTTCAATTGCCCCGCACATATCCCCCAACGAAAGCTGTTTTTGAGGGCAGAGTATTGTGTATGCTTGGTAAATTTATGAAACCGAAGATTATGTCCTTCGGCTTCATAAAATATTTATCGGGTTATATTTTAATTAAAGTATCATACCTAACAAGCAAATAACAAGAAGTATGGCACACACGCTTGCTGATATTATGATTTTTATTTTGATTGCCTTTTTATCGACGGTAATCATTTTTTCGGTAGGTGCTATTTCAGGACCGATGATGTCGTCAATTACCCTCATTAGTTTCTGCTCGCTATCATCGGTTGTTGTGGTGGTTGCTTCAAACTTCTTGCTGATCAGTTTACCGCAGTTCGGGCAGGTTATTGTATATGTGTAATTATGCTTTAAAGTTGTTGAAGTCGCCGAGGTGAAAGAAGGCTTGCTTACTGAAAGTTCTTTATATGAAAAGCCTGCTCCTTCAAGCGAGCCGCCGCAATATTGGCAATGAGAGTTTATGTATCTGCCTGAACTTAAATTTTTTCTTTTTAAGTTATATCAGAAATTACTTGCTATACTGATTATCAAAACTAATGCGCCGATTACTATGGCGGCAATTTTATTTAATGCTATGCCGACAATTAAGGTTACTATTGATATTAAACCTATAACGAGAATACTTGCAAGTAAGGGGTTGTTTTTTGCTTGGTCTGCTTTCAGTACGGCGTCATAAATTTCTTTTTCCGACATTGTATCTAATGACTTGTCATCAGACGCGACGTCAGTAGTAGGTCGATTTTCAGCGGCATTTTTATTGTCGCTGAATACATTACCGCAACTGTTACAGACAAAATAACCATTATGTTCAGTAACATCAGTTCCGCTGCATTTTGTGCATTTGATTTTCATGTGTGTTCCCTCTTTTCTGTATAAAGATTGTCATCTGGTAAAATAATTAAATTGCTACCATATTTATGACAGCTTGAATTATAACTCAAAAGAGTTAGATTGTCAAGCGTTATGAGTTAATAAATCAACTCAATTACGTTATATAATTACATAAAGGTGCGATTAAATATGGATATTTTAGATAAGATAGATTTGTTAAGAAAAGAAAGAGGGTGGTCAATAAATTATATGGCTACCGAAGCTATGCTCACCCAATCAACTGTAAATAATCTTTATAACCGTAAATCTGAACCCAAAATATCTACTTTAAGAGCGCTGTGTTCAGCTTTCGGCATATCTTTATCGGAATTTTTTTCTGATGAAAGCGCGGTATTAACTCAATCGGATAATGAAGCTCTATTGAGAAAGATTGAAAAGCTTACACCTGAAAAGAAAAAAGCTCTTTTAGCTCTGTTGAGTTAAAATTTGTAAAATAATATTGATTAAAATTAACTTCTGGCGAAGATCTGTTCTTAACGTCAGAAGTTTTTATTTTATACTCCGCTAACGCTCCGTGCGACCGACCTGCGGTCGGGCGTTCTCAAATGCTGTAAGGAAAACAGCATTTTCGGTCACCGTCCGACACGACCTGTTGTGTCGGACTTATCTTGCAAGGCTCAACTTGTCAAGCCGAGACAAGTTGAGGGATGTCCTTGCTCGTCGAACCGCCGTAGTTCTTTGGCGGCAGGGCCACCAACGAAAAACGGAAGCACTTTCGTGCTTCCGTTCGTTGGTGACCCCTTTGAAGTTAAAGGCGAACTATTCAGCTCTTCAAAACTTACCGTCTTGCTCTGTCCTTTGTAATTGTATGTAATCACAAAATGGTCGTCATACAGATAAATGCTGTTTACAAACCCGTCGATAAGCCTTTGCTTTCCTTCCTGCGTGGATATGTCTATCTTGCGGAAATTGTAGAGAGCAAATAAAATCTGCTGCTTTGTGAGTACAGGGTTGCGCGTCTGTGCCTCAAACAGCTCAATTTCAAGATTGCGCTTGCGTTCTTCCAGCTCATCTAACGCCTTCTTCGTCGTGGAAGAATAAATGCCTTGCGTTATTGCCTCTACAAGGTTATTCAGCTTTGTCTCCACACCAGTAAGCTGTGCCTGTATGGAGATTGCCGCATTATCTTCTTGCATCTGTAACTCATAGATACGGTCGGCAAGTTCAGAGATGATATCATCATTTGCAAGC
>CALVHL010000024.1 GCA_944327625.1 uncultured Clostridia bacterium
ACGGTCGGCGTCGTCGGCGAATCGGGCTGCGGCAAGAGCGTCACTTCGCTCTCCCTCATGCAGCTCGTTCAGGCGCCCAGCGGCCAGATAGTCAGCGGCTCAATAAGGTTCAAGGCAAGCCTTTTCAAGCGCGACGCGCACGGCAAGAAAATACCCGTCTACGAGATGGACGGAAACAGATTTAAGCTCGACGCCAAGGGCAAGAAGGTAATCAAGAAGAACGCGCTCGGCGGCAACGTCTACGAAATGGAAGACAGGGTGGTAGACATCGCCAAAATGCCCATAGAGGCAATGCGTTCGATAAGGGGCAGGGAAATAGCCATGATCTTCCAGGAGCCCATGACTTCCTTGAACCCCGTGTTCACGATAGGCAATCAGCTCGACGAAGTCGGACTGCTGCACATCGAGGGCATCTCCAAGGCGCAGGTCAAAGAGCACAGCATAAATATGCTCAAAATGGTCGGCATAGCCGATCCCGAGGGCGTCTACAAGAAATACCCGCACGAGCTGTCGGGCGGTATGCGCCAGAGGGTAATGATAGCAATCGCGCTGCTCTGCAACCCCAAGCTCATCATCGCCGATGAGCCGACTACGGCGCTCGACGTCACCATTCAGGCGCAGATACTCGACCTGCTCCGCGATATAAAGGGCAAGATCAACGGCTCTATCATGCTCATCACGCACGACCTCGGCGTCGTTGCCGAGATGGCCGACTACGTCGTCGTAATGTACGCGGGCAAGGTCATAGAGATGGGCACGGCGGAGGACATCTTCGACAGACCGCTTCACCCCTATACTATAGGCCTGCAAAAGAGCAAGCCGACGGTCGATTCGGACGTCGACAAGCTCTACTGTATACCCGGCTTCGTGCCCAACCCCATAGATATGCCCGACTATTGCTATTTCCGCGACAGGTGCGAAAAGTGCATGGAAAAGTGTTCGGGCGAATATCCGGGATATATTCAGGTTACTCCCACGCACAAGGTAGCCTGCTACCTCTACGAGAATGTAAAGGAGGGCGGCAATGCAAACTAACGACAGCGGCAAGGACGAAGTTCTGCTCCGCGTAAACGACCTCAGAAAGTACTTCGTAGTCGGCAGAGATTTCTTCGGCAGGCCCGAAAAATATCTCAAAGCTGTAGACGGCGTGTCCTTCGAGATAAAGAAGGGTAAGACGCTCGGCATAGTCGGCGAATCTGGCTGCGGCAAGTCTACCATGGGGCGCTCGATACTGCGCCTATATGACGAAGTCAAGGGCGAAATAATCTTCAAGGGGCAGGATATTAACAAACTCTCCAACAGCGAGTTCGACAAGATCCGCCCGAATATCCAGATGATATTCCAGGATCCCTACGCCAGCCTTTCGCCCCGTCTGACCGTCGGCGAAATAATCGGCGAGTCGGCGCGCCAGCACGGCCTCGTCGACAAGGCGGGCTTCCACGACTACGTATTGCACATAATGGAGATGTGCGGGCTTCAACCGCACTATTTCGAGCGCTATCCCCACGAATTCTCGGGCGGCCAGCGCCAGCGTATATGTATTGCCAGGGCGCTCGCGCTCAAACCTGAACTCGTCGTCTGCGACGAGCCCGTCTCCGCGCTCGACGTGTCCATTCAGGCGCAGGTAATAAATATGCTCATCGACCTCAGACAGTCGCTGGGGCTCACCTATATATTCATCTCCCACGACCTGTCCGTCGTCAAGCACATCTCCGACGACGTCGGCGTAATGTACCTCGGCAACCTCGTCGAATACGGCAGTAAAGAGGACATATTCACCGAAACGCTGCACCCCTATACCAAGGCATTGTTCTCCGCCGTGCCCGTTCCCAACCCGCACGTCAAGATGAACAGAATAATGCTCAAAGGCGATATTCCCTCGCCCGTCAATCCCCCCAAGGGCTGCAAGTTCCACACGAGGTGCGAACACTGCATGAAGATCTGCGAGGAGATAGCGCCGGAGTACAGGGAAGTGCGCCCCGGGCATTTCTGCGCGTGCCACCTCTACAATTCGCCCGAAGATACCGAAAGGCTGGAAGCGGCGGAGGCGGAGGCACAGCGCCTTGCCGAAGAAAAGCGCAAGGCGGATGCGGAAAAGCCCCTCAACAAGTTCAAGACCGCGGTCATCGACAAGCCCGCCGAAAAGGTAAAGACGGCTGTCGGCAATGCCGTGACTAAGTTGAAGGACAAGGCGAAGAAGGATGGCAAGCCTTCCGCCTCGGACAAGGATAATGACGAAAAGAAATAAAAAAGAGGACGACCTCGACACCGAAACGACCTTTGCGGATATGAACGTAGAGGGGTTTCGCTGGTACGATCCCAATGCGAAGAAGAACGGCGGCCGCAAGGACAAGCAGAAGATCTCCCGCAAGGAGTATTGGATGATGGTTCGCGCGGCGTTCGCCGCATATCTTCCCATGTTCCTCATACTCATCGCCGCTTTCGGGCTCATGGTAGCCATAGCGTGGTTGTGGGTTGGATAATGGCTTTCTCGTAAATTTTGTCGCTTGGTGACAGCGACAAAATTCTACGATTTTGAGCGGCTCTTTCTCGCAAGGCGTAATGGCAACGCCTTGCTCGGTCACCGTCCGACACAACCTGTTGTGTCGGACTTTTCTCGGTCGGCAAAATGTGCCAAGCCGAGGCACATTTTGGGAAGTCCGCCCTCGTCTCTCTTGCCGCGACTTTCGAGGGCTCTCGATTATCAGAAGTCGCGGCAATTCACACCGCTGAGGGCGCGGTGGCGACAAATTGAGTGCGCTGGCGCAGGGAAACCCTGCTTGCGCCGTTCATTATTTAAGAAGTTTCGTAAATTTGTTTTCTGGTGACGAAAACAAATTTGACGAGTTTGGGAGGCGCTGCCTCCCTGCCCTCAATAATAAGGGCTCTCATATTATTGAATTGAGGGCATTCCCTCCGCCGAGGTGCAGGTATGCACA
>CALVHL010000025.1 GCA_944327625.1 uncultured Clostridia bacterium
AAATTAATCTTTGCAAAAAATTAAAATTGCCTTTTGTACTTGTTTAATATTTCTTCTCTATGCAGTTGTCAATCTTCGCAATCAGACAAAAGTCTGAGCGGTTTTTCAGAGAAAAACCATGCTGCCTCGTCGACAGCTTTTATATGATAACAAAAGGTTCTGAATAAGTCAAGCGTTTTTCAAAAATTTTTTAAAAAAATATTGTCGGGCGTTTTACGCGCTTTTTCGGGCAGTTTTGCCGTGTTTTATCACAAAAACGCCCGTTTTTACGCACGGCACGACATATTGCGTTCTGCCCGCCTCAAAGCCACATTATATATACATTATAATATATATGTCACGCGCCGAGCGCTATGTACCGCGACAGGGCGGACTTTATGCCCTCGTCGGCGATGTTCGCGACGGGCGCGAGGGGATAGCCGCCCGACGGGGCGGAATACGGGGCGAAAGCCGCCTCCTTAAATTCAGGTTGGGGCGAAGGGTGTGCGCCGCCCGAGAGCGAGCGCACCGCCTCCAACACGCCGCCGAGCTCCTCCGCCTGCTTTATGATGCCCGCCGCGTCCTTATCGAGGCTCTCTATGAGCGGCTTCATCTCGTTCAATCTGCCCGTGCCGCCCATAAGGAGCAGCAGAAAGAGTATTGCAAGTTGCATAATTTCATTCTCCGACATAAACTGTATGGGAAGTGCGAACGCTACCCGTAATACATTATATGCGAGGTGTTCAATGAAAGATTTTAAGAGCTTTGACGGCGGCGCGGAGAGCGGCAGAAATGCGGCGGGCGCAAAGGGCGGCGCGGAGGAAAATAAGAATACGGGTTCGGTCGACAGCGCAAAACAGGTCATAGATATGGCGACGATGATCGCCGGCGCGATGAGCGGCAAGAGCGAGGGGCAGATTTTGCAGACGATAATAGCGCAGGCCGAGCAGGGCAAGCGCGACGGCACGCTGACCAACGCCGACATAGACAACTTCTACAACGCGATTGCGCCCATGCTGGACGGCTTCAAGCGGCAGAAGTTAAAGGGCATAGTAGCGCGGCTCAAATCGATATGAAAAATGCCGCCGCGCGGTGCGCGGCGGCTTAAAAGGGCGACTACATATCAGCCAGTTTTTCCGCCGCACTGAGGAAATAGTCTACCTCCCTCTGGTTATTGAACGGCGAGACGGACACCCTGACGAGCCCGTCGGAGCCGAGCGCCTCGTGCATTAGCGGGGCGCAATGCAGTCCGCCGCGCACGCAGATCGAATACTCCTCCGACAGAAGATACGCCGCCTCCTCCGACTGCATATTGCCGAACGAAAAGGCGACTATGCCGTATTCGTTGGGGCGCGACATTAGCTTAACGCCGCGGACGGAGTGCAGTCCGTTGATGAGGAGGTCTGTAAGATACAGCGTTCTGTCGCGCATTTCGTGTATGCGCGATCTGAGGTACAACGCGCCTTCGCCGAGGGATACTATGGCGGGAAAGCTTAAAGTGCCGCTTTCCAGTCTGTCTGGATAGAAGTCGGGCATATTGAGGTTGAAGCTCTCGCTGCCCGTGCCGCCGAAAGTGACGGGCGAGGGGTTGAACCGCTCGGAAAAGAGCAGCGCGCCGCTGCCCTGTATGCCGAGCATGCCCTTATGCCCCGCCACCGCCAGCGCGTCTATGCCGAGCGCGCCCATATCTATCGGGCGGTGACCGCACGCCTGCGCGCCGTCGCAGATGAGGAGGCACTCGGGCGGAATGTCCGCGCGTATTCTCGCAATGTCGGGCGCAGCGCCCGTGACGTTGGAGGCGAGGGTGACTATTACCGCCGCCGCACCCTCCGAAAGTTCGGCGAGGCGGGCGCAGTCTATTCCGCCGTCGGCGGCGAGCGGGGCGAGCACTACCTCCGCGCCGCAGTTTTCGAGGTGCTGCAAGGGGCGCAATACCGAGTTGTGCTCGGCGACCGTCGACACTATTCTGCCCCTGAAATTGCCGCCGAGTATGGCGATATTGAGCGCCTCGGTGCAGTTCTTGGTGAATACCACCCGTTCGGGCGAGGGCGCGCCGAAAAAGGAGGCGAGCGCCTTGCGGCAGGCATATACCCGTTCGGCGCAGGCGAGCGACAGCGCGTGTCCGCTCCTTCCGGGGTTGGCGCAGTTTTTCATGGCGGCGGCCGCCGCAGACAGGACGCAGTCGGGCTTATACCCGCCCGTCGCCGCGTTGTCGAAATATATCATAATCCCCTCCTCAATCATAAAATGTAATATCGGAATATGCTTTCCGATACGTGCGCCGCGCACGAAAGCCCCTGAGGCCCGTCCGCGGCGATATTATATATTATTACGGAAGGAACAAAATATGACGGATATACTGGCAGTTTTTCGCTCACGCACGCAGGCGATCGACTGTATGGGGCGGCTTAAAGCGCTGCAAATACCCGCGCGGCTGGTCAATACCCCGCGCGAGGCGAACATAGGCTGCGGGCTGTCCGTGCGGTTTGCGCTGAACGCGGCGGCGCGCGTCAGGGCGGTCATAGCGCGGGCGAACTATTCGGCGTTCTATGGCTATATGCCCGCCGTCGGCGCGTAGAGCGTAATTTTTGCGATTGCCCCGCATATATGCTTGAAATAACGGCGCAAAAGTGATACAATTCGGGTATGGAAAACAGAGATTTTTCGCCGATTTTGGACGAACTTCAAAGGCTTTATCCCGACGCCCGCCCCGCGCTTAAATATTCCACCCCCTACGAGCTGCTCGTGGCGGTAATTTTATCGGCGCAGTGCACCGACGAGCGGGTGAACAAGGCGACAGAAGCGCTGTTCAGGGAGCACAATACCCCCGCTGCTATGCTTGAATTAACGCAGGAGGAGCTGGAAAGATATATCTTTTCCTGCGGGTTCTATCACCACAAGGCGGCGCACATTCTCTCCGCCTCGCGCGATATAGTCGACAAGTTCGGCGGCGAAGTTCCGCGCGACTTCGACGCGCTGAAAACGCTTGCGGGCGTGGGGCAGAAGACGGCGAACGTCGTGTGGGCGGTAGCGTTCGGCGGCGACGCGATAGCCGTCGATACGCACGTGTTCAGGGTGTCGAACAGGCTGGGGCTCGCCGAGGCAATCACTCCCGAAAAGACCGAAGAACAGCTTAAAGCGGTCATTCCAAAAGCAGAGTGGTCTAAGGCGCACCACTGGCTCATCTACCACGGGCGCAGGGTTTGCCATTCCCGCAAGCCCGACTGCACGAACTGTACGCTCGCCCCGCACTGCAAATTCTTCAAAAATTTGGGTGATATCTGAATTTTCGCCCCTAAATAAGGCTGAAACGGCGGAGCCGCATTGAAAATGCGGCTCCGCCGTGCTTTTTTTGCGATACCAAATATCCCGCGGAGTATTCCGCGGGATATAACTATTTTAATTATTTGGTCAGGCTTTTTGCAGTCATTCGCCGTCCTTACCGTCGGGCTGTTCCTTCGTCTCGGTCTGCTCGGCAGGTGCGGGCTGTTCGGCGGGTTCTGCACTTTCGTCGGTTGCAGCGGGCTGCTCCTCTCCCTCGGTCTGCGCCTCGGTCGCGGCAGCCGCCTTGGTCGGGGCGGTTGCGTCATCGTCAGGCTGAACATTGTCGACGGGGTTGCCGTACACACTGCTTGCGATGAGCTTCTGCGTCCAATACTTGCAGTCGGTCAGTATGACCGAAGGACAATTTTCGGGGTTGGCGATGACGGGCAACAGCCAACCCGTGATTTTGCACAGCGGCAGATACTCGCGATAGAGCATTATGGTCGTGATATAGACCTTTCTGCCCTTAAATTCTTCGCTTTTGACGAGCAGATTGCTGAAATATTTATGCTCGTTCGAGAGAAGATTGTTGCTCTTGTCTTCGTAGAGAGCTTCGGCTATGTAGTTGAGTTCGTAGGGGCGCTTTGCGTAATATTCGTCCGTGCTGTACACGACCACGGCGGGAATTATTGCCATCTCGCCCGAATCTTTGAAGCCCGCCTTATTCGCCTCGACGAGCGCAGAATAGTAAATATTGCCGCTATTTATTACGCTGAAATCGTAAAACTGCTCCTTTATCTTCTTCAATGCCGTAACTTTAAAGGTATTTTTATCGGGCGCGGCGTCCTCCGCGAAGTTGCGGCGCATTTCTTCGAGCTCGGCGGCGTAGTCGGTAATCGGCTCGTACCGAAGCTGACTGAACCGCTCTATCCTCTCCTTGATGTTGGCGGGCTTGCTGACTATGCCGATATAGCCGCCGACCATTACGACCAGCCCGAACAATAAAAGCCCTATACCGCCCGAAGTGGGAGCGCCGACGGCTGCCATCCACGCTATTCCCCCGATGAACAGGGCAAAACCGATTATTACGATTATTCCCGCTATCGACTGTCTTTTCATATTCCTCCTCCGCGCCCGCGCAGAAATTTCTAAGGCCGCGCGGCAACTTTGCGCTACGCATATATTTTAAGCCATTCCGCGACAGATTTCAATATACAATTTTGCCGATTTGTATATTTTTCCTAAATATTCCGCCGCGACGAACGGCGGGCGGACGAATTTAATTAGAAAACGACGGAGCCGCATTGAAAATGCGGCTACGCCGTGCTTTTTATGACATATCCCGCGGGGTATTCCGCGGGATATAACTATTTTTATTATATGTTTCCGGTCATTCGCCGTCGAAGCGGGGAATAACTGTTTCAACATTCGCCGTCAGAGCTGATCCTGCACGTTGCAGAGCAGACTTTTAAGCCGCAGGCGCGAAACGACTATGCAGACCGCAACCGAAAGCGCAATCGTCGGGAAGAATACCGCCGAAAAGACGGCTAAGCTCGCCCCCGCAAGGTTGAGCGCGAGCAGCTCGACCGCCGCGACTGCGGCGAACGACAACAGCACGACTCCGCAGGCGACGTCGATATACAGCTCGGCAAATCTGCGGGCGAAGCCGTTGAGCTGCGAGAGCGTCGCCCGACAGCCCAGCCGCGCGTTTATGTCGGTCTTTCCCGTGAGCATGAGCGCCCCGATGACAATGAGGAGCACGACCGCCGTCGCCGATATGCTCCACCTGAGCATAATTTCAATATCCATACTTTTTACTCCGTCCGTTATTTTGCGGGGCGGAACAGCCCCCTTACAGTTATATAATAACCGCGCCCGGCCGACTTTACACGAAAATTTCCTTAAATTTCAGGACGGACGCGCCGAACGCGGAGTTGCGTTCGGCGCGTCAGAACCTAAAAGAGCTTATGCGCGGGCGGAAAGACGGGGCGCCGACGTACAAGGCGCGGGCGCAAAACAGAATAAACGAAACGAAAAAATCCGCAGAAAAATCTGCGGATTTCGGTTTGTCTTTATTTAAAGATTAGCCCTTGTTGAAGTAAACCTTTACGCCGGGGCCCATGGTAGAGGTGAGCACTACGCTCTTTACGTACTGTCCCTTTGCAGCTGCGGGCTTAGCCTTGACGATTGCGTCCATGAGCGCGTTGAAGTTTTCAACGATCTTCTCTGCGCCGAAGCTCTTTTTACCGATGGGGCAGTGAATGATCGCCGTCTTGTCGAGACGATATTCGACCTTACCTGCTTTAACTTCCTTGACCGCCTTAGCGACGTCCATGGTGACCGTGCCGCTCTTGGGGTTGGGCATGAGGCCCTTAGGACCTAAGACACGACCGATACGTCCGACGACGCCCATCATGTCGGGGGTGGTGATTACGACGTCGAAGTCGAACCAGTTATCCTTCTGGATGCGCTGGATCATTTCTTCTGCGCCGACATAGTCTGCGCCGGCAGCCGTAGCCTGATCTGCCTTGTCGCCCTTTGCGATGACGAGCACTTTCTTGTCCTTACCGGTACCGTTGGGGAGCACGAGCACGCCACGAACCTGCTGATCTGCCTGCCTGGGATCTACGCCCAGACGAACGTGAAGTTCAACCGTTTCGTCGAACTTTGCCTTAGCGGTAGAAAGAACGAGGTTTACTGCTTCTGCGGTGTCGTATGCCTTAGTGCGGTCGTATGATTTAACGCTTTCTGCGTACTTCTTTCCTACTTTCATTTATTATACCTCCGTGTGGTTGTTACGAGGGGCCGACTTGAATTTATTTTATCCCTCTCCCACTTGCGGACTTAAACCGAAGTTATAAGCCCTGTTACTCCTCTACGGTGACGCCCATAGAACGAGCCGTGCCCTTGACCATGCTTACTGCAGCCTCTAAGCTGTCGCAGTTGAGGTCGGGCAGTTTGGTCTTTGCAATTTCCTCGACCTGAGCCTTGGAGAGCTTGCCGACCTTATCCCTGTTGGGGCGTGCGCTTGCCGTCTCTAATCCCAACGCCTTCTTGATAAGTACGGGCGTAGGAGGAGTTTTGAGCACGAAAGTGAAGCTTCTGTCCTGATAGATGGTAACTACGCAGGGGATGATAAGTCCTGCCTGTGCGCTCGTCTTAGCGTTGAACTCCTTGGTGAAGCCGGGGATATTGATACCGTGAGGGCCGAGCGTAGAACCTACGGGGGGCGCGGGGGTAGCCTTTCCGGCGGGGAGCTGCAACTTAACTACCGCAGTGATTTTCTTAGCCATAATTAAATGTTCCTCCAATCGTGGTAATAGCGAAGACGCCTTAAAAGAGATTTGACGCATTCTCCCACGGGTGCGCTTATTGGGCGCGTATAATCAAAAGCGTTACGCTTCGATTTTCTTTATCTGAATGTATCCGACTTCCACGTCCGTGGACCTGCCGAACATCTGCACGTTGACCTTTGCCTTCTGCGCGAGGTCGTTTATTTCGGTTATCACGCCGTCGAAGTTTTCAAGCGGACCTGCGTCTATCTTGACCTTGTCGCCCACCTTGAAATCTGCGTCGGTGACGACTTCTTCGAGGCGCATTTTCCTTATCTCGTTTTCCTTCATGGGGATAGGTCTGCCCTGAGGCCCGACGAAGCCCGTTACGCCCCTCGTGTTGGTTATCCAGTACCACAGCTGGTTGGAATATATCATCTTGATGAAGACGTAGCTGGGGAGAAGTTTGCGCTCTACGACCTTACGCTTGCCGTTCTTTTCTTCGATGGTCTGTTCCATCGGTATCTTCACGTCGAAAATCTGGTCTTTGAGGTTATTGTTCTCGATAAGCCGCAAGAGCGAATCTTTGACCATCATCTCATAGCCGGAATAGGTGTGAAGAATATACCAACAAGGTTTTTCTTCCATTCGCTTATTCTCCTATGTTGGTTATAAGACTTAAAAGCGCCTGCAACCCCTGATTTATACCCGTCAAAATGAGGCCAAGTACGATTACTACTACGAGCACGACGCATGTGGCTTTTACGACCTTGGGGAAGGTCGGCCAGGTAACCCTTTTGAGCTCGGAAAATACTTCCTTTATCTTTTTGCCCATTCTGACGAATACATTGGGCTTTTTAACTTCTTTGTTTGCCATAATACCTCCGTTCGTCCTTCATTTCAGAAAAAACGAAAAATTACTTGGATTCCTTGTGCTCCGTGTGCTTCTTGCAGAAAGGGCAGTATTTGGAGATGGTAAGCCTGTCAGGATCGTTGCGCTTGTTCTTGTAGCTGTCGTAATTCCTGTGCTTGCATTCGGTACATTCAAAAGTGATTTTAGCCCTTGTTGATGCCTTCATAATTAGAAAACTCCGTACAAAAAAATTACACCCCTGTCGGTAGTGTAATGGAATTCTATCACGATTATTTTTTGTTGTCAAGCCTTTTTGCCGACCTTTGCGCATTTATTTGGCGAAATTACGGCATTTTACTATTTATATATAGAAAAGAATGAGCGCGCCGCCCGATTGCGGGCGGCGCGCGGTCACGCTTATCAGTTTACGTTGCCGGGAGCGAACGCATATACGTCCCTGTCCTCGGGGAAGATGGGGCCGGAGATAACGGGCAGATTGAGCGGCGAAATGTACGCCTGCGCCGTGAGGTTGGTAACTACCGAACGAAGGTAGGGATAGAGCAGCTTGGTTGCCTCGATGACGAAGCTCCTCTCGTCCTGCGCGGAGGGTTCTTCGGCAAGTTCAAATATGCCGACGACCGACGCGGTGAGGTTGAAGGGCTTGGGTTCTGCCTCGGTGGTTGCAATCTTTACGCTCAGCGCGATGAAGTTGAGCTTTGCGTTGTCGTTCGCCTTGCGCACCTGGCGGGAGAACTGGGGCTTTATGTCAAGCCTCTGGTTGGGTTCAAGCTTTACTCTGTTGAGGTTATAGGAAAGTTCCTCTACGGTTATTCCTTTGAAATCGAATTTGATCATGATTGGCTCCTAAAATATATTTACCCGATTATTGTAACAGAACGCGGGCGGTTTGTCAATCGTAATGACGAAAAACAAAATTTTCCGAAAGAAATTAACACCTCACCTCCTATCTTATCAGTTCGTCCGCCGTCACCTCGAAAAGGTCGGCGAGCTGAATGAGCTGCGGAGAAATATTCGCGGGCAAGCGCGGGGCGATATTCGGGGCGATATTTTTAATTGTTTTTTCTGCTCTTTCGGGATTGAAAAATTTAAAGGCGGGTGCTATAATGTGATATATGACTGTTGATACCGAAAAACTGAGAAATTTGCTTACCTCCGTCGAGAAGCCGTCGCGCTATACGGGCGGAGAATACGGAGCGGACGCAAAAGAGGTCGCCCCGTTTTATTTCTGCATGGCGTTCCCCGACCTATACGAGGTGGGAATGAGCAACCTCGGCACTAAGATTGTCGCCGAAAGTTTCAGAAGGCGCGGTTACAGCGCGGACTTCTGCTTCACCCCCTACCGCGATTTCGGCGAGGGGCTGCGGCGCGAGGGAGTGCCGCTCTATTCGCTTGCCCTCAAAAAGCCGCTCGGCGAATTCGACATGGTCGGCTTTTCGCTGCAATACGAGCTGTGCTACACCAATATGCTGTATATGCTCGACCTTGCGGGCATACCCCTGCGGCGCGAGGAGCGGCGGGGCGGCAGATATCCCCTCATCGTCGTCGGCGGGCCGTGCGCGGTCAATCCCGAACCCATTGCCGATTTCGTCGACATAGTCTTTATCGGCGACGGCGAGAGCGTCGACGCCGACGTTGCCGACATTTACCTCGAATGCGGCGGCGCGACGGAGGAATTTTATGCGCGGATAAGCCGTCTTGACGGCGTGTACGTGCCCGCGCTGACTACTGTAAAATATGCAAAAGACGGCAGGATATGCGGCTTTGAAGGCATAACTCGCGTACGCCGCGCGATAGTCGACGACCTCGACAATGCCCCCTTCCCCGCCACCCAGCCCGTACCCAACCTCGAAAGCGTATTCGACCGCTCGATAATCGAGGTAATGCGCGGCTGTTACCGCGGTTGCAGGTTCTGTCAGGCGGGCTTCATCTACCGCCCCGTGCGGCAGCGCTCGGTTGAGACGCTCACCTGGCAGGCGTGTTCGCTCATCGCCTCGACTGGCTATGAGGAGGTCTCTTTGAACTCGCTCTCGACGGGCGACTATCCCAAACTTCGTCAGCTTATCCGCTCGCTCAAAGAAAATCTGCCCGCCGACGTCACGCTCGCCCTGCCCTCGCTCAGGGTGGACAGCTTCGACGGCGATTTCGCGCAGGACGCGCGGCGCATTTCGCTGACTTTCGCGCCCGAAGCGGGCACTCAGCGGCTGCGCGACGTTATCAACAAGGATATCACCGAGGACGAGATAATAAACGCCGCCAAATCGGCATTCGACATGGGATATTGCGCGGTCAAACTGTATTTCATGTGCGGCCTGCCGACCGAAACGGACGACGACCTCAAGGGCATAAGGCGCATCTGCGACCTAATAAAGGGCGCGTATAACGCCGCGCCGAGAAAGAAAGCGCTGAGAATTTCGGTATCCGTCTCGACCTTCGTGCCCAAGCCCTTTACCCCCTTCCAGTGGGAAAGGCAGATAACGAAAAAAGAGGTCGAGGAAAGGCACGAACTTCTTAAAAAACTGCTGTTCATAAGGGGCGTCAGCCTGAGTTTAAGCCACTTCAAGACCTCCGTGCTCGAAGCCGCGCTCGCAAGGGGCGACAGGCGGCTTTCTTCGGTCATAGAGAACGCATACAAAAAGGGCTGCATACTCGACGGCTGGATAGACGAATTCAACGTCGAAGCGTGGGAGCAGGCGTTCGCAGAGTGCGGAATATCCCCCGACGAATACACCCGAGAGCGCGGCGAGGACGAAATTCTGCCGTGGGATTTCATCGACGTCGGCATAGACAAAAACTTCCTGCTGAGGGAGCGCAGGGCGGCATATTCGGCGAAAGTTTCGGGCAGCTGCCTCAAAAAATGCAACAGCTGCGGACTTATGAGCCGCTGCCCCGCGGCAAGGGGGGAAATATGATCTGCTTTAAATATACCCGCACGGACGGGGCGGAATACCTCTCCCACCTCGACCTCATGCGGCACATAATGCGCACAATGCGCAGGGCGGGAATAGAGCTTAAAAAGAGCGAGGGCTATCACGCGCACCCCCGCCTCTACCTCAACAGCCCGCCGCCCGTAGGCGTGCAGTCGGTTGCCGAATACGGCACGGCCGACACGGAGTTTGACGGCGATTTCGTCGGGTTGTTCAACGCCTTTTCGCCGTCGGGGATAAAGTGCCTCGGGGCGAAGTATTCCCAAAATAACCCCAACTATGCCAACTCCGTCACGGCGTGCAGCTATATTGCCGAGGGCGTGGCGCACTTCGACGCCGACCTCGTGCTGGGCGAAAAGAACATAGTAGTCTGCGACCTGCGCGGGCGCAATCTCGACATTCGTCCGAGGATATATGCCGTCGAATGGCAGGACGACAAGCTATTATTCACGCTCGGCGCGGGGCAGAATAACCTCAGGGCCGACCTGTTCTGCAACTACCTCTGCGGGCGGTTCGGCGGCAGGGCGGAGAAAATAATTAAGGTCGCTTCCGTCGGCGAAGGAGTGTTCTGACCGTGGCTAAAAAATACTATTTCGACGACCAATACGGCATAGACATATTCGCCGTCACCGAAAACGGCAGGCTGTGCGAATTTCAGGCAGAGCCGCGCGAAGAAGGCGCGGTCATAGGCAATATCTACAAGGGGAGAGTTACGGACGTGCTCAACGGAATGCAGGCGGCGTTCGTCGAGTGCGGGCTGGAAAGGCACTGTTATATCTCCGTCGCCGACATCGTCGCGGACAGGCGCAAGTACGAGGGCGCGGACATAGACATTCCCGCCGAGCTCAATCTCCGCCCCGGCGACGAAATCATGGTGCAGGTCTTGAAGGCCCCCGTCGGCAAGAAGGGCGCGAAGGTTACGACCAACCTCTCTTTCGTCGGGAAATACGTAATATATATGCCCAACTCCTCCTTCATCGGCGTATCGCAGAAGATAGGCGACGACGAACTGAGGAAGAACATGATATTCGGCGCGCGGCGCGTACTGCGCGAGGACGAGGGGCTGATCGTCCGCACCGCCGCCCCCTTCGCCGTCAAGGGCGACAAGGTGAACGAGATAAACTACTACCGCAAGGTATACGAGGGCGTCAGGGAACGCTTTGCCGTCGCGCCCGTCGGCGAGCTTCTGTACAGCGATTCCCCCCTGTATATCCGCGTTTTAAGGGATATCATGCTGACGGCAGGCGACGAAGTGTATGCCGGAAACAGGCGGCTGGGCGAGAGCATTGCGCCCTATATTCCGCAGAACGTAAGCCTGCATATCCACGACGAGCACACCGACCTGATGTTCGAGCACGGCATTGCCTCGCAGTTTTTGGACAGCCTCGAACCCAAGGTCGAGCTGGAAAACGGCGCGTATCTCGTCATAGAGCGCACCGAGGCGCTGACCGTCATAGACGTCAACACGGGCAAATTCACGGGCGAGGACAGCCTGGAATATACGGTGTACTGCACCAACGTGCTCGCCGCGCGGGAGATTGCGCGGCAGGTGAGGTTGAGAAACTTAGGCGGGCTGTTCGTCGTCGACTTCATCGACATGACCGACGAGAAGCACTCCGAAGCGATAGTCGCCGAGCTCGAGCGAGAATTGAAGCGCGACAAGGTGAAGTGCAAAGTGCTGCCCATGTCAAAATTCGGGCTGGTCGAGTTCACGAGAAAGCGCACGGGCGTAGCCGCCTCCACCCTCATGCTCAAAGATTGCCCCGCGTGCAGACATTCGGGCTCGGTACGCACCCACCTTTCGCTGATTGCCGAGTTCAGGGCAAGGCTGCTTTCGGTACTGCACGGCGGCGCGACGACGGTGTGCGTGGATATGAATTTCGAGGTGTGCAATTCGCTGCTCGCCTCGGCGGCTATAAAGGAGAACATAGCCTCGCTCTACCCCGACGCGCGGATATACATAATTCCGCACAGGACTTACGCCGAAACCGCCGTCTATATCCGCACGATAACTTCGCCGCATATTCCCCTGCCCGACGGATATATTCTGCTGTACTGAAAACCGCATTGGTCGGCCATATCCCCGTCCCAATTGACTTTTACCGGGCTCATTTTGCCCACCCGCGATTGAATTTCACGGGCACATATCCCCGCACCAATCGAGTTTTACGGGGTAGATTTGCCTGCCGACCAAGCTATTAAACAGCCCTTATATTTACAAAAATCACCTCAAAAAAATTCGTGGATTTTCTTGCCTTAGCCAAGCAAAAAAATCCACGAAACTTTTTAAATAATTAACGGGCGCAAGCAGGGTTTCCCTGCGCCAGCGCACTCAAATTGTCGCCACCGCGACCTCGGCGGTGTGAATTGCCGCGACTTCTAATAATCGAGAGCCCTCGAAAGTCGCGGCAAGGGAGGCAGCGCCTCCCAAACTCGTCAATTTTGTCGCTGTCACCAAGCGACAAAATTGACGAAACTCCAGTGTCACAGATACTTTTTAAGTCCCTTTTCAAAGCCCTCTTCGAGGTCGATGAGCTGTTTCAAAAGCTGCTTGATTTCGTCGTCCACCACCGCCGCGCTGTCCGTGTAGGAAGTTTTGAGCGAAGTTATGCCGCTCACCGTTCCCCTTATCATCATCTGCGCCACGTTCTGCGGCGAGTTATCCGTCGCGGCGTTCATCTTTATCGCGCTCCACATCATCGCTTTCTTTATGGGCGAGGGTTCTTTGAGCTCGATTTCGTGCCGCCTTGCAAGGTCTGCCGCCGACGAGCAGATCTTTTCATATTCCTCGTGCTCGCGCATGAGCTCCTCCCGCATCGCGTCGTCCTCGACCTCGGGCAGGAGATCGGAAATAGATGTCAGCGCAAGCTGAGCATTGCGGTAAACTTCGGCGAGCACCTCGCTGTCGCTCTTAATAAATGCCATATAAGCCCTCCTTATAAGTAAAAATATTTTGCGCAGAAGTCAAAATAATATGCGCGGCAGGCAAAATCGCTTGACTTGGCGCGCGCATTATGTTATATTTTTTAACGAGCCGTTCGGGACGGGCTCTTTTAAGTGCGTAAATTTTTATGCGCCGCCTACGCCATTGGCAATTTATGTACCCGACGAGACTGGTCAGAGGAGGACAAAGTTTTTATGTACGCAATTTTTGAAAACGGAAGCAAGCAGTATAAAGTTTCCGTAGGCGACACCGCAAAGGTCGAGAAGCTCGACGCCGAAGTAGGTGCAACCGTTACCTTCCCCGTAGTTATGACTGCGGACGAAAAGGGTATTCAGGTCGGCAAGGAAGTTGAGAAGGTTCTCGTTACCGCGCAAGTAGTTTCTCAGGGCAAGGAAAAGAAGATAATCGTCTTCAAGTACAAGGCTAAGAAGAACGAGAGAAAGAAGCAGGGACACAGGCAGCCCTACACCATGATAAAGGTTACGGCAATCGGCGCACCCGCAAAGAAAACCCGCGCTAAGAAGGCAGCTGCCGAGACCGAAGCTGCTCCCGCAGAAGAAGCTAAGGCAGAATAATCAAGGGAGGACGAAAGAATATGTTATTTATTAAGTTATTCGCGCACAAGAAAGGCGGCGGTTCGACCGATAACGGCAGAGACAGTAACCCCAAAATGCTCGGCGTTAAGCGTGCTGACGGTCAGCACGTGCTTGCAGGCAATATCCTCGTAAGACAGAGGGGCAGCAAGTTCAAGCCCGGCAACAACGTAGGCATCGGCAAGGACGATACGCTTTTCGCGCTTATCGACGGCACCGTAAGGTTTGAGAGAGTCGGCAAGGACGGCAAGCAGGTTTCCATCTACCCCGTAGCTGAATAATAAGATTTTCCGAGGCGAGAGTAATTAAGTTACCCTCGCCTCTTTTTTAAGGTGATTTTATGGTTATCCACACGCTTGAACGCGGCAATTACGCCGTTTTCCGCGAGATGTTTACCGAATATTACGGCGAACTCGGCTGCGACGACGACTGCCTCCACCTCCTCGACGAATATATCCTGCCCGATTATGAGGCGGGGCTGCTGCACATAGCCCTGCACGGCGACGACGGCTTCATCATCTATCAGACGGACGATCCCGTCAACGACTGGTGCTTCAAGGACGGCTGCGGCGACATTCGCGAAGTGTACGTAAGGCGCGGGGCGCGGCGCAGAAAGGTCGGCAGCTCCCTCGTCCGCTTTGCCGAGCAGGCGCTTGCGGCGGAGGGCGCGGACGGCGTCTACACCCTGCCCACCGAGGATAGCGAACAGTTCTTTGCCGCCCTCGATTATGCCGACAGCGGCGAATATTGCGAGGAGCTTGACAACAAGGTGTTCATAAAGGAATAAATTTTTCCGCACGTATTTATTCAGGGGCGGGCGCAATATTGCGCCCGCCCCCTTCATTATATTATATATTCATCTGCCCCATATATTCATCTGCCCCCACTCCCCCTCAATGCAGGCAAAAGCCCGCGGCGAATGTTTCGCCCTGCCCATCCGACTTCTTTTCGTCGCTCCTCCCCGCCTTTGGCTCCGCTCTGGCGGTCTGCCGCCGCTTTCCGATCATTCGGGCGGGTTTACCGACGCGTTAAGCCATCCGCTCCCTCGAAAAAAACACTCTCTCCGCTCGGTTTCGGCTTTTATTATAGCGCTTAACGCAACTTATAAGCCAAGATTAAAAGCCGTCTTGACTGTCTGCAATGGCTATGGTATAATTAACCTGTGACACACAAGAAAAGGAGTTAAGCATTATGTATGATGCCTTTATAAGTTACAGGCGCGACGGCGGTTTTGAGATGGCAAGGCTCATTTACGAGCACCTGCGCTCGTCCGGCATAAATGTTTTTTTCGACTTGGAAGAACTTAGTTACGGCAAGTTTAATATAAAGCTTTACAGCGCAATAGAGGAAAGCGAAAACTTTATACTTGTTTTACCGCCGAAAGCTTTGGACAGATGCGTAAATGAGGACGACTGGCTGCGGCTTGAAATAGAGCACGCAATGAGCAAGAAAAAAAACATAGTGCCGCTGATGATGAATGGGTTTTCGTGGCCTGACAATTTACCTGAAAATATGCGCGAACTTCCTCATTTCAACGCGGTAAGTATGTCGAGAGAATATTTTGACGCATCAATTGAAAAGCTTGTCTCCATGCTGCGGGGGCTGGGCTCTTTGCAGGAAGGAAATATAAGATGGGCACCAACGACAGAGCGCACCGAAAATACTTATTTCTCCTTTGAGGACAACAAGGAAAAGCGCCGCCTGAAAATTCAGCAAAACCTTATGAAGGACTTTGACGCCGAGGTATATGGCAAGGTTGCCGCAATGTATGAACATCTTGTCGTTCTGGATGTTGGAAGCAACAACGGCGACCTGATAATGGACAGACTGGGCAATGCGCCCAATCTGCAACAAGTAATCGGGTTGGAGTACGACAGGCGCACGGTGGAAGCTGCCAACAATACATACGGAGCGACAGGCAAGGCAGAGTTTTTTGACGTTAACGCAGAAGATACAGATTTCTGTGAAAAAGTGCGCTCTATAATGGACGAAAAAGGCATCAAAAGCTTTAACGTCATAAACATCAGCATGCTGCTTTTGCATTTGAAAGCGCCGTATAAGCTGCTTAAAAATTTAAGACAGTTCCTGTCTGCGGACGGAACAATGATAATCAAAGACATAGACGACGGACTTAATCTGGCATACCCCGATGAAAATAACGAGTTTTCAAGGGTAATATCCATCTGCGAGAGGAACGAAACTTCGGGTTACCGAAAGAGCGGCAGACAGATATATACCCTGTTGAAGCGGGCGGGATACAAACGTATTAAAATTGAAAAAGTGGGCATTTCAACTGCAAGTATGGACTACGAACAGAGAGAGGCTCTTTTTGAAACCTATTTTTCGTTTGTCCTTGACGACCTAAAAATCATGCGCGACAGATACCCCGCCGACAAGCGCATAGCCGCCGATTATGAGTGGTATTTCTCTAACTATGACGACCTTGAAGAAAAATTCCAGGACGACAATATGTTCTTCTCACTCGGATTTATGCTTTTCACCGCTCACAAATGCTGATTTACGTAAATAGCCATAAGAGCAATCATATATAGACAAAAAGCCCGCGGCGAATGTTTCGCCGCGGGCTGAATAATTGCCCTGTTATGCGCCCAGAGCAACAGCACGAGTAACTCAATAACCATATTTATGCGCTCAGAGCAGCATTGAAAGCAACGGAATGGTGATAAAGCACATAAGCGTGGACAAGAGCACGCTGTTTGCCGCCAGCTCGGTCTCACCCGAGTGCATTTCGGCGAGGTTGAGAATGACCGACGCGCAGGGCGCGGACGACAGAATGAGTATACTTGCCTTAAACGCGAAGGACAGCGGCAGGAAATACACCGCGCCGTAGCAGAACAGCGGGAATATGACGAGCTTTAATAGGCAGGTGAGATAGACCATCGGGCGCTTGAACAGGCTTGCAAAGTCGACCGCCGCCAGCCTTATGCCGAGAATAATCATGCAGAGCGGCGTGGTCATCTTGCCGACCAGCTCTATCGCCGAAGTCAGCATGGAAAAGCCGTTATCTCTGAGGTATTCGCCAGCGCCGAGAAAGTACAGCGGGAGCGCGACGACTACGCCCAGCGTCGTGGGGTTTAAGATTGCGCCCTTTACGGAGATATGCCGTCTGTCGCCCGTCAGACAGAAAGCGCCGACCGTGAAGGTCAGAATATTCATCGAAAAGACGTACACCGCCGAATAGCAGGTCGCTTCGGGAAATTCGGGCAGCAGTGCGCTGACTATCGGCAGGCCGAAGAACCCGACGTTGCCCATCGCCGCGCCTATCGTCAGTACCCTGAACGCGCTTTCGCCGAACCGTTTGCGAAGTATCAGCCACAGTACCGCCATGAACGCCGACTGCAAGGCAAAGGTTATGACGAAAAACAGCCACATGCTACCCAGCATCTGAAGGTCGTAACTCATATTGAGGAACGAATTGACTATCATGCACGGCCCGCAGATATAGACGAGCACGACGGACAGCGTCGAAAGGTGGTCGGCGCACGCCTTTTTCGCCTTGCACAGCGCGAACCCCGGCGCGGCATAGAGCAGCGTTATGAGCACATTGCCCAGCGCGATTGAAAACATACTCTCCCTCCGTGAAAGATCTACCGTAAAAAACCTACCCGTCCATTATAGTCCGACGGCGGCAAAAGGCAACTTACTGCGAAAAAATGTCAGATTTATGGACAAAACGGATTTATTGTGATATAATACGGATATGAACGACCTCATCTATGCGGGCAATGCCAACCCCGCAGACGGCAAATCGCCGCACGTACACAACGGATACGAGATAATCTGCTTTGCGCAATACGGCGAAGTGGAATGTAACGGGCGCATCTACGCCTTTTCGGAGGGCGACGCGGCAATAATACCGCCGCTGACGCCGCACAATACGCGGTATGCCGAGGGCAGTATGCGGGCGATACTCGATAAGGCGCTGTTGCCCGTAAGGTCGGTGACGGCAATTCGGGCGGGCGAGGCAGAGGGGCTGTTCGACGCGGTGCGCAGGGCAAGCGCGCTGATGGGCGCCCCCGAGCAAAAGCAGGTGCTGATTGCCGCCTACGGCAACCTGATTGCGGCGTTCGTCACGGCATATTCGGGCGCGACCGAGTTTTCGCCCGTCGTCGCGGCGGTCAAGGGCAATATCGACGCCAACTTCGGCGACGGCACTTTTTCGCTTGAAGGCAGCCTGCGCAACCTGCCCTTAAACTATGACTATATCCGCAAGCTGTTCCTCAAAGAAGTGGGCGTCACCCCGCACGAGTACCTGACGCGCAGGCGCATGGAGCGGGCGCGCGACATAATTCTTTCGGGCGCGACCAACCGCTATTCGCAGTACACCGTGTCGCAGATTGCCGAGACCTGCGGCTTTACCGAGCCGTTGTACTTTTCAAAGGTATTCAAAAAGTATTTCGGCATGTCCCCATCGGAATACGGCAGGCAAAACAAGCGTTAATCGCGGCATATATGCGGGGCAATTGGAAATTTGCCGCCTCCCTCCCGCTCCGCGAAAAGTCGGTTTAAACTTCGACGCGCGGCGCAATAACCCGCCGCTTCAAGAAAAAGCTAATATAAATATTGCCGCCCCGACCATTTGGTCGGGGCGGCTTCTTCCGTCTTAAAAATAAGGTACGCAGACGACAGACGCGCCCGTCCGCAGTTGCGGACGGGCGCGAACGCCTTATTCAGTTTTTACGCCTATCAGCTTTCAAGGAAGTTGAGCGTTACGTAAGGATCCTGTACTCTCGTACCCTCATCGTTGACAACGAGCGTCCATCTGTCCTCAGTTACACCCATGTTGCTCTCCCAGAACTTGATCTGCTTAGCGTTGCCGAGTACGAGCGCATCGGTGTCTACGTCATAGTCAGAGTTGTACTCTATCAGCTTAGCGTAGCACATCGTGATCTCGGTGTCGGCGTTAGCCGAGTAGTAACCCATGATGCCCGAGCAGTTCTTGAGTGCGGTGAAGATCTCGTTTGCAAGGTCTGCCGCATAGTACAGGTTGCCGTTGAACATAGCCATGCTAATTCTCAGTACGCCTGCGCCCGACTGTCCGCCGATTATACCGCCCTGATACTTGGTACATCTCAGCATTGCGTTGCTGTATGCCGTCTTGATTTCAAGGTAGTCGTTAGCGTTTCTGTCGTCATATCTGCCGACAACCGAACCTACATACTGGCTGGTCGCAGTACCTATTACCGCGTTGACGTATACGTTGCTTATGTACGTCTTGGAATAGTTGGAAGCGCTGCTCGACTGGATGAAGCCGACTATTGCGCCTATTCTGTCGCCCGTAATGTCTGCGTCGAGCGTGTAGTAGGTCGTACCCTCGACATAGCCCGTCGCCTTGGTATAAACGCCGTCAGCGAGCGTGTAGTAGGTCATCTTAGCGAAGTCGTTTTCGGTCACACCCTCTGCAAGCGTGTACGTTCTGTCGTTGGTCAGCGATACCTGATCGATATAGGTCGTATTGAGAGCAACCTGTCCGATGAGTGCGCCGACGCGCTGTGCGCCGTGTACGCGCACGTTCTTCATAGCCACGTTGTAGATGTAGCCGCCCTCGGAGATGGCGAATATACCTGCCTTCTGCGAGTTGCCGGTTATGGTGATATTCTCGAACTTGACGTTCTCGACAGTGCCGCCTGCAAGCTTGTAGATGACAGCCGCCTTTTCGTTGTCGTCGCTTGCAACCGTGATGTTCTTAATGGTATGTCCGTTACCGTTGAGAAGTCCCTTGAAAGGTACCTTCTTGCCGCTTATCTGTTCTAACCAGAGGTTGCCGGTAATTTCTGCCGTGCCTGCGGTTATCTGCTGAGCGGTTTCTTCGGGCAACCAGCTGAGATCTGCCGCGAAGTCGATGTCTGCCGTGAGAATATATATCTTGGAGGAATCGTTGCTGAGCAGAACGTCCTTCAACTGAGCCGCGGTGCCTATTTCAACCGTCTGAACCGCCGTAGAGTAAACCTCGGAGGTTACGTCGCCGTAGAGGTTGGTAAGTACGTAGTAGACGTTATATGCGCCGCTGTTGGCATTCTCGAACTGAGCCGCGATAGAGTCGCTGCGGAATTCGTAAGCCGTACCCTTGGAAACCACTTCCTCCGCCGTTATGTTTTCGACGGGCTGTGCGGATGCGTAGGAGTAGAGAATACCCGTAGGGCTGTTCATCTCGCCGCTTATGATATAGCCGTCCTTGTTGACGTTAATCGTAGGCGTTGAAGCGAAGTCGACGTCTGCAAACGAGCTTGCGACATAGATAGTATAGGTGAAGGTCGTCTTCTGTTCGCCGAGCTTTATGGTCTTTTCTACGACGTAAACGCCTGCGACGCCCGTCGTGAAGTGATGAACTTCTACCGAGTTGTCCGACTTGGTCTCTGCATACTTATATACGCTTTCGATCTCGTAGAGCGATTCGTCAAGCAGCTTGCCGTTATAGTCTGCGGCGTTGCTTACGTAGATTTCAGGCTCGGTCGCGTCGGTGAACTGGTCGAAGATGAGGCTGTCGCCGTCCATGCCGTCGATTATTACGTCGCCGATAGTCGGAACGTCCGCCTTGACGGTGATGACAAATTCCCTCTTCATGCTGACCGTCTTATCCTCGGTCGAAGTGATTGTCGCGGTGAGGGTAACCTGCTTATCCTCTGCGCCGCGGTAAACTATCGCCCTCGCGTCATGCGCGCCCGAATAGGAAACGGTCGTATCGGTATCGATATCGATGATATTCTTGTCGCTCGTCGTCCAGGTTATAGTCACGTCTTCCATTACGGTCGTGAGGTCGAAATCCTGGAAGGTCGCCTCGGTTGACGTGTTGACGTACAGCGTAGCGTGTGCGGAAGTTACCGCAGCGTCAGCCGCGCCGTCGCAGTTGGAAGCGTTGACATAGTCGGGATGAATATAATCGTCCCAGCTCGTACCGTTGAGGTCAGAGCCTATCTTGTGTTCGTCGCCGAACATTCCCGCATAAGCCGTATCCTTGATATTGAGCATAGTGCCCATATTGATGGAGTTATCCGCATTGCGGTAGGTTTCGTGCACGTCGTGGTTGCCCTTGCCCGAGAGGTTATATACATAATTGCTGTATACGCCGTCGGTAAGCGTCCACGTTACGGGCAGCTGCTCGAATACGTCGGCGCTGATTGCATCAACCTGAGTACCCTTCTGAGCGTAAGGCTCGGAAACATCCGAAGCGTCAACCCATTCTTCAATCTTGTACGCCTTGCCTGCCGCGTTGTCGAATAAGCAGTACTCTGCCGCGCCCCTGTAAGCGTCGCTTCCGAGATGCGTAGAGTCATTATTGACGGAAAGCACATTAGAGAGGATATTGTAGCTGTAATCCTGCCTCGACATATCGATATTGTTGCAGGAATCGGCAGTAACGCCGCTCATTACAACCTGACCGTTCGCGTCAACTATTGCAGAGTTGTTGTATGCCGTAACGTTTTTAATGTTGAGAACCCCGGGGTTGGAGTTGTCGGTTACGCCGTGCATTCTGTTGCTGAACGCCAGACAGTTATACATGAACACGTCGCCTTCCATTACCGAACCGCCGAGCTTGAAGCCGTTGCCGTCTCCGTCGCGGGTATAATAGGAAGAAGTGTCGGGCTCATTGTATCCCGTATCATAGTTGGGGAACTTGGCATTGAACTCTGCCTGGCTCTCCATAAGGAAGCCGTTTTCGAATGCAACGCAGTTATACATTATGACCGCGCCGATATTGCCGGAGTCTGCCTTTGCATAGAGGTCCCAACCGTCGTCAGAGTTGCGGTATGCTATACAGCCGTCGAAGATATTGCCGTAGCCTATCGTCAGCTTTGCCGCGAAGCCGTCGGCGTTTTCGCCGTAGGTCTCGTTATCATAGTTGTTGTAGGACGTGCAGTTCTTGATGAGGTTATAGCTCGGCCAGTCGTTGATATTGTTGTATTCGCTGAGGCTTCTGCCGAGCTGTAAGCCCGTATCGCGGTTGTCATAGAATTCGGAATTCTCTACGACGTTGTAGCTGCCGCCGATATACATGCCGTTATCGCCCGCGCCGCAGATGTCGACGTCTATCCAGTGCCAATAGTCGCCGACTATTTCGACGCCGCGGTTGGTGCTTAAAAATACCATGTCATAGAATTTGAGCACGGCATTGCCTTCCGCTTCCTCTTTCTTTACGGTGATATAGCCGTCGGTCGAACCGCTTGCCGTCAGCTTCATTGCCGCATTCACCTCGTATTCGCCGTTCTTGACGATTACGGTGTCGCCCGGCTGAAGCGTGCTGCCCGTGAGCAGCGTGTAGATGTTATAGGGAGAAGCTTCTGTGCCTTCGCCCTCGCCCCTCGCCACGTCGGGAGCGACGTAGTACGTCTTGCCCTCGACCTTGTTGGTTATTGTATAGTTGCTCTGTACAGGGGTTGCGCCTTCTTCTGCCGCGGTGAATACCATATCGCCCGTAGCGGCAAGACTGCCGAATACAACGGAGGCAGATAACGCCGCAATTATCGCGCCTTTATAGAGCTTTTTATTTATAGCTTTACTCATTGCTTTCTACCTCCTTCTCAGTGCGTATCGACCATGGTTATGGTCTGAATACGTCCGCCCCTCGTCGTCGTACCGCTGGGTGCGCATATCGTGTATACTCCCGCTTCGCTGACTTCGAACGTAAGCGTTACATACGCAGTACCCGTAACTTCGTAAGTACCGGCATCTTCTCCGTCCGCTACCGCAGTTGCGCCCGTCGAGACACTCGCGGGGATATATGCGCCGCTTGCGTCCTTAATGCCGAACCTCGAATTATTGCTGCCGCCCGTCGAAGATACCGTGAGCGTGATAGTACCCGTGCCAAGGAAGGTAACCTGCAATCTGTCGCCCTTGATCTCTATGCAGCCGCCGCCGCTCGTTCTGTACTGGTCAGAGCTGCCGCTGCCGTCCGCTATGAACGTAAGGAACGCGTTGCTGCCCGTAAACTTATCCGCACTGAGCGCAGTTTTGTCTGCGGGAGCTACGCCTTCTACCGTGAGGGCTGCCGTCAGCTCGCTGTAACTGAACGAGTAGTTATCGGTAACCACCGTGCCGCTGCCGCCGACGGTATCCACCATGGTTATGGTCTGAATACGTCCGCCCCTCGTCGTCGTGCCGCTGGGTGCGCATATCGTGTATACTCCCGCTTCGCTGACTTCGAACGTAAGCGTTACATAAGTAGTACCCGTAACTTCGTAAGTACCTGCGTCCTCTCCGTCCGCTACCGCAGTCGCACCCGTCGAGACACTCGCGGGGATATATGCGCCGCTTGCATTTTTAAGACCGAACCTCGAATTATTGCTGCCGCCCGTCGAAGATACCGTGAGCGTAATACTACCCGTACCCTCGAAAGTAACCTGCAATCTGTCGCCCTTGATCTCTATGCAGCCGCCGCCGCTCGTTCTGTACTGGTCAGAGCTGCCGCTGCCGTCTGCTATGAACGTAAGGAACGCGTTGCTGCCAGTGAACTTATCCGCGCTGAGCGCAGTTTTGTCTGCGGGAGCTACGCCGTTGACAGTGAGAGCCGCAGTAAGCTCTTCATAGCTGAACGCATAGTTATTTACCTGCGTTTCGCCGCCCGTCTGAGGCGCGGTTACGGTGTAGTTTACCGTTGTCTCCTGCTTCTCAAGCTCGCCCTTGGCGTTGGTATATTCATAGTAGATATTCGCAACGCCCGCGTCGGTCGCGGAGGTCGTCTTTACGTTGTCGATCTTAACGTCGTCTGCCGTGAGGGGCAGGGTTGCGCCGCTCTTGAAGGTCGCCGTGAAGGTCCAGGTGGGCGACATGAGGTCTGTCGTGCCTGCTTCCTGAGTGGTCACGGTGCCTGCCGCTTCCGCATTGAACTGTATGGAAATGAGTTCGTCAACTACGTATACGATGACGAAGCTTTCAACTTTCTTGTTCGTGCCGTTGCTGTCTATTTCGGCTTCTACCCAGATATTGTACGCACCTGCTCCCAGTGCGCTGACATCTGCCGCGGTAAGCGTCTTGCCCTCTGCCTGCAAGGGTTCTGCGCCCTTATAGCCGTACATAGCATACTCGGTGACGGTCTCCCCGTCCGTGCCGTCGCTGAGTACGGTATTGACCTTGATGTCGTCGAGCGCAACTGCCGCAGTAGTGCTGCCGTCAAGGACGTATTCCTTTGCCGTCTTGGTCATCTCGATGCCGACCGCATAGGGGGTTATAGGCATCTGGTCATAGTCGCAGACGTCGCATACGCCGTCATTGTTTGCGTCGACGTGCGCCGCCTCATCGCTTTTCAGGTCGCTGTGCTCGCACGTTGCCGCGTGCCAGTGGTTGTTTTCGTCACACGACCAGTCGGGCGAATAGGTATGCTCATGCTGTTCTCCCCCGGGAGGCGGCGTCGTCGTGTCGCTGCACCCTTCGCAACCTGCCATGAGCACCATACCCGCACTTACAGCGGACGCAAGGGCGATCGCTGAAAGAATTTTGGTTAATTTGTTCATTCCTTTCCTCCATTTTCGGCGGCAATACGCTTGTCCGTCAGCTTTTCGGGCACGGACGGGAATTTGCCTCCCCGTCCCGATCTTACGTACAGACGCAATACCGCACTTTTTTGCATATTATATTTTATCACGCGCGCCCGCCCGTGTCAACATATCATTGTAAAATATTATCTTTTACTGTTAAGGTTTAACTGATTTTTACGGATTTTTTTGCGCTTTTCTGACATTAAAACGCATTGCGCGGGGCGAAATTCCCTTCGCCCGCGCAAAATTGCTTAGTTTTTCTTAAATTTTTATTAAAGTTGCTTTATTTCGGTATACGCCATTACGAACGGTCCCGTGCCCTTGGCGTCGTTCTCGACGACGGGCTCGGAAATATAGTACTCGTAACTGCCGTCCCTGCGGCGATTACTCTCGGGGCCGAGCCCCGCAACCAGACATATTCCGCCGAGGTTGAGCTTGCCGTCCGTTTGGGTGAGGTATTTCTTGCAAATACCCTCGAATACTGCCTTGCCGACCGCCGAGAACCGCGCGTCCACATAACCGAGGCGCGCGCCTTTGAGCATTGCGTAGGCGATCATGGACGAGCCCGAAGTTTCGGGATAGTTGCCCTCGTCGCCCACTCTGTCGACGACCTGCCAGAACATATTAGTGTCGGGATCGATATACCTTTCCAGCCCCTCTATGGTGTTGCGGAAGATTTCGGCGAGCGTCGCCTTCTCCTCCTTCTTGTCCTCGGGCATATAGGAGAGTACGTCTATGAGCCCTACGGTGTACCAGCCGATAGAGCGAAGCCAGAAATTTTTGGAAAGCCCCGTCGTCTTGTCCGCCCAGAAAGCAGTCTTGCTTGCGTCCCAGCCGTGATAGTAGAGCCGCTTATTCTTGTCGTACATATTGTCATATATGCTGACAAACTGCTTTACTATCTCCGAAAAGTCGCCGTCGCCGCGCTCTGCGACGTAGCGGGTATAGAACACTTCCGACATATATATGCCGTCCAGCCAGACCTGGTTGGGATAGATGAGCTTATGCCAGAAGTTGCCGTATTCCGTGCGCGGCTGTCTGACTATCTGTTCGTGCAGCAGCTCTATCGCCTTATTGTACTTCTCCTTGCCCGTCTCGGCATACAGGTCGAAAAGTATTCTGCCCTCGTTGAGATTGTCGAGGTTGTACGTTTCGAGGTCGTAGCCGAGTATGCTGCCGTCCTCGCGCACGTAGTAGTCGACGAACTTATCGATGAAATCGAGATATTTTCTGTCGCCCGTCTGCCTGTATATGCTGTAAAGCGAGGTCATCATGCAGCCGTCGATATAGTTCCAGCCAGGCTTTTTGCCATGGCGGATATTCTCTATGTTCCATATCGGCGCGTCGGGCGTAGTCTCCTCGATGAGCCTGTCGATATACCTGTCAATTATTTCATAAGCCATAAATCTCCCCCCCCGCGTCAGGCAATTGTCAGCTTATCGCACTTCTTTTTGATTATCTTGTCGCCCTCTACGCCCTCGAAAGTGACGTTTTTGAGCGTAAGACTTTCGACGTTGTCGACGTAGATGCCTTCCTTGCAGTAATCTCTGACAAATTCGAGCATTGCGGGCTTGAAGGGCTTTGCGTCCTGCTTGAACGAGAAGGAGACGTTTTCAAGCACTATCTCCTTGACGGGCTGTTCGACGAGACCGTCGAAATATGCGCACATACACTCGCAATCGACGCACTCTATGTCCCTGAAATGGAACCTGCCCATATACGGCGTGTCGTCGCCGACGGGGTGCGGCTCTCTCGAATAGACGTATTCGGTATGTCCGTCCGGATCGCAGAAATAATACATATTGATGACGAGCGGGGTGATGACGTTCTCCATTTTGATATTTTCAAAGAGTACGCCGTCGATTATGCAGTCCTTGCCCCTGCCGCGCCTCGACTTAATCCTCAGCCCCCTGTCGGTGTGTCTGAATACGCACTGGCAGACGGTCAGATTCTTTACGCCGCCCGAAATTTCGCTGCCCAGCACTATCGCGCCGTGTCCGTCGCGGAACAGGTCGTTCCTTATGGTGTGGTGGTTTGCGGGAGTCTTGTACTTCGCACCCATGTAGAGCTTGCCCGATTTGAGCGCGACGCAGTCGTCGCCCACCGAGAATATGCAGCCGACTATCTCGACGTTGTCGCAGCTCTCGGGATCGAGCCCGTCGGTATTGGGACCGGTGTACGGGTTCTGCACCCTTATGTCGTAGAAGCCGAGGTTATTCGAGAAGAAGGGGTGCAGGTTCCACGCCGCCGAGTTCTTGCAGGTTACGCCGTGGAATACGACGTTTTCGCACTTGTTGAGCGTCACCAGCCTCGGACGGGCGACCGCCCTGCCCTTGGGCGTTGCCCACCACGTCGATTTGTCGGCGTTGCCGTTGATTGCGCCCTCGCCGATAATCCTGATATTCTTCTGCTTGTACGCCGAAACAAAGGATTGGTGACAGGGGTGAGGGTTGCCCTCCCACGTCGCAAGCACTTCCTCCGTACCGTCGTCGTGCTCTATCTTGGCGGGAACGTAGGGATAGTGCTCCTCGACTATGTCGCCGAGCAGTTCGCCGCCCTTGTATATCTCGATAGTTATGTCCGAACGAAGCACTATCGGACGAACGTAATAACTGCCCTCGGGTATGATTACTCTGCCGCCTTTGGGGCAACTGTCTATCGCCATCTGAACGTAATAGGTATCGTCCGAAACGCCGTCGCCCTTTGCGCCTAAATCGCGGACGTTGACCGTGCCGCTCTCCTTTTCGGTGCGGAAGGTCATAGTGTAGCCGTCGAGCGTCGTTCCGACGGTATATTGGGTGTCGGGGGTGAGGTTAAAGAGCGAAAATACGTTACAATCCTTCTCCTCCCCCGTCTTTTTGCCGCCAAGAAGCACCGTATATTTTTCGGGGCTGTAATAGGCGTTGTCATTTTCAAGCTCGAAACAAGCCGAAGTGCTTGAAACAAACAGCTTTTTAAACACTTGCGTTCTCCTCCTTAATCTTTCTGTGCCGTCTGACGAGGTATACTATCAGATCCTTTATTCCGATGAAAATCATATCGGCTATGAAGCAGAATACTCCGTAGAGCAGCGGCTCGACGCCGACGTTTATGTTTGCTCCGCCCTCCGTTCCCTTAATGACGTCGATGAGCAGATTGAGCCCCGTATACATATAGTTTACGACCAATACGACGACCATATAGTACGCCACGTTGGCAAAGAACGTCCAGAATTTTTTGAACGGGAAGGGGAACATCATATAGTTGTCGTATTCCCTGTCGGACGACTGGAAATAGCGCATCGCTGGGTTGACGAGCAGGTCGACGACTATGCCGAGCACCACACCTGTCAGCAACATACGGTTTTCGTCGTTGGTTATTATGCTGCCCAACCCCATGCCTATGAGGTAGCACACCATTCCCGCAAACCAGAACTTGATGACGAACGCCTTGATGAACGTCGGCACCCTCGACAGTCTGTCGAGTTTGTAGGGGTTGAACTCCTTATCCTTGCCGCGCGTCTTGTATTCGCGCTCCACGCCCTGTTCGGCGGCTTCCGTGCCTATGCACTCCTCAATGTTATAGCTTATTTCCTTCTGTTCGGTCGGGGTTTCGTTTTTGAGAATGGATACCAGCTCGTCTACCTGGTCGACGCGCAGGTCATAATAATTCTCTATATTTGTCTCTTTATGTTTCTTTTTCTTTGACATTTTGGCCTGTTTAGAGCAATAACCGACAATGGTCGCATTGCCGGTTATTCGCAATCTGTTTTATTATTGTTTTAGTCCTCGATTTCGATTGCCTTCATGCTTTCGGCGGTCGATTCGAGTTCCTTTCTCGTATTGATCTTCATGATGAGCTTTCTGTAAAGAGGTAACGTAAGCAACAGCACGAGACCTACGCCCAGAAGAATGATGTGCGTTACGCTGAACGTAAGCGAATTCTTGATGAGAATAGCCGCTTCCGTACCTGCCATATCGGGCTTATTTACGTACTGCTCGATATAGTTGGCATTCATCAGGTTATAATATACGCCTTCGCAAACTATCATGCAGACAATCATGACAATCGTCACGACGAGCATTATTATGTTGATGTGAAGCTTTATTCCCGACTCCGTTAAGGTCAATACCGTCTTGGATCCGGGCTTTTTAAGCTTGGGGAACGTGTTCATATAAGCGACAAGCATAAGTATGGAGAACAGCGTATTTATGAACACCATCAGACCTACCCACTCTACGTCCTTGGCATACATTATGATTGCCTCGGAATATACCGTCAGGGTAAGAAGATTATAAACTGTGACGATGGCGAAATATAAAAGCGCTATGTTCTGCGGTTTACGCTTTATATTAACTATCTTTTTTCTGCCCCACTCCTTAAATCCGCCAGCGGAGGATTTGGTTTTTTCGGGGACAGCAACCGTCTTTTCGTTTTCTGACATGACCGACCTCCTTATCTTATGGCAAGCGTGGTTTCTTTATCGAAGAAGTGCATCTTCTCGGAATCGAAACCGACCAATATCTCGTCGCCGTACTTATAATCTGTCCAGCGGGCAATCTTGTATACGACCGTCTTGACGCCGGCTATCTTGCCGTGGACGAGCGTGTTCATGCCAAGGTTTTCGTTGTTTGTAACCGTAAACGGTATTTTACCGTCCATCGTGAAGTTCTCCGGTCTTACGCCGAGGATAACTTCTTTGCCGTCATAATCGGCAAGCATCTTCTTCTGGTCAGCCGTCAGAGGATAGGTGAACAGGTCACAGACGAAGTTGCCGCCCTCCACCTTGCCCTCAAACATATTCATGGGAGGCAGACCGATGAAGGTTGCGACGAACGTGTTTGCGGGGTGTTCGTAGAGGTCTATGGGCTTGCCTATCTGCTGAATGTGTCCCATCGACATACATACTATTCTGTCGGCGAGCGTAAGCGCTTCGGTCTGGTCGTGCGTGACGTACATCATCGTCGCGCCCAGCTTCTTGTGGAGAAGCATTATCTCCCTTCTCATCGAGCCGCGGAGCTTTGCGTCGAGGTTGGAAAGCGGCTCGTCAAAGAGGAATACCTTGGGGTTACGGACGATTGCACGTCCCATAGCCACGCGCTGCCGCTGTCCGCCCGAGAGCTGCTTGGGCTTCTTGTTGAGCTGCGTTTTGAGATCGAGTATCTCTGCCGCCGCCATGACCTTTCTGTGAATGACCTCCTTGTTTTCCTTGCGGAGCACGAGCGAGAACGCCATGTTTTCATAGATGGTCATGTGACCGTAAAGCGCATAGTTCTGGAAGACCATGGCTATATCTCTGTCCTTGGGGGGCAGACGCGTACAGTCCTTGCCGTCGATTATGAGCTTACCGTGCGAGATGTCTTCAAGCCCTGCAACCATTCTGAGCGTCGTCGACTTACCGCAACCCGAGGGACCGACGAGGACGATGAATTCGCCGTCGCTTACGTCGAGGTTGAAGTCCCATACCGCCTGGACGCCGCCGTCGTATATCTTTTCAATATGCTGTAAACTTACGTTAGGCATTTACTTCACCCCCTGCGGAAATCTGCTGATCGGGCTCTTCTTTAAGTGCGGCTTCGAGATCAACCTTGCCCTCGTTGACATCCCTAACGAACTTTTCAAGTCTGTTAGCCCTGATAAAGCCGATTACGCCTGCCGCGATGAGGCTGGCTGCGGACAATACGAGGAAGACAATGAGGAGAATTAAGGTATCTATCTCAAAAATATAGTTAAGGTTGCCGCTTACGCCCGCTTTGAGCGGAGTAAGATATGTTGTGAGCGGGTAGATGAATATGCGCGCTATCTGAATGGCTGCAAGTACCCACAGCACTATGGAGAAGCGCTTGTCATAACCCTTGACTCTCTCGGACGAAAGGAAGGTTACGAGCAGCATTATGAGGTTTATTATGACCGATGCGCCCATGATATAGCTGTATACGGGAGTATCGTTGTCAAACATGCCTTTTATACCATCGGGGCATACCTGCTTATACATAAACATAAGGTACAGGCAGTTGAACGCTATTCCGAGAAGAGCAAGGTTAGCCGCAAGCTTATTCTTGCCGTATCTCATGACGTCGTTTGCTATTACGGGATTGGAAATGACCTTCTTTTTCATTATGCCGCCTCCTTTGCGAGTCCGCCGTTGAGAAGCGCCTTCTCTCCCTTCATCAGCTTAACCTTCCAGACGAGGTTGAAGACGAGTGCGCAGCAACCGACTATTATCAGCGGATAGATGACATAGGCGAGCGTGAAAGGCCAGATTGCCGTAGAATAGAGCACCTGGTCAGCGCCTTCCGCGATCTTCTGATAGGTTGCAAGCACGTCGGGATCACCGATGATGCCGAGATAGCGAACAAAGAAGGTGCTGCTCTGAATGATAATGTATAGAGAAATGGCTATGTCTGCAATGCTGACTAACCCGATAGTTACATAGTTGGAAATATAATAGTTTCTGCGCTTATTGGTCGCCGTAATGTAGAGCAACACCGCACAGAGTATCATAACCACAGACAGTACCAAAAGAGTGTTGTTGAAAGGCTGAACGTCAAGGTATATCTGCGCTTCGGGCAATGTATCGCGGGGCAACTGCTGGCCTTCCCTGTTGAGCAGGGTTGAGCCCAGACCGGCAAGTCCGCCGGAACAGTACACAAAGGAATACACTGCCGATAATGCGCCGAGTATCAGCATCACAAGACACATTATCTTCTGAAATTTCATCTGAGTTTTCATTCTGACTCCCCCAAAATTATATATGCGCCCGCACCCGCTGGCGCAGGCGCATATAACTACTTATTTAGACTGATTTATAACCATCCTATCAGCCGAGTTTTACTACGACGCCCTGCTGACTATACTGTCCGCTGTATCCGTTGAAGATGATGTAGTGGAAGATGCTGTAGAAGTTCTTTTCACTGCCCTTCTTGGTACCGGTCATATATTTGAGGTCTGCCTGGCCGGTAGAGTCAATGTTCGACTGTTCGTCGTCGCTCAGAGGAAGGCCGGTGGGAACGACGGTATACCACAGGTTCTCGCCGGGTATGAGCGTAGGATGCTTGATGGTGCCGTTTGCGATGCTTACGGAAACCTTGGTTGCCTCAGCCGCCGCTTCCTTTGCAGTCAGCTGGTTCTCGAACGACTGATCCTTGACGCCCATGGGAAGCGTTGCGCCGAGTACCTTACGAGCATAGCCCGTGAAGTTGCCCCTTGCGGAGAAGGTCGTATAGACATCGTCGGAAGTCGAAATGAAGCTTGCGTACAGTTCGTCCGTGATGGTCGGCGTCATCTTGCCCTTATAGAGAGTACCGGTATAGAGCTCGTTATTGAATGCGAAGTACTTATCCTGATATTCTTCGTCAACGACGTACTGTCCGCCTATCTTGGTTGCAACGGTGTCTATGTCAACGTTGGTGACCTTAGTGCCGTACCACGTACCGTTGGGGTTGGTGTTGCCGTTGGTCGACTGGATACCGAAGGTCGAGGTTATCTGACCGTCGTTGGAGTACAGATAGTCGATGAAGGTAAGAACTGCATTGAGCTTGTTCTGATCGTCTTCAACGCTCTTGGCAACCGTAAGACCAGAAGTCTTGGTCGAACGCCAGCTCTCGGTGAATCTCATTATGGTGTCCTTGACGCCGTCGCCGTCGTCATCCCAACGGGATACAGGGGTACTTATGGGTGCGAACAGATAGTCGTCGTCATCCTTGAGGTCGAACATCTGCGTCGTCTGCGTCTGCGAGTAGTCATACATCATGAAGCCGTTGCCGGGCTTATCCTTGCAGTCGCCCTTGAGGTCGGATGCGGAGACGGTGCCGAGCGTGCCGTCGCTGTTGACATAAGTTGCTACGAGGCCTTCCTTTGCAAGCAGACCGAAGTTTTCGAGTGCCTGATAGAAGGTCGCGTTCTGACGAGCGTCCTTGAGCTTGCCGTCTGCGTCGATATAGGTGTATTCATAACGGGAGTCAGCGCCTCTCTCGCCGTAGAGCTGAGAAGCAAGACGGATTATATCGGGAGTTCTGTCGTTAGTGTTGTCACGAGGGAATATGCCCGTCGTGCTGAGCGATTCAAGCCCGAGGTTCTGCGAGTTGGTCTTAACTATTCTGAGCATAGCGACGAGGTCGTCAACGTCCCAAGCCGCATTGTAGCCGTTAAAGAGTTCGGAACGGGTGGTATAAGCCTTTTCGGTGCCGTTCTTGTAAGCCACGTCGATATATGCCCTGTAGAGGGTTGCCAGCTGCTTGCCGGTTGCGTCTGCCTTCTTTGCGAGTGCAGCGTTCATTATGTCGACGATGTTACCGCTCTCGCCCGCATAAGCTTCGCCTGCGATTGCGTTGTATGCGGCGCCGAGTTCGGTGGTCGTATCTGCCGCCGCCGTCTTGGCTGCGTCATAGTCCTTGGTAAGCGTGAAGGTTGCGCCCGTCTCGTCGAGCGTCGTCTCTACCGTATAGGTACCGGTGGTGCCCATATAACCCGAAACGTATGTCTCTTCTGCGCAAGCCGCGCTGTAGGTGTCGCCGTCTTCTGAAAGCGTCTTGTCGAGCAGGTCTTCTACCCAGTCCTGACGGATGAGGCAGTATCTCTCTATATCGTCGTTACCGTCGAAGTAAGGAGCGATGTAGATTTCCTTGCCCGTGCCGTCTTCCTCCATGCCTTCCTGAAGGAGCGACAGATATACGATGGGGTTAGATTCGAGGAATGCCTTGAAGTTGGGCATCTGGTCGAGATATTTGCCGAGGTTGAGTATATCGTCGTCGTTATTGGACGAGGTGATGGCAACCGAGAGGTCGGTCGTACAGATGTCTACCGTAACGCCCCACTTATAGTTACCCGTCTGTTTGAGGTTGGAAAGGTTTGCCGAGGTCGACTGTTCGCCGAAGTAGTCGACAAACTTGACGTTCAGCGCGTCCTGAATTGCGGAGAATGCAGGCTTGATTGCATTGGTCGTTGCGGTATATCCGCCGGGAAGCGTAATGCTGCCGCTTATCGTATCGAAGAATGCGCCCGTGTTGTTCTTGTCGTAACCGATAGCTATGCCGATCTCCGTTCTCGAAGTGTAGGAAAGATTTGCGCCTTCTTCGGAGGGATCTGCGACGAGGTCTTTGAGCCACGACCAGTATTCGTTAGCTCTGTCCCAGCCGCTCGCATTGTTCTTTACGCGCGAGGAAAGTCCGTAACTGTCGTTGAGGAGGGTTACGAAACCCTTTGCGCCCGCGCTGGGTTCAGAGTCCCACGCGCCGCCGGCTATCTGGTTTCCGTTGTTGTTATTATTGTTGTCGTTATTATTTCTGTTACAACCTGTCAACGAAAACACCATAGTTCCTGCCATTACGAGCGATACCGCAGCAACGGCAATTTTCTTAGTTCTGTTCATTTATTTTTCTCCTTAAAAAATTTTTATATTATAAGTTTTTTGAACTTTAATATAAGCCACTGTAAATCCGCCACGCGGAACTTTTATAATTCCGTCGGCAGAGCGAGCGATTATTCCTTGACGCCGCCCATGTTCACGCCCTTCGCAAAGTACTTCTGTATGAAGGGATAGATGACGAGTATGGGGATAATTGCACAGACGACCATCGCATATACGACCGAAACCGCAGAGAAGGTGTTTTCGCCGTAGAGCGATTCCTGATAGCCCTCCCACGATACCGCGCCTTCGCTGGGATCGTAGTTGGTCGTACCCGTAAGCGTCGTCCAGTTATCGATGAAGTCACGGATGTAGACCTGGATGGGCCAAGAATACTGCTGTTCTTCCATGACTTTCTGAGCCCAGAAGTAGCCGTTCCAACGGGAAATCCCGAAGAACAGAGCAACCGTTGCAATCGTCGCCTTGCTCATGGGGAGATATACCTTTGTCAATACCTGCATTTCGGTCGCGCCGTCTATCCTTGCCGCCTCCTCTATTTCGGAGGGAACGCCCTCGAAGGAGTTACGCAGAAGGATTATGTTGGTCGCGTTCATGCCCATCGCAATGACGACAACCCATTTGAGGTCGGTTATGCCCATTGCGCCGAACACGTTAGCCGTCTGCATATAGTTGAGGTACATGGGAACGATACCTGCCGAGAACCACATCGTGAATACGAGGAAGAAGTTCCAGCCGTGTCTGCCCATAAGTCTCTTTTTGGAGAGGGCATACGCGCCGAGTATCGAATATCCGAGCGCCCAGATAGTACCGAGAGCCGTAAGGAACAGCGTGTTGGAATAATTAACCCAGAAAGTTGCGTCGACTATTACATACCTGAACGCGTTGATCTGGAAATCGATAGGCCAGATGACTACCGACCCTTCATCGACGGCTACGTCACCGCTGAGCGAAGACACGAGGGCATATAACAGAGGATATACACACATTAACGCAAATACGATGAGGAAAAAATAGGCTACAATTCTGAATATAAGCTCAGAAACTTCTGTTTTTCTTTTCATAAACCCTTATCCCTCCATCAATACAGCGATACGTCGGACGCGCTTCTCGCGATCTTGTTTGCGCCGATAACCAGAATCATGCCGATGAGGTTATTGAGCATTTCGGCGGCCATACCGAGGGCTCGTCCGTTGGTAATTGCGCCTGCGCCCGACGACCAGGAGTTGGACAACGTCGAAACGACTTCCGCAACTTCATAGTTGCCGCTCGAACGCAAGAGGTAAATCTTTTCGTAGCCTACGGAAAGCAGCGAACCTATCTTCATTATGAGCATTATGACGACCGTCGAGAGTATGCTGGGCAGCACGACGTAGCGCATCTGCGCCATTTTGCCCGCGCCGTCTATCTGCGCAGCCTCGTAAGAGGTCGGCGAGACGGCGATGACTGCCGCGAAGAATACTATCGAGTCATAGCCCGCGTGCTCCCACAGGTCGGTGATTACATAGATGGTCCTGTAATACTGAGTGGTGTTTATGAGGCCCTTGGTTACGAGCGCGGGATCTGCACCCAACAGCTCGAACAGTCGGGACATAAGGCCTGCCGCCTGGTCGGTGCCGCCCGTAACGATCGTTTCGGGACGGAAAAGCATGATGGCGAGCGTGGTAACGATAACCGTAGAAAGGAACTTGGGAAGGTATACGCACACCTGCAAAATGCTTCTCGTTATGTTAGAACGGACTTCGTTGAAGAAAAGCGCCAGAATGATGGGCGTGGGGAAGCCGAAAAGCAACCCGTAGAACGCCGTGATGAACGTATTTCTGAATGCATTCCAGAACTGCGGCGAGATATTCTTATCCGCGCCGAGCAGCTGCTCGAAGAATCTCGTTCCTACCCATAACTGGTCTTCTACCTCAGTTGCCGAGCTCGGGTTCTTGAAACAGCCGATGAGTTCGTACATCGGCATGTACTTCCAGAGCAGGAACACGAGGACCATGGGAACGAGCATGAGATAAAGACGCCAGTCGGCAAGGACGGTTCTGCCAATCTCTTTCCAACGGTTCTTTTCGACTTCATCCCTGACTTTCTGTTCCTGGGGTATCGAATATGTACCCGAGGATTCGTCATAGTCAAGGAAGTCGTCATACTTTAATTTGACCATTAAATTTTCCCTCCAATCCCTTTTTGTGTTTAGATATACAAAACAGCTTCCGCCGTATTGCAGCCATCATCTGCTGTCGGGAGGATATTCGTCCTCGGGCGATATCCCGCGATTGCGTCTTCCGCCCTTGCCGCCGAGCTTTGAAAGTTCTTCATCGTCCAGCTCGGTATATCCGTCCCAATAATCCTCTTCTGCCGCGTGCGGCTCGTTTTCCCGCGCCACGCGCAACAGGTACTTCTTCTGATCTTCGAGGAGCCCGTCAATCTTTCTGCCGATGAGAAAAAACGCCGCGGTGAAGAAGAAACTTACGCACTCCGACAAAACAGTCTCCGTAAAAATCTCAGAAAAGGAAATACCGACGCACAGCCCCATAAGGGTTCTGCCCGCCACGAGCAATACAAAAGAAACTATTACATATATCACGGCCAGATACCAACGAGAAAACCATTTCTCCTTGTAAACCGGCACGAACAAAAACCAACTTAAAAGCACGAACGCATTGCCGACGGCGTAGACGAGGTACGACTGCGCACCCGCGCCGTTGAGCCAGCAGTATAAAATTCCGTCCGCGACGGGGAATATCGCCGCAAACCAATTCCACCTTATAAGCACCGCCAGCGTCACGGGCAACATCACCGACACGGTGAACGTCATTCCCTCGAACCACTTTCTTATCGCCAGCACGTTTATCGCTTCGCACACGCACATTATGAGGAGGAATATCATCAGGTCGGCAACCCGATATTGCCCGAAAGATATGCCTTTGGTATTTTTATTACTCATATTCGTTTCATTCAAACATTATAAAGCGATATTTTGTGTTATTATCACATTTTACTTTAACATTATAACACGGGATTTGCCAAAAATCAATACATTTTTTAATTGTTTCACAAAAAAAAATGTGTTACAATGTAATTACCCGAAAGGAGGATTGTCATGAATAAAATTACAGTTTGTCCGTCCGATGACATACAGTCTATATTGGATACTCTCACCGCTCCCGCCACAATATATATGAAAAGCGGCGTATATCGCGCAAAACTTACCGTCAGATGCGACAACGTGAAATTTGTCGGCGAGGACCGTGAAACAACGAAAATCACCTACGACGACTATGCCCGCAAGCCCCACGCCGACGGCGGCGAATACAACACCTTCCGCACCTATACCGTCTGCGTTACGGGCGAGAACGTCGTAATGGAAAACCTGACGATAGAGAACGCCAACACCTCGCCCGAAAAGGTCGGGCAGTGCGTCGCGCTGTCCGTCAACTCAAAGCGCTTCTATGCGCGGCGGCTCAACCTCGTCTCCACGCAGGATACGCTCTTTACCGCGCCCTTCCCCGACGACCTCGTCATACGCTATTCGGGGCTGACGGACGATCCCGCCTACTACGACGGCTTCATTCCCCGCAACCAGCTGTATATGGAGGGCAACTCCGTCCAGATATACGATAGTTGCAGGATATGCGGCACCGTAGACTTCATCTTCGGCGGCGCGGAGGCGTACTTTTACGACTGCGACATAGTGTCGCTTGCCGACAAGCGCAACTGCGGATACGTAGCCGCCCCCTCCCACTCGCTCAAAGACGAGCGCGGATATGCCTTCATCGACTGTCGGATAATGACGGAGGGCGCGTCGGAGGGCAGCATCTATCTCGCGCGGCCGTGGAGAGATTTCGGCAAGTGCGATTTCGTCCGCTGCACCGTTCAACGGCACATATCCCCGCTCCTTTTCGATAAATGGAACGATACTTACCGCGATAAGACGGCGCGTTTCGGCTACTTTGAACTGACGGGCGCGCCCCTCTCGCCCGTGCCCTGGTCGCATGAACTTTCAGCCCGTGAGGCACAGAATATTATAGAGAATTTCGAGCGGCGCAAAAGGTCGTTTAATGTATAAAAAGCACAAAAAAATCAGGGCGGCGAACCGTCCTGATTTTTCTTTCGTGATATGGAGGTATGCGGCTTTCGCCGCCCCGTTTGCGTTACCCTCATCTTCGGCATCTTTCCCGATGCCCCGATGTCGGATTACCCGTTATTCGTAAGATCTTACATAAGCCTCTAAGCTTCCGCGCACTTTGTGTTGCGCCGTGCGCCGCGCATTTTAAGTCTTAGGCGGAGTGTCCTCCTCAATTTGCCGATGTCTTAAAATTTTTGTTACAAGCCTTCCGCGCACCTTACGCGCCGTGCGCCGCGCTTACAATTCCTAGGGGGAGTGCCCTCCTTAATTTCAACACGTCCGTAAAATCTGCAACTTTGCTTCCGCGCACCTTATGCGCCGTGCGCCGCGCTTTACAGTCTTAGGGGGAGTGTCCTCCTTTACAGGTATTTATTGCTATTATGAAGGTTGCCTCAGAGATACCGCGTACTTAATGCGCTGTACGCCGCGCTTACTACTTACGATTGGAGTGTCCTCCTTTTGTTTATTCTGCCCTTTCTCCCGTCACAATATGTCGATGAAGTGGCTCTGAACGCTCTTAGGCTCCGCCTTGGGCAGTGAGAGGATAAGCATACCGTTGTCATATTTAGCGGTAATCTGTTCCTTGGTGAGTTCCGTGCCTACATAGAAGCTGCGCTGGCAGCTCTCGGTAATCTCCTTTCTTATGTAGTGCTTACCGCTCTCCTCCTCTTTCTTCTCTTTCTTCGCCGCAACGGTCAGGTATCCGTCGTCTAAGGATACCTTTATCTCATCCTTGGCGTAGCCCGGGATCTCGACTTCCAGTTCATAGCCCGTGTCTGTTTCCTTGATATTGGTGCGCAGGTCGTGCTGTTCGTCGAAAAATACGGGAGGGAAAATGTCGTTGAATGCGTCGAACAGGTCGTAATCTGCGTTATTTCTTGTCTGTAAATACTTTTTCATGGTCTTAATTCTCCTTGTTATAAAAAATTTATAACTCGGGAAGTGGTAACGCCGCACAGGGCTTTCGCCCTTTCGGCTGCCTGCTTTCTTCGTTCACTTTATATATAACACACGAAAGGGCGTTTTAAACGCTTCGTAAAATATTTTTTAATCGGCGCACCCCTTCGCGGCGGACGATTATATAATAGTGAAAAGAGAGCGGCGGCAGAAAAATTTTTTTCTGCCGCCGCGTTTTTTATGTATTTTTACCCTCTTTTTTCTTCTTCTTGCGCAAAATCAGCACGACTGCGAGAATACCGCCGCCGTAGCAGAATACTACCGCGATGAGCATGGGCAGGAAAATTACGAGAAGCAGCGTCTTTGCCGCCTTGTTCTGCGCCTCGCCCGGAAGATAGCTATAACTCCGGCTTTCGCACAGCGAGAACCGATAGCGCCCGCTGTTTTCCTCCACCTCGAAGCCGTAGTCGGTCTCCGTCATGTAAGTCGAGGAAATTCCGCCCTTATAATAGTCGGTCTCGACGACCAGCCACATTTCGCCGCGCACCGCCGCCCACATATCCGTGAGGGGCACGTCGTACCTGTAAACTTTGACGGTCGGCGAATAGCTGTCGTTGATGAAGGGCATTGCGGGCAGTTCGACCGTGACGTATGCCGACGAATGGGGCGCAACCGTCACTTCAAAGGTGTTCCACATAAAGAACTCCGCATTGCGCAACCCCTTGACCTGCCGCGCGAGCACGCCGTTGTACCAATCGACCTCGCTTATGTAAGTGCGGTCGCCGCGCAGTCCGTCGACGTACTCGCCGAGCGTATAGCCCTCGCCCGTCATCGTCACCTTATACTCGCCGACCTCCGTGTCGACGTAGCCCACGTCTTTCTCGTACTTCTCTATCGTCCATTCGACGGCGGACAGATCGACGGGCTCGCCTATCACGCACAGCGTCACGCCCTCGCCGTCGTCCACCCCCGTCATTCTGTAACCGTCCTCGACGCGGTTTATATATTCCGTCCAGTACGCCGTCTGGTCGTCGATCGCGGGCAGAACGCCTTTTATGTAGAACTTTTCGCCCTCGGCGGCGTCGGCTATCGCAAAGTTATACACGGTCACCGCCGCGTCGCGGGTGAATATGCCGTTCTCGTAATATTCGTCGCTGAGAGATTTTATCTGCTCCGCGTACTCGTAAGACGAATAGCCCTCGGGCGTATAGTTGCCCCCGACGGACAGATAGTTATCATAGACGTGCCGCCTCTGCGCCGTCACCGCCACTCCGTCGACAGTCACCGAAGCTACGGGCAATACGCCGTCGTAATACCCGGGCTGACTGCCCGACGGCACGGCGAGCTGTTCGGTGACGCTCTCGTCGCCCTGATTGTATAGCGCATACTGAATACTCAAAGTCGACAGATATTTGCCGTCCTCGGCGGGGAAATCGACTATGTCGTAGACGACGAGCTGCCCCGTCACCGTGAGGGGCGAACTGCCGTCGCGGACGTATATTCCGCTGTTAATGCTGCCGCTCGTGTACTCGTCGTAAATTTCACAGCCCGAAAAGAGCGTTGCCGACAGCGCGAGCGCGATTGCCGCGCCGACTACGCCGACGCGCTTTAATTTAGCCTTATTTATCTTCAATTTTCTCTCTCCTTCGGAAGTTATGCCGCGCGGTTACCCGACGCGCTTTCTGACGAGCTTATACAATAGTACCGAGGCGACGACTATTATCGCAATGCCGATTACGGCGACCGCGACGAGCACGACGACGAGCACGGCGAAAAAGCCCGAACCGCCGTAACCCGTCCTTTCAGGCTGACTTACCGAGCAGAGCGCAAAGGTCAGTTCGCCCTCGGGCAGCCCGCTTATCTCCGTCCGATAGCCGCCCGACACGCTTTCGAGCGTCACGTTGTCAGAAGTATAGCTATCCTGAATGTAGTAGGGCGTATTTATGACAATTTCCAGCTCGCCGAAGTCCGCCCAGCTCTTGGCAGGCGAGAGGTAATAGACGTATTCATATATATACGGTTTATAGTTGAAATGTATGGTAGGATAGAGCAGAGCGGTCACCGAATTTGTGAACGATGAATTGGGCGCAACGCTCGTCTCGTAGACGTACCACGAGGTGAACAGGTAGGGAACGAGGATAATATCGTGACTGCTCCCCGCTATCTTGTCGTCCGAAAGGTTGCCGACGGCGGCATTGTACCAGTCGGTGCGGCTTATTCCGTACTCCTCGTCGTACCCCGAAAATATCAGCTCGCCGAGCGTAGTCGAACTGCTCTTAAAGATTATGTCGGCGTCTATCACTACGTGTTCGCCCGCTCTGTCCGAATAGGACGAGGCTATCCACCCCCACTCGACGACGGGGACGTCGTCGCCCAGCACGTACACGTCGACGCTGTCGCCGCTCGTCATTACGTTCCATACAGTCGCGGACGAGCCGCTGCCGCCGAACGGCCCGACAAGCCGCGTGCCGTCGCCCGTCGCGGGCAGGCTGTCCAGCCTTAACGCCGCATAGTCGGACATTCCCCGCCCGACCTCATATTCCAGAGTTATCGTATAGACAGTCACGGGCAGATCTGCGCTGTAAAAGTCGTCCTCGATAACCCCGTCGAGTATTTTTCTTACGTCGGTCTCGAAATCGGTATATTGGCTGTAAGTGTGCCGTATCTGATAATCGGCGGGCGAGCCGTCAATACAGACGGGGGTAATTTCCGCCTCGGTCAGCTCTCTTTCGTAGTACGGGTTGGACGCGAACGGGAACGCCATCTGCGTGGTGACGTATTCGGCGGTCGGGTTATAGAAGGTATATTCGGCGGTGACGCGCGCGTCGTATTCCTGCCCGTCGTCCAACTCGTCGGGCAATGCCGTGATATTGAAAGTCAGAAGCTCGCTTTTGACTTCGAGCACGCTGTCTTCGTGCACGGAATACACTCCCTCGGCGGTCACGCCCATTTCCCACGGCGCGCCGGAGTTGGCGCTTGCCGAAAGGGTGCGCGGAGCAGCCATGCCCGACAGGAGCAGGGCGAAGATAAAGACAGCCCCGCCCGCCGCGGCGACAGCCGCGCGGAAAAAGGTAGATTTTGCGCCGTTTTTATGGTTAAGCGTCCTCATATTATGCCTCCTCTCTCCCCGCGTTTTTCCATTGCCCTGCCGCAGACCTAAGCCTAACTGCCCCGACGGAATTGCCGCCGCCCTTTTGCCCGTTTGCCGAGCTTGCGCTCCGCCGCATTGCCGCCGAATTGCCTCAATTTTATGAGGTTTGCGCCGACTGACACGAAAAAGTTGCGGGTATTTTCTTAACTCAACAGTAGGAATTTCGCCCTTAAATGTTACGGCGGCAACCGCAACTTCTATAAAATTGTACCACTTTCGGGCGTATTTTGTCAATAACCGCGCCATATTCTGCCCCCTTACAGAATTGTAAGATAAGCTTATCGAGGTTTGCCGACAGTAAAACGGGGCGATGCGCTTGCCGAACCGCTCCCCTCTCCCGTCCAATTGTTGCCGACCGCACTGTGCAATACTGCTGCCCGTCACTATCGGCACTCCTGCACTACTCCCGCACTATCGCCGCAAAATGCGCAAAAAAAAGAGTTACCGCGAAAACGCGATAACTCTTTTGAAGTTTTTAAGTCAATTAGCCAAGAATCTTGGAAACGACGCCGGAACCAACCGTTCTGCCGCCTTCGCGGATAGCGAACTTGAGCTTTTCTTCAACTGCAACGGGCTTGATGAGCTCGACAGTGATGGTGACGTGGTCGCCGGGCATAACCATTTCGGTGCCTTCGGGAAGGTTGATCGAACCGGTTACGTCGGTCGTTCTGATGAAGAACTGAGGACGATAGTGGTTGAAGAAAGGAGTGTGACGTCCGCCTTCCTCTGCTTTAAGAACGTAAACCTGAGCTTCAAACTTGGTTGCGGTCTTAACGGTGCCGGGCTTAGCGAGAACCTGTCCCTTTTCGATACCCTTCCTGTCGATACCACGAAGGAGTGCGCCGATGTTGTAGCCTGCGATAGCTTCGTCAACGCTCTTGTGGAACATTTCGAGACCGGTGATGGTCGTGCCGACGGGCTTGTCGATAAGGCCAACGATTTCTGCGGGATCGCCGACGTGAGCTACGCCTCTCTCTACACGACCGGTAGCAACGGTGCCACGGCCGGAGATGGTGAATACGTCCTCGACGGGAAGAAGGAAGGGCTTATCGGTGTCTCTCTGAGGGGTAGGAATATACTCGTCGATGATGTTCATGAGCTCAAGAATGCACTGGCATTCGGGAGCTGCAAGAACCTCTGCATCGGAAGCGCCGGAGGTAGCCTTTTCAAGTGCTTTGAGTGCGGAACCACGGATGATGGGGGTGGTGTCGCCGGGGAAGCCATAGCTCGAAAGGGTGTCTCTGATTTCCATTTCAACGAGTTCGAGAAGTTCGGGATCGTCCATCTGGTCGCACTTGTTGAGGAATACTACGATGTAGGGAACGCCAACCTGACGGGCAAGGAGAATGTGCTCCTTGGTCTGGGGCATGGGACCGTCGGTTGCTGCAACGACGAGGATTGCGCCGTCCATCTGAGCTGCGCCGGTGATCATGTTCTTGACATAGTCAGCGTGGCCCGGGCAGTCAACGTGTGCATAGTGACGCTTGCCGGTTTCATACTCTACGTGAGCGGTGTTTATTGTGATACCACGAGCCTTCTCTTCGGGAGCCTTATCGATTTCGTCGTATCTCATCTTCTGTGCCTGACCCTTGCATGCCATAACCATTGTGATAGCTGCGGTCAGAGTGGTCTTGCCGTGGTCAACGTGGCCGATAGTGCCGATGTTAACGTGGGGCTTGCTGTTGTCGTACTTAGCCTTTGCCATTTTAATTTCTCCTATTATTTTTTATAAAATGATAACTTACGCCTTGTAAGGCGTCGCAGCTATCCTTACGTCAATTTGGGGCTGCAATAATTTTTCGCCTAATGCGTTAAAATTATTATATATTAAAAATTTTAAAAACACAATTATTTTGACGTATGTTTTTAAAATTTTAGCCTTTTCGTAATTTTGTCGCTTAGTGACAGCGACAAAATTGACGAGGCTTAGCGGCTCTGCCGCTCTTGCCGCGACATTTTTTATTGCTCTCGATTATGAGAAGTCGCGGCAATTCACACCGCTGAGGTCGCAAGCGACTATTTGAGTGCGCTGGCGCAGGGAAACCCTGCTTGCGCCGCTAATTTATGTTTCGTAAATTTGTTTTCTGGTGACGAAAACAAATTTGACGATTTGAGGGCGTTGCCCTCGGCGGCGCAACCCTCAGCGCTCTCCATTCATTTAGTTGCGCCGCCTTCACCTACTGAGGTGGCGAAGCCACAAATGTGGTGCGCGGGCGCAAAAGCGTGGTTTTGCTTGCGCCGTTAGTTTTTTGTTTCGTAATTTTGTCGCTTAGTGACAGCGACAAAATTGACGAGGCTTAGCGGCTCTGCCGCTCTTGCCGCGACATTTTTTATTGCTCTCGATTATGAGAAGTCGCGGCAATTCACACCGCTGAGGTCGCAAGCGACTATTTGAGTGCGCTGGCGCAGGGAAACCCTGCTTGCGCCGCTAATTTATGTTTCGTAAATTTGTTTTCTGGTGACGAAAACAAATTTGACGATTTGAGGGCGTTGCCCTCGGCGGCGCAACCCTCAGCGCTCTCCATTCATTTAGTTGCTCCGCCTTCACCTACTGCCCGCCCGACGAAGTCGGTCGCACGAAGCGAAAGCGCAGCAGGTGTAGGTATGCACAAATGATGTGAAAGACCAAAAAGCGTGGTTTTTGGTCTTTCCGTGAATTATTCGGAAGCAGACCGCCTTAACAGGAAAATCCTGCTTTATTTATTACTTAGTTATTCTTCTTAGCTCTGTCGCCTATTACCTTGTCGGCTACGGACTTGGGAACTTCGGAATAATGATCGAACTGCATAGTGAACTGACCGCGTCCCTGAGTTCTCGAACGGAGGTCGGTAGCATAGCCGAACATCTCTGCAAGAGGAACTTCTGCGTCGACTACCTTTGCGCCTGCCCTGTCATCGGTGGAGATGATGGTGCCGCGCCTTGCGGTTACGTTACCCATTATATCGCCGAAATAATCGTCGGGGGTGATGACCTCTACCTTCATTATGGGCTCGAGGAGTACGGGCTTAGCCCTGGTCATGCCGTCCTTGAACGCCATAGAGCCTGCGATCTGGAATGCCATTTCGGACGAGTCGACCTCGTGATAGCTTCCGTCGTAAACCTGTACCTTGAAGTCTACCATTTCATAGCCTGCAAGGAAGCCGTTCTTTGCCGCGCCCTGAATACCCTTGTCGATTGCGGGGATATATTCCTTGGGAATAGAGCCGCCGACGGTGAGGTCTTCAAACGAATATCCGCTGCCGGGTTCGCCGGGAATGAGGTGAATTTTGCAGTGACCGTACTGACCTTTACCACCCGACTGACGCTTGTACATACCCTCTGCGTCGCAAGCCTGACGGAACGTCTCTCTGTATGCAACTTGGGGTGCGCCGACGTTTGCCTCTACCTTGAATTCGCGCAGAAGTCTGTCGACGATGATGTCGAGGTGAAGTTCGCCCATGCCCGCGATGATGGTCTGTCCCGTTTCCTGATCGGTGTAGGTCTTGAACGTGGGATCTTCTTCGGCGAGCTTGATGAGCGCCATGGTCATCTTCTCCTGACCTGCCTTGGTCTTGGGCTCTATCGAGAGCTGAATGACGGGATCGGAGAAGGTCATCTGTTCGAGTATTATAGGATGAGCTTCGTCGCAGAGCGTGTCACCCGTCGTCGTGTCTTTAAGACCGACTATCGCACAGATGTCGCCCGAATAGATTTCGGGGATTTCCATACGGGTATTGGCGTGCATCTGCACGAGACGGCCAACCCTCTCCTTCTTGCCCTTCGTGGAGTTGTACACGTAGGAACCTGCGGAGAGCTTGCCGGAATAAGCTCTGAAATATGCAAGACGGCCGACGAAGGGATCGGTTGCGATCTTGAATGCGAGACCTGCGAAGGGTTCGTCGTCGGAGGTCTTTCTCTCCTCCTCTGCGCCCGTGTCGGGGTTTACACCCTTTACGTGGTCTACGTCGACGGGGGAAGGCAGATAGTCGATGACTGCGTCGAGCAGCATCTGAACGCCCTTGTTCTTATAGGAAGAACCGCAGAGCACGGGGGTTGCCTTCATTGCTATGGTAGCCTTGCGAAGTCCCTGACGGATTTCGTCGGGGGTGAGCTCCATGGTGTCGAGGAACTTCATCATGAGTTCGTCGTCGCCCTCTGCCGCAGCCTCCATTACTGCAAGGTGCGCTTCTTCGGCGGCAGCCTTCATATCCTCGGGAATTTCTGCCCTGTGGTACTGCTTGCCGTCGTCGCTGTCGTATATTTCGGCATTCATCTCGATGAGGTCGACGATGCCTCTGAAAGTATCTTCCTTACCGATGGGAAGTTCGATGGGAACGGGGTTGGCGTTGAGCCTCTCCTTCATCATCTTGACGGCCCTTTCAAAGTTAGCGCCGTTGATGTCCATCTTGTTGACGTAAGCTATGCGGGGAACCTTGTACTTGTCCGCCTGACGCCATACGGTTTCGGACTGGGGCTCGACGCCGCCCTTAGCGCAGAAGGTTGCGACCGCGCCGTCGAGTACGCGGAGCGAACGCTCGACCTCAACGGTGAAGTCGACGTGGCCCGGGGTATCGATGATGTTGATGCGGCATTCGTCCTTCTTGGTTGCGCCCGACCTCGTCCAATGGCAGGTGGTTGCAGCCGAAGTTATGGTAATGCCTCTCTCCTGCTCCTGAACCATCCAGTCCATCGTCGCGGTGCCGTCGTGCGTTTCGCCTATCTTATGGTTAATACCGGTATAGTAGAGTATACGCTCGGTCGTCGTCGTCTTGCCGGCGTCGATGTGCGCCATTATACCGATATTTCTGGTATGCAATAAATCGTATTCTCTTGCCATAGTTTACCTCAATTAGAAACGGAAGTGAGCAAACGCCTTGTTTGCCTCTGCCATTCTGTGGGTATCTTCCTTCTTCTTTACCGCGCCGCCTGCGTTGTTGTACGCATCCATGAGTTCTGCGGCGAGCTTAGCGCTCATATCTCTTTCGGAACGCTTCCTCGTGCTGATGACGAGCCAGCGGATAGCGAGAGTCTGACGGCGTTCGGGCCTGATTTCCATGGGCACCTGATAGTTTGCGCCGCCTACGCGCTTAGCCTTTACTTCGAGTACGGGCATGATGTTGTTGAGCGCCTGGTTGAATACGTCCATGGGCTCCTGTCCGAGCTTCTCGCTCGCGATTTTGAGTGCATCATAGACGATAGTCTGTGCCGTGCCGCGCTTGCCGTCATACATTATCTGGTTTACAAGCTTGGTGATTACCTTGCTGTTGTACACGGGATCGGGTAATACATCCCTCTTGGGGACGCTTCCTCTTCTGGGCATAATGTTATCCTCCTTCTGAATTTTTAAGGGTTAGACCTTAAATAAGCTATTGCTTGCCCCGCGCAAAAGTTTTTTCGGGGTAGCAAATCTTCTCCGCAACGCAGTTGCGAATACTGCCTACTTTTATCGGCTAAGGGTAGATATATTCCGAAACAAGTAGGGTGTCTGTTTCGTAAATTTGTTTTCCGGTGACGAAAACAAATTTGACGAGTTTTGGAGGCTCTGCCTCCCTGCCCTCAATTATAAGGGCTCTCGCATTGCTCAATTGAGGGCATTCCCTCCGCTGAGGCGCAGGTATGCGCTGATTGAGTGCGCTGGCGCAAAATAGCGATTTTGCTTGCGCCGTGATTACTTTTCAGAAATGTTTGCGCATCTTAGCAAACAAAATTTACGAAAGTAGTTTTTAGGACTTAGGACGCTTTGCACCGTAACGCGAACGGGCCTGCTTTCTCTTGGAAACGCCTGCCGTATCGAGTGCGCCGCGCACGATGTGGTAACGAACGCCGGGGAGGTCCTTAACTCTGCCGCCGCGGATGAGGACGGACGAGTGCTCCTGAAGGTTGTGGCCTTCGCCGGGAATATATACGGTACCTTCCTGCTTATTGGTAAGTCTTACCCTCGCGATCTTTCTGATTGCGGAGTTAGGCTTCTTGGGCGTCGTAGTGGTAACCGAGAGGCAGACGCCGCGCTTCTGGGGACAGTTGTCCAGAATGGGCGACTTGCTCTTGTATACCTGCTTTTCTCTGCCGTGCTTTATAAGCTGATTGATTGTGGGCATTTAATGCTCCTCCTTGCTTTACTCGACCGAATGTCGGTCTGTGGAATATATCCTGCCCGTCGTATTTACCCTTAAAAACACGATGGATAGAAATCAATAAAATAAATCGTTCAGATGAGCGGTTAAGCATAACAACCCAAATTAACGATTGAGCAAAAGCTATTCTATCAAATGCCGACGCAATTGTCAACGATTTTAAGCGATTTTTTTATTTATGCCCGCTTATCGACATTTTTATCGGCTTTTTTCATAATTATAATATATTATCGCGCCGAAAACGGTCGCAATTGCGGCGGCGGGCGAGATTATTCCGCCGTTATGCTTGCCAAGCGCGGCGGGTTATGGTAGAATATGCGCTATGTTAAGGAAAATTTTAAAGTACTTCACCCCGTTCGAGTGGACGCTCTGGCTGGGCGGAATGACGGTAATACTCATCAGCTTTTTCGTCGGGCAGGACAAAAACCTGCTCTCGCTCTTTTCCTCGCTGTTCGGCGTAACGCTCATAATCTTCAACGCCAAGGGCAACGTCTGGGGGCAGGTGTTCGCCATAGTCTTTTCCGTGCTGTACGGCATACTCGCCTACACCAAGGCGTACTACGGCGAAATGCTCATCTATTTCGTCCTGATGCTGCCCATACATATCGCCAGCATAATAATCTGGGTTAAAAACCAGAACAGCGACGCCAAACACCTCGAAGTAAAGATAAACACGCTTTCGGCGACGGAATACGCCATAGCCGCACTCTGCACGGCGGTTGCGACGGTGGCGTTCTATTTCCTGCTCGACGTCATGGGCACGGACAACCTGATAGTGTCGACGATATCGCTCGTCACCTCGCTTGCGGCGGCATACCTCATGTTGCGGCGCTGCGAATATTTTTCGATCTGCTTCGTACTCAACGACGTAATTTTAATAATACTGTGGTCGCTGAAACTTTCGACCGACGGCATAGCCGTCCTGCCGAGCGTTATCTGCTTTTCGATATTCCTCATCGACGACGCATATTGCTTCATAAGCTGGCGCAAACTCAAATACAGCCAGCGCGCGCCCAAGCCCGAAAGCGCGGCTTAAATTGCGTTATCTGCGGCATATATGCGGGGCAATTTAATAAAGGCGGCGCGGCGTTCCCAAATTTTGCGGAACGCCGCGCCTTTATTTTTTTTAGTTCAATTCATGACTATGTCTTTGAGCTGTTCGTACCGCCTGAGCGCAAGTCGGCGCAGTTCGCTTATCTCATACGCGCCCGAGAACGCCTCGTCCGAGATTGCCTTTGCCGTGAAAATTGCCGAGGCGGGGAAGCGCAGGTTTTTGAGTTCGGTAAGTATTCTGCCGCTCTGCCGCGTGCCCATGAAGTCGCCGCCTCCCCTTATGCGCAGGTCGCTTTCGGCAATGGCGAAGCCGTCAGAGTTGTCTTTGAGCACCGAAAGCCGCTCCCTCGCCGCGTCCGTGTCGCTGTCGGTGAGCAGAAAGCAATAGCTTTTCAGGCTGCCCCTGCCCACTCTGCCGCGGAGCTGGTGCAGCTGCGACAGACCGAACCTGTCGGCGTCGCATATCACCATTACCGTCGCGTCGGGCACGTCTATGCCGACCTCGATGACCGTCGTCGACACGAGACAGTCGTACTGCTTATCCCTGAACGCCTCCATTACGGCGTTCTTTTCCTTATCCTTCATTCTGCCGTGCAGAAGCGCTATGCGGGCGGTCGGCATTGACTTCTGAAGCTCCTCATAGAGCTCGGTCACAGACATTACCGTGCCCTCGTCGTCGCCGTCTATCTTGGGACAGACGAAATACGCCTGCCTGCCCTTCTTCGCCTCGCCCTCTATCCACGCGAGCATATCGGCGTACTTGTTTCTCGGAATAATCGAGGTCGAAATCTCCTGCCGCGAGCGCGGCTTTTCGCGTATGGTCGTAATGTCGAGATCGCCGTAGAAGACGAGCGACAGCGTGCGCGGTATGGGCGTAGCGCTCATCACGAGGCAATCGCACCCCTCGCCCTTTTCGGCGAGCGCCGAACGCTGTGCCACGCCGAACCTCTGCTGTTCGTCGCAGACGACGAGCGAGAGATTTTTAAACTGCACGTCGCCCTGAATGACGGCGTGAGTGCCGCAGAGAATTGCCGCCGTGCCGTCCTTTATCTCCTTTTTGATGCTGCGCTTTTCGGCGGCGGGCGTAGAGCCGCTTAAATACCGCACCCCGAAATCGGGAAAGCGCCTTGCAAGCTGTTCGGCGTTCTGCCGCGCGAGCACCTCGGTCGGCGACAGCATTGCCGCCTGATAGCCCGATTTGACCGCCATATATATGGCGGCGAGCGCGACAGCCGTCTTGCCGCAGCCGACGTCGCCCTGCAAAAGTCTGTTCATGACGCGCGGCGAAGTCAGGTCGGCATATATCTCCCTCACCGCCTGCTTCTGCCCGTTTGTGAACTCGAACGGAAACGAGGAGACGAAGTCGGCGACCTCCCGCCCCGTCACCGAATATCTGTTGACGCGCGCTATCTCCCTGTCGCCCTTGACGACCTTGAACGCGCAGACGAGCAGGAAATATTCCTCTATTGCTATGCGCTCGCCCGCGGCGGTTATATCGTCCATACTCTCGGGACAATGTATGCGGAAGTACGCGCCTTTGAGGTCGGAGAGGTTGTACTTTTTCTGCAACTGGTAGGGTATTATACTCTCCGTATGCACGTTTTTGAGCGCCTGCCTGACCGCCGAGCGCACCGCGCCCTGCGTAAGCCCGCCCGACAGCGGATATACGGGCATTATGCCCTGCAGATTATTTAGTTTGTCGGCGCTCTCGAACACGGGGTTTACCATGCTCGCGCCCATTCCGTAGCGGTTGCTCACCCTGCCGTAGAAGAAATATTCCCCCGCTTTGAGGCGGCCGAGCACGTAGGGCTGATTGAACCACACCGCCTCGAAATAGTTATAACCCTGCCTGCACACCGCCTTGACGAAGGGGCGGCGGGCATACTTGACGAGCGTCGCGCTGACGACTTCGCAGGGGACGAGCACTATTTCGTTGTGCCGCGCCTCGGTTATCGAGCCGACGTTGGTGAGGTCGAGATAGGTCCTCGGGAAAAGGCGCAACAACCCCTCCTGGCTGGTCACACCCAGCTTTGCGAACTGCTCCGCCCGCTTGTCGGATATATATTTTAAGTCGGTAAGTTTCATAGCAATATCCTTAGCCAAATGTCAAAGACTTAGCGCCGGATGCGGGCTTTCGCTCCCGCCGTTTACTCCAGCCGAAGGGGTGGTCTCTACCACTTTACCGGCGTCTTTCCGTCCTCGGCATAATGCCAGAAATTGCCCGCTTCGGCAGGAGGGTTCTGGCTATAATAGTAGCGCGGCGCGGTCTGTACCGGAATGTTATTCCAAAGGAAGTTTATCCGCCAATCGTCTTCCGTTCCGCCATAATATACGGCCCTCACAAGCTCGCAGCCGTCGAACGCATATTCCCCCACATCGGTCAGACTTGCGGGAATAATTACGGTTTTAAGCGAGGAACAATCATAAAATGCGTATTTGCCTACTTCCTCGACGCCGTCGGGTATCCTGATGTCCGTAATCAAAGAACAATAAGCAAATGCGTATTCGCCTATCCGCGTTATTCCGTCGGGCAGCTCTGCCCTTTCGAGCGAATAACAGCCGTTGAATATTCTGTCGCCGATAACGCCGACGCCGGCGGGCAGAATTATTTCCGAAAGCGATGAACAACCAGAAAACGCGCTGTTACCTATCTCGGTTACTCTGTCGGGAATGTGCAGATTATCAAGGTTGATGCAACCCGAAAAAGCCCCGACGTCTATCACGGTAAGACTTTCGGGAAGTTGTATGCTTTCAAGGCTTTCGGCATTGCTGAAAACATACATATTCAATCGATCCAGTCCCTCGGGCAACTCTGCTCTTTCGAGCAACGGGCAGTTTGAAAAGGCAGAATTGCCAATATCTGTCACTCCGTCGTGAATAGTTACGCTCGTAAGCGACGAACAGCCGCAAAAAGCGCCGTTATTTATCCTCGTTATGCCGTCGGGAATTACGAGGTCGGTTACAAGCTCGTCGTTGAGATAGAGCTTGTAGTCATAGGAAAGCGGAGCGGCAATGCTTACCTGAAAGTCCAACCTGCACCACGCCTCCAGATCGGAAATATGCACCTCGGAAATGGTCTCACAGTTCTTGAAAGCGTCGCTTCCTACGGTTACAAGCGTATCGGGTAATGTAATTTTTTCCAACTTATCACAACCGACAAACCCCTCGGATATAATCTCAGTCACCGCCGCGCCATTATAAGACGACGGAATGACTATTTCGCTGAGGTATACAGCGCTGCCCGCTCCGACAGCGTAAGTACCGCCCGCCAACGGATAGTATTCCAGACCTTCCGTGCCGACATTCTGAGCCTTATTCTTCACCCAGACAAGGAAATCGTCAAAACTGCCTGTATTTCCCGCTCCCAGCCAGATCTCGTATGCCTCCTCATCGCCACGCCCGTCCTTTAACCAAGCAAAGAAATCCTCCTCTGTACCCGTATGCCCCGCTTCCAGCCAGATATCGTATGCGGAGGAGCCCGCCACGCCGTTATCCGCACAAGCCGCCAATGAAAACGCCGCAGAAGCGGAAGCGCCAATCGCAACCGATAAAAGTACTTTTAATGCAATCTTTTTCATTTCCTCCCCCCCCCGTTAAATTTTAATTTTGCTTAAAAACGTTCAGGCGGCAAGACGCCTCAATGTTATCCGACGATAAGTCAGAAACCGCACTAAGTTTAAGCAAGCAGAAAACTGTAGCCTTTAAAACTAAGGGGAAGCCGCTCTGTCTTCGGCTTCCCCTGTATGTCGTAATCTTATCTGCCCGTCATTCGAGAGATACCATATAATAATATACGGGCTGGCCGCCGTAATGGTAGTCTACGTCGCAGTCGGGGAACGCCTCCTGCACCTTTTGGGCGAGAGCTTCCGCCGCGCTCTCCTCAATGCCCGCGCCGTAGTAGAGCGTGATCATCTCGTGCTCGCTGTTCTTCATTCTCTTGATGAGGTCGAGCGTGGTCTGGTCGATGTCGTCGCCCTTGGCGAGTATTTTCTTGGCGTCGAGACCTATTATGTCGCCCTCTTTGAGCGTAAAGCCGTTCATCGTCGTGTTGCGGACGGCATAAGTTACCTGACCTGCCGCGACGTTGTCGATTGCGTGCGTCATATTGGTCTTATTTTCGGGCACGCTGACCTCGGGGTTGAACACGAGCGCCGCCGCGAAGCCCTGGGGTACGTTCTTGGTGGGAATGACGTGAATGGTGCGGTTATTTACAAGCCCCTTTGCCTGCTCTGCCGCGAGAATTATGTTAGAGTTGTTGGGGAAGACGAAGACGTTTGAAGCATTTATCTTCTGCACCGCCTCGGCAATGTCCTGCGCCGAAGGGTTCATCGTCTGACCGCCCTCTATTACCCTGTCGACCATGAGGTCCTTGAATATCTCTGCAAGCCCTTCGCCCGCGCAGATTGCGAGCATGCCCATCTCCTTCTTCTCGGCTTCGAGCTTCTTTTTGAGCTGACGGTTTTCTTCGAGCATGTTCTCGATTTTGAGCCTGTCGAGTTCGCCGAGTTCGAGAGCGTAGGTGAGCGCCACGCCGGGCGTATTGGTATGGACGTGGACCTTGATGAAGTCGAGGTCGCCTATGCAGATTACGCTGTCGCCTATGCCCATGAGCTTTTCTTTGAGCTTATCTATGTCGGCAAGCGTCGTCTGCTGCTTTAAGTTGATTACGAAAAATTCGGTACAATATGCGAACTCTATATCGCCGAGGTCGAGATTTATTATGTCCGAATTATCGTCGAAGTCGGGTTCTTTGGCGTTTTCCTGCGCCTCGGTGGGGATGCTGTCGGTGCCGATATCCTCACCCGTGAGCGCAGCGAGGAAGCCGCGCATTATGGTCATTAAGCCCACGCCGCCGCTGTCGACAACGCCTGCCTTTTTGAGGACGGGCAGAAGTTCGGGCGTCTGAGCGAGCGCGTCGTCGCCGACGGCTATGACTGCTTTCAGAAACTCGGTAAAGTCCTTATTCTTGGAGGCGAGCTTGGGCGCAGCCTCGCTCATCATTCTGATGACGGTTAAGATTGTGCCTTCTTTGGGAATGGATACGGCGGAATAGGCAACTTTCGTGCCCGCCTCCATCGCCTTTGCGAAGGTCTTTGTGTCAAAACTTTCGTTACAATTTTTAAGAACGGAGCAGATGCCCCTGAATATCTGCGAAGATATAACGCCGGAGTTGCCTCTCGCGCCCCTTAAAGCGCCCTTGGAGACCGCGTCGCATATCTCCTGGAAGCGGTTGGACGAGCAGGCGTTCATCTCCCTTATCGCCGACTGCATGGTAAGCGACATATTCGTACCCGTATCGCCGTCGGGTACGGGGAAGACGTTGAGGGCGTCGACTTTTGCCCTGTTTAATTCAAGCATCCTTGCACCGGAAGCTACCATTTTACGGAATTCGGTGCTGTTGACGGTTTTCTGCATTGTTTCTCCTTGATAAAATTGCGGCACATACCTCTCTCATTCCCGCCGCACGCAAAAGGGGATTAAACGTAATTTTAAAGTTTAACCCCGATTATATTGACGTTTACGGTATCGACAATCATACCCGCAAACTTTTCAACCTTATATTTAATTCCTTCTTTAAGACTTTCGGCAACGGCATTTATGGATACGCCGTATTTGATTATGACGTAGACGTCGATGAAAATTCTGTCGCCGTTAGTCACGACCTTTACGCCCTTGCCGCCCGCAGGTTTTTTCAGAAGTTCGCACAGCGAGTCTGTAAACTTGCGCGACACGGTATCGACGATGCCGTAACATTCCAGCGCGGCGTTTGCCGCAACCTTGGCTATGGCAAGGTCGGAAATTGAAATTTTTCCGTATACATTGCTCGTATTAACTGACATGACGAGTTTCCTTTGAAGTAATTTTTATCACTCCCACAATTCAATTTTAAACTTTTTTTTTATAATTTGCAAGTACTTTGCTCAAATTGTATACTATTTTATTACACTTTTATAAATAAATTTGCCTTCAAGCCAAAAAAATTGCTTTTAAGCACCCGTTTTTGATTGATTTTTTTATCCGTCCGTGATATATTGTATTAGCTGTTTTAGTAAACGGCTTTATTTTTAACCTTAAATTTGCAAAATAACCTTAGCGGGAGGAAGAATAATATGTCCAGAGTATGCAGCGTTTGCGGTAAGGGCCAGGCGTCGGGTAACAACGTCAGCCACTCCAAGAGAAGAACGAGAAGAACTTTCAAGGCGAATGTTCAGAAGGTTTCTTACGTCAACGCAGAGGGCAAGGTCGTAAACGATTACGTATGCACGAGATGCCTCAAAACCGTTGAAAGAGCATAAGTTTTAAAAGAGAGCGAAATGAGTTCGGTTGCCGGACTCATTTTTTATTTTGCGCCGCCCCCCATTCGGGCAACCTCGGACGAGCAGGCGCAACGGACGGGCGGCTTCGGGCAGAACGGCGCGGACGGGCAAGCGCGGAGCGGAATAAAGCGCGGCGGGCGCACTTATAGACATAATTATATATAATAGAATAAGGAATAAGCAAAGCGCCCCGCGCGGCAATAAATGCCGCGCGGGGCGCTTTTTACATTGAAACATTACTTGATTGTATGCCCGCCTTTGAGATAGCTGCGGCGGATTTTAAGCTTGCTGACCGCCCTTGCGAGCTGCGCCTGCGCGGAGAAATACTGCTGTCTGGACAGCTTTTGAAGCATTGCCTCCTTTGCGTCCTCGGCTACGCGCTTAGCCCACTCCTCATCGATTTCCTCGGGACGGAGCACCGAGTCGGCGAGAATGAGCACGTCGTTATTCTCAATCTTCATTATACCCGCGGAGATTGCCGCGACCTGCGGCTCCTGCCCCGCCGCGCGGAAGCTGAGTTTGCCGGGGACTATCGCCGTTATCGCGTTGCTGTGCCCCGCCATTACGCCGTACTGACCGTCGACGGCGGGTATGGTAAGGCTTTCGCACTCGCCCTCGAAAAATATCCTCGTCGCGCTGAAAATGTGCGCAGTGAAAGTACGCATCTTTTATACCTCGTTTTTGAGCTGTTCGGCTTTTTTAATGACGTCGTCGAGCGTGCCGACGTTGTAGAAAGCCGCCTCCGGATATTCGTCCATCTCGCCGTCGATTATCGCCTTGAAACCCTTTATGGTCTCATTGAGCGGAACATATACGCCCTTTATGCCCGTAAACTTTTCGGCAACCGACATCGGCTGGGAGAGGAAACGCTGAATTTTTCTCGCGCGGTAGACGGTGAGTTTGTCGCTCTCCGACAGTTCGTCCATGCCCAATATGGCTATTATGTCCTGCAATTCGGAGTACTTCTGCAATATTTCCTGCACCCTTCTCGCCGTGTCGTAGTGCTCCTTGCCGACTATGTCGGGTTCGAGTATTCTCGACGAGCTTTCAAGCGGATCGACGGCGGGATATATGCCCTGCTCTGCAATCTTACGGCTTAAAACGGTGGTGGCGTCGAGGTGGGCGAACGCCGTTGCGGGCGCGGGGTCGGTGAGGTCGTCGGCAGGCACGTATACCGCCTGCACGGAGGTTACAGAGCCGCTTCTCGTCGAGGCTATTCTCTCCTGCAACTCGCCCATTTCGTTGGCGAGCGTAGGCTGATAGCCGACCGCCGAGGGCATACGCCCGAGCAGGGTGGACACTTCGCTGCCCGCCTGCACGAAACGGAAGATATTGTCTATGAACAGCAGCACATCCTTATGCTGGACGTCGCGGAAATATTCCGCCATCGTAAGTCCCGTCAGCGCAACCCTCATTCTGACGCCGGGCGCTTCGTTCATCTGCCCGAATACGAGCGCGGTCTTTTCGGAAACGCCGCTCGCCTGCATTTCGCGCCAGAGGTCGTTGCCCTCCCTCGAACGCTCGCCGACGCCCGTGAATATCGAATAGCCGCCGTGTTCGGTGGCGACGTTGTGTATGAGTTCCTGAATGAGCACGGTCTTGCCGACGCCCGCGCCGCCGAAAAGCCCTATCTTGCCGCCCTTGGCGTAGGGCTCCATGAGGTCGATGACCTTGATGCCCGTTTCAAGCACCTCCGCGACGGGGCTCTGCTCCTCGAATGAGGGCGGTTTGGCGTGTATGGAATGGCGCTCCGCGCACTCGGGCGCGGGCAGTCCGTCGATGGGCTCGCCGAGCACGTTGAACATTCTGCCGAGCGTACATTCGCCGACGGGCACGGTTATGCTCTCGCCCGTGGCGACAACCTCCCTGCCCCTCGACAGCCCCTCGCAGGGGCCGAGCATTATGCAGCGCACCGCGCCGTTTCCTATATGCCGCGCAACCTCCATAACCAAGGTCTTGCCGTCGTTCTCGACGGTCAGCGCGTCCCTTATTTTAGGCAATACCCCCCCGAACGCCACGTCGACGACGGGGCCGGAAATATGCACTATTTTTCCCTTGTTGAGCATTTTCAAGCGTCTCCTTTATGCCTTTCGAGCTGCGCCTTAGCGCCTGCGGCGACCTCGGTAATCTCCTGAGTTATCGCCGCCTGCCTGAGCCTGTTGTACTGTACCGAAAGCTCGCTCATCAGCTTTTCGGCGTTGTCGTTAGCCGCCTTCATCGCCGTCATCCGCGCGTGCTGTTCGCTGCAAAAGCTGTCGACGAGCGCGCTGTAAATAAAGCCCGCGATATAGCTCTGCATGACGTTTTTAAGCACGACCGACACAGACGGCTGATATTCAAACGGCTCCTTGACGGGTTCTTCGACGGTAGTCGTTATGAATTCCTTGCGGTGGAAGGGCAGAATACGCGTCAGCACGGCGTTGTCGTTCATGCCCTGCATATCGGTATACGCCACATATATCTTGGTGAACGAGCCCTTGTTGAACTCCTCCAAAAGCACGTCGCAGATACTGCGCGCGCGGTTCATTGTCGGGTTTTGCGCGGTGTAGAGAAAGCTCTTTTCAATCTTGACGCCGCGCTGGGTGAGAAGCTGTCTGCCGTATTCGCCGACGACGTACCACTTTATGTCGTTGCCGCCCTCGGCAAGCTCCATAGCCTTCTTTATGACGTTATAGTTATACGCGCCCGCAAGCCCCTTGTCGCCCGTAATCACGAGGCAGGCGAACGTACCCGTCAGTTTTTCGTTGACGTCCTTGGGGTAGAAATAGCGGTTTTCGGGCATATCGTCCTGACGGAATATACGCTTTATTTCGACTTTGAGCGCCTCGAAGTAGGGGCGCGTCCTGTCGAGGTCGGCCTTTGCCTTTCTCATCTTGGTCGACGAGATGAGGTACATTGCGCCCGTTATCTTCTTCATATCGGCTATGCCGTTTATGCGCTTTTTGATTTCGTGTAAGTTAGGCATATCTTCCGCCCTTTAATGCGCCGAACGCGCATAGTCCTCGGCAAACCCTCGCGCGCAGTCGATTATCTTCTGCCGAAGTTCGGCGGTTATCGCCCTGCCCGTCTTTATCTCCTCGCAGATTTCGGGCTGGTTCTGGTCGAAATAGTCTATGAGGCGGTTCTTGAAGTCGGGCATATAGTCGTAATGCACGCTCGTCAGCGCGTGGCCGAGCGCCGCGACGAGCACTATTACCTGACTGTGCATGGGTATGGGGCTGTACTGCGGCTGACGGAGGAGCATCATCAGGCTCTTGCCGTAGGAGAGCAGGTTCTTGGTCGCGTCGTCGAGGTCGGAGGAGAACTGCATGAACACCTCCATTTCCCTGTACTGCGCGAGGTCGAGCCTTATCGCGCCCGCCGCCGACTTCATCGCCTTGGTCTGCGCGTCGCCGCCGACACGCGACACGGATATGCCGACGTTTACCGCGGGGCGCTGTCCCGAGAAGAATAGATCGCCCGCAAGGAAAATCTGTCCGTCGGTTATGGAAATTATGTTGGTAGGGATATATGCCGAGATGTCGCCCGCCTGCGTTTCGACGATGGGGAGCGCGGTCATGCTGCCGCCGCCCTTTTCGTCCGAGAGGTGCGCGGCACGCTCCAACAGCCTCGAATGCAGATAGAATACGTCGCCGGGGTACGCCTCTCTGCCGGGCGAACGCCCCAAGAGCAGGCTGAGCGCACGGTATGCCACGGCGTGCTTTGAGAGGTCGTCGTAGACTATGAGCACGTCCTTGCCCTGCTGCATGAAGTATTCTGCCATTGCACAGCCCGAATAGGGCGCGATATACTGCATTGCCGCGCCGTCGCCCGCGAACGAGCAGACGAGCACGGTATAGTCCATTGCACCCTTCTTTTTGAGCGCTTCCCTAAGTCTTGCGACCGAGCTGGACTTCTGCCCGATTGCGACATATATGCAGATTACGTCCTTGCCCTTCTGGTTGAGTATGGTATCGATAGCGACGGCGGTCTTGCCCGTCTGTCTGTCGCCTATTATGAGTTCTCGCTGACCTCTGCCTATGGGGAACATTGCGTCGATTGCGAGTATGCCCGTCTCCAAGGGGCGATTGACGGGCTGTCTGTCGATTATGCCCGGCGCAGCCGCCTCAATGGGCATATACCTCTCTGCCTTAATGGGTGCGCCGCCGTCTATGGGCGAGCCGAGGGCGTCCACCGCCCTGCCTATCAGTCCGTCGCCCGCGGGTACGCCCGCCGTCTTGCCCGTGCGGTAGACCGCGCTGCCTTCCTCTATGTCGCGCTCGTCGCCGAACAGCATTACGCCGACGTCGCCGTCAGAAAGCTCCTGCACCATGCCCTTTACGCCGCATTCAAAGGCGACTATTTCGCCGTATCTGACGAGGTCGAGCCCGCTCACCCTCGCGATGGAGTCGCCGACGGAGATAACCCTGCCCGCCTCGCTCGCGCCGAGCGACATCTGCCATTCGGCAATAGCCGACTTTATGCCCTCTACGCTGTCTTTGAGGAGGGGAATTACGCCCGACGACATATTGTCGCGTATGTCCTGCTTCAATCGGTTGAGCCTGCCCTGCGCCGTCCAGTCGTAGACGTTGTCGCCGTATTCGAGGCGGAAGCCGCCGACCACCGATTGGTCTATGACTATTTCAATCTCGGGGCGGACGCCGTATGTGCGCTGCAAGAAGTCGCGCATGCCCTCCCTCTGCGCCGCGTCGGGGGGATTTACGCAGTAGAGCTTTGCCGAGGGCGCAGCCTGAGGAGCGCAAGCCGTCTGCCCTTCGGGCGCGGCCTTTCTTATGCTCTCCTTTATGCTCTCAACCTTGCCGCGGGCGGAATAGTCGAACACCTTTCCGCCGTATTCGAGGCGGAAGCCGCCGCCGACCGATTTATCTATGATTATCTCTATTTCGGGGCGTTCGCCGAAAGTGCGTTGAAGGAAATCGCGTATTCCCGCCGTCTGCTTCTCGTCGGGCGGGGTTATGCAAAAGAGTTTGGCGCGTTCAGCCGCGCCGACCTTTTTCTTTTCAGCCATTGCTCTTGCCCCCGTTGACGCTCTTTAAGAATTCGTCGTAGACTGCGCCGTCGCTCGTCGCCGTCCGCGCCTTCTCCATTGCGGCAAGCGCGGCCTGACCGACTATGTCGGCAACGTCGCCGCCCTCCTCCGCCTTTTCCTCGGCGGTGCGGTTGAGGCGCTCGGCAAGCGTCGCCCTTGCCTCCTCCGACACGCCGCTGACGGTCAGGTCGGACTGAGCGGTTTTAAGATAGCTGTCGTAGAGCGCGCTGTCGTTTTCGGGCGTGCTGCCGACGACCAGCAGCTTTTCCGCCGACTGAACGACCATCTTGGCAATCTCGTCGCTCGCCTGCGCCATATACGCGGCGCGTTCCTGCTCTGCGCGGGTTTTGCCGTCGGCTATAATCGCGCGGGCGCGTTCCTCCGCGTCCGTGACTATCTTCTTGCCTTCCTTTTCGCTGCGGGATATGAGTTCCCTGCGCTTAGCCTCCATTTCGCCGTCCAGACCTGCAAGCTTTTCCTCGCGCTGTCTGTCCAGCTCGGCTATCTCCTCCTTTCTCTTTGCGTGTTCTTCGGCAGACTTTTTATACTTCTCCTCGCGCTCGCGCATGAACTTGCGCACGGGCTTGAAAAGGAGCAGCGAAAGCCCCGTCGCCAGAATGAGAAAGTTGAAGACGTGCAGCAATATCTGCTGCCAATCTATGTTCAAAGGCATATTTTACCTCCTTGTGCGGCAGGGCGGAAGCCCGTCCCCGCGGTACGGTTATCTTTATAATACGAATACTATGATTATGGCTATGACGAATGCGTAGATTATCGCCGTTTCGAGGAAGAAAAGACCGAGCATGGTCGAAGAACGTATGCCCTTTTCCGCCTCGGGCTGACGCGAAATGCCCTCGGAAGCCTTTGCAATGGCAATGCCCATGCCGATTGCGCCGCCGAGTGCGGCAAGACCTATCGCAATGCCTGCGGCAAGCGCCTTGCCCGTAACGCCGTCGTCGCCGTTCTCCTCGGCAGGTTCTGCCGCGACGGTCGTATCGTCTTCGGTAGCATAGACTACCGCGACGGGCTGATTGTGCGTCTCTGCGCTTGCCGTCAGTGCGGCAGACGACACGAACGCGATTGCTATGAGGGCGATGAACGCCGTCAGTATGAGTGCCATATACTTCTTAGCCGATTTCATGATGAAAATCCTCCGAATGATTTACGATGTTTTTATATATCTTAAACGCCGCCGAGCGGCGGTCTTTTCCGCATTTCATTTGCGCAATTTTTTATAATTCGTCCGCGGATATGCCCCGCCGAACGCAATTTTTTATAAGTTCTGCGCCGCCCGCTATTTTACGCGGGCTGTGCGCCCTTTTCGCGCCGCTTTTTAGCGCGTTTGGGCTTTCTTATATACGGCTCTGTAACCTCCCCGAAATAGGTCGAGGTGAGCAGCACGAGGACGTAGGTCTGCACGAGCGCGTGCATGAGCGTGAACAGTATGCCGACCGCGACGGGCAGCACAACGCTGAGCGCAATGGTGTAGTAGACGAGCTCGGTGACCAAAAGTCCGCTCAAAAGCGCGCCGAACAGACGGAAGCTCATGGACACGGGCAGCGAAAATTCCTTGATCGCCCTGCCGAAGCCGCGGATACCGCACTGCGCTATGCCGCCGCCCATTATGAACAGATAGGAAAGACAGCCCATGGCTATCGCCGCGTTGATGTCCGAAAGGGGCGCGGGCAGGGATACGACGTAGCCCTCGGTCGTCGTCCACTGTACGCCGAACAGCTCGAACAGCGTTCCGAAGCAGACGTAGCAGCCCGCCGAGAATATGTAACAGCCTAAAATGTTGTTGCTGTGCGGGCTGTTGTTTCGCGCCATGTCGTCGAAAAAGCCGACGAGCGCCTCTATCGCCGTCTGGAACTTGCCCGGCACTTCCCTGAAGCGGGGAATGGCGAAAATTCTTATGACGAGCGCCGCGAGAAGCAGTATGCCCGTGACAATAAACGCCGATATTGCCGCAGGGTTTACCGCCCAGCCGAACAGATTTATCTTGTTCTCCTCGTGCAGAACGGCGTCTTTAAGCTCCTCGGAAAGGCTGCCCGACCGCTCGCCCGCGCCGATGAGTATCGCCCCGACGAGCGACGCAATCAGCACGGCGACGACCGCGGCAAGTATAAAATATTTCTTGCTTAAAGGTTTTCTTACGTCCTTCATAGACCTCTCCCGCCCCGCCGCGGCAACTCCGCCGACGGGAACGCACATAAAATTAGTTGCGCTTGCAACCTTTCGTCTTTAAAATTATCCGCACCTTGCCGTGCGGTAAAAAAATAAACGCCACAGGACAGGAAATAACCTGCCGCGCGACGCTTCTCAACGAGATACGGTAAAATACGCGGCGGCTTGCCGCCGTAACTATTTGACCGACGCCACGCGACGTCGTCTCAGCCGCCCGCGCGCGGCTGCCGACTTCTTCCCCTCACCGTTTACGCTATTCTACTTCAAACTTCGTATTCTGTCAAATGTTATTTGCCCTGCCGCCCCCTTTTTCGACAATAACAATTATTTTGCGCGAATATAACAATTTGTTTTGCCATAAATAACCTTAATTTCCGCCCGCCGCGCCGTATTTGCCCTGAAATGGTGGCGCGCCCCCGAACAGCCATTCGGGGGCGCGCACATTCCTCATATATCTTTCTCCGTCCGTCGGAGCGGTTAAACATAATACATTACTTTTCCCAGCTCTTGCTGTTGCCCGAAGTGACCTTATAGGCGGGATCGGGCGCGTCGACCTTGAACACGGTCATTTCGTCGGAGTATTCGCCCGCGCGTACGACTATTTTATTCTCCTTTTGGAGCTTTACGCGGCACCTGAACACCTTTTCCCCGCGCGAGTGCGCGACTTCCCTGCCGTTGACAAAGAGCGTAACTTCGCCGACGTTGGAGATGACCGCAATTTCCGTGCGTTTCTCCGCGCGGTTTATATACCGCTTGCCGCAGAGGTGCAGCACGGGCTCTTCCGACCAGTGCGCCTTGTAGAGATAGAACGCGTCCTTCTTTGTCTTTCGGTCGAAGGTGACGAGCCCCTTGTGGTTTTTGCCGGGATCGCCGCCCTGATTTCTGCCGTCCGCGCCGAAGTCAAACATATTCCACACGTAAGTCGCCCAGAGGTGCGGGTTGCGGTCGAAAAATCTCAGCATATACTCGTGATATATCGTCTGATATTCCTCGGAATTGTCGAACCGCTTTGGCTTTGCCGAATGGATATTGGGCATGCCCTCCGCGCCGTATTCCGAATAGCACAGCGGCACGCGGCGGTTGAACAGCCGATAGAGCTTTATCCACAGATCGTTTAAAAACAGCCCGGGCACGTACCAGCCGAGATAGAGGTTCCAGCCGACGAGGTCGGTTATGCGGGCGGTCTTATCCCACGGAGCGCACATCGCAAAGCAGGCGAGCGTGGTGAGGCGCGAGGGATCGAGCGAATGGCAGAGCGCGTTCAGCCTGCCGTGAGTGCGCAACATATTGGCGTCGTCCGTCCGCTTCATGGTTATTTCGTTGCTTATGCCCCAGAAACATATCGAGGGGTGATTGTACTGCTGGGCGACAAGCTCCCTCATCTGGCTTTCGGCGTTGCCGTCCGCCGCCGTCGAGTGACGGGAAATATAGGGTATTTCCGCCCAGACCACCAGCCCGTTACGATCGCAGAGGTCGTAGAAATAGTCGTCGTGCTGATAGTGCGCGAGGCGCACGGTATTCGCCCCGACCTCCCTTATGAGCGCAATATCCTCCTCGTGTTCGGCGCGGGATATGGCGTTGCCGAGCGTCGGTCTGTCCTGATGGCGGGATACGCCGTGCAGGGGGTACTCTCTGCCGTTGAGTATGAAGCCCTTGTCCCTATCGACCGAAAAGGTGCGCAGCCCGAAGTACGCCGACGCGCGGTCGCACTCCTGCCCGCCGACGCGCAGCACGGCATCCGCCCTGTACATGAAGGGATCTTCGACGCCGTTCCAGAGGTGCGCCGAAGGGATGACTATTTCCTCGTCCGCGCACCCCGTCGCCACTATCTTATCGCCGTCGTAAATTACAATATCCACGGCATATATGCCGTCGCAATGCACGTTCGCCCGCACGGTGACGACGCCGTCGCCGCCCGAAACGCCGCTCTCGACTTTGAGTTCGGGCGAGCAGTATTCGCCGAACGCAAACCCCTTTTCGGGGAATATGCACAGGTACACGTCGCGGTATATGCCGCCGTAAAAGGTGAAGTCGGCAGCCTGCGGGTAGATATCGTCGGCGGGCGAGTTGTCCGCCGTCACTTCCAGCAGATTGTCCTCCGCAAGCAGCGCGGTAACGTCTGTCGAGAACGCCGAATAGCCGCCGTCGTGGCGGCATATCTCCGCCCCGTTGAGCCTTACCGTGGCGCGGGCGTTTACGCCCTTAAAGAGCAGAACGCACCTGTCGCCCGCGCTCAGCGCGGGCATTGAAAAGCGCTTTTTATAGGTCGCGGCAAACCGCGCATAGTCGCCGCCTCCGTCCTGGCCGTCCGTGCCGTTCCAGGTGTGCGGCAGGGTTACGGGCAATTCAATCCCCGCTCTCCCGAACGTCCAGCCGTCATTGAATAAAATTCTGTCTTTCATCGATTAACCCCCGTATATGTGCCGACTATTCCCCTTCCTGCGCCTCGTCCCTGTACTGTTCGGGTATGGGTACGGCGTTGGACGAAGGGGCGGCTATCCTGCCCTCGCAACGGGCGAATAACCGCGAATATATCCTGTCGGCGACGGTAATCTTTTCCTCGACGGGCTTACCCGTCTTCTTGTCGATGCGCCTGCGGGGAGGGTTGACGAACTCCTCGGGAACCTGGTCTATCGTCTGCCAGGTCGCCATGGCTTCTTCCATGGACATACCGCCGCGGACGGCAGCCTTGCGCACGGCGTTGACCGCCTGCACTTCCCTCAGCTTTTCGCCCGACAGGCTGTACCGCGTCATGCAGAAGGTCGTAATGAGCCACGCCGTCATGGGCAGCAGGCAGAAGCAGATTATCGCCGACAGCTGCATGCCCTCCATATAGGGCGTGCTCTCCGCGGGCAGAGCCGTGAGATCGGGCACGAGCAATACTATGAAAAGCTGCAAGAGCAGCGTCTGGAGCGAGGATATTACCTTGTCGACGAGCGAGAATATCGTACCCATTATGCCGGGAACATACTTGCCCGAACGGTAGGTCTCGAAGTCCGTACAATCGGCGATCATTGGTATGGTCAGCTGGTCGCAGCAGTTGAACGCGCCGTATCCGCAGCCGTATAATACTATGAACGCTATCGTGTAGAAGTTTATCGTCAGGTGGAAGCCGCCTTCCATCGAGAATATTTTAAGGTACGTGGCGGGGTTTTCGTGGTCGTATATGCAGAGCAGCGCGAGCACGCCGATATAGAACAGTATGGCGAGCACGGTGAACTGCGCCACGCCGCGCTTCTGCCCCTTTCTGCCCGCCGTAGCCGAGCCCCAGAAGAAGAATATCGCCATAAAGACGAAGCACAGCGCATAGAAGGGTATGTACAGCCCGTTATAGTCGCCCATCAGGCACCCGTAGACGAGCGCGGCGACGGGTACGCTCGTGGCGACCGTCGAGGCGAGCTTATTGAAGCCCGACGACAGCATCAGCCAGCGTATTTCCTTGTTGCCCTTTATTATGCCGATATAGTCTTTGAGCTTTGCGGGCTCCTGCGCGACGCCCCAGAATTCGGGGCGGTCTTTCGACCAGATCGCCGCAACCGCCATGACGGTATAGGCGGCCGACAGCACGATGACGAACGGCACCATTATGTCGTAGAACTGCGTGCCGTAGGGCGCGCCGTAGTTGTATGCGTACAGCTTTGCGGGATCGAGGTTGAGCGCAGTCAGCTTTCCGATGAGCGTCCTGCTCCCCTCGGGATCGAGCCCCGCGATTATGTCGGAGACGAGCTTTCCGCTCTCCGACTCGTAGACGATAAGTCCCTTGGCGCAGAGCGCCTCGTTGGTCAGCACGCCGCCCGCCATTACGTTGACGAGCACTATCGAGCCTATCTGACCTATCATATTCCAGATAACGAACTGCGAACGCTGTTTGGGATCGTTGGTGAGGCAGGTCTGCCCCGCCTTGGTGACGGCGCACTGGCAGGTGTAGCCGAGCACGTAGATTATGTAGGATACGATATATATCGTCCAGCGCACCCACGAAACGCCCACCCCGCGGAAGAAGGTCATCATTATGAGCACGGACAGCGCGAGCAGCACGTTGCCGATTATCATATACGGACGGAACTTGCCGAGCCTCGTCTTCGTCTTGTCCATCATTCCGCCGAGCAGGGGATCGGTTATGCCGTCGAATACCCTCATGCAGGGCACGAATACCGCCGTGAAGTTGGAGACGGTCATGACGAGCGCGGCGCTGAGCACCGTGCCGGCTATCGCGCCCGCCGCACTGCCCGTCAGGTACAGCACGGCGTAGTAGGTGAAATAGGTATAGAACGCGAAGTATACGTTGGTCGCGGCGTTATTGAAGGGGAAAAGCGCAATCTGCCAGCCCTTCGCGCGGTTGACGGCGCGGGTACCCGCTGCGCTGCCGTCCATTTATACCCCCGAATATGCCGAGAAGCCGCCGTCGACGGGTATGCACACGCCCGTCACGAAGCCGCTCGCCTCGTCGCTCGCCAGCCACAGGAGCACGCCGTAGAGGTCCTCGGGCTTGCCGAATTTCTTTTGCGGAGTTGCGGCGAGTATCTTGCCCGTCCTCGCCGTCGGCGTGCCGTCGGGGTTGAACAGCAGTTCTTTATTCTGCTTTGTGACGAAGAAGCCGGGCGCGATTGCGTTGCACCTTATGCCGCAGGGCGCAAAGTGCACGGCGAGCCATTCGGTGAAGTTGGTAAGCCCCGACTTTGCCGCGCTGTATGCGGGTATTTTTGTAAGCGGGCGGTATGCGTTCATCGAGCTTATGTTGATTATGTTGCCGCCCGTGCCTATCATATCCTCGGCGAATACCTGCGTCACGAGGAACGCCGTCGTTATGTTGAGGTCGAACACGAACCTGAACCCCGCCTCCTCCATGTCGAAGAAGGACTGACCGCCGTCATAGTCGGGCGTCATGGTCTCGCAGGCGGTCTGCGCCTTGGCGTTGTTGCCGCCCGCGCCGTTGATGAGGAAGTTGACCTTGCCCCACTTGTCGTTGATCTGCTTCTTTGCAGCGATTATGCTCTTTTTGTCGAGGCAGTCGCACTGCACGGCGAAGGCGTTTTCGCCTATTTCGTCGGCGTACTTCTTTGCGCTGTCGTAGGACCTGTCGACGAGCGCGACCTTTGCGCCGCACTCTGCAAGCGCCTTGGCGAACCCGCTCATCAGCACGCCGCCCGCGCCGGTTATTGCAATTACTTTATCCGATAAATCGACTTTGAATGGTATCATATATGTAAATTTCGCTCCTTTGTATGACGATTATTTGCCAACCTTGTCCGCGCCGCGCGCGATAAGCTTTTCTGCCGCCTCGAAAAGGCCGTTGAGATAGGTCGCGCCCAGCGCCCTGTCGTACAGCCCGTAGCCGGGCTTGCCGTCCTCGCCCCAGATATTTCTGCCGTGGTCGGGACGGACGTAGCCGTCGAAGCCGTTTCTGACCAGCGCGAAGACTATTTCCGCCATGTCGAGGCTGCCGTCGGGCGTATAGTGCCCCGTCTCGCAGAAGCTGTCTGCGTCGTCCGTGTACTTAATATTTCTGAGGTGCGCAAAGTGCACCCTGCCCTGCGCGGCGTACTTTGCCGCCATGCCGACTATGTCGTTGCTCCTGCCCGCCCCGAGCGAGCCCGTGCAGAGCGTCAGCCCGTTATTTTTCGAGGGAACGGCGGCGAACAGCGCGTCGAGGTCGGCCTCCGAAGATACCGTGCGGGGTATGCCGAACACGTTCCAGGGCGGATCGTCGGGATGTATTGCCATCTTTACGCCCGTCTCGTCGCATACGGGGATTATCCTTTCGAGGAAATAGACGAGGTTTTCAAAGAGCTTTTCGCGCGATATTCCCCTGTACGCCTCCAACAGCCCTTTGAGCTGCGAGGGCGTGTAGCTCTCGTCCCAGCCGGGCAGATGAAGATTGTCGGGATCTACCCGCGCGAAGTCCTCCGCCGAATAGGCGAGCGAGTTGCTGCCGTCGGCGTTGACGCGGTGCATATCCGTGCGCAGCCAGTCGAATACGGGCATGAAGTTATAGCAGACGCATCTGACGCCGTGCCGCGCGAGTATGCGGATATTTTCGGCGTAGTTGGCTATGTACTCGTCCCGCCTGCCGCAGCCCATCTTGATGTCCTCGTGGACGGGCACCGACTCTATAACCTCCATTTCCAGCCCCTTTTCGCGGCACAGCCGCGCGAGCGCGGCGACCGAACTCTCCTTCCACACCCCGCCGACGGGCACGTCGTAGAGCGCCGTGACCACGCCGCGGACGCCGGGTATCTGCCTTATGCTGTCGAGGGAAATGCTGTCGCTCTCCCCGTACCAGCGAAATGTCATTTTCATAAGCACCTCATAAAATGTCTGCAATGATTTTCAGATTTTATTGCAGTTATTCATATATTTTTTACGACTTTATATTGCATTTTTCGATATTTGATATTGCATTTTCACGCAATATGTTTTATAATTGAGTTATAAATCTTTTTGGGAGAAAGAGATGTTCAAATTTACCTGGAAGGAAATGGACCTTTCGCATAAATACGACGAAGTTCCCTCGGTTTCCTCGGATAAGGAATTTACCAAGCATTACCACAATTTTTACGAGATATTCTACTTCATCTCGGGCACGGCGATGTACACCGTCGAGAACGAGAAGCGCCCCCTCAACCCGGGCGACGCGCTCATAATCAAGCCCTACGAATTCCACAACGTCGAATTTCTCGATACCTCCCCCTACGAGCGGTACGTCCTCAAACTGCCCGTCGGGTTCATGCCGCAATACCTTACCGATAAACTAAAAGAGAGAAGTTCTTTCTTCCCCAGACAGCAGGGCGCGCTGGACATATTCAAGCGGCTGGACAGGGCGGCGGAGATGTTCACCGAAAACGATATGTTCTACTACGGCGGCAGCCTCGCGACGCAGGCGGCGATCTACTTCTGCGCGACGGGCGCGCAGGCGGAGGAGAGCACCAACCTCGCCAATACCGAGATAGTGCAGATACTCGACTACATAAACGACAATATAGAGCAGGCGATGACGCTCTCGGACATTGCCGACGCCTTCCACTATTCCTTCGACTATCTCAGCCGCAAGTTCTATCAGTACATGAAGACGTCGATAATGAAATACGTGCGCACCAAGCGCATACTCGTCGCGCACAAGATGCTGCTCATGGGCATAAAGCCCACGCAGGTTGCCGAAGCCATGAATTTTTCCGACTATTCGACCTTCTACCGCTCTTACGTGTCGGTCATGGGCAAATCGCCCTCCGAAGATCCCTCGGTCAAGAGCTTTACCATACTCAAAGGCGACTGAGAAAGACTTTCGGCAATAACATTTTCTGTTTTTTACCAACATATAGTAACACACTTTTCGTCATTTTACCATTGTAATTTCAATAAGTGCCGCATTGCATTTTTATGCGTAATTTGCGCGGCATTTCGCGCATATTTTTAAATTTTGCGGCAATTTAAGCTTATTTTTGCGACTTATCGCATATTACAGGCATTTACGACAAATTCACCCCGACAAAAACCGCAATGACGGGGCGCTTTTCGGGCATAAAAGCGATCAGTATTTTTTTGAGAGGCTGTCTGCAATGCAGAACAAATTTACCGTAATAGACACGGCGACGTGGAAGCGCCGCTCAGTATACCGCAAATTCATCGGCTATACCAACCCCGTCTTTTCGCTGAGCACGCGGCTGGACGTAACGCCGCTTTTTATGCGCTGCGCAACCCGAGGCACTTCTTTCTTCACAGATTTTCTGTATATAGTGACGACCTGCCTGAACGACGTAGAGGAATTCAGGCTGCGCATAGCGGACGACAAGGTAGTGCTGTTCGACAGGGTTGAACCGAGCTTCGTCGTCATGGCGGACGACGGCTTCATAGTCACTGCGCGGACGCGCGGGGAGAGCGGCTACGCCCCCTTCTACGCGGCGACGCGGGCGGCGATAGAGCGCGCGCGGCAGTCGTCGGGCGCCGCAGATTTCGGCGATGATTCGGCAGACTGTTTCTACGTATCCTGCCTGCCGTGGGCGGACATACGCTCGATAATCAACCCGTACGACCTCAAAGACGTCTGCGCCACCAGCATACCGCGCATAACGTGGGGCGCCTATGCCGACAACAACGGCAGAAAGGAAATGACGCTGGACATCTCCGCGCACCACGCTTTAATCGACGGCGAACCGCTGTGTAGGACGTTCAGGGCAATACAGTCGGCAATTTTCGGCGGCGACGAATGGTTTGCCGCAAAATAAAAGGCGAAAAATACGGATAAGGTACACTATGAAGGATAAAATATTTATAATCTGGAGCGGAACGAACGAAATAGCCCTCAAGGTCAAGCACATTCTCGAAACCAAGAACTATAAGTGCACCATAGGCGGCAACGCCGACAACAGCTCTACCTTCGCCTCGGTCGGCGATACGGTCATTCAGCAGATAAAGAGCTGCAATCAGGCGATAATAATATTCCAGAACAGGGCGGACGGAATGGTGAGCAATAATCTGTTCTTTGAACTGGGGTACGTGCTCGCCTCCTACGGTCAGCCCAAAATTCACTGCGTCAAACGCGCGGACGAGGCGGTCGTGCTCCCCTCCGACTTCGATAATTCCTTCGTGGAAAACATACCCTGCTCCGACGACGAACAGTTCGTCAACGGCATTATCGACTATTTCTTCGCAAGGCAGAAGATGTCGATAAATACCAACAAGATGCTGCTCATAAATAACCGCTATAAGATGCACGACTATATACAGCGCCACTTTTCCGAACTCGGGAGCAAGTGCTCCGACTATGAGCTGGCGCAATACATACTGTTCTATATGCAGGCGGGGCACATGTTTGGCGACGAGCGCAAGGTTCAGCGCGAACTTACCAAATTCCGCGACGACAACCACGCTTACTTTTCGGACGAGCTGTCGACGGCGGTGGATATTGCGCTGTCGTTCTTCGACATGGTGCTCAACATTAAAACGGCGGACAACGGCGAATTCTATATCGACAGGGCGACTTACAGAAAGTGCAGGGATACTATGCTCAAATGCCGCGAAGATCTGACCTCGGACGACACGGGCTCTTTCCGCGAATGGGCAAACGCCATACTCTCCGACCATATCTCCTATTCCAACAGTCTGTATATGTTCTCGCCCGAACTTGACGAAGAAAGAATGAAGAAGATTGCGCAGAGGTGCATCGAATGGAGCACGACGGCGATTGCCGACCTCGACAATCTGCAAAACAAGACTCCCGTAAGGGACAACAACGACCACAAGGGACTTATTTCGCTGATGTACTCCTACGCATACCGCAATCTGTTCATAAGCTGCAGAATAACGGGCGACGGCGAGGGCGAACTCAAATGGCTTGAAAAGACCTTAAAGGAGCGCACTTCGCTGAAAAACACCTTCACCGCGGGGAGCATAGATTCGCAACTGTACGACAACTTCGCAATGGAGTACTTCCTCTCCCTCGCCGAATATCTCCACTACGCCGACAGGCTGGGATTGGACGAGGACGACATAGACTATTACCGCGACGAAATAAAGAAATACATAGACGAATGTAACAAGCGCTCGGACCAGCGGAAGTATTTGGAGCGGATAGAGATGTTCTACCGCAAGGGCTGACGCAGGCAGGCGCGAAAGACACAGTAAAATTTAACTTTCAAGCAAGAGAGAGATAACCCCGCCGCGCAGAAAACTCTGGACGGCGGGGTTATTTGCGCTTAATTTATCCATTACACAGCTACTATACTTTATCAACGCCGTTCAATGCGCCTCTAAAATAATGCAACCCGCTGAATTTCTCCCGCACTATGCGGCGATTACCGCGTCTTTCAGGAGCGATTCTTGTCGTTGATATTGTCTATGGCGATGACCAGCGCGACGAGCAGCGGCGCGTCCTCGTCGTTGTAGCTGACGAGCGTGAAGCTGTCGACGAGCGAGACGAACTTCTTGCCCACCTCGCCTATCTTTTCGCCGTTCTTGAATATTTCGAGGCAATGCTGAATGAAGTCGCCCTTGATCTCGATTTCGTCGGCATAGCCGAGGAGAATAAACTCCTTCTTGAATATCTTGAACTTCTGCTTTATGCGCGCGACCTTGTTGCCGTCCGCGTCGTATATGTAACAGCTGTTGGTGAGAAACCTGATGAGCTTATTCTTTATCGTATACAGCAGGTTACCGTCGAGGTCGTAGACCTGCTTTTTTCTGCGCAGCGAAAAGACCGCGCCCTTGACGATAAACTTATCCGCCCCGTTTTCGTCCTGAACGGTCGACTTGCCCGTTATGGAAAACATCTTATTTTTAATGACAAGAGTAATCATATTCCCTCTCCTTTAAAAGAAGTTTGCAATTATTGCTATCGCGCAGCCTATTATGCACAGCCACGCAACGAAGCGCAGCCAGTTGACTATCTTGCGGCGCTTTTTAAGTTTTGCCGTATTGACGTATTCGTTTTCGCGTATTTCCGTCTCGGTCGCACAGCTCAGTCCGAGCGCGGGCGAGCCCTCCCCCTTCTCGCGGAGGACGGTCGCGACGATAGTATCGTCGCCGCGGGGGTGAAGCACCACTTCAAACGCTATCTCCCTCAGATATTTGCCCCTGCCCCAGTCGAATATGCCGAATACGCTTACGACGAAGAAGACAAATTCCCACAGCAGCCAGAGCGGGCTTGATATTATTTCCCAGGTATAAATTTTTAAAACCGAGCCCTCGGTCGCCTCGAAATTGCCCTCGAGGTTGCCGAAGCTGTTTTTTCTGAGCTTTACTTTCTGATCGTCTATCGTGGCGAGCGGCGATACGCCCGCCGCGCCCTTAATACTCAATTTTATTCTGCTCATTGTACCACCAACCTTGAAAATATGACGATCGCAACGGTGAGTACGGCGAACACGACGGACAATACTATCTTTGCGACGTGCTTTTTCGGCCGCACTTCAAGGGAGAGCAACAGCACCGCCAGAACGGCCGCCGCAACGCCTATGCCCGCGAAATAGGGCATGGCGACGAGCGCCGTCTCGGTAAAACTGCCCATGAATTCAGTCGAATTGGTAAAGAACCCGCCGAAATCGTCAACCATGACGAAAATTGTGCCGATCGTTATGAGTACGATAAATATCAGCACGAGCAGGTACAGCGCAAACAGGAAGGGCGTGAACGCCGTAAAGAGCGTCAGAATTGTGCATACGAGGCTTATGCCGAAAAAGATATTGCCCAGCCTGACCACACCTATCCTCAGTCTATCACCCGAAGTCAATTTTTTCACCTCCTGCCGCCAACGGCTTTTTGTGCCTCTATAATACCATAGCCCGCCCCGCCTGTCAATATGCCAAATTTCGATTAAACAGGCATTTTAATACAAAAAATACAGAGAGCGGCGCATTTTGCGCCGCTCTCACTAGTATTTATAATTTAATTATCTCAAATATTTATAATTTAATTATCTCAAATATTCATATTTTAATTATCTCAGTTCGCCCTTGGCGCGAGGGAATACCTGCGTGTCGCGGATATTGCCCATGCCCGTTACGTACATGAGTATTCTTTCCAGCCCCAGCCCGAAACCGCTGTGGGGAACGGAGCCGAACTTGCGGAGGTCCATATAGTTTTCATAGTCGCTCATCTTCATTCCGCGGTCGGTTATGGCTTTGAGGAGCTTGTCATAGTCGGCCTCGCGCTCGCTGCAGCCGATTATCTCGCCCACGCCGGGAACAAGAAGGTCGGTAGCCGCAACCGTCTTGCCGTCGGGGTTCTGCTTCATATAGAAGGACTTGATCTCCTTGGGATAGTTTACGACGAATACGGGGCGGTTGTAGACGACGTCGGTGAGGTATCTCTCGTGCTCGGTCTGCAAATCCAGCCCCCATTCGACGGGATAGACGAACTCCTTTCCGCTCTTTTTGAGTATTTCAATCGCCTCGGTATAGTCCACCCTCGCGAACTCGTCGTCGACGACCTTCTGGAGCTTTGCCCTCAGCCCGGGCTCGTAGAACCTTTCGAGGAGCGCGAGCTCGTCGGAACACTCGTCGATGACCGCCTTTATTATATATTTGATGAACTCGGTGGCGATTTCGATGATGTCGTCGATTTCGGCGAACGCAACTTCGGGCTCAATCTGCCAGAATTCCGCCGCGTGGCGGGTGGTATTGGAGTTCTCGGCGCGGAAAGTCGGACCGAAAGTGTAGATTTTGCCGAACGCCATTGCCATCACTTCGCCCTCGAGCTGACCGGAGACGGTAAGCCCCGCGCTCTGACCGAAGAAGTCGGCGGCGTTATACTCCTCCAAGCTCTTGTACTCGGGCGCATAGCCGAGCGTAGTCACCTGGAATATCTTGCCCGCGCCCTCACAGTCGCTGCCCGTTATTATGGGCGTGTGAGCGTAGATATAGTTCCTCTCCTGAAAATAGCGGTGAATTGCCGCCGAAATTCTGCTCCTTATTCTGAAAATGGCGTTGAACGTGTTGGTGCGCACGCGCAGATGAGGGAGCGTGCGGAGATAGTCGAGCGAAGTCTTGGCTTTCTGAATGGGATAGTCGAGCGGGCAGTCGCCGAGGAGCGTGACCTCTGCGGCGTTGACCTCTACCGCCTGATTTTTATTGAACGACTTTACGGCCTCGCCGCAGATTTTAACCGACGAGCCGACGCGCGTCGCACCCTCGGGCAGAGCGACGTTGGCCTTATCGATGACTATCTGCAAGTGGCTGAGCGTCGTACCGTCGTTGAGCGCGATGAAAGCCATATTCTTGCTGTCGCGGAAAGAGCGTATCCAGCCGCAGACCGTGACGTTCCTGCCGAAGAATTCTTCGGGCGCGGACATTATGTCCTTGATGTCGGTATGTTTCATTATAGAGTTATCTCCTTGATTTTTTACCTTATTATTTCCGCCGCTCAACGCGGCTTTATTATTCTCTTTTCCCCGATTGAACGGCACATATCCCCGCCCCAATCGGTTTTTTACAACCCTGCTTCCCAAATAATTATGTTGCGCAAGCAAAATCGCCATTTTGCGCCAGCGCACCGCATTTGTGGCTTCGCCACCTCGGTAGGTGAAGGCGGCGCAATTATTATATTTGAGAGCACTTTAAGATTGCGCCGCCGAGGACGAGGGCGGACTTCTCAAAATGTGCCTCGGCTTGGCACATTTTGCCGACCGAGATAAGTCCGACACATCAGGTCGTGGCGGACGATGACCGAGCAAGGCGTTGCCATTACGCCTTGCGAGAAAGCGCCCTCAACCTCGTCAAATTTGTTTTCGTCACCAGAAAACAAATTTACGAAACCCAAGGCTTATATTCCACTCGCCCCATAGTTTTTGAGCACCCTCGCCGAGGGATCGTTGACGTTACAGTTCTCCCAATTCTTGTTGGGCATCCAGAAATCGGCGATGAGGTGTCCCTGACCGGGATAGTACTTCTCGAATATCTCGCGGTACAAAAGCGATTCCTTGGTGAAAGGCCGCGCGTGGTCGTACTTTGCGGAGAGCTTTTCAAACTGTTCGTCGGTGTAATAGCTTTCGGCATACTCTTTGAGATAGTCGACCATTGAATGTCCGACCGCGTCGGAGAACGCCGCTTTCTGACGATAGAGTATGTCGTGCGGCAGATAATCGCCCTCGAACGCCTTTCTAAGAAGGTATTTGCCCATATTGTAGGTGTTGAGCTTCTTTTCGGGATCGATTGCCATTACGTACCTGACGAACGCGAGATCGCCGAAGGGTACGCGCGCTTCGAGCGAGTTCTCGCTTATGCACCTGTCGGCGCGGAGCACGTCGTACATATACAGTTCGCGTATGCGCTTCTGGCTCTCCTTCTGAAATTCCTCCGCGTTGGGCGCGAAGTCGGTATATTTATAGCCGAAAAGTTCGTCGGATATTTCGCCCGTCAGAAGCACCCTTATATCCGTCTGCTCGTGAATGGCCTTGCAGATGAGATACATTCCCATCGAGGCGCGGACGGTCGTAATGTCGAAAGTTTCAAGCACCTCTATTACCTTTTCGAGACTTTCAAGCACGAGGTCCTTGTTGATATATATTTCGGTGTGTTCGCTGCCGATATAGTCGGCGACCTGCCTTGCATATTTGAGGTCGATTGCGTCCTCGTTCATGCCGACGGCGAAAGTGCGTATTTTCTTGCCCTGCTTTTTATAGTGCTTTGCGGCGATAGAGCAGACGAGCGAGCTGTCAAGTCCGCCCGAGAGCAGAAAGCCCACGGGAGAGTCCGACTCTAACCGCTTCAAAACGCCCTCGGTGAGGAGCGAATTGATATTCTTATATATCTCCTCGTGGCTGTCGGTGAGGTACTTGTCGACCTTGGCTATGTCGGAATAGCAGACGAACTTGCCGTCCTTATAATAGTGTCCCGGCGGGAAGGGGAAAACCTTGTCGGCAAGGGGCATGAGAACCTTTGCCTCCGATGCGAACATTATGTTGCCGCTCTTGGAATAGGCATAAAAGAGCGGGCGGATGCCGATGGGATCGCGCGCGGCGACGAACTTGCCCGACGGGCGGTCGTAGATTATTATTGCAAACTCGGCGTCGAGCATGGCGAACATATCCACGCCGTATTCCTCGTACAGCGGGAGCAGCACTTCACAGTCAGAGTTGGAGCGGAATTCATACCCCTGCTCTATGAGCTGACGGCGGATATTGCGGAAGCCGAACACTTCGCCGTTGCACACCACCTGATTGCCTTTGAGCGAGAAGGGCTGCATGCCCAGCGAAGAAAGTCCCATAATGGCAAGGCGGTTGAAGCCTATATATCCCCCCGCGAGCGTCTGAATACAGCGTGCGTCGGGGCCGCGCATATAGCTGCGCGAGAATGCCGTGTCAAGTTCCTGCAGGGATATGTCCCTGCCCTCGTAACCAATGATTGAACACATAGTCTTGTCTCCTCAAAACAAAAACCCCCGCTCGTCCCGTATATATTAGGACGAACAGGGGGTATATGTCCGTGGTGCCACCTAAATTACTGCAAAGCAGTCACTTTGAGAGCGTGTTATCGTACAGCCGGACGGTTACCCTACTGCCCGCCGCACGAGGTTCGGATAACTCGCTCCCGAGGGTTTTTCGCAGGGGTGCGACTTGCGGAACTTCCACCGCCATCCGCTCGCTGAAAGACGCCTTCCTCTGTTACTCGCTCGTTCATCGCGATATTTTTATCGGCGGGCCTGCGCTCACCGAAAGGTTATGTACTTTATAATATAAATGACAGCGCGGGCTTTGTCAAGCGTTTTTTAAGACTTTTTGCGCCCGCCCGAAGCGGAAAAAGTACGTCTGCCGCGGCGAAACGCCGCTGCATTAAGACGCGCTGTCCGATAAAAACGACAACGGCTGTTATCAGTCGTCTTTCTTACCGCCGCCGAAGACCTCGCCAAACGCGGCATATACCTCGTCGTTTACCTTGCTTAGCCTCTCGGGCGTGACTTTGCACTTCATATCCGAGGCGAACAGCCCGTTGACCTCCTGCTCGACGTCGCAAAGCTGGGTGTACACCGTCGCGGCAAGCCCCTGCGAGCGGATGAGCGGCACTACCTCTTTGAGATACAGCCGTTCAAGCGCCGCCGCGTATTCCGCCGAGGTCGAAAACCTGCGGTAGCTGAAAGCCTTTTTGTCGCCCGAGGAACAGGCATATCCGCCGAACTCCGTGACGGCGAGCACGCGCTTTTTGTCGTTCTTTACCCTGAGTTTTCTGAAATATACGTGGCGGCTGTACACGTCGCCGCCGCCCTTGTCCTGCCAGCCGCTGGCGTGGTCGTATTGTCGGGTGGGATCGAGTTCGCGCAGAGCCCTCCACACGCCGACGGCGTCAAACTGCCCCCAACCCTCGTTGAAGGGCGTCCACAGGCACAGCGAAACGCAGTTGAAAAGCGTCTTTATCGTGTCCTCCGCCTCCGCCATGTACTGCCTGCGGGAGCGCGGGTTATCCCTGCCCATACTCTTAAAATTCATGTCGTCGAGGTGCAGATCTATGAACGGGCCGAGGTTTATGCGAAGTTTTGAATAGGGTGCGCCCCCGTTTACCATATCCTGCCATACGAGTATGCCGAGTATGTCGCAGTAGTAGTACCATAGAAGCGGCTCTACCTTGATATGCTTTCTTAGCATATTGAAGCCCAGCCCCCTGACCGCTTTGAGGCAGTCGTACATCTCGCGGTTGCTTGCGGGCGTGTAGATGCCCTCGCCCCAATAGCCCTGATCCAACAGTCCGTTATGGTATATCGGGTTGCCGTTGAGCGTAAAGCACCTGCGCCCGCCCCTCTCGGCTGTTCCGAACGTGCGCAGCCCGAAATAGCTTCTTACCCTGTCCTGCCCGTAAGTTATGACTATTCGGTAGAGCTGCGGGTTGTCGGGCGACCACTTCTGACAGCGCGAAACGTCTAAAATGCACGATTGCCCCGCATATATGCCCTCGCGAAAGGCAATGCGCTCGTCGCCGTCGAGTACGGCTATTTCGGCGGGAATACCCGCGTCCGAGGCGTCCAAAATGACTTCGAGCCTGCCGCTCTGCGCGTCGGGCAGAAGTTTCACGCCCCGCAAAAAGTCCTTCGGCACGCTTTCCAGCCATACCGTCTGCCATATTCCGCTTATCGCCGTGTACCATATTCCGCCCGCCGAATAGCTCTGCTTGCCCCTGCCGTACACGTCCGAGGCGGCGTCGTCGGCGACGACGACGCACAGCTCGTTTTCGCCCCCGTTAAGGCTTTTGGTCAGCTCAACCGAAAAGGGCAGATAACCGCCCTCGTGCCCGCCGACCTCCGCGCCGTTGCAGTACACCGTGCAACGCTGGTCGACCGCGCCGAAATTGAGCATTACCCTGCCGCGGTTGAAGCCTTCGGGCAGGGTGAAAAAGGTGCGATAGTGCAGATATTCGCTTGCAGACGGCGCTCTTTGCGCACCAGAGAGCGGGCTTTCGGGCGAATAAGGCACTTTTATTCTGCCGTCGTAGCGCGTCGGCCTTTCGGGCGAGGAAGTCACGGCATAGTCCCATTCGCCGTTGAGCGATATATAGCTGTCCCGCGCGAACTGCGGGCGGGGGTATTCTTTCAGCCCCTCGCCGTCCGAAAACTCTGCCTCAAATATCATATTTCCTCCTCTGCCGCCGTTATCGCCGCGCAATATCGCCGCTTTGCCGCCCGTTACGGTCATTCGCCGAGCGGCACTATGTCCTGATAGAGTACCCTGAACTTGTCGTTGAGCTTTGCGTCGAGGTGATAATGCCCGAAATACCAGCGGGTATATTCGACCGTGTCCTCGAAAAATGAGAGCATCTGATTGTCGGGATAGACGCTCATTCCGCGCCCGAAAACCCTGAGCGGCGGGTACATGAGCGCCCGCTCGCCGCAGGAATGGGTGATGATATAGTCGACTTTGTTGCCGTATTTTCTGAGGTTGGCGATGCCCTCGTCGAGCTCCCCGAAGGTCGGCATTTCCTCCGCCCACCAGGAAATTCCCTCACGGCGGAATGCCTTGTCCGTACTCGTCGCGCCGCCGAAGGCGAAGATGGTCTTGCCCTCGAGCGTAAAGATCTGCCCGCGCATGAGGTGAATTATGTCGGGCGCGATCTCATGCACCTTGCCGCCCCGCCACTCCGTCACGGGAAAGGAATTGAGCAGCCGGAAATTTTCGTGATTTCCGTCGACGAAAAGGGTGGTAAACGGCAGTTTTTTATATGTTTCAAGGTCGCTATCCAGCGTTTCGCGCGCCCACACTCCGCCGAAATCGCCGCAGATTATGACATAGTCGTCCTTGGTAAGCTGCGGATTTTTATCGGCAAACAGCCCCAATTTTAGCGCATCGAGTTTACCGTGAGTATCTCCCGTAACGTAAATCATTCCCCCTCCTCCCCGCAGGATAAATATAACACTTTCGGGTTAAGTAATCAAGTCTTAATATAAATTTTATGCAAGGGCTGATAATCTCAGCCCTTGCCTCGCCGTCTGAAAATGCCCCGATCGTCAGGATTTTATGGAGATTTTCAGGCGGTTGAATATATAGTCGCTCATGTTTTTAAGCTCCGAAAGGACGCCTTCGTAGAGGGTTATTGCGGCTTTGTCCGCCAGATCGCGGGCGGCGTAGAGGCAGCCCTCCGCCATGGTTATCGCCTTGCCGCGCGTCATCTTTGCGTCGCGGCCGAATATGTCCGCGACCTTCTGCCGCACGGCGTTATTGTAGCCGACGGTATTCGTCCCGCGCCGCGCCTCCCTCTTTGCGACCTCGGCGAGTACGCCCGCAAGGCGGTCGACCGCCTCCCTGCGCTTTTCCGCCTCCCCGATATATTCGCCGAGCAGCTCTTTCGGGAAAGCCAGACGGAATTTTCCGTCCTCGCCCGTGATGAAATCGTTGAAGTAGAGGAACAGACAGACGCCGCTCGCGGCGTCGGAGGAAATATTCAGCCTGTACTCCAACAGCTCTGCCGAAATATAGTCGCCGTCCGCGCACATTTTCAGCGCGGCGATCGCCAGCCCCGCCTCCTCGCTGTGATTATCGAAAAGCTCGGCGAGATTTCTGCGTATCTCCTCCTCGGAGGTTTCACCCTCGCCGTCGGCGGAAGTTTCGTCCTCGTCGTCATCGTCCCCGCCCGAGGCGTTCTTCTCGTCCTCGCGCAGGCGGGCAATGAGTTCGCGCCTGCGCCTTTCGAGATATTCCCGACGGCGGCTGTACTCGTCGTCCTCGCCGCCCTTACGGGAGCGGGAGGGAAGCTTTTTGCCGAAGCGCTTTACCCGCCAGACCGAATCGGTAATATCCGCCCTGCACAGTCCGCCCGCTTCGGGCGGCTCGTCCTGCACGCCCGACTTCTCGCCCGCGAGCACACTCTGCCGCAGAGTATATATGTCGACGACTATCTTATACTTCCTTGCGCCGACCTTGCGGATAAGCCCCGCCTTTTCGAGCGCGGCGATCTCGTCGTCCGCGTCGAAGGTTATGTCGTCGAAGTCGGGCAATTCCCTCGCGTCGAAGAAGCGGTTGCCCGTATTGAGTTTGGTCAGAAGCAAATTTGCCATAGTGCTGTGCATTGTACACCTCTCAATTTGCGGAGATGAGGTTCGAAAGTTGTTCGCCGCTCAGGCTTTCGCGCTCGTAAAGCGCCTTTGCGACCGCCTCCGCCCTGTCCTTATTGTCGGTAATCAGCCTGAGCGCACGGCCGTACTGTTCGGCGATCAGCCCGCGCACCCTTGCAAATATTTCAGCATTTTCGAGCGCCTTTTTTCTGTCGATGCGGCAGAGCAGCCCCTCGTCCATGCCGAAGTCGCAGACCATTGCAACCGCCGTCTGAGTGGCGCTGCGTATGTCGCCCGCCGCGCCCGACGATATGCCGTCCTCGCCGAAGAAGCAGACTTCCGCCGCCCGCCCCGCCATTGCCGCGCATATTCTGTCGAGACATTCCGAACGCGAGAGTTCGGGCTTGTCCTCCTCGCCGAACTGCACGAAGCCGCCGTAGTTGGCGCGCGCGACGATAGTAGCATATACGGGGTTGAGCCCGAGAAGACTTGCGACGAGCGAATGTCCCGCCTCGTGGTAAGCCGTCCGCTCGACCGTCTTTGCGTCGTAGACCTTTCTGTCGCCCGCATTGAAGCTCTCGAACGCCTCGAAAAGTATCTCGTCGGTCAAGAGGAATTTTCCGTCGTTCTCGCTGTGCCTTACGGCGTTCTGAACGACGAGATTGAGGTCGGCGAGCGACCACCCGACCGAGCGGCGGGCGATAGTCGCCGCCGTTCCGTCGCTGACCTCAGAGAAGGGGTATCTGCCCAGTTCGCGCCCGATAAACGCCAGCCGTTCGGCAAACGCGGGCAGATTGATATGTATCTTCTTGTCGAACCTGCGCAGAAACGCCCTGTCGAGCGAAACGTCGTCGCCGCGCGTTTCAAAGTTGGTCGCCGCGATGACGAATACGGGCGCAGCGCTCCCCGTATCGAAGCCGTCGAGTTCGGACAGCAGCGAGTTGGTCAGCCCGTCGGTATGCGCCGACTGCGCCGCGTCGCCCATTCTGTCCTTGGCTATGCAGTCTATCTCGTCTATGAACACGATAGAGGGCGCATATCGCCTTGCGGCGGCGAATACTTCGCGTATTCTGCGCTCGCCCTCGCCCACCCAGCGGGAGAGAAATTCGCCCGCGTTCATGGAAATGAAGGGCATATCCGCGGCGTTTGCGACCGCCTTTGCCAACATGGTCTTGCCGCAGCCGGGCGCGCCGTCGAGGATTATTCCGCGCGGTATGCGTATGCCGTTCTTCTCGTACTCCCTGTAATTTCTCAGCTGTCGGATTACGGGCAGAAGTTCGCGCTTGGCCTCCTCCGCGCCTATTACGTCGTCGAAGGTCACGTCGGGAATGGTCTCCCTGCCCTCGAACAGCGCGCTCTCGCCGCCGCCGAAGGCTATCGCCTCGGCGAAGTCCGACAAAAGTATGTCGACCGAGCAGGAGCGGCGGTAATACTTATAGGAAGTCGAGCAGGTTATAATCTTATTGGTTCTGAACAGCAGCCGCACCGACCGACTGAGATCTATGCCCGCCGCCGCGTCGCTTATCCACTCGCTGAAAGACAGCGGGGAATTGCGCGTGTGACAGTCGACCGCGCCGTTGTCGGCGTAGTAGGTGAGCGGTATGCTGTCGCTTCTGGTATAGACGTAGACGGGCACCTGCGCAGCGATAAGATTGTTGAAAACTGCCTTCGCCTTTGCCAAATTCTGCGCCGTCACGCCGACGAACGCAATGGCGGGGGCAAGCCGCTTTATGCCGTGAATGTCTATGTCGTCCTCCGCCTCGACGAGCGTCACGCTCCCCCGCTCGGTAGCGTATATATAGCCGCTCAGATCGCCGCCGTAGGAGAGCACGTTGGAATGTCCGCCCTCCGACAGCACTTCCGCCGCCTCCGCCGTAGCCGAATCGAAGTCGAGCCGAAAGCGTATCCTGCATATTCTGCCGCCGCAGCCCAGCCCGCTGACGAGCTCTGCCGAGCGCTCGAAGTTGTTTGAAAAGAACTCCCTGACGGCGCGGACTATCGAACGCGCGTCGGCGTTGCCGCCCTGCGAGAATATGATATAATCTGCAAGCGCCGACTTGTCGGTTATTACCTTAATGTTGTACGCGCCGTAGTAATAGTTCATCATCTCGGCGATATTCCTGACGGCTATGCGGTGCAGCACCTCGGGGCGGAGCTTGTTGAATACTATTATCCTGCCCGAGGCGAAGCGCGAGACGAGCTCGCGCGAGAAATACCTGTCGCCCGTGACGGGATCTTTCTCCTCCTCCAGCGCGCGTATGACCGTCGCCATGGGCGTGGTCGAGAGATTGTAGGGGTTGCCCGCGTTATACGCATTGGTGCCGACGTTGGTCGTGAAGATGAGTATGCAGTCGCGCACGCTGAAATCGCGCTCGTAGTAGAGGTCCCTGACCGCGCCCTTGTCGAGCATCTGCAAAATGTTGTTGCGCACGGTGGCGTGCGCCTTTTCTATCTCGTCGAACAGAATGACCGACATGGGGTGTTCCTTGATATAGGTCGTGAACCTGCCCGGCGCGGCGGACTTATAGCTCTTGTTCAGCCCGAAAAGGCTTATGGGCGCTTCCTTGTCGGAATAGCCCGACATATCGAACCGCTCGAACGGGCGGCCGAGCGCCTCGCCTATCTTCTGCGCCAGCATGGTCTTGCCGACGGCGGGCGGACCGACGAACACGAATATTGCCGCAGGCCCGCTCTTATTGGGCTTCCTTAATATGCCGAACAGCTGCTCCTTGACGGCGTGGCAGGCATAGTCCTGCCCCTCGATATCCGCAAAGCGCGCGTCGAGTTCGGCAAGCAGCCCGATATCCGCCCGAAGTTTGGCGTCGGTATAGTCGGGCTGCAACGCGGCAAGTCCGTTCTTGAACAGCGAACTGCCCTTCGTAACCTCTTTTCTTGCCATGTCACTTGCCTCCTTCGGCTATCGCGCGGTAGTATTCGGAAAATACCGCGCCGCTCATCTCGGCGTCGCGGACGACGGTCAGCGTCTGACCTTCGCCCAGCTCGAATACGAACGCCTCGTCCTCGGCAATGCCCTCGACGTCCTCGACGGGCGCAAGTATGCAGTAGACCTTGCCGCCCGCAACAGTAGCGTAGATCTGCCTGAAAGTCGCTTCCCGCCCCTTGCCGTTCACGAGGACTATGTCGGACGAGTCGTCCTTATCGAACAACACTTCCGCCAGGTCGCAACCTCCGTCATTGTCCCTGTTGAATTCCATATTATCCCCCCTCAGTCCTTGTCCGCTCTGTCTGCGAGCAGGTCATAGTATTTTTCGAATACCGCGAGGGCGGTGCCCTCGTCCTCCTCAAGACAGATTATCGTTTCGCCGTTCTCGTCGAAGTCCACGCGGAAGACGATGGCCTCGTCGTCCGCCACCCCCTCGATTTCGTCAAGCGGTTTAAGCACGCAATATATAGCCAATCCGTAAGGAATTACCGCCACTTGTTTGAAGCGCATGATCTCGCCGTCTTCGTCTTGAAGCGCGATGGGCTCGCAGTTATCCGCGTCCATCAATATATTCAATAAATCCATAATCTCCCTCCTTGTAACGGGTATTTATTGCCGCAGGGCGCTGTATATACTGCTTTTCCCTGCTTGCACGATATATTATAAGCCATAGAAATCTGCCGTTCAACCGAGTATTCTTCCCCCTGTACGGGTATTGCCCGAAGAAGGGGAAAACCCCGTATTTTTTACGGGTTTTGACCAAAAAACGGCAAAAAGACGGTCGGCGGCACGAAAGCCGCCGACCGTCTTAGGTCAACTTAATAAAATTTTCAGTCGTAAACTAATATGTCGTCGAGCGTCAATTCGGCAATCTGACAATAGAACAGCATATCTTCGAGGTCGACGGGCGTAATGCCGTTTTCCCAATTGAAAATGACGCTGTCGGAAACGCTGAAAATTTTGGCCAGCTCCGTGCGGCTGATATTCGTGTCCATGTCGAACTTACAGTTCTTGCAGTTCCCCGAACATTCGCCCTTGTCGTAGTTGAGCGCATAGCACACTTTCTTGCGCAGGGCAAGGTTGTCCGCCCGAAGAAATTGCAGGTTCTTCCCCGTCTTTTCCCAATTGATATATCTGCGTTCTATCGCAATCATAATTACCTCGCTTTGCCGCCCTACCCCTCGGGGTTGCGGCGTCCGCCCGAAACTTATGCGGGCGGACCGTCTTTTTCATTTTGAGCTATTTTTCTCAGTCGTCCGTCACTACCTTGTCGGCGGGCAACATTCCCTTTGCCGCCATGAGCAGCCTGTCGTTGTATTCGTCCACCGTGTAGCACGAGCAGGCGACCATATAGAGGAGCAGGTCTTCGGAGACGAGGCTGTCGAGGAACGTCGCCGTCAGCTTGAAAGTCACGTCGCCTGTCGAATAATCAAAGTCGAAGCTGCCGTCCGCCAGCTTATAGTTTATCAGGGAAGTTGCAATCGCGCCGTCCACCCTGCGTTCTTCGGGGAACTTGAAGGGCAGCCTCGAAAACATCCTGACGAGCTGTCTGTCCGCGTCGATATGCACGACGAAGCCCATGGGCAGATCTTCGCCCACCGACGAGAAGGTGACGACCAGGTCGTCGGGGTGTTCTTCGTATTTCCAGTTCTTGTCGTCGAGCGCCTTGCAGAGCGTCTTATAGACGGTCTTTGCCTGTTTGATTTCGTTTGCGTCAGCCATTATTCCGCCCTCCTCACTGTATGAACTCCGCAACTTCGTCGCAGGTCATGTCGTTCTTCGCAACCATAAGGAACTTGTCGTTGTACCTGTCAATCGTGTTGCAGGCGCAATATACTATGTATTGCAGCGCCCGCTCGCCGATAAGGCTCTCCCTTATGCTCGTCGTTATCCTGAACAGAATGGTGCCGCCCGAATAGTCATAGTCGAAGCTGCCGTCGACCATGCCGTCGTTCGCCCTCGCCACGGCGACCGCCATTTCGCGCCGCCTGCTCTCGGGCGCCTTGAAGGGCATTTCGGAGAGCAGAGTGACGAGCGCCCTGTCCGCGTCGACGCTTATCTTAATCTCGATGGGCAGATCTTCGCCCTGCGCGCCGCAGTTTATCGACATGTCCTCCTCGTCCTTCTCATAGTGCCAGCCGTCGGCGTCGAGGGCGTTGCACAGTGCGTCGAACGCCGCCCGCGCCTGCCTCAATTCTCTGTTGTCTGCCATATTAACCTCCAAATCATATTTTAAAAACCTATTCTGGTCTTTTTGGGAACTTTTACTGCGAATTCCTTGTCGGCGCTCGCCTGCTCGAAATCGTCCTTGGTGAGGACTATGCTCCGCTTGCCGTTCAGCTGGCAGCGCATTGCCGCCTTTGCCCACGTCCTCTCGAACAGATTGCGGACGTAGCGGGCGTTGCTGAATTCCTTTGCCCCGATTATGCCGTCGGGCAGTTCGGCGAAATACTTTTGCGCCGCGGGCAGGAGCTTGTCGTCGCAGCTGAATTTCTCCTTTACCATCGACGCGAAGATCTCGTAGAGCTGTGCGCGCGTGAAGTTGGGGAACTCTATCGTGTAGGGCATTCTGCTCGCAAGCCCTAAATTGCCCTCCATGAGCTTATTCATGTCGTCGGTGTAGCCCGCCATTATGACGACGAAGTCGTTGCGGTGGTTTTCCATCTCGGCGATGAGCGTGTCGAGCGCCTCCCTGCCGTAATCGCGGGAGTTGTCGTCGCCGCGGTAGAGCGAATACGCCTCGTCGATAAAGAGCACCGAACCGTAGGCGTCGCGGCAGATGCTCGCCGTCTTGGGCGCAGTCTCGCCGATATACCTGCCGCAGAAATCGCGCCCCGCGTATTCGTAGAAGTTGCCTATGCGCAGTACGCCCTTTTCCTTCAATATCTTGCCGATTATCCGCGCGACGGTCGTCTTGCCAGTGCCGGGATTGCCCACGAAGCGCATGTGTATGCAGGGGCGCTCGGAGGAGCTGTCGGTTGCCGTAAGCTCTATCTGCGCGATTATCTCCTCGACCCGCTTCTTTATGTCCTCGCTGCCGACGAGCTTTGAGAGCATTTCATACCCAGAAAGCCCGGAATTGTCCGCGCCCTCGCAGAGATTTCTTGCCTCGTTCTTGCCTATTACCGTGTCGGTCTTGTTGGTGCGCGCGTTCTGCAGTTGTTTATAGTAGACGAGTTCCTTGACTACCTTCTTTATGGTGTTAATGCCGTAGAACTTGCCGTCGCTCTTTTCCTCCGAAATGCGCTCGAAGAAGCAATCCCACGCCGTCCTCGTCAGCCCGAAGCTGAAACGGCCGAACTCCGCCTCGGCAAAGTCCTTAATCTCGCTGCGGTTGAGCGGCGGGAAGGAGACCGCCCTGACATTGAGCAGGTCGTTGAGCGAGAAGCGCAGCCTCGCCAGCACGTCCTTGTCGACGAAGGGCACGCGGAAGACTACTATGAACTCGTCGGAGCGCTTCTCGACCATGCGCAGAAACTGTTTGAAAAATCTGTTGTCGGTGTTGTCCAGCCACTCGCTTATGTCTATGCACAGCACCCTGACGCTCCTGCGGTTGCCGTTTGCGAGCACGCGCAGGGCGTCGCCGAAGGGCTCCATTCCCTCGCGGAAGGCGTCGAGCTTCTCCTCGCACACGGGGCTGCTGCTCATTCTGCACAGCCCGAGTTCGCCCGCCAGCTGCGCGAGCAGGGTGAGATAGGTGGTCAGCCCGCTGCCGTCGCCTATCGAAAAGAGATAGCAGCGGTTGAGGAATACTTCGTAAGTGCCCGTCCGCCTGATTTCGGGCGCGACGTCGGCTATTTCCCTCGCGAGCGCCTTGAACTCCGCCGCGCCGACGAGCGCGTCGATCTTGGTCAGCGCGTCCTCGCCGTCCTTTTCGGGCTGCAAGTCGTCACTCTCCCCATCCTTTTCGGATTGCGTTCCGGAATAGCGCCTGATCGCGTCGAGCGCCTTGTCGATGAGGTCGGGCTCCTCCCCGTCGTAATCTTCGGTCTGCACAGAGAGTATTTCGTCGGCGTTGACCTCGGAATATATTTCGGCGAACAGGCTTTTGATGTTGCCTTCGACCTGCTCGGCGCTTATCTTATCGTCGTCGAACAGCACGTCGAGCGAAACGAGAGTACTGTTCTTCAATTCAAGCCCGTCTACGGCTTTAAGTCGGCTTTCGATTGCGTCCACGGGCAGCACTTCGTCGTCGCGGTGCGACAGCACCCATGCCCCGTCTAGTTCCACGGTAAGCTTCTTTTTCATCTTTATCCTCTTGCGCGGACGGCTCGCGCCGCTCCCCGTCCGACGTTAAATTCCCCTTAAAAACAAAATTTGACATTTTCCATTATACCACGCTTTTTGCAATTTGCAATACTCCTCCCGAAAAATGTCTTAATTTGGCAAAATTCTTAAAGCCGATCGCGGAAAAAGGCAGAAAGAGCAACGGCGTAATCCTCGCCCGCCCCTCGCTCTGTTTATAACCCGCCGCCCCATATCTGCCGTCCTGCGCAATCGTCCAGTAAAACATAAGCGGCGCGGCGATGAAATCGCCGCGCCGCACCGTCCGTCTGACCGTTTAACGCCGTTTGCATAATCCCGAATAAGCCGTAGGGTTTGCCGCTTACTTAATCCTGAATAATCCGTGGAGATTGCAGAAACAATAGTACTTGCCGCGGCGGAATATCGGCACGCGGCAGGAAGCGTCCTGCTCGGGATAGAGCTTCTTTACGAACGCGCTGTCGTCGGTCAGGCAGGCGACGAACTCTATCGAATGAGCCTTGGTCATCTCGTGGCCGAACGCCACATAGTATTCGCCGTCCGTCTTCGCAAACTGTGCGCAGTGCCCCTCGTCCGCGTCGTTCGCCCTGAGCGGCGCGAGCGACTGCCCGCAGCACTCCGCCTCCGCCTTGCCCGTCTGAAATATCACGTTGCCGCACGCAGGACAACGATAAATTTTACTCCTTTTCATATTGCCCGCCTCCTTAGCGTTTTCCTCCGTTTTCACGCCGAGCAGCGCCTCCGCACTGACGCCGAGCGCCTCCGCGAGCGGTGCTATCAGGGCGACGTCGGGGAAGCCGTTGCCCGTCTCCCACTTGGATACGGTCTTGGGCAGAACGTGCAGTCTTTCCGCAAGCTCGCGCTGCGTCATGCCCTTCGCCGTCCTTAAAGTTCTCAGTAGTTTTGCACTTTCATCGATATTCATAGTTTCAACCTCTCAGCCATAATATCACATTCGGCGCGTTTCCGCAATCCACGCAGCGTGGACTATTCCCTCGGAACCTTTTGTTTTATTATTCATGAAAAACTGAGCTGATTTAGTTTTTAAATATCACTTATATAATAAGTTTTTTATCAGTAAAATATTTATCCATATCTTCGGAATACTAAGAAAATTTATTCTGTTCTTCAACGGTATTTACTTTTTCTGCCATTAAATTTTCTTACTTGGCGCAAAGCGTTTCTACGATTATTATTAAGTCAATATCAACAAGCTTACTCGGTGTACTTATAGGTGATGATTGACTGGTTAACCCTATAGATAGCCTCTTTTTTCTTATTAGTGCTTTTTTCAAGAAGTCCATATTCGGTCAAGCTGTTGAGTATTTTCAACGCTCCCGCCTTCGTCATTGAACTCCGGATATATTCAAGGAATGTCTTATAGTTGAAATATCCATCAGCATTATGGACGATTATTTTTTTCAAATAACCCATTTCAGACGATGTCAATGTTTCCCCAAGTTTTGAAAGTTGATTATTGATATTTTCAAGGTTCTTGTAAAGCAAACTGTACTTTGTCGCAACCTCTAATATATAGCCAAGAAAATACGTAAGGTCATTGTGTGTCAACCTTGTATTAACCAACGCCTTATAATAATCTTTTTTATTGTCGTTGATGGCTTCACTAATAAATAACGGCGCGGCAGGAATTTCATAGAGAATGTTGAGCCAAAATGAAATCATCCTTGCCGTCCTTCCGTTATAATCGAAATACGGATGAACATATACCATATAGTAATGACAAATATGCGGCAATAGTAAACCATATTTTTTAACGTTTTCAGCGTCGTTAACGAAGGCAAACAAGCTGTCCATGCACTCTTCGATTTGCGATACCGGCGCACCGTCAAAATCGCCTATCGATACGGTATCGTCACGATAATAAGCGCCTTCTTTAAGCTTATCTTCTTCATCAAGGCAATCTTTACTTAAAATATTGTAAAGTTTCAGCAAGTTATCCTTATTGAAAGTCGGCCGTTCATTGGAAATGTATTTGACTGCATCTAACATGTTTTTTATTATTATGTCGTTGTTGTCTTTAAGTTCAGCCTTTTGATATATCTCCTTAACGCGCTTATGAGTTGTATTGACATTTTCCACATTAAGAGTACCTTCAACTTCCGAAAACAGCCTGGACATTATTATATCTTCGGCATTTCTCTCAAATAAAGGCTTTTGATAAATTTTATAATCTTCAATATAGGTAGATAAATACTGAAGCTGCCTCTGCATGAGGTAAACACCGCTAATGTAAAAACAATATTTTGAATTAAATGTTTTTAAAGGCAAATTGTATACATAAGCGTCTCCGTTTTCAATACACCTCTCCTTTTGATTAAGAAATTCTTTAAGTTCCTCATTTGAAAACAAGATACCTATCTGCTTATTATAACGGAGATCTTCGATACTATAATAATTTTCACCAAATATCAAATCATTGATTTTACTCTTATCCATCATTTACCCCTTGATTTTAATGTCAACTAAATTGTAACAACAAAATTACCGTTTTGTCAACCATATTGTAAACTATATTATAAACTAAATCTTGATGTTTTAAACATATTTAGAAAAGTAATCAATCCTTAAAAATTCTCTAAATGATTTAATCTTAGTTTAATAAAACCTGCGGCGCGGCGATGAATTCGCCGCGCCGCCTCCCTTATTCAATAAAATATATTATTCGCATTTCAATTAAAAACATACTCCGCCTGCACAATGTCTGAAATATAAAATGAAACAGAATATTCCCGCAACGCCTTTTGTGTTTGCAATTTTTATTTGTGGCGGAATTTACAGTTACCTTAAAAATGACTTATTTTAAGCCGTCAAATTAGATAGCAATTTTTTACTTGCGTATGTAGCCGCAGAACTTACGGAAGACTATTTCAACGAGGAACTTGCCCGCGGCAACAGAGAACTTGTCATAATCAAATTATGCGTACTCCTTGAAGCAATACTTAAAGGCAAATATCGCTACGAGGGCGATTTTTCCGATATGCTCGAAAAGTACTGCAAAGAACATGGATTTTATGATGAGGACGACGGTTGGGGATATACCTTCATAACAAGGGCGAAAGAGTGTGGGTGTAACCCCGAAGTCGTTATGAAGTGGGTAGGGCACGAATTCGACGCTGATGTAAAGACCAGCCGAGTTGACAGAGGCTATACCGACTACTCGGAAGAATATTTAATGCAAGAAATTAACAAAATTGACTATACCTGGTAAGAATGATACTGAACCGCCCATAAAGGTAAATTAAAGCATATTCGTCATTATTCTATGTGCCTTTATGGGAGCGTAGCAATTTAAAGGGCGCGGTTTGCGACAGCTGCAAGGCGAAGCGCGAAGGGCGTGCAAGGACGCACGGTCGAGGGCTTCAACGCCGCAGATGGTGTGAAATGCACACTTTAAATCGGTTCAGCATTGTTCTTAACAGGTATTCCTGTGATTTACAATCAAATTAACAAAAAAACGCTTATTTTTAGGCAAATATGGCAAGTTTTCACTTCCCAATTTCTTCCCAAAGGTAACAAAAATGGAAGAAACTCTCAAAAGTTCCTCCCATTTTGTAATTTGAGATAAGCCGAAACCCTTAAAAGGGCACTCTCGGCTTGGCGTCGGGCTTTTGCCCTCGCACGAACTTAAATAAGTCAGTTTTTGCCTCAAAATAGCGAAAAAACACCCAAAAATGAGTGTTTTTTCGTTGGTGCCCGAGATCGGATTTGAACCGATACGGCTGTTAAACCGAGGGATTTTAAGTCCCTTGCATATTAAACCTCAATCCTCGATTTTGCCCGAATTTAAGCCAAAATGGCTGTAAACTACCCCGTTTTAAAGCGACTTTTTAGTCCCAACAATATTGCACCCTACCTGCACCCCAAATGCAAAGGATTACCTTCATCTTTCAGGCAACATAAAAAAGCGGCCGACTTCGATTTGATACAGACTATTATCGAATTAAGCCGCTTTTATGAAATGTTTTCGACAAAAAATTTGCACCCAATTACACTTTGCGAATTAAGCTTATATTTACATATCTAAAATGGCGGCGCGTTTATTCAAACGCGCCGCCTCTTATCAAGCTTCTTATTTACAATAGTTCGTAGACATTACAAAAATAATATACATGCCGCGCTTCAAAGCGGATAGATGCATAAGGTGTTTTGTTGGTCTGCCATTCACCCTCCTTAAAATTTTACAGTTTAACATTTTATCGATAAACGAAATTTCTACATCTCTGCCATCATATACAAACAACCACCACTGCGCAGTCTACGCTCCGTAGACTTTTTATATGGTTTAAAAGGCAAAATTACCTTTCTGTTTGAATACTCACGTATTTACAACTACAACTACTTACTGTATAATTCTACTAAGCGTAGAGTTTATAAACAATTTTAAACTATTTTATCAATTCAAGTATTCTATAAGTAGGTTTACATTTTATCCACATAATTTTATAATTAAAATATAAATTAAAGGAGTACCGATTATGGAGCATAATTTAGGAAAAAACATTGCTGAATTAAGGAAATCAAAGGGTTGGACGCAAGCTACGCTTGCAGAAAAATTAAATATAAGTGATAAAGCTGTAAGCAAATGGGAAAGCGGATTTGGCTACCCTGAAATCACATTGCTTCCTAAACTTGCTGAAATATTTGAAGTAAGTATAGATTATCTTATGACAGGTAAAAGCACCGCTTTGAATAAATACGCAACAAATAGAACAACCTCCATTCCTATTCCGTTAATAGCAAACATCAATCACGGAATAGACACTGCTTTACAGCGTATTTATGACGAGGGTTGCAAAACCTATTCCTGGGATAAATCCAAACGCAACAAATTCGGTAATATGCAGGTACTTTTTGCAAACGACGCTACACCAGAGGGTTACAGCGTATGGGGACTTACAAATTGCATTATTGACAACGGTCGTAAAACAATTGACATTGATACTGCCATCACGCAATCCAAAAAATCTTGGCTCGACCTTATACATTATGATGGCAATACAATTACCGAATACTGGATAAACACCGGTGCAGAACCCGATGATTTTTTCGACGACGCCACGACCAGATTAGCATTTGCAAAATTAAAATCAAGTGGTCCATATGTATTTCTCGGAATTTTCAAGCCGACGCAATGGATGCACGAGCCTCAACTTATAGGCGGCAAGAGCGTAAAGAGCAAAACTTATACACTGATATCATCAAAATACGATAAAAGTATTTAATGCAAAATGGAAACGACAGCTAATTTACATCCTAAAGAAGGCGTTTTTTGGATTTTGACGAAAGACGAAAATCTTATTAAACAAGGAAAATTTCAGCTTCTATTCGATTTTTGCGGTTATGAAAGCCACGACAACGTATGGAAGAAGCAACAAAAAGCCCATTCCGAATTACACGGCTTCGACTATGAGTTTTTCCCGCGCGGAAGAATATGGAAAAATAATGCTGATTCGCAAAAGGCTTATACAATTCTCATTGCTCGCATATTAAACTGCAAAGCCGTACTTAAAATGATCGACAAAATTTTTTGTCTTAACGACGATTACGTTGTTGCCTTAGAAGATTAAACTTATTGATTTAAATAATGCGAACAAAAAATATTTAAGCGGCGCGTTGATTTAATCAACGCGCCGTAGTCAGTTTAATTATTCTATTTAAAACATAATCTCAACTGGTGCGTGAGAGAATGACGAAATAGTTGCTACAGCATCCTTTAAGTAATACACAATCGTATTGCCGTCAGAACCAGTCTTGTACATTGCACGAAGACTAGGATATGAGTTAAGCATACTCTCCTGCGCCTCCACCCTGTCGTCTTCGACAAGCGTTGCGGCAACTCTTATCCATTCGTCGCCCTTCATAGCGCATATTTCAACTTTTGGATTAGCAGCAATCTGCTTTGCAACCGACTTGCCCTTGCCCGTCTGTATGTACAACTTGTCCTCAAAGACATTTACCGTTCCGAATGGTCTGACTCTCGGTTGGTCGCCGTCCATTGTCGCCAGATAATACGTTCCGACTTCCTTCAAAAAATCATATACACGTTTCATTTGCCACTGCTCCCATAAAATTAATTTTTTTATTATCATTCTTCAAGTTTTTTTAAATCTGATTTTAATAATTTAATTCTTTTCTCAGGCGAACCAATAAACTCAAAATTTTTCATGTTGAGTACATATTCTTCGTTAGACAACAAATATTTCAATAAATATTTATTTTTTCTAACATCATTCATAGCCATGTTGGAATAATGATCTAAATATAAAAATGGATCTATTGTATACTCCCATTTTTTATCTTTAAAATACTTAAAAATATATGAATATTTATCTTTAATTAAATTATCTATCCATCGCGATAATGCTTCCATACCCTGCAATTCAGTTAAAAGACATTTATCGTTTAGAGAATTTAATAAATTTGCACAAATTAATGAGTCAATAATTTTATTAACATCATGGAAACCAATTAATTTGTGCGTTTGCGAAAGAATTAGGCAATTTAAATAAATCGTATCATTTAACGAAAGTTTTATCGGAATATATGTAAACTTATCATTCTTTGTAATTCCGCGTAATAAATCCTCATAACTATTTTTCGGCACCCGCGTAATAGATCTTGTTTCGAAAAAAGTCGGCCAATTACATGGTTTTTCAAATTCTACTTCTTCACCGTTTATAATTAACTTATCATCATTATACAATCGAAAGTAAGGATTACATAATACCATGCATCGCGTAGACGATAAATTAAATATATTAAAATTTTCATACATTAATTGAATAAAGCCTAATTGTCCGCAATAAAATGCCTTTACTTTATCTTGAAGACCTTCATTTTGAATATTGTATAAAAGATATGAAAACTTAGAAAGATCAAGTCCCTCAAAAACTAAATGACTAGGCTCGTAGTCGGACACCATTCCCGTCGAAGATAGAATAAATTCCTGGTTGTCTGCACAGTCCCAAAAATTACAGTAAGCACCATAAATTACTTTTGCCCAACAACATAGTTCGCGCGTTGCCAAATCACTTATTAAAATTTCTTCCAAAGATCCACACTCTAAAAACAAACGCATCGCACGCATTTGCAGTTCCCTGGGACTTAGATTTAAATCTGACGTTTTAGGCAAATGTTTAATCCAATCAATTGTATGGTCAACTGGAAAGGTTAAAAATTTCTCAGTGCTCTTCGAAAAATTTTCAATTACTCGTTGAAAATCTACAGCATCATATGTTCTAACGCTATCCAAAAGTAAATATTTTTTTAATAAATACAATTCTTCACGTGTAAGACAAATTTCCTTTGATTTTAGTATCTTATTATCTAAAAGCGTTGCGAACGGACTTTCTAATTCGGCGGCTAATTTTTTCTCGATATCTTCATCGTAAATATCATCATTACAGAAAATTTTTTTTATAAAATCTTTTTCCACTAAAGTATTTGTCTCCATATTAAAAGTAGATATATCCTTAGCGAAACGTTTTAAAATTAATTTAGAAACATAATGATTATTAGCCATAAATTCTTTAATTTAGGATTAGTATTTCAATATCCTTTTACCTTGTGGATTTATAAAATCTTACTGAAATGTTTAAAGGCAAAAAATATTCTCCGTCGATTTTTATGATACGACTCCACGAATACTTATCTGCACTAACATATTCAAAATATGTATTGCGATACAGATAATCTCTGAAAGTTTCTCTGTCGCTCGAATGATAACAGATGACGTCTCCGTCGTCCATAACGACGATATATCCTCCGTTTACTTGCTCTTTTCCGTCCCAAGGGCTGCCTGCCGTCATACCAGTAAATCCAGCCATAAGGAAATCTTTAAGCACTTTTTCATAATATATTGCAGGTGAAGGCACTCCGAGAGGATTGGCAGCAGCCATTCTTTCGACCGTCTCCATTACACCATAATCTTTACTGCTGACGATAAGCCTGTCATGCACGCACCAAGCCAAAATTTTTGCCATTGACTCTCTTACCAGTAAAAGATTATTTCCGTAAGTTTGATATTGCGTGCGAGCAAATTCCATTCCGATATTATGCGACTTCAAATAATCCCTGCATAAAGCCCAACCGCGTCCGTTGCCTTCTTTGATGGCATTGAACTCAAACATCGTTTGATCGTCGCAGTCAGATAATTTGAAAAGAAACTGCGATGACGAACCAGCATTAAACAGGGTGGCGTTATGCGCAAATTTTGACTTGATTGAAAACCCCATAACGGATACTATTGCCGTCTGTCCGTCCCTGACTTCAATAATAATGTCGTTCTTGCCGCCGAAAAGTTTTTTCATGGCTTTGACGGCCGGCGCCTTCGGTTTGGAGACATATATGAACTGCGCAAACTCGCAAACGCTATCAGGCGCCGTAACTGAACTGCCCTTTGCGTGTTTAATATTGTCAAACAAAGTCAATGCATTTTGGGAAAATTGCTGCATAGGGACAACTTCAAAGACATTATCACTGCCCTGAGGCTTAATCGTTACAGTTGCGCCTTGTTCGTCGACTATGTATTCCAGCACCTGCGTTTCATATTCTTGACGAATGACCTTGAGAACGTCAAGATAGCTGTCTATCTTCTTTTTGAGCATTTTATCTGCCGTATACAATCTGCCCTCACCGAGCAGCTTAAGCATAACGTAGAACTCAGCCCACTCACCTTTATTTAACGTCTTCCCTTTAATCGCCGAGACCATCCAACACCTCCTTTATTTTGCGAGCAATAGCCGCGATCACGGGAACAGTTACACTGTTTCCGAACTGTTTATAGAGGCTTGCGTCTGCAAGAACAAATTTGAAATCGTCGGGGAAGCCCTGCAGTCTTGCCCATTCGCGAGGGGTCATTTTACGTATATTTTCTTGGTTTATCTGTCCGCTTATACGCGTTGTCGGCACCATACTATGGGGTCTATCGTCAACAATGAGGTTGCGCTCTCTGCCCATTCCACCGCAAACAATAGCCCTGGCAATGCCGTTCAAATCGCGCACTTCGTAGCCAAAACCGTGTCCGAGAGCTTCGTGATGTGCACGATGTCTACGCAATGTTTCGAGATACACGTCGCTAAGATAATACTTTGAAGGTATGGGCGCATCCTCCATAATATCCCTTATGCAAGGACGATTTTCGACAGGTGTGGGAGGTTCAAAATTTTCTGGCGCTATATCATTCCTGAACGCAACAATATAAACGCGCTCACGATTTTGAGGAACACCGAAATCCTTGCTGTTGAGAATGAAGTCGAAAACCTTATAGCCCAAGCCTTCAAAAGTTGCCTTGATAATTCTGAACGTGCGCCCCTTGTCGTGGATATAAAGTCCTTTTACGTTTTCGCAGAATATTACTTTGGGCTTGTGTATATCGCAAATTCGCGCAACATCTAAAAATAGCGTTCCGCGACAGGCCCCTTTATAGTCGTCGTTAAACCCCATACGCTTTCCGGCAAGACTGAATGCCTGGCAAGGGAATCCGGCAAGACATATATCGAATTGAGGTATATCCTTTTCTTTAATTTTTGTTATGTCTCCGGCAATCTCGAAATCGTCGTTAAAATTCGCGCGGTAGGTTTTCTTCGCATTTTCGTCCCACTCGCTGACGAATACTGTCTCTATATCATCTCCGAAAGCACGTTCAAAACCCAAACGAATTCCGCCAATTCCGGCAAATAAGTCTATCGATCTAAAAGTTGACATATACTCCTCATCTGTTTACTCTGTTTTTGTAAGCTCTTTCTATTTTATCCGCGCAGGCGACAACGTCTTGTTTAACCTCGAAATCCCAAAAGCGCAGAACAAGCCAATCTAGCTCGATTAAATCCTGCGTTACTTTGAAATCACGCTCTCGATTGTCCTCAATCTTTGGTATCCAATAATCGCGATTACTTTTAAAATCGTTCTTTTGATGCTCCCAATCGTATCCGTGCCACATCCTGCCATCCACGAAAACCGCGATTTTTGCACCAAGAAAAACAATATCAGGCTTGCCGCTGAGATATTTATAATTTTTCCTGTATCTAAGCCCTCGTCGCCAAAGCTCTTGTCTTAGTATTATCTCCGGCTTGGTGTCCTTAGATTTATTGCTCCGCATATACTTAGAAATATGCTCTTCAGTTCTTGTCATAAGGCTGTCTTAAATCTTTAACGATAATTCTTGCATTGATTTCAGCTTTACCTTATCTATTTTACCTTTTAAAATAGTCATGCCTTTTATCTTAACCCTAGCAAATAGTCATAAGACAATTTTTCCACCTCATCTTGCGATAAGGTATCTAAAAGCGTTACTGCACCATACCGGTTAATATACTTACAAAGACTACGCCATTCATCTTTAATAACATTGCTTAACGCTTGGTCATCATTAATTTTTTTTATTGCAGACAAAATACCAAAACAAACATTTCTGTTCATGGAAAAATTGCGTTCCATAATACTTTGACACAAATCCGCCTGCGTTAATAACAATTCTGTCAATTCATATTTTTGAGAAAGCGGACCTTCTTTATATGAAAGATATCCAAACCACCATAATCTTGAAATGGCATTTCTTAATAATCCGATGCGACTTTTTTCACATAAATATCTTTGCTTTATATTTACAGAACGCTTAGATTCTTTTATATTGATTGTGTCATCCGCATCATCTTCAACATCGCTTGACTCATTTTCACTGTCATTTCCCCATCGCCACAAAGAATATTCCCAAAACTCAACCAGACTTAAATAGCTCCAAAGATACTCGTTGCTTGCTTGCTGAGGAGTAAGTTTATCGAAGGCATCAAAAATCAATTTAACATTAACAATATCAGACTCATTTTTCCCTCCTTCAGTGTAAAGTTTTACAGAAGATGCTTCAATCCTTGACTCTTTAAAGTATTCTTTCCCTTTAAAGTATTCAGGTATCCAAACTGAAGCTATACTATATTTATCTTTATCTATTCCAATGTTATCCATAAGTGTTTCGTAGGCTTTTTCAGTCAAATATTTTAATCTCATAATATATACCAACCTTATGTATTGCCGCTCAAAATATTATCTTTAATACTTTTAAGACTGTTCATGCTTTCCTGAATCATATCGCTTAATATCTTATTAGCGATAGTGGTTATAGATAAATCCGAATCCTTTATATCTATGTGTAAACTAGCAAGACGATTTTCTAAAGACTGATACCATCCTTTATTTATAATTTCCTCATTGTCTCCTGAAGCACCTTCATACTTCATAAAAGACAAAGTCTCAACTAATGCAGGCAATACAAAATATGAAGCTAATAAAATTCTAAACGGAGGTTCCTCTCGCAATTCCTGATAAAGATTATGCATATCGCGTTTTAACCAAATACTTATTTTATTCGGATCTTCTGTATAATCTACACGTATTGAATCTAAAGCGGAATCATCAGGACGTATACTGAAAACAGATGGTTTATTCGATAAAGGATCGATCATATCTAACGTCATTTCATACATATTAGATATTGCCAAGATATCTCCTTTGCGTAAATTAAAACTCAAAGATTCAAATAGATCTTTATTATGTTCAGCAAGTTTAAAACCAACATAATCTCCTTCAGATATTATAAGAGCCTTAACGGTCAATTTTTGAGCCAATAGCATCATATCAATAGAAATATCCAATGAGATTCCGTCAAAAGCAAAAGTTTTGCGAAAAGAACTTTCCGAACTTTCAGCTCTAAGCAGAACCTTAGCCTTCCCATTTTCTATCATATCTATCAAACCACCTGAGTTCAAATCATAAGTAAACTGCATATTAATTTTTCCGTTATCAGCAGTCGGTTCTTTAGAAGCACTGAGCTTAAAAAATGAATCTACATAATCGTTATTATCATCGCAAAGCACCGGATACGGGAAACCAATATTGGATCTTTTCATTCTCATCCTCCCTAATTAACAATAACATTTATAAGTAATCTTTCTTTTACAGATAATTTCATATATATTTCATATTTAACATTAGCCTTCATTGCAATAGGACCTATCACTCTGCCATTTACCGCATATTTCTTTTTATTTAATGTATATTCCAAAATATTTATCGCTTCACTTTTTCCGTCATCCCCAATGGCCTTTACCGATATCATTACCTTATCATTATCCTCTTCTAGAACAATAATTGTTTTATATATGCTACAGTCCGAAGCGATAGGGTAACTACGTTGGTACATTACTTTAGGCGAATTCTCAACACTGTTTTTTCCGTTATCTTTTGGAGCGTGCACCTTTTCAGGCCCATCAGGATTTTTTATCCCTCCCGGATTATGTTTTGTTCCGCCTTTGCCCTGATTGTGTCCTTCTCCGCCGTTAGCTATTCCCATAGTATTAACGCTAGGTGAAATTACACTCCGTAATTTTATTGCTCTGTTTTTTATCTCTTTGACGATTAATTCTCCGTCAGGACTCTCTGTTTCTTTTTGAGCTCCAGAAAATCCCGCATCGTCTAATTCAAGAGGTAAAAACTGACTCATTCCATCAGGATCAATTGCATCCTGATATTCCGGTCTGCAATCGTTTATAATCGTCGAGTTAACCCATCTAACAATTTCTCTCTTTATCGCATCTGCATTTTTACGCTCTTTATTGTCTTCAAGAATACTAGCATCCCACTCATCATGTTTAGGCGGCTCAATACTCTTTAATAACTTATTGAGTTTATCTCCTTCAGCTATAACAACCGCCGCAAACCTAGACAATATATGCTTCTTCCTTATCCTTACAATCATGCCTATAGCACGCATTTCAGCAATAGCCTTCGAATAAGCATCATTTTTCCTCAAATAAAGCACCAAATCATCCTCATCGATTAGTTTGTGCCTAAATATTTGATTATCAGGACATGTTAATGTTTCATAAAATTCTTTAACAAACGTAATTTCTTTTTCGCTATCAATATCCTCTTCCTCCTCTTCGGCATATTTTTTTATTAGCTCAGGCAATGTCTTTTTATCTATAATATTATTTTCTATTTCTACTATAAGAGTACCTTTGTAGATAGCGTAAAAGAAGTTTTTAATGATGGCTTTAGTCATTATATTTTTCCAATCGCCATCATTTCTAAATCCAAGTATTATAACATCTGTACCATATTCAGTACGTAAAAACTCGTCCCTGATAGGACATTGAACTTCTTCGAAAATCGGACCTAAAGTTTGAATATTTTGATAATATCCGTCTCCCTGAGTATCCTTCCCCTCATCATTTTTATGTGTAACCAGTCGCGAAACGCCCTGAAATGCCTTAACCCCGTCGATAGCATATGTATTATAAAAAACTGTCCGTAACCCTGAACATGCAAAAGGTGCGCTCTTACCAATACCGTAAGAACCTCCGCTACCTCCTTTTGTTTTATTTGTAATACCCGTAGAAGAAGTCAGCGCCGTCCAAACAGACTTCATGTCGGTAAAATTTCTTGCCCCTGTTAAACCTGTCGTATTATAATCGCTTATAACCAACAAATCAATATTTTCATTTGCAAGCAAGGATTTCGCGCCCTTTATAAAGGTATCAAACTTAACATCTCCGGGGCCGACATATTTTTGGCAAGCGGAAATAATATTATCAAATTCCGATATCGCATTGTATTTCGCTTTAGATACAGTTTTAAGCGAAAATTTTACCACGACATGATCTTCTCCGTCAGCCTTTGCGTCAAGACTGTTTTGACAGATTTCACGCGCAAGATTATTATAAAGTTCTGCCCCTTTAAATGTAGCTATACCGCTATCATTAAAACCCTGAATTGTTCCTCCGTCCCTTAACGGAAATCTCCATCGTGTTATTTCGCTCATATGTTGCTCCTTAAAGTTTAAATTTTTCTTCACCAAAATCTTCGCAAGCATACTTTAATTTCGCCGCTTTGATTTCCTTATCCAAAGCGCTGAATATTTTTTGAACATCTTCCTCTGTATAATCATAATTAGCTCTGTTAGCACAGTTGCCCAACAATCTAATCATATCTATTATTTTGTTAGTGCGAGCTTCTACAATACGCACAAATTTTTCACGTTTAGTTTCCATATAAATTCTCCTGAATTAGTTTATTCTTACTTTAAGTATAGCATATATTTTATTTGTGTCAATAGATTTTTAAAAAATATTTTCTACATTTTTAAAATATTGCAATATTATTAAAATATTTTTTGTTTATATTCAATAAAATAAAAATATGCAACAAAATTTTATGTTGCATATTTTTATAAATTATTCAAGTTCAATTGTCCTGATAATTTCTTCAAATAAAGATTTTAATACTGTTACCGCAATAGAATTACCGCTTTGCCTATAAGCATCGACATCTTTTACTACTATTTTAAAATCATTAAATCCCATCAATTTTAGGCATTCCGCAGGAGTAAGCTTTCTCGCAACTTTTTCTTCTCCTTTATATCTTCCGACATAAATCCTACTATCTGCTCTAAGTTCATCCGTAGGATCTTCTAAACGAAAATCACCAGTCCAATTGAATTGTTGGTTTGCTGTTTGACAGCACATTATATCCCGATTAACCCTAGATCTCCCTTCATGTTTTTCTTTCGTCGTTACCCATTCAAAACCTTTTTTACCTAAATAATATTTTTTATCAACTTGTTCATCCAGGAAATCATTCACTGTAGTTTCCAAAACCAGTTTCCCGGGAAATTTAAAATCCCTAATGCCATAACTCTTTTCAAAGCCTACAACAAACACCCTTTCCCTCTTTTGAGGAAGTCCGTAGTCTACAGCATTCAATTTACTCCATTGAATATCATAATTTAGCTCATTGAATATTTCTTGTATGCGCTTCCATGTTTTTCCCTTGTCATGAGTCAACAGCCCGACAACATTTTCATACACAAAAACCTTTGGCTTTAAATCAGCAATTAATTTAGCATAATGAAAGAACAATGTCCCTCGCGTATCTTCAAACCCCTTCTTCTTGCCGTAAGTCGAAAAACTTTGGCAAGGGCTACCGCCAACCAAAATATCTACTTGCCCGCGATACCTTGTCCCATCAATAAACCGCATATCTTCATACCAACGGTCTTCCGAAATATTATGATTTGCAAAATAAGATTCCTTCACAAAATTTTTTTTCTTTGTTTTCTTATACAAATCTTTAATATATATTTGCATATCATCATAATCCATACCATTTGTAGCTTCTAGTATTTCTTCATACGTAATTTGATCATTTTCATGCTCACCAGTTTCACCAAGTATTTTTTTTGTCAGTTCTCTTTCACCGTTATCGCTTGCAAAAACTATATTAAAATCTAGATTAAGCTGACGAAGAGCTTCTTCGGGCGCACCTATTCCGCTAAAAACTGTAGCTATATTAATCATCTTTATCCTCTTGTATTTCTACACCGTTTTCCTTACAAAAATAAATTAATCTTAATTTATCCTTTTTAGCTGGAGAACAAACCCCACGTTCCCATCTGCTAACAGTTAAAAGCGTAACCCCTAGAAGATCGGCTAATTTTTGTTGTGTAACATTTAATCGTGCTCTAACAGATAATATTAAATCAGAAAAATTAATTTTGTTTAAGTTAATCATTTTATATCATATTTTATATTTTATAAACAAATTATATCATATGAATATATAAAAATCAAGTAATTAAATAAAACAGAAAATAGCTATTTAAATACATCACTAAAAAAATTATATTCACAATATATGACAAATTTGGTCATGTTTGAAATATTTACTTATTGAATATTTTTTCTAAACGCCAATAACCACATCTTAACAATAAAAAAAGCAGGTCTAACAAACCTACTTTTTTACCAATTAATTGTGCACTCTCTTAAGATATTAAAAATAATATCACAGTCTACTTCATTATATAAAACTTTCTAATCTTATCCAAAACAACTTCATCCGCGGGACAGAAATCGTAGTTTTCTATCTCGGAAGGGGATATCCAAGCCAAGGCGTTATGCTCTAAAAGTGTTAATTGACCCCCTACTATGCGCGAATTATAGAGGGTTAAGTGAATTGTTATGTCGGGATAATCGTGCGTGACTTCGGTAAATACGCTGTCTACGGCAATATCTATTACAAGCTCTTCTCTACACTCTCTGATGAGCGCTTCTTCCTTGCTCTCGCCCTGTTCGACCTTGCCTCCGACAAACTCCCAAAGTAAAGCTCTTGCCTTGTTTTTGGGTCTCTGGCAGATTAAAAATTTGTCACCTTCCCATATCAATGCCGCCACTACTTCAATATACAGTTTGATATTCATTTCACTAAAATGCACCCATAAACAATTTCTCAGCTTATAAAACTATAGAAAATTATACTTTTAAAATCCGATATTGTCAATAAGTCAAGTTAAATGCAATTAAATTTTATCTTAATCATATTTGTAGTTATGCACAATATCACTTCGCAAAAATAAAATATATGATTGCACTTCGCTTTATAAAGTGTTATAATTAATTATACAATAATATTTACAAACAAACCAATGTAAAATTTATAGTCGCTAATTGATGGAGAAACAAAATGGATCGTTTAAATTGTAAAATTGACACAAAAGAACTTGACGAGTTATACAAATTATTTCATTTTGAAAAAGTTGAAGAATCAAATGATGCATGTGTTTATTTATATTATAACGGATATTTTATGAGCATAACAATAGCTTATTTCACCGATCATAATGAAAACATAAACAAATTACGTTTAAAATATGAAGCTTTAGGCTATAGTGTCAAAATTACATATATTGAAAGTCTCGAAAAAGCACATAACGAATTATTCAATACATTCTTATTTGTCAAGAATTATTATACTAAATGCAATAGCGAATATATAAATTATATTGAATCTCAAACATCCAAATTACAAAAATTAAACCCTTCTGCTGTTTATAACTATATTTATAGTAATTTTTATTTTAACAATGTACTTTCACAAAACGAAAATATTGTTTCTAGCATTGCTGAAAAATTAAAAGACGACAAGGCAACGCTAATTATTCTTGAAGCCGCGGCCGCTATGGGAAAAACATCAACTTCATATGAAATTCTAAATTACTTAATTAAAGATAACTCCATTCCTTTTATTCCTCTTTTTATTGAACTAACGAAAAATAGAAGCGCACGAATTTTTAGGCACGTTTTAGACGATGAGATTAACAGGAATTTTCCCGGGATTAGTAGAGAACTTATAATTCACGAAATTAAACTTGGAAAAATAGTTCTTCTAATTGATGGATTCGACGAGTTGCTATCTAGAAAAAATGACACCGCTAATGTTAAAAACGATGCCCAAACTATGCTTAGCACTTTATCTGAATTGTACGACAATAATTGTAAAACCAGAATTTTATTAACATCGCGTAAGAGTTCCTTTATTATAGGTGAACTTTTTGATAAATTAATTGATAATTGTTTTTCTAATTACCAAATATTAATCGAAAGATACCAAATTGCTAAGCCCACCATTACTCAGTGGCTAGGAGAGGAAAAGATATTACTTCTTTCAAAAAAAAATATACCTCTAAATTCTTTGGAGAACCCGGTCATTCTAGCATACTTAAACAATCTTTCAATTGAAACAATTAATAGTATTAAAGACAGTAAATCCATTATCGACGAGTATTTTAAAATGCTTTTGGAAAGAGAACAAGAGCGGCAGGATTTAAAATTAAGCTTATCCGAACAATTATCTTTTTTTACCAAACTTGCTTCTCACTTTGTCCAATTAGAAATAATTTCTGAAACCCCTGACTTTATTAGAGATATTATAACAAGTATAATAAAACCAGATTTACAATATTATTTATCACAATACAATGAAATTGAAACAAAACCAACAGAAGACGAATTTATAAGCAAACTTATGCATCATGCATTATTAGATAGAGTAAAACCTTTATCTAATAATATTGGATTTGTTAATGATTTCATTTTTGGAACCTTCATTTCAGCATCCATCGTAAACGGCGAATTACAAAATCTCTTAGATTTAATCAGTAATAACTATATTCAATTAGCTATAGACGCTTACTCTGTAGAAACTTTAGACAACAAAGCTATCCTATACAATAAAATTAAAGATGTCGTTGAATTATTATCTATTAATCAACAACTTTCTATTGAACTGGAGCTAACTAACTCAATCTGCAAGAATTATAACGGACAATTTATAGATGGAGTAATATTCAATAACGTAAAACTAATTAAGAATGATTTTGAAAACTGTACATTTTTAAACTGCATATTTGATAAGTGTGAAATCGATATTAACAAATTCCTAGATTGCACTTTTATTCGGTGTGCTTTTTATAACATAACATTAGTAGGCACCATATCCCAAAATAACCTTTACTTCTCCTATTGTAGTGGCGCAGAAATATTTAATACAGAAAATCAAAGCCAACCAGAAAGTTCGCATAGTGACTACAAGAAAAAAGTTCTAGAGAATTTTTGGGCTCCCGGGAAAAAGGATCCTGAACCAGGACGCTCGGAAACCGCATTATATAGAGGATGTAAGCCATCAGATAGATCATTAGTCACTTCTGCTATTGAAGATCTTATTAAAGAAGAATTAATTATTTATGGTTACAGTTGTTATCAGTTAAACTATAGCAAAATGAATGAAATAAGAAAAATTTTAGGAAGATAAAATAAATGAATTTAGCCGAAGAAAACAGTAATTTAATTAAAATTGATGATTATTTAAACAAACGTCAAATTGAAGATTCTTTTAATGACCTCTTAACTAAATTTCTTAATAAATCTGGTATATTTTATAGACTTTGGGTAAGAGTAAAAAGTACACCGTCTATAAATAAAAAGCTCGCCATAAAAACTAAATCAAATGCAGATTATAAATTACAAGATTTATTTGGGATTAGAATAGCTTGCTATTTTCAAGAAGATTTACCCTTATGTGAGCACATACTATCAAAACATTTCAATGAAATTTTTGACTCTGCATCCATCGACGATCCCGATCCCGTAACGTTTAAACCAACAAGACGTAACCATGTATACACACTTCCTGAAGACATTCTTAATCTAATCGCTAATGACCTCTGGAATTTAAATTTTGATAAAACTTTCGAAGTACAAATTAGAACCATCTTTTCCGAAGGATGGCATGAAGTAGAACATGATTTGCGCTATAAAAATCATAACATATGGGAAACTATTCCAGACCTATCACGAAAATTAAATGGTATTTTAGCTACACTTGAAACAAGCGAATGGGCACTAAATAAAGTCTTTGATGATTTAGCTTATAAATGCTATAAAAGCAAAGATTGGGAGAACATGCTGATAAACAAAGTACGCTTAAGACTGACACAAAACAATATCTCCGATAACATAATTAATATCTTTAATCAAGAACAAGATATAGCAAAAAAATTTTTAAATTTTGACAGAGAAAAACTAGTTTCCACGCTTACTGAAAGCTCAATACCTATCCCATTAAAAATTGATAACATTATTTTCTTAATTAATGAAATTGAAATAAAAAACGAAAATATATCCAATATTATGCCCGAATTTATAAAAACAATTTTGTAGACAATTTTTGAGAATTAAAAGATTTTAATTATCTTTGCTATAAACCTCTATATTTTTATTTACCTAAAATAAATTTCTAATATTATGAGCGGCAATGGGTTAAAGGTGGCTTACCGTTTTTTTCCCGAGAGACGGGATATACGGTAATTCACCACCTTATAGCCTTTGCCCTGCCGCTTTTTTAAAGGGCTTTACCGCTTTTTTCACGGCGAAGCTCACTTTCGCATTTCGGCCTACCCCTCTCAACTTTTTTGCCCCCTAAGCTGTTGGGATTTTACCATAGCAGGTGTCAATTGCAAGGCGCAAAAACTTATCGAACTATACTTAAACCGAGGTTAGATAACCTCGGTCTTTTTTAATGCTTTGAGATAACTTTTTGTCTGTCGCTGCGCTTTTCCTTGCAATTTAAAAATTACATGTAAAGCCGAATATTCAACCTGCAATGGTCTTTTCCCAACTGTCCTTAAGGGACACAAAAAAATTTTCGGAGGTATTTCATATGCAAAAAGTTATCTTCTCTGTTTCAAAATCGGGTAAGTTCCCCTCAAAGTCGACAGGCATAGGCTACATCGACGATGAAAACCTGTATATACCCGCACTCAGTCAAAAGGGTAATCCCTATATCCGCGTGTTCCCCTGCATAAGCTATTGCCACAGCATCGTCAATCGTCCCGACGAATTCAAGGGCAACTACTCGGAAATCCTCGAAGTCGAAATCCCCGTGTACGACAGGCACGACCAGACCTCTTTCGGCGCCCGCAAAATCAATCCCGACAGCCAAGAAGCAATGGATATGTGCAACGGATACGAAACGCGCGAAATCGAAATTTCCTACTTCATCTGGTTCAAGAAATTATATGAACAGCGCGAACTTGCGATCTAACAAGGAGGCAGATATGAAACTCAACTTAAAGAATATCAAATCGATTAAGCGCAATTCTGGCAGCAAACTTACAAGACACGTCTGTAACTACATAATTCTGCGCTGGGGTGACTACGACGAAAAGCGGCATATATTCACGGACGTGCTCGACTATGGCTGTCAATCGGGAGTTGTGGGCGAGCTAATTTATTACTGCGACACCGTGCGTTTTTACAAGCAATACAAGGGCGAGATTGATGCCCTCCTCTACCAGACAATGCAAGATACGGGACTGTATTCCCCCTCTGAACTGTTCGGCGACAAGTGGGACAAGGAAGATCCGCTTGCAAACTACGATTTCAACCAGAACTTACTCGCCTGGTTCGGCTTTGAAGAGACCTTGCGAAAGATAGGTTATAACTTCGAGGCTCTGGAAGACTACATTTAAGGAGGAATTGAAATGAATGACGCAAAGAAAAATAAAGCAATAGAGCTTATGAAAAAACTCGATATATACAAGCCATACATAGACGGCTTTGAAAAAAGTGGACGCATCTGCTTTTTTGAAAACTTTGGCGGTTTCTGGGTTGATCAGGAGCCGCTTATAGTAAACAAAATCAAAGAACTTGAAGAGAAATACAACTGCCTTGTGTATGCCGTAACGCACGAGCTGACGAGCATTGGCGAGATGTACGACTTTTTAATAGTTTCCGCCTATCCCGAGGAATGGGACGACACCATATTCCAGACGGCGACGGGGACGTTTTACGCATACGCGTATGTGTGGAACGTTGACGACGATTACTGCTCGGAGTTCGGCGATATAGTAGTCCGCTCTTTCGGCGGCGGCATTAAGAGAATTGCGTGAGGTGCGCCATGAACATTTACTTGGTTGTATTCGATTGGTCGACCGAGGACGATGCGGACGTCGATATCGAAGCCTTTTCAAGCTATGAAAAGGCGGCAAACAGATTTAACGAGCGCATACGAGAAGAAAAGTCGGATATGTCGTGGGCGAATGAAGCCTTCGACGAGGACGGCAATGTCCTTGAAGATTACGACTTTGACGAATGTCCGCCCGACAGCCGTCTGGAAACCTATGCCTATTGGACTTTGACGAAATGCACCAACTGGCAGATGAAAGACTACATTGCAATAGTAAAATTGGAGGTCAGATAAATGAAAAATACGAATGAAGTCAGAACCATACTCGGCGTGCTATACTACCTGAACCGCCTGGGGAACAACGACAAGGACATAGAAGATGTGCTCGACTATGCCTTTTATCGACTGTTCGGCTCAAATACAAATCTGTTACTCCTCGCCTGCGTTGGACAGACAAAGGAGAGCGCAAAACCTTCGATAGATGAAATTTTAAGAACGCAAACTCAGTTCAACGAATTTATGAACGCAAAGGAGAAACATTAAAATGGATAAAATTCAGATAGAAAATTTAAAGGTATTCTACCCCAGATACACCAAAGTTTGTCTCGACTATATGCGGGACGAATTTGCTCCCCCTCCCGGAACGATAGGTTACGTAACGAGAGTTGACGATATGGGAACAATTCACGTCAACTGGCAGAACGGCAGCTCGCTAGGACTTGTGGATGGCGTCGACAGATTCCACGTTTTAAGCCGACCGTATAAGACCACGGCGCATATCCACTCGCTAGGCGGAAAGATGGAAGAGATTACCGTCATTGAAAAGGTCGGAGACAACGACTACATCGTTGACTATAACGGCGTGAAATGCCACGCAATCTTCAACTGGTTCGTATGCGAATACTACGCAGACGACATCTATACAAAAGTCAAATAAGGAGGGAAACACTATGGCAAATATCGCAAATCTTAAAAAGTATTTAGGCTATGAGTTCTCTTCTGGCTGCTATACGGGAAATGACTACAAGTCCTTTCAGACCAAGTACATAAACTACCTCAAAGCCATGTGCAAGGACAACCACTGGGAGCTTGTCAACGTCGGTAAAAACCACTACTGCTTCTCGGCTTTCATAAAGAGCGCAGAGGGCAAATGCGTGTATCTCTCCATAAGCGACGTGCGGTACTTTACAAACGAATGGTTCAACCATATCCTCGTGCGAACGGCTAAAAACGAAGTCGATTACAGAGGCGGTTTCAACAACTACACCTCACTTGAAGACCTGGACGGCAAAATCGCGATTTTGCTCGACGATATGCCCTTTTAAGGAGGAAAGTTATGAAACTCAATCTCAAAGCAAAGACCAAAGCGCAGCAATTAGTCAAGGAATATCTTGAAAATAACGTATCCCCTGCACTTGCCGGAAAGATAAGTGGCGGTGTCAAAGTTATAAAAGACGGCAAGACGCTTATAAACAAAAAGACGTTGGATGGCTTTATGAAATACGCCACCGAAGAGGCAAGAAAGCTCGCCGAAAAGGGCGCAAATTCCGCGTGTGTGGAAGACGAAGTTGTATTCGGCTGGGCAGTTCATTACTTTGAAGAGGATTCAATCGAGGGCACGCTGTACTCTGAGGACGGAACGGAATACAAGAAACAGTCCAGCGTTACAGCAAAGGACTCAAAGGTGAATAACTTGCCTGCAAAACCCGCTCAAAAACCGCAGCTATCAATGTTCGATATGCTTACAAACGGCGATAATTCGGGCATATCTGCCACCCAATCGCAAGACGAAGATATCAAAGAAGATTTGAAAGTGGACAGAGAAACGGGCGAGATAATACGCTCTCCAGAAGAAAAAAACGATACTCAGGAGCAAATTCCCACCGTTTCCGATCTTCTCACCGATTACGATAGCGACCTGCGGACAGACGCGGCGCTCGAGGATGAAATTTCCGCAATTATCGAAGAAAAGCAAAACGAAGAAAAGCCACAAGACGATTTCGATATGAACGCCTTCGACAAGAAAGTGCTTGCCGAACTCAGTCTGATTTTCGGCGACGAAATTACCATCGTTTAAAGGAGAAACGCATGAACATCAAAGACATAAAACCAATTCCGCACTACATCATAAAGGCAATTCTGCGCAAGGATAAAGAGCTCAACCCCGAACAGAGAGGCACTACCAGATATTACGCGTACCTTATAACCCGCTGCAAAGAACTCATAAAAATAACAGTTGCAATGAGGTATTACCGCAAAAAGCCCTACTTAAAGCAGGTTGCAATTCACTCTATGCACGGTAAGGAATGCCTTGTAAAAGATATGTGCTTTAACTACTTAAGCGGCTACATAACGGGCTGGTACGCAGAAGGTCTTTTCAGATACCAGAAGTGGTACGAGGGCGATTGGGGCACGGCGGACGATAAATACTTTAACCCGTATGCCCCCGTCGTGAATAAACAGCTCATAAGCAGATTACCTCAATTCAAGTACTCGGCGGCAGAACTGTATGATGGAATAAACGTATTCCGCTATCTGCGGCTCTACGAAAAGTATCCACAAATTGAATACCTTATGAAGCTCGGACTTTCTCGCCTTGCTACAAGCAAACAGTTGCTTAACAAAATCGGCAAAGACAAGGCATTCTGCAAATGGCTTATCCGTAATAAATTGGAGCTCTCTGAACATTACTACTACATTGACGTAATACTCCGAGCCTACCGCACCGGAGGCAATATAAGACTATTGCAGAACATGAAAGCAATTCGACTTAAGCTCATACACGACAGCGCGTATAAGCAGTTCAAGCGGCAATTTACTGGAAATATTGAAAGACTTGTAAAATACCTCGCCGAAAATAACGTTACCCTATCCCTCTATTCAGATTATTACAATGCCTGCAACGAATTGGGACTGGATATGAGCGAGGATAAGAACAGTTTTCCACACGATTTCAGACGCTGGCACGACATAAGAACGGACGAATATGCGACCCAAAAGGCCTTGGAAGACGAGCAGAAACGCAAGGAGCTGTATGAACAGTTCGGTCTTGTTGCCAATAAATATCTGCCGCTGCAAAAGCAAAACGGGCGGGAATATGTGGCAATTATCGCAAAATCACCGTCAGATCTGATACGCGAAGGGAACACATTACACCACTGCGTCGGACGTATGGGATACGACCAGAAATTTGTACGTGAGGAAACGCTTATATTCTTCATAAGGATAAAAAGCGCGGCATCTACTCCCTTTGTAACAGTCGAATATTCGCTGTCGCTACACAAGATTTTACAGTGCTACGCCGACCACAACACAAAGCCGGACGACAACACACTGCACTTTATCAACAAAATATGGCTGCCTTATGCGAATAAACAGTTAAGGCAGCTTACTGCCTAAAGGAGATGCAATATGACAAATTATATAGAAGAGATTAAAACGGTGGAAAGGTTTGCTGCCGAAGCAAGTCCAAAGTTAAAAGAAAAAGCCCTTGCGGCAAAAGATTACCTCAAGGGGCGTTACCAAAATGTAAACGAAAACAATTTTGTCGTCATTGAAGTTGAAGGCTACAACTGCATAGCGCTCATAAAGACAAAGGCAAAGCCCTGTATTTTAGACGACATAATCGCACCGTTTGACGAACAGAGCTTATACCCTTTGCAGAAGCTCGTAACTCAGTACGCATTTAAGATTTACAGATAAGCAAGGAGAAACTCTTATGAGTAAGTATTTCAGAATAACAGCCTGGCACAGGACTAAAAACTTTTCGTTCATAGGCGACAGCAACGGCAAATTCGAGCAGCTCTGGCAGTTCTCGTCCTTGCTGGTTAAAAGCGGTTTCAAAATTGTGGAAGTCTCCCAGGAAGGCAGTTTCGATTTCGGAAATATGCCAAAAGCCGCCGAAGACAATCACATACTTATCCACGCATGCGCAAAAGGCACGCCGATAATAGATGGACACAAAATCACCGTTGCAAATAAAACCTACACAACTTTATAAAATAATTATATGGACATGACTACTATGAAAAAATATAAAATCACTATCGAAGAAATGATTTCTCAGACTTTTGATGTCGAAGCAACCAGTTTAGAAGAGGCCTTGAATATCGCCGAAAACAACTATAAAACAGGAAAGTTCGTTTTAGCGCCCGGCAATCTTGTCTGCAAACAAATCTGCGGCGAGGACGCAGACGGACATTGCACAGAATGGTATGAATTTTAAAAAATTCAATGTTACTGTATGTTACATCAAAACAGCCGAGAGTTCCCACTCTCGGCTGTTTGAAAACCGTTTCTTTTATCGATCATAAAATTCCGTACTCAGAAAATTATAATGCTGTTGAATATCCAGTTAACCACAATATATAACACAATAAATTAAGAGCTAAGCACTATATATTATTACTTAGCTCTTCTTGTCTCAAAAAGTCCACACAAATATTTAATCCTAATTCAATCATATATTATTCTGTCAAATATTAAAAACCGCCTCTAATGTTGAATCCCCAAAAAAAAGTTTTATTATCGCTTTCAATTTATCTTTCTTGTATTTTTGCTTAAATTCCTCGATAAAGTTTCTTCCTATATTCTTAAATAATTCCTTTATTTCTACTGGAGTATACGATAAAACATGATCTTTTATATTATTTAAAGAATATATTACAGCTTTTTTTAGTGTGCCATAGTTGACTTCCCTTAAATTGCAATGCAAACTTCCCAATTTCTTCTCGGGATCAGGATAAGATATTACACCTGTACTTCGAAAAAACGAGTCGTCTAGATACAATAAATCAATACCATCGGCAGTTTTTTTAGGATTATCTCCTACCATACGCAATACAATCTTGGCTATTTCATCCGTCTTCTTAAGATAAGATTCACATTCGTAAACAGACCATTCATTAAATACACACCCCCAATCAATTGTAATCGCTTCTCCCGAAATTTCATCTTCTGGTGATGTTCGTTCCCAACGGTCTTTTCTTATCATTCGCACATAATATTTCATATCGCATCAAAAGAATCTTTATACAAGTCATAAATATTTTGAAAATAATTCTTAAGAGATGGACGCGCCATTCCTTCTATCAACAAATCTTTAAACCATTTCTGAAAATAATCTATATCAGAAGCACGAACAGCGGTTATAACATCTCTAGAATATCTATAATCATCTTTCTTAACTGCAGTTTTAATTATTTCAATACCAATAGTCTCGCTCTCTTCGAATTGTTTTGTTATAAATTCAGAGGCATTATAACTATAATCGTCGTCTTCACTTATCAACTCAAGTAAACGTGCAACTAACCCGTTTATTAGCTCATAGCTATTGCTAAAATTCAATTGCAAACCCTCAGTTCTTATATATGTTGAACGGAGCAAATTATTGCCATATTTTACCGAATCATTAACATCAAAATAATATTCTGAATAACTTAACGATTCTTCGTTATGTATACTTGCACTATTAGATTCTGAAACAGTATCTTGAATTGCATATTTTGGAAAAGGATCACTAAATGATTTAACATAAAAATCACTCTGAGCTATTCCCGATAAACCCATCGATATTCCAATTACTAATAATGGTTCTTTTATTGATTTACATATTAAACTATTCATTTTATAATACCATTTATTTTTTCAATTAGAGTATTTAACTCCTTCAACATTTTGGTAAAATACCCTAAAAGCTTATCTTTTTCAATATTATCTGTACTTATATTATTTATATCGTGATGAAACATGATGCACTTTGTACTATCAAGATTTTGATTGTTTTGAGCAATGGCATTTTGACAATCGGTGATAACATTAAATAAGAGGTCATCTATCTTTTTTTGGTTATTCACTCTAAAAAGCAATTCTTCTACATCACCAAAAAATCTAGAAAAGAATAAATCATTAAGTTTTTTCTTATAAATATTATCTTCGTCCGCAATAAAATAATTATAATTTATAGCTAAACGTGAAATATTCCTAACTTGTCCACTATTATTTATAAAGTCTAAAAATTCTGTAATTTTCTCTTCTGATATATTAAGATAATAATAATCTATCCTATTATTGGACAAATCAATATTTACAGATTGGTTTAAATTAGTAATTCGAAACCATGGAGCATTGGGTAACGCAACCGTAGCCAAAGCCATTTTTTTATAACTTTGATCAAATGACTTGGCTAACATTTTTGCATCATCAATCGTCAGATTTGTAAAAACTGTTAACTGAAACGAAACTGGCGTAAATTCCATACTATTACCTCTATAACCTTTAACCTAATCTATATTATGTCAAATTAATTATATATGATAAATACCAGCTTGTCAAGATTAGTTAAACACAGATAATTTTAGGGATTTTTTAATTTCTACTCTTGTCATTATAACGCATAACTTATGAAGCAAACCTAAAACCAAAACGATAATTTACAACTTAATTAGCAACCGTTGCTTAGCCATTCATAAGCAAGCTTATCTCTTACAAATTATACTTTTTTTATAAAAAGTCATTTTATAACTCATTATCACTTTCTATAACTTATTATAACCCATAAACAAAACCTGTCAACCCGCACAAATTTTAAACTAACAACAAATCACTTTTAAAAGTGCCGAGCAGCATTGCTCGGCACTTGCTTTGTATTAATCTGTTACGTTGTCAAATATGGGGTCGTCAAAAAATTCTTTAAGTGAAATATTTAACGTCTGCGTTATTTGATAGAGAGTATCAAGCTTGACAATTTTTATCTTTGCTTCAACAATACGCCCGACAGTAACGCGCGGAACACCACCCTCTTTCTGAATTGTGTAATTCTTCCACTCCTTTTCTTCAAGCAATTTCTTTAATCTCATTCCCACAGCTTCATTTAAATTCATTACCTGATCCCCTTAGTTATCATGTTACATATATGAAACATTTTTTCTAAATTATAAGGGTTTGTATTTGATATTCTACTACACGCGTGTTACAATAGAGAAAACGCTGTTAAGGAACTAAACCAGGAACAAAATCTGTGCGGTGACAGGGTATAAGCCGAAAGGGTTTCCGTGGAATTACAGAGATAAAAATAACAGTCAGCACAAAGAGTACTTGAAAAAACTTGAAAGCATCGTGCGAGGACTTATAGAAGACGGCTTTGAATACTTTATCTCCGGCGGGGCGATTGGGGCTGACCAGGACTTTGCTGAAATTATTATAAAACTCAAAAAGTACTACCCGCATATTCGTCTTGAAATTGCTGTACCTTGTCCTTAACAGGAGGCTAAATGGTGCGATGGCGACAAAAAGTGTTATAAACGCATCTTAAAGCAAGCCGACTTTGTAAACATTCTCTCTTCCTCCTACACTCCTCGCTGTATGCAGGAAAGGAATGAGTACATGGCAGACAAATGCGACCTCTTGCTTGTTATCTGGAACAGGCAACAATACGGCGGAACATACAACACCTTTATGTACGCGAAGAGCAAAAATAAGCCATACAAACTTATTGAAATTACCAGCTGAAAGCCATGTTAATTTGATGTTAAAATGTTAAAAAATTTCAAATGTCTATAAAGTATGCGTGTCTACATATTAATTCGGGCTGGAAATTTTGAACACAGCTGATTTTAATTCCTTTATACTTAATATTACACTTGACGATATACCCGCTCTCAACAAGGTACATATCGATTTAATTTTTTAAGGTTACTGCTATTTTTTTATACCGCCGTAATTATTTTGCGGTCTTTATTCTTCTGCTTATTGAAATTCCATTGTATATCTGTTATAATAGCATATATCTACAGTATGGAGGATAAAAATGCTCTATCATGAACTTTTAGCTTTTTCTAAAGATAGGATTGACAAATTTTTTAAGAATGTAACTTTATTCAAGAATCAATTTGATTTTACTGAATTTAATCAAAATTGCTATAATGCTATGTATACATTAAACAATCAAAGTTCTCCTAAAACAGTAAAGGAATTAAAAGCAGAAATTCCCGACCTTACTTCTGTTTGTAAAAAATGTGGACCTTATTATATGAATCCAAGAAACTCAAGCCATATTAAATATGATTTGATGATGGGCAAATTATTTGAAGACATTTTAATTGATTTTTTTACTCAAAAAATACATATAAAAGCAATGCACGCTGATAGCAGCAACAAGCAATATCCTGACTGTATGATTTTGTGCGGAGACAAACAAATTGCTGCATATTTTGAGGTTAAATACCACTCAGCACCATTTATTTCTGCAATTAATAAGATTAACAGATATTGTTATGAAGGAAGTATAACTCTTGATTATAAAAAAATCATAAAACAATTAGAATTAATTGATTCCGATATTGAACGCCCCGTTTTTTATTTACATTGGGTTGATTTCCCGTGTATAAAAGGTATTTTCTTTGAAACATCAGAACAAATCAAGCAATACATCTATGAAAGCGGTGAAGAATTCTCAAGAGAAAAACGTATTGGCGATTACGAAAAAAATCCAAAGAGTGTATACCTCTCCAAATTCTACTCGCCACTTTTACAAATGGGATCGTTTGAAGAATTTGTTGAAATTATTAAAAAAATTATTAAGGAAAAAAATCACAAATGAAAAGTTTTAATATAAATGGCAAAGAACTGCCAATTCCATCATTTTTTCAAGTATATAATTATGGGGGTGGAGCAGGCGATAAATGTAGAGAGATTGTTTACGCTAATTTAACAAAAGATACTCCCGCTCTAGTGAATTACTACTATATTAATAACAAATACCCTCACACTTTTCAAAGCAATAAATTAAATGATATTTCTAAGTTTAATTCTATTGGCGATATTTTTAATTACGTTCGCAAAAGCTTAGCTGAAGATGACAAAAATGTTTACAGCAAATACTCTTTACCCGATTATGATTTTAATCAGAAAATTTTTCTTCTTGATTCTGGCTCTAGCCAAATTGTAAAATATATAGCCAAAAAGATAAACTATAATAAGGAATCTTTCTTAACCATGTTTTATCAACACATGGTTGCCTATTATGATTTTGCGGATAGATATAAATTTGACTTGGTTGTTGGCTTCGATTTGGGAGGTAAATATACATTTAAAGATGGCGAAGCCGATAAAAAACTTATACAATTTTACAATTCTTTGGATAAAGATAAAATTAACTATGCCATATTAAAAGCAACGGTTGACTATTTAAAAACCAAACCTAATTACTACCCGAAAGTCCTTGCTACAATTCACGGGAAAACGCCAAATTATTATAAACAATACACATTAAAAACCCTTGAATTAGAAAAATCATTAGGATATACATTCTGGGGCTTTGCTCTTGGTGGTATAGCAAGCTCAAAAACTGCAGATGAGTCTTGGAGTAATGATATTGACTTCTCGAAAACAAAAAAGAAATTTGTATCAGACGCCGTCACCCCAGCAAGAGCTTCATATATAGTTCATAACATTGTAGGTAATAGACCTATTCATGCTTTAGGCGGAGGTGGTTATCCGAACATCTTGCTTAATTCTTGGTGTGGAGCCACATCTTTTGATGCGGCTAGTCCAGCCCGTAGAGTAGGAGATGGCAATGCTCTATCAACAAATTATGTTTTTGAAAAAGACGCTCCTAAAAAGCTTAACGGATCCGAAGTAAGTTTTAGTAAATTTTTTGTTGGTGGCATAAATGCTGATGGAACATTAAGAGATGAGTCATTCGAATATATAAATCTCAATAAGTTAGATAATAAATTCTCTCTATGCGGATGCCCTGCTTGTAAAGTTTTGAAAACAATGACTACGTTAAAAGAGTTGTATGCGTCTAAATCAAGCGATGATGAAGCTAATTATTTTTCGAGACAATTAATGAACATCCATGCAATATGGCAACATCGCTTTCTATGTCAAGCAATTGCTAAATATTCACAAACAGAATTTATTAAAATATACGGAAAAGATAACTTATTTTCAAGGCTCTTGCTAATTCTAAAACAAATCAAAGGGATGGTTTAATTTCCATCCCTTTTTGATTTGTTAATTAAATCGAATAACGATGGCTGAATATTGGTCGCTTCTGTTTTGATTCTTTTCAATATTTCACTTTCATACGTTTGATCCAACTCAAATCCTATACCTTTTCTTCCTAATTTTAGTGCTGCAACAACTGTTGTTCCGCTTCCAAGAAATGGATCTAAAACAGTGTCATTTAAATTTGATGACATCTTAATAATTCTTTCAATCATTTCAATAGGATAAACAGTTGGATGAGATAAACCAAGCTTACCCTTTGTCATATTATTAACCCTATTAAAATACCATACGTCTGTTGGATTTCTGCCAGAACCACCTTCTAATCTCTTATCGTTCTGTGTAATATAGGGTATTCTTACTTCATCTAAGTTGAATACATAGTTCTGTAAACTTTTGACACCCCAAACTATATTTTCATAACGTCCAGACAGTCTTTGAACACAGTTCTGCATATTGTTAAATGTCCAAGTAATTATATTTCTAATGTAAAATCCAACAGATTTCATTATATCGTATCCGATATAAGGTAATGGTAAAATTTCTTTTTCTTCGCCAAACGGAACGGGAGAAAGATTTAAGAAAAAACTACCGTCTGGAGTTAGTATTCTATATATTTCTTTAGTAACTTCAGAAATAAGTTCTTTCCATTCATTTAAAGGGATTTTATCTTTATATTTACCATAAGGTTTGCCAATATTATACGGAGGTGATGTGACAACCAACTTAACACTTTCATCTGGGATTGTTTTAAGTAAATTTCTCGAATCACCAAAATCAACATATAGATTATCAGTTTTTATCATCATTATCCTCCTTATCAATGTTATTAAGACGAACCTTTGCCATCTCAATATATTCAGGCACAATTTCGTATCCAATATATTTACGTCCTAATTTTTTTGCTACAACAGCAGTCGTTCCACTTCCCATAAAAGGGTCTAAAACAATATTGCCTTTATTTGTCCCTGCTAAAACAATACGTTCAATTAATTTTTCAGGATATTGCGCCGGATGCCCTGTTCTTTCTAAAAAATTGCCAGATACCATAGGGATTTTCCAGACATCACTCGGATTTTTCAACTGGGATTTATATCTATCTGGTCTATAATTTACAGCGGGAATAGATACATCAGAAAGATTAAATGTATAATTGTTCTTATCTTTAGTAAACCAAAATACAAATTCGTATCTAGGAGCAAAGCGTCTATTAGTAGATCCGCCCCAATCAAAGTTCCAAACAATCAAGTTTTTAAGTGTAAATCCTTCGAAATATTCTTGAAGCCAAAATGGAGTAATTATTTCACCATTAATATATCTGTTTTTGATATTTATCCATATTGAGCCATTCTTTTTCAATACTCTTTTGCACTCTTCAAAAACTGAACGAAGCAATTCACGATACGCTGACTCGGTCATTTTATCAGAGTACTTTATAGCTTTACTTGCCATTACTTTTCCCTTTTCAGTTTTGTTTCCATATTTTATATCAATATTGTATGGAGGTGATGTAACAATTAAATCAACACTTTCATCATCAACTTCACTCATCGATTCACTTGATTTCAAATAAATTATGTCCGTCTGCATTTTATAATTCCTAGTTTTAATTTCTGTGCTTATTATACAACATAAAAATGACTGGGTCAAGCATTTTTACAACATTTCTTCAATTTAATTTAAGCTATCAAGAAGCAACATTAATTTACATGACAAATAATGACTCATTTTGAACGGTCAACAATGCGGCGGAACATATAACACCTTTATGTATTTGAAAAGCCTGAATAAGCCATACAAACTTATTGAAATCAAGGGCAAAAATTAATGTTAAGTTGATGTTAAAATGTTAGATACTTTCAAATGAGCATTAGACGTGCGCTTGTCTTGATACAAGCGGCGACGCGCTGACGCGCGCCGCCGAGACAAGCGCACGTCCAAGCAATCGAACGAAAAAACACCTGTGCGCCGCGCGGATCGGGGTTTGCGCTAACCCGCTTGCAAATCCCCGCTGCCGCTTGCGCGCTGCCTGCCCTCTCAGGTGCATTTTTTCAGTTCCTTAATGGTTTGCTCAGATACCCGTCCGACATATACACCTTCGTCCCAACACTTAAAATCGTCCGCAAGCACAAGCTTTTTACCCTCCTGCCCCGTCCTCACCAAGACATCCTCGTTCTGGATATCAGATATAAAGTACTGATACAGTCCCCTGGAATACACAATCTTTTCGTTCGTCTTTTCCATATACTTCATTATGTACGCGAGGGCATGACCAAAAAGAGGGCCTCTATCGAGCTCCTCAAATTCATTTCTGCCAAATCTGTCCGCAAAGAAAGTACTCTGCTTTATCTGCCGCCGTTCCTTTTTCTTGAAGTCATAACTATCAATCACTTCAAACTTGCCTGACAGCATTCCTTCCGGAATATAAAACAGCCCGTGAAAGTGTAGCCTGTTGGTTTTCTCCCCCCTTTCCCAAACACCCATATACTTCCACCCTTTGCGGTTATGGAAATTCTTTAATACATTCTTCAATCTTTCCCTGAAGCTCTCTTCGGTATGCTTTTTATCGTCATAAGTGAAAGTTACAAAATAGTTGAAATTCTGGTTGAAAGCCTTGCGAGCAAATCGCACTCGGCGGGCAGTCAGATTTCTGCACTTGCGCTCATAATTTGAGTTGACAAAGCTCTCCGCGCTGACATCGGGCTTGAATAGCGGCCGCATATCCCTGTATATTGCCGCAAGTTTATCGCTCTTTTTTAAGTCAAAATACTTCTGGTACAGCTCCTCAAAAATCTGTTTTCTCGTAACCTTGCGCTTTATCGGTTTGTTTCCACATATTGCCGCGTCATTTGCGTTCTGCGCCTCGTTTTCACTCCACTCAACAACTTCCTCGACCGTGGTTTGTTCGCCGTCCCAAGGCGATATTTCGTTGATTTCTTCAAGCTCTATCCTGGGCTTTTTTACAAGCTCGAATTTGTCGCCCGTCTGTCTTACTTCAATTTCCTCGTGATGCGTTTTTCTGCGCCTTGAAAGGTTTACTTTGTGCGGTATGGCGATGTAATGACTGCCGTCGAAGTAGACTTTCGCCTGCGGATACCATTCGTCGAACTCCTCCTCGTCCAATCAATCACCTCCCGTAGAGAGCGTTAATGAAGTAACTGTTCTGCGCCTTCAGCTCCTCCACCGTCGCCTTCTCTGCGGCGTATTCGAGGTAGTCCTTTAAGCCGACCTTGCTGCCCCTTGCAAGCTCGTTGAAGTAGTCCGAAAAACAGTCGGTTGCAAAACGACTGCGGTAGATTTTTGCATCGGCGAGATAGTACTTCTTTTTATAGGTTTTGCCGTCCATTGTGCCGCGCTCCTTTTCGATATTCAGCACGCTGTAACCGAAACGGTTATATATGCGCAGGTTGCGCCGCCACAAAAACGCCGTAACGCTCTTTAAGATATGGACGAGCAGAGTATTATCCCCGCGGCGGAAACGGAAGTCGTAATAGAGGTTTATGAACTTGTTGAACGCCCACTCAGAAAGCATTTCTTCAATTGTGTAGAACGGCAACGCAAGCCGCCTTTCGCCGCAGGATATTATATTTATGACATCGCACAAATCGCGGGCATCTGCGCCCCAGCTTTCGGGCCGCTGTTCGTCAGTGAAAACCTTGATAAACGGGAAATGGTCGACGGTAGCGGAATGTCGGCACATTTTGAGCCATGAATTGAATAAGTCGTTTTTCTGATTGGTATCGCGGGCGGTCTTTCTTACTTCACTGAGCTCCAAGTTGTTGCCGCGCTCCTTGCCTATCTCGGTTATGGCTATCACGCCAAACTCAAAACTGCCTGCGTTGGGGTTGTTTTCCATCACCTTTTTACCGAGGCGCAGAATGTCGAAGTCGAGAATTTTAGAATGACGGCTGTTCCGTCTGAAATGTTTTGGGAAAAAGTCCGTAAGCCATAAGGGAAAATTGCCGTCGTCTATGAGTGCGTTGTCCATCCTTATGGAGTAGTTGGACACGATAAGACTGCTTTGGACTATATAGATAAAATACGCCTGCGCGTAGGTTTCGAGCACGTCGAAGATATTCTGCACCCCTAAAGAATTGTCAAAGGCCATTCCGTAGCGGTTGAAGTCATAGCCGTACAGCACGGAAATATCGCCCTTTTCAAACCTCTCACGTTCGCCCTTTACCCACTCTTTTGCGGTGGCAAGGTTGTAGATTGTGCCGTCGTAAATCAAGGCTTGCAACCTCTTTTCGAACTTTATCCAGGGGAAATAGGGAAACTTCATATCGGCGTTTTGCAGAATTTCGAGTGCCTTTTGCAGAAACATAACTTCCTGCGAGAGCACCATATCGGTTATGAGCGTTGTCTTTTTCTTGCCCATAGAACCGCAGGACATGGACACGATCGGCAGCTCGTTGATAAAGCCGCAATTCTTTGCCTCGTTATGGCGAAGGCGGTTGAAGGCAATGCCCTTTCTGAACCTGTCGAAAAGATATAAGGCAAGCGGAAGAATGCCCCACCAAGGGAAGTACTTAAATGGTGTTGCAAGGTCTGAAATGAGCTTTAAAAACTGCACATAGAGCGTGGAAAAGTCGTAGGTTATGGCAAAGTAAAAATAATAGGCGAAAAACTCCACCGCAATGGTTGCAAGGTTGAAATTTGCCGTCCACAGCACGAGCCAACAGATAAATATCCACTTATGAGCGTAAATGAACGCCACATATCCCCTTACGAATGACTTTAACGGCTGATAAGTAACCCTCGAAACACCCTTAAATATTCGTAAAGGAATGGTATCTTTGCCGTAATTATTGTTGCCACGACGATATAAAGCCTTTATTACAAACCCCATCAACAAAAAACAGGGCAAAATTATGAGAATAATCTTCGCGAAATTGCCCATTACCCCCGATATATGCCCTAACCAACCGACAAAGTTGCCCGGAGTGAAAAACAACGAAAGATAGCTTTCTACACGCTCTGCAAAGCCTTCGAAAGTTGAAGGGATGTCTAATTGAGGCAGGGATATGCCCGAAATATCGTTGACCGTAGGCGTGATATTGTGCCCCAAACCTAACAGTTCGCCAAAATAAAAGCCAACAGACAACCCGAAGTCCTTAAACGCGCTTATAAGCCGCACATATGAGCCGCCGAACACGAATACGGCAAGGACTATAAAGCACGCCGCAATAGCAAGTGTAACGCAGATATTCAGCCATTTATGCACCCGAACTCCCTCCCGTATATAAAAGATAACTTATTAAAAGAGCGACAATCACGACAAAAGTTACCGCCAGAATTCGCTTTAAAAGTTTCATTGAAAATCCTCCTTAAAAATATAGCGCCGACAGAAAATATATCCCATCGGCGCCTGTTCAAACAACATTCAGTTTTACCGCCGAATGCCACCTAGTGTACGCACAGTTTAGCCGCCGTCCGTACCGTCAATGTTCTTCCAGAAATCGCTGTTCCAGTCGATTTTATCAAGTTCTTTCTCCACCTCTTCCCTCGTCATTTTATCGAGGTTTCTGCCGCCGTAATCTTGCTTATCCTCTTTATGAAAGAGCTTGCCTATACCCTTGAATATAAGGCGGATGACGGGCAACAAAAGAAGAATTATAAGCACGAGCAGAATTATGCTGAATATGCGTTTGAAATCTTCCTTTACGGTCACTGTTACCGTCTCTTCATTTACAGGCTTGTCGCTGCCTGTCTGTTTATTGTCGATAACGCCGAGGTTATAGACCTTGCCGTCCGTTTCAAACTTTAAGCGAAGTATAGTGACGTCGCCGACGAGCGTTGAGGACGAAGACGTCGTACCCATTCCGCTTGTGATACTATACTTGGTTTCAGCAAAGCGCAACACCCACTTCTTGCCTATAAGCGCAGCCTTACCCTCTTCGGTAATCTGGTTTGCAACATTGACGTCTATAATCGCTCCCGAATAAACATTCTGCCATCCCTCGTTTTCGGCAATGAACTCGTCCACGGTTTCAATTCTGTCCCACGAATAAGTTCCTGCAAACAGACCGCCGCCGGTATGTTCCACTCTGTCCGTATATGTAAGATAGGCATAGTTATCCTGCTTTTCGCCAAAGTGCTCACTTTCGCCGACAAACGGCGCAACCGTATATGAATAGGACTGTGAAGTGTAGTAGACATCCGCCTCCAAGAGCTTGTCCATAGGCTTATCAGTATCGAACGCCACAAAGTGACTGTCGCACGCCCCGACATACAGATTAAAGCCGTCCAGGTACCGCACAAACCCGACAAATTTATCGGTTACCTCTAGCGTCTGAATGTCGACGACCTCCACATACGGCTGTCCGCCCTTTGTCGTAAAACAGTACTGCTTGGCAACCTCGTAGACGACTTCGGTTATCCTGTTGCCGTCCTCCGCCTGCTTATCTATGCTCTCGTCGAATGGACGGAAGATTGAGCTTACCGAATAGTACCTTTCGGGTGAAAAGCTGACCGTAAGACCTTCAACAACGTATTTATAGAACCCGTCCTCGCAGTTGATAAACCTAAGCTTATAGTTCTTGTAGCTTAAATCGTCGCCTACGCCGAGAGATATGTTTACGGACGATGCTCGGAGAGCTTTGCTTTCTCCGCTCGGCTGATAGACATAGACAAACAGCTCGTTATCCTCACTTTCGGCAAGAGTAATTACCTTTAAGGAATAGTCGTCCTGCCGTGCTGGATAGTCGGACATATTGAAGTTTTCGCTCTTTCTGAGGTCGGATAAAACTTTCGAATAGCCGTCGGCGTATACCGCCGTCAACGAAAAGCTGCAAAGGCAGATTATAGCGGCAAGACAGAGAGTTAAAGCTGCAAATGTGCAGCGAATTACTTTAATTTTCATAGCCGCACCGCCTTAAAAGATAATCTCTGTCCTGTCGAGAAATACTCCCGAAAGGATATTAAAATAGATATCCGTCCGGCTTTCATTTGAAGTTACCGAAAGACGAAAGATATCGCCGTTCGGCAGCTTATCTGCGGCAACTTCCGCACCGCCCTGAGCGACTGAAATTATGTCCTCGATGCCGCCGTAGCTTAAAGTAAAGCCGTCCTCTGCCTTTTGAATTTCAAAGCCTGCGGTAAGATTTCGCCCGTCAATGTCACTCCACAAAAGCGCCTCTCCGTCCACGGTGAACACAAAATCATTTTCAGAAGAGCAGGCATATACGGCTATCTCGTACTCCTCCGCGCTTTCTACATTTATCTTGCTTCCGCTTGAAATCGCACCGACAGAAGAACCGCTTTCAACAGCTTTTCCGTCAATGCTTACAGAAAAGGAGGCAGTCGTTACGCCTTTCAAATAGTACGCGACAAGTCCTGCGGCGGCAATAATCACAAGGGCGAGAACGACAATATAGACCGCCGTCCAGACCTTACCATATTTCATCTTGCCAGCCATAGTTCACCTGCCTTAAAAGATAATCGAGGAATTATCCAGCGACACGCCGTCTGCAAGAATGTTGGCAAACGACGAGGACGAGAAGGACACATTATAAGTCTGCGTATAGCCGCTTTCAAGGTCATCATCTGCCGTGGATACGAAATAGTATCTTATTCGGAACATCGTTTTGCCGGCAAGGGGTTTCAATGCGGTACGCAAATCGACATATTCCTGATAGGTACTAAACGTGCCTGTCGCCCAGAAGTTATAAATAAGGTTACCGACAGAAAGACCGCCGTCCTTACCCACCTGACCGATATACTCTTCGGGCTGACAAGTAAGACTAAAACCTAAACTGTCAAGCACATCATAGTATTCCTGCGTTATGCAGACATCCCACGACGTCATACTTGATACCGAATTGTCTATTGTGTATGTATCCGAATATACCTCTGAGAAATCATAGTTGCCGCAAGTGCCTGTACCGCCGGACGCAGATACGTTACACCAACCGAACACCCAATCCTGACTGAAAGTAGTTTCGCCTATTTTTTTAAGTAAGGGAAAATCTACCGTAGCGTTCTGAGCAGCATAGTTGAAACTCCACTCCTCAGAGCCCGAAAGCGCACCCGTGACGGCAATATTGAGATTTGCGCCGAGAGGCTTTCTAAGATAGTCCACCGTACAGGTCGCTTTAAGGTCCAAATTATCGTCTACGGTACAGGTTATAATCACCTGTTCGCCGAACGCTTTAAGACAAGTTACCGTCGCCTTCAATGAACCCTCGCTTTCCTGCTGAACAGTAACATAATCTGAAACCGTTTTACCGTTTGCCCAGGTCGAGTTTTGGTTTTTCCACGCCGCCGAGTATGTAACCGACTTATTTGTCGCATCCGACGGCTCTATGGTCGCAGTGAGCGTATAAGCCGTATCCGCCAAAGCATTTACGCCATAGTCCTCATACTCTGCCGACATGATTTTTGCCGACATAAGTGCAACGCCATTGCTCTGCGTATTGCCGACTACCATTCCGCCATCCGCGACAACCTCGGCAGGCGGTTCTTCGGTTTCCTCCTTTCTTTCAAACCAGCCGCAAATTATGCCTGCGAGCATAACCGCGACAATGATAAAGGCAACGAGCGTCAACACCCACTTTACCTTATCGCTCTTAACGTGTTGATATAAATCTGACATTGTTTACCTCCATAAATTTTGATTTTGCGGTCTGCACATAGCCTGCACAGACCGCATTTTTGCTTAATTGCCCCCGTAATATGCCTTAAATACCGTTTATCTTACGAGCATTTTGAAGAGGGACTTGTCCGAACCTCTTGCAAGCTTTACGGGACATTCGTACACCGTTCCGTCCTCGTCGTAGGACACAACTTTGAGTGTATTGCCTTCAAGAACCTGTCCGTCCTCGGTAGTGAACTTATAGGGCGTAAGCTGCAATTCAGCCTCGTTGCCGCCGTTATAGACTATGTCGAGTACCTTATAGCCGCCGAAGTCGGGCGGTATTACCTGCGCCTTTACGTTTTTACCCCTTAAGTTGCCCTTGATGTAGTAGGACGAATAGCTCTTGTCGCCCTTTTCGAAAATTTCCCTTTCAACCGTTATCTTTACATTTTCCATTACTTTTTATCTCCTTTACCTATTGTTCTGGAATATGCCGCCGCTTCCTCTTTGCTCTTTCCTGCCTTTATCGCCTCGTCGTACTTGTACGAACCAGCGTGGTCACTCTGGCAGAGAAGATAGCCCGAGCGAAGCCCCTTGTTGTAATCGTCAAGTTCCTGTCCTTCCTTTTCGCCCCTCTGGTGAACCTTTGCCTTACGTTCTGCCGCATAGCCCTTGGCTCTCTTAGAAGGACGCATCCAGCGTCTTTCACGCTTTTCAGTTGTCTTTGCCATTTAGTTTCTCCTTTTAAATTTTTGATTTTTTCCGCAACTTCTGACAGCTTTTCTGTCCTGGCGGATTATTAAATTGATTTGATGAGTTTTCGACAGTAGCAAATTTTTCGGGACACCTCGTCCCCCTTGACCAAAACGGGTTGCGCGCTTACCCGTTGCCGCCACTTTAATTTTTTCGCCGCGCACTGTCTGCCGATTGCAAAATTTAAAGAGCGAAGTAAATCAGCACTTGAACTGTCTTAAAAGAAACGCATACAGCTCCTTATTGAGCCTTCTTATGTGTTCCGTTGAACAGCCGAAGTCTATTGCAAGCTCTTACTGCGTTTTGCATTGAATGTACAGACACCCGAACAAGTCATAAAGCCGAATGGGCGCAAGCCTTATTGCCGCCTCGTAACGTCTGGCTAAATTCTTGATGCCCGTCGTGCCGGTGACTTTGAAATGCTCCTCCACGCTCGATTTGTGGGAATAATAATATTTAAGTTCCCGCAAATCTCTTCTTACCTGCTCCTCTGACATATGACCTCCTTAAATTCTTTGCAATCGAACAAGGGCAACTTCATAACCCTTACACTTCTTTAATGACAGAAATTTCTATTTGGTAGCACCCTCAGCAAAAAAATCTTTGAAAATTTTTAAAATTTTTAAAATTCGTCTGGAAATAACCGCTCTTGACACCCCGAAATACAGCGCAACTTCAAAATGCGTTTTCCCCTCGAAGTAGACCATATATATAATCTCTCTGTCCCTGCCTTCGAGCTTTTCCAAAGCCGCCCTTAAAAGGTCAAGTTCTTCTTGATGTTCCTCATCCTCCACAATTCGGCTTTCAATGTCGCTATCCTTAGCCTCTATATCCATGCCGTTTTCCTGCATATCCTCCAAGGAACGCACACTGAATTTACTGTAAGCACGATAACGCCTCTTCTGTTCTGCAGAAATAGGTCGCACATACGCGCGATATATCTCTTCCGACACCTCAACCTTCTTGCCCTTTACAAAAAGGTAAAACTGCTTTGCTTCATTTTCTTCCATAAAAAAACTCCTTCGCCCGAGCAAAAAGGCAAAGGGGTTTACGCAATAAAGGCACGACAAAAAAACGGCGATAAGTTCTCCGTTTTATCATGGATGCAACGTCACGTTGCCCCCTTGCCTTTATTGCAAATCAGGCTAAAATATTAAATTTTTGCTCATTTTTACAGCGAGCGACTGTTTTTTGACAAATAAAAAAAGCCCACGACAAACAGCTACCGACTTTAAATTCGGTAGAACTGCTCGCCAAGGACTTTATCCCTGCTCTTACGCAATACGCGTTTTACAAGCACCAACTTTTTGGGTAGAGGCGCAGGAATTATTACGGATAGACCAACCTGCAACTTGCCCATAAAGCAATTTTATTTAATTTTTGTTGACTTTTATTATGTATCCGTGCTTTCCCTTAATCTTCTTACTTACGAGAATACAACAGCATCTGTCGCACTCTATGCTGACACTGCCTGACGGCAAAATCCGTCCTGCATTTTTATGTCCGCAATTCGGGCAAAATATCTGAACGCCAATCTGTTCCTGCAAGTACACTTCCCCCCTTCATTTCACTAATACAAACGCCTAAAACCTTCTCGTCAACGGGGAAGACAAGCTTTATTTTGTAAACATTTGTTTGCGTAGATTATATTCTATCTCCCCTGAAATGTCAAGTGTGTTGAGGGTATTTTTTTTCTTTTGTCTTTATAGCTTAAACGCATACCCTCCGTTCGGCAAGTGTAAAGTGCACTGCGCTTCGGCATTTTTATTTGAACGACCTGATATGCGCAGCCCTTGCCCAACGGCAATTTTATACCAAGAGCTTTTTCTTGCGGCTATGCGTTTTTTTCTTGTTTCACAAGTTAATAGGGAGGTTTGGCTATGTTTTATATGTTGCGTGCTCCGCCTTAGTTGGGGTTTGTTGGGGTGTAGTTGGGTTGAGTTGTATAAGTTTTGGCATTTTACAGGTTTACTTCCTTTTATTTGGAAAGTTCATTGTTTATAATGTAGAGGCAATCGAAAATTAACGCACTCTGGCAAAACAAGTTATGCACAATTTAATCCACTCCCCTTCGGTTGAAAGTAAATCAAGGGAGGTGAAGTTATGAACACGGCAGAAAAGCAGGCCTTTTCCGATCTTTTATCAAAGCCGGGAATGGACGAAGCCCTTATGGGCATGATGCGCAGTTTTTCGCAGGTCATAGCGGCATCTTCCGAAAAAGAAAAAAAGACAGGCAAAGACAATGTCTGTACATTCACATTGAAGGAGATAGATAAAATGCCGCAAAAATACAAGAAATTATTTAAAATAGGCTCGGTCATCGCCCATATCAACTACCGCAAAAAGGACGGAGTTTATGAGGTCAGATGCCAGATTAACAACCAGAAATACTATGGCTGTTCCAAGAAGTTGGAGATAGCCAAACTAAAATTCGTAGGGGATCTGAACAGACCAGTCACCGCCGAGGAACTTAACTCAAAGCCCGTACGCTATTCGCCCATGGGCGGCAAAAAGACAAAATCGCCACCCGCAATCGAATACTTCAAAAATTGGCTTGAAACAATCAAAAAGCCGACTATCAAACAGAGTACATATTTCGGCTATGTCCAACTCGGCAACAAGAACGTTGCGGAGATTTTCGAGGAAATGAGCCTCAGCGCAGTCACCACTCACCTCGTTCAGACAAAGTTCAACGAGCTTATTTCGGCAGGACAGTTCAGAACGGCGCAGAAACTCAAAAATCTTTTAGGAGATATGTTCAAGTTCGCCTTGAACAACGGCGATATTGCACTCAATCCGCTTGCCAATGTAACCGTGCCCAAGTACGATGCAAAGCACGGCGAGGCGATTACTAGACAGGAAGAAAAACAACTTGTGGAAATGCTCGACACGGGCAACAAGTATGTGCAGACGCTCGTGTTTATGCTCTATACGGGCATGCGCGTGGGCGAAGTTGCCTCTGCCGCCTTTGACGAGGACGGCTGGATTACCTGCGTTTCCGAAAAGGTGCGCTTCGGACTGAAAGACAAGGTTAGGCACATTCCCATATCGCCTATGCTCAGAAGGGTAATTGACAGGATAGACATATCGGTTGTGACCAGCCTTGCGCGCGACACTATAATAAAGTATGTGTCAGTCTACCTTCCGGGCAGGACTTCTAAGGATTTAAGACACACGTTCATCACCCGTTGCCGCGAGTGCAAAATACAGCGCGAAGTCACTTCGGTTTGGTCGGGACACATTTCGGATAACTCCATGACCACCAAGGTCTACACTCACCTTTCGGGAAATAAACAGCTCCAACTTGAAGAAATAGCACTCTTCGACTACGAACTTTAAGAAAAGCAGGCGCTCCGCAATATTTACGGAACGCCTGCTAATTTTTTTGTATTTTATGGAGCTATGTCAATCTTGCGCCATATCTTCCCAAAACCTTTCACATTAAATCCAATATAAAACTTACTCATCGACCTCTTCATAATAATAGGAATAGTCTATTCCCTTCATAAAGACTTCACGGCTGTTTATCTGCGCTGTCTGCGCATTCTTTATAAGCTCATATATATGCGAGGCATCCGCAGGGCTCTCCCTCATCGCGTCAAGATATTCTCGTTTGTCTATCCTGCTCCAATCTGTGCAAGTATGCAGATTTTTCTTCAATATAAGGTCAAGCCATATTCTGGTGCTTCTACCGTTGCCCTCCATAAACGGATGAGCAACATTCATTTCCACATATTTTTTAACTATATTTTCAATCGTGTCCTCGGGCATTTTTTCAATAACGGCTAGATTTTCGCGTAAATACATCGCAGGGGCAAAAGCAAATCCGCCTTTGGCAATATTCATGCTTCTTATTTTGCCGGCAAAATCGTAAAGTCCACCGAATATATACGCATGAATTTGTTGCAATCCCGTTATTGTACCGACCTCTAATTCATTGATAAGTCCGCTCTCGAAGAGTTCATACGCCTTTTGCTTGCTCTTTTCGTCGATAGAAGTACCCATTCCTTTGAGCCATTTATCGAATATAAGCGTCTTTTTGCTGGGGACTACGGCAATTACCGTATTAACCCCTGCTTCGTCTACAACGTCGGTGAGATATTTTTTGCCATCCTTCGCCGTCAATTTGAGTTGTCGACAAATTGTCGACAACTGAGTATTCCTGCGCTTTATAGCATTCCAATACGAGCGAGGATTTTTACTTTTAGTAAGCGCCTCCGCAATGTCCGTAGCACAAAACCACCATTTGGAAAGCTCCTCATCCCAAACGGCTCTGACGGGTATATCCTCAAAAAATCTTATCGATGTTTTTACCATTGACACCCTCGACACATTACTATGGATTATATTTTACCATAATCAAACCAAAAACACAACAGAGCGGATTAAATTCTGACGTTATTAAGATTATCGAAACACCGCTTAATAAAAGATAAAATTTGTGAATTCTTCAATTTTAAATCCCAGACGACGGCTGCCCATATTCAGAAGCATTTTAATTGGGCGAAAACAGATAAATTGCGAGGGAAAAAGCATGAAAAGTTGCGAGAAACTTTAAAGATAAAAAACTGATAATTTTAACCTATTTTTAATGCAAGAGACTTCAAAATGAGCGACTTTTACTCTCAGTTTTACTCTCAACATCGGGGATCTTTTTGCCTCAAAAATCGTGTTAATTTATTTTTGTCAGAAACGCACAATTTCACAAAAACCGTATGAAAATTTGTGAAGTTGCGAGTAAAATCGGGGACAATCGTGTTTTTCGACAAACTAAAAAAATCGCCGAAACGGGGCATTTTTGAGCATTTTTCCCTCATTTTCAGCGATTTTTTGGTGCCCCGCGTGAAAACAAAGTTGAACTTTCGAGTTCCGCAAGGCTTATTGTTTCTTCCTTACCGTTGGCGTTGTATATAATTTTTAAGTGGTCGTCATAAAGGTAAATTGCATTGATAAAAGTATCTATTATCTTGCGCTTGCCTTCCTGCGTGGTTATGTCTATCTTGCGGAAGTTGGATAGTGCCATTTTGAAATGGTCTTGCGAGAAAATCGGAGATTTAAGCTGTTCTTTGGCAATCACATCGCTTATCTCACGCTTCTGCTTCTCCAGCCCGTCAAGTCGTTTCAATAGCGTTTCCGTCGCGTAGCCCTTCTGCACGGCGTTGACGATATTTTCTATCTCTTTTTCCTTTTGTTTTAACTGCTCCTGCAATTTTGGAAGAATAGTACTTTCCGTGTACTGCAACTCGTACAGCTTTGCCGAAAGCCTTTCAATAATGTCGTCGTCTTTTAGGAATTCCATAGTCTTATAGACAATGAAATCTTCCAGCTTGGTCTTGCTGACAGGCTTCTTTTCGCATTGGTGCTTCTTCTGCCGCACACAGGCATAATAGCGATAGACAACGCCTTTTGTACCGCTTGTTCCTGCCTGCGCAACCATCATTGCGCCGCATCTCCCACAGAAAAGTTTTGTGGTAAGCAGATAATCCTCATCTGCTGTATGTCTTGCCGGTGCCTTTGAATTCTTGGCAAGTTCCAACTGCACGGCATCGAACAGCTCTTCCGAAATGAGCTGCGGCACACTGTTCTCTATAACTACTCCCATGTGGTGATACTCTCCGATATATACTCTGTTAGAAAGCATATATCGGATTGCATTGTATCTCAATGCCTTGCCGTTCGAGCGAGTTACTTTGCGCTCGTTCATTATGCGATAGAT
>CALVHL010000026.1 GCA_944327625.1 uncultured Clostridia bacterium
CTTTGTGTTAAATTTCTTTTCTCTTGACATAAAAATATGCACCTCCAAAAGTGTCCAACTTTTGGGGTGCATATCATAAGCGGCTGCCTGTATTTTTAAATATCATTTATAATTTTGTAACAAATCAAGGCAATCTTAGCTCTGTAATTTTTACTATATCATAAAATTTATATACTTTACCTTTCCACTTCAGCCTTTTCAAAGATAATTTTAACTTCTTTATCTTCCTTTGTTGAAGAAAGCTTAATACATAACATTATTTTTCCAGCTTTTCCTTCTATCATATCACTCACCCACCAAAACCCTCTCACATCGCCAAAATCATTTAATAATTTATAATTATATAATCTTATGCGTTTTACGCTAGTATCAAACATTGCACTTTTGGCATCAAGAATTATTTCAAAAACATTTCTTAATGGATTAGGTTTTGTATAGTCATAAGTTAATTCAACCTGCTTTATTTCTTTAATAACCGCATCATGCAGGCCATTATTCCAATACCAATCAATATTCATACAATTGCCTCCTGTTATGAATTATAGAAAACATGATAAATATGATTAACTTTATCATGAAAATGATACATAGCATTATTAATATTAGCATGTATCTCACTATATACTTTAGAATTACCAAAAGCTTTTTTAGCTAAAGATTTTGCTCCAGAGCGCGTTGTTGCAATAACATCCTCCCCATCACGTAGACGTTGTAATGCTTGTTTTCTTGTAATTTCTTTTCCTTTAATTATACCATTCTCTGTCCTTGTAGCTTCATAATATTTACAAGAATTATGCGCCAATATTTTACTATCAGAAACATAATATGTATGGAAGTCGGCGACTTCAAAGTTATAGGTGGTTTCAGGGTTGGAAAGCTTTTCAACCTTAATTTCTTCAATTATAACACAGCTTTTATCCCGCGGCAAGAGCGGGCGGCAATTCTGGCGCATAAAAAAGACAGCGGGCAGGCGCGGAAAATTCCGCGCCCGCCCGCTTCTCACCCAAAAATCAAAGATCTTGAAAAGGTCCGATATGTCTGTGCGGCAGATTTTCAGCCTTGATATTATAGTGCCGCTTGTCCATAGTTCCGACATATTCAAGCCGCATACACGGTGTTAAATCGCCGTCGACAATATTTGTGTCAACGAAGCTGAAAAATCTTAATTTCGGCATATCGTCAATGAACGCAATCGACGGAATATTTCCGCAGTTGCTTATAATAAGCCCTTCAAGATTTTTAAGCTTGGAAAGACAGTTAAAGTCCTCTATCTTCTTACAGCAATCAATTTCAAGCTTGCGAAGCAATGGGCAATCTGTTATGCCCGAAATATCCGTAAGATTGCGGCAATACGCAACTTCCATATTCTCTAAATTTCTGAATATGCCATACCCGTTTAATGACTGTATGGGAACCTGAATAAAAACTAAATTCCTCAATTCGGTCAGCTTGCTCAACTGTTCGTAAGGTATACTTTTTGATTGATATAAATTCAAATACTCGATTGTACTTCCGAATGATATTTCAGAGATATATTTATTATAGGAAATAAATAGTTGTTTTAAATGTATTTTGTCCAACCCTTCAAGCACAAAATTGCCGTAAATACACAGTTTAAAAAGCTGTGTGAACGGAGATACGTCTATATGAAAAGCCTGCCTGGCGGAATTTACGACATACAGAGTATCGAGATTTTTAAAAGCATAGAGCTTTCTGAAAGTATCCTCGTCCTTAATGCTCGTTTCAATGCGCATTTTTTTTATTCTGTCTTTATCGGGTATATGCTCTAAAAAATCAAGATCGGTTGCGACTTGCTTACAAAATAAACTCTGATGAATTTGTAAAGCATCAATCTTTTCTTTTTTGAGAGTGTTAATGAACTCATCCTCATTAAAATATTCGGTTAAATTGACTTCAAGTGTTTTAACGCTTTTACCAAAAAACGGGCTAAGCCTCATAATACTGCTCCTATATACGGTAAACCTGAAAAACAAAGATACAATTAAGTATTTTTCATTGCTACCTTTTCCAAATTAAGCCTAAATACTTAAATCCAGGACTAGCTATTCTATTATATAAAATTATTCCTTCATCTGTCGCCTGTTGCATCTTTAATGCCTCCCAAATAAATGCATGTCTATCATTAACTGCAGGGCGCCATTTTACCGAAGTTACGACATCATTATATTTGTTAGCATTTCTTGCCGCAGATTGCCACATACGATCCTGCCCGCCTTTACCTATATATTTATTACCTGACTTGTATGTAATTTCATAGCTACCGTACTTTCCTTCACCTTGTATATCGCGGCTTATGGAAGTATCTTCTTTTAATGCCTTGGCCTTACAATCGTTATGCACCAATATTTTACTATCGGAAACATAATATGTATGGAAATCGGCGACTTCAAAGTTGTAGGTTGTCTGAGGTTTGGAAAGCTTTTCAACCTCGACTGCTTCGATTATAACACAGCTTCAATCTTGGGGCAAGAGCGGGCGGGAATTTTTGCTACCTTTAAACGAAAGCAGGCAGCCGCTTTGCGCGACTGCCTGCTAAACATCTTTATAAATATTAAATTAGCAGAGTTAAATTATTAAAGCATTTTATTAATAGTTGAATTATTGTTTGATCTACATCTTGCTTAAATATCCACATATTATCTTCCCATTCAGAACCCAATTGCCCTGTTAAGCAAACCTGATTATTTTCTGACATTTTCAAACTTATGAACGATTGTGAATCATAATCGCCAAAACTTACTTCGCCTGCCAAATCGGTATATAATTTGTTCAGTTTGCATATTATTTCTTTCAAATCAATCAAACTAATGCAAAAATTATGCTCGCCGTTAAATTGATAAGCTTTAATTTGCAGTAAAAAATTAATATAATCTTCGGCAGTACAGGGCTTTTCGACATTAATTTTAATATGTCCGTTATTATATATTTCCAAAATAAACACCTCACACTAAAGTCTTAAAGGCAACAAATTTAAAATCATCCACTAAATTTAAAGACTGATTATAAACAAAATGAATTGTTGTTTGATGACTTCCAGATCTTATAACTGATTGCATCTTTACCCAACCATCACTCGAAAGCCACCTTTTATCTTCTAAAGTGATATTTTTAAGAACCTTTGCCCCATTTAACGGATCTGATTTTACTTGTTCCATAGCCAATTGCTCTACCAGATTTTCCGACTCTGTTCTACCAGTACTTCCTCGATTAGCCATCTTAGGATTAGCACACTTATTATGAGTAAGTATCTTAGACTCGGAAACATAATAGGTATGGAAATCGGCGACTTCGAGGTTGTAGGTTTTCTGAGGTTTGGAAAGCTTTTCTACCTCGACCGCTTCGATTATAACACAGCTTCCGTCGGACAGCAAGAGGGTACTGCCAACTTTTAATTCACGCGCGGGTATAAATTTGTCGAGACTTGCCACATAGAACGGGTGTCCGCCCGTGCAGATTATCTCCTCTCCGCCCGCGTGGATATGATACCGCTAATTAAAGATAAGACAAACTTTCAGAGGTTAATATCATAACCGCATCCCGCTTTCAATTTTAAACTTATAAAATCTAAAAAATTTTATAGGTTGGAATACCATATATTTGTTCACCCACTACAACTTTTTGCAATTGCTCATTCTTGCGGTTATAATTTGAGTATTCAGTTCCGATTTTGGCATAAGGAATGGGATCACATGGCGACAAATCGCCATCCATAACCCTGCAATACACAATAAATACTTTCAGATGAGGCATTGTGCGGAGCCATTGAATAGTACTCAATTTGCCGTTATAACTTAAATGCAAATATTCTAATTCCGATAAACTGCTGATATCCTCGCTTAAATCCTTCTTAATAATCCCGGAGACATATAAATTTTTTAAGGAGGTAAGTTGATTTAATCCTTCCGAATTATGGATTTCAAAATTTTTTATTGTGAGCGAACACAACTCGTGACACACCGTCAAATTTTTAAAATCAAAAGCAGATCCGTTTTTCAGGCTAAGATACCTTAATGCCGACATTGATTGAAACGACACCTCGTTCAAACTCTTTCCGTTAAGATCAAGCATTAAAGAGGTTAATGTGCTTATTGTATCCAAATTGACCACGTGGTCTATGCATGCATGTAATCCGCACAACCCCTTTTGTTTCAGACAATCATATTTCTCTAAAAAAATCAATTTCGGGCTGGCACAGATATAGAGATATTGTATTTCTGCCTGATACAATGCAGAAAAATCTATCTCAATATTTTTTTTCCTTGAACCGAAATAGGAAAAGATGAGCTGCACACTATCCATGGAGCGTATTTTCTCAAAGAAATCAAAACTTTTCAGATCAATGAGAATTAAACTATCTATGTTATGGTTGATAATATAATCTATCTCTTTCTCTGTTGGTATATTTTCTAATATAACACTACGACAATCATCTCTGCGAGCAAACAACACGCCATCTTTTTCAATCGGTCTGAGAATAAGTTTCAGATCTGACTTCATAGATTTCTCCTTCAATTCTTTCCTTTCCCCAAGAGCCCTAACTTTCTCTGGAAGTAAGTCTGCGTTTTATGTAACGATTTTAGTTGTAAATCAGTATAACTATAATCATAGCCTTTAAAAGCTTCCCTCCCAATCCTATGTCGTAATTCGTAACCTTTTGGAACATGATATCTTCCTGTTTTATTATAATCTTGAATAATCTCATTTCTTATTGTTTTTGAAAGTTTATCATCTTGACTTATCTCCTTTAATCTATTTTGTTTTCCTCCACATTTTCTATTATGCACTAATATTTTACTATCAGAAACATAATATGTATGGAAATCAGCAACTTCGAGATTATATGTTGTCTCTGGAGCAGTTAGGTGCACACAAACTGTTTGCTTTACTATACCATATTTCCCGTCAGAGAGCAATACCTTATCGCCTTTTTTTAGTTTGCACGCAGATACCCATTTTTCAGACAAATCGTAATAGGAAGCGTGTTCTAACGGTCTTTCCTCTTCCCTGCGAATGTTATTATTTGGCAGGTAGTATTTATGCCCAGGGGTACTTATGATTGGCTCTGTTTCGCCTTCTAGGTACACATACTGCCATTCTTTTGTCGTATTGCGGAATAACCTGACTACGGGTTTATATGCCTGTTCGCCCGTGGTTTCGTCATAGGCAAGAACTTTATCGCCGACTTCTATTTCCTCTATCGGCTTTAAGCCGTTCTCGGTTTCTACAAGCGTGCCTTCCTTGAAGCAGCAGCGTGTTTTTATCAGGTTGCCCGCCGCCACCGTTAAAGCAGTAAAGGCAAAGCTTGTCACGAGGGCATCGACAAAGTTTTCGGTTACGCTTTCGCCGAACGCCTCCCAGAAGCCGTGACCTGTTAGTGCCGCCTGTATGCCCGCTATCGTGCCGCCTATCGCAAGGCTTACCGCCGCACCTACTGCCGTCCCCACAGCGATTTTAAGCAATGTTGTACCTATTGCCGCTGCCGCCGACGCCACGCCGCACATAAAAGGCGCCGCTACACACGCTACGATTGTGGCAACCACACCGACTATCAGCCATACCCACCAGCTATTTTTCTCCCACCACGTCTTATATTCGCCGTTGTAGTAGAAATCGAGTTCGGGGAGAAACGTGCTTGCCGCTATTATTACCGCCAGGGGATTTGCCGTACAGAAAGCATAAAGGTTGAGCGCAAATATTACGCTTGCATTTTCGATAAGCATTTCGGGGCTTGCGCTGCTTATGTATCTGCCCGTTTCGGGATCGTACCAACGCTGACTGATGAGATACATTCCCAAGTCGGCATCGTAATACTGCCCCTTCCAGCGGAAGGGATTGATCGCCGCCGCGCTATGAATGATTGCATTAAAGCTACTGAGGTTGTAACCGTCTGCCACCTCATTGCCTTCCGAATTAAGTATCTTACAATTGCCGAATGCGTCATAGACATACTTGGCGATCAACGCGCCGTTGCTGCCGAATAATCCGACAATATTCCCCTGCACGTCTTTGGCATACAAATACTCGCTGCTGCCATCAATCCTGAAACCTGCCACACCTTCAAGGTCGTAGAAATAGCGTATGTAAGTATCCCCTAACTTCTGCGCAACAAGCTTATTTCCGTCATAGTAATTTATTCGGTTATTATCGCCGTAAGTCTTTTTGCTGAGTTTGCACTGCGCGTCATAGGTTAAGCTTATACCGTTATAACTCTTTAAGAATGTACCGCGTTCCCAAGTCATTGACTTGCCCTTATAGCTTACGGGATTGCCGAACCTATCATAGCTGAAAGAACTTGTTTCCCCGCCACATTCGGTTATGCTTACAAGACGTCCCTGCGAATAGTTATATGTTTCCGTTTCCCCGCCCTGCGTTACGGTTGCGATATTGCCCTCGTTGTCATAGGTATAAGTGCGGCTGAAATTACATAATCCGCTTACCTGCTCGCTTATAATGCGATTGGCGTCATCGTATGAGTACGTAAAAATATCTGTCTTGTCAAACGCCCCGAAACTGTATTCGTCACGGATTGTGAGGATATTACCTCGGGCATCGTAAGTCTGGGATATAGCTTCGGTATAATAAAAGGAGCTGCCCACATAAGAGTAATTTATTTCATTTTTAAGTGCAGTTCCGCTCTTATACTTCACCGTCATTGAGGGATATGAGCCGCCGAATACACTTCTTGTGCTTAACCTTCCGAGCGCATCATAACCTAATTGCCAATTGATATTGAACCCGCTTGCATACTTTGCGTTTTTTATGCGGGGAGAGATAAGGCAATCTTCATCATAAATTGTCTGTTCTTCATAATCGAGACCGCCACAATCAAATTCGTATTTGATTTTGTCGCTTCCTGAGCTGAACACTTTCATGTTCATATCGCCGTAATCACAAGTATATTGTGTCAGTCTGCCCGTATACCTATCATAGTCGTAGGTATACGTTGCGTCTATGCAAGAATCGTGCATTGACTTGATATTTGCGCAGGAAGGACTTTCTTCAAAGTCGTCCTCCTCATCCTGATAGTTCATTGACAGCGCTGCCGAATTGTTGTGCTTTATGCCCTTTAATCGACCATACTTATCATAAGAGGTTTTAATCTCATCGGTTATGCTGTCAGACCTGTGATATTTTGCCGTTACGCTGTTGCCAGCATAGTCATATTCCTTTGTAAGCAACGCAACACCGTTAAGGCTGAACTTTGTCGCATTTCCTCGGGAGTCATATTCAAAGGCGTACTTACAATTGTCAGACGGCGAAACTTCTTTCAGTCTTCCGTCCTCGCCATAAGTCAGGGTATTAGCGCCATATTCCACACCGTTTATCTTTAACGACACCTTTTGCAGACGATCCCTCAATTCATTATAAGAATACTCGTAAGAATTTGCGTCCAAGCCCGAAGCGTCGGGCTGTACAGAGGTTGTAAGCGTGCCATAAAGAGGATCAGTTTCATACTGTTCTTCGGCAAAAACAGAGCCGTCAGGTAACTTATTATTCTTTGCGACAAGCACTTCTTTATCGGCGCTGTAAATATATTGCTCAATAATCTTTTCGGTCGTTCCGCTGCCGCTCAAAGTAACATTTGTGAGGTTGCCATACTCGTCATATTCTCTTTGAGTAACCACGCCGTAAGCATCGCGCTTTTTCAGCTCGTCGCCAAAGTTATTCTGCCAGGTATATTCATCGCTTTCCTTTTGAAGAACTGCCCCGTCGGGATATTTCAGCGCATTTGTATGCTGGCGGACCACTTCTATTTTGCCGTTTTCCACGAAATAGGAAGTATATGAATATGTTCTGTTATCACCCGACGACGGTTCCGTTGCCATCATATAGTTGGCGGTACAGAAATATTTGTTGCTATAATTGGCATCGTTTTGCCCCGTATAACCCAATACCGCCTCCTGTCCGTCGCCTGAAAAAGTGGTCTTAATAACATTGGCTATGCGTTTTGTACCCGCATTGCACACGAGGGTATAGGGCGCGCTGACGCTGTTTGCCTTTTCGCGCGATTTTATCATCTCCATGCAGGTCTGGGTTATGTCGCTGTCAGTCATGAAGAAATCTTTTCTTATCGCGCCGCCGCCGACAGTATTATCGCTCTTTGTATAGTTAATACTATCCACCTGTTCCAGAGTAAGGACAGGCCGGAATAAGTTATCGGTAAGCGTAAGCACAGGTACGCGCCCGGGAGTTACTCGCGCGTCTGCTATATCGAAAGTTCCTGTAACTCCGTCAAGCAGAATTTTGCCTATACCCGTGAATTTTTTATAGACGAACGACTCCTCTTTATCCTTCTCGTACGAAAACGGCACCGTGACATACTGCCAACCGTCTTTTGCAGTACAATCTATCAGACTTCCTCCGCAAAGGCGGGAAATTACGCGAGGATTTGAAAGCTCTCGAAATCCATTGTCGTTATATCGCACGTCCCAATAAGTGTGATTTACGGTGATTCTCGCCTTAACATTCTGTGTCTGCACACAGTTGAGCTTAACCCAGAACGAAAGGACATAATCATAATTCTTTTTGTTTATCTCGGATTTGAAATAGTCGTTTGCCGCCGCAACCCTGTCATTCGGGAAAGTATAGCTTTCGGTGCAAGTTTCCGACCTGTTCCCGTTGATCCTGTCGCCTAATCCGTGACCGGTAACCCTTATACCCGTCTGTTTGAAAAGCGTTCTGTAATGCCCTGCGGCAGACCTTTCAAGTATGCCCGAAGTGAACCCCCTTTGATTGAAGAAATAAGTCGTTTCTACGCCTTTTCCGTTTTTAATGGTAGTCTTAGCGCTGCCGATTTCAAGGCCGTAGGACGTTTCACCTTGCTCAAAATCAGAATCATCGGCACTTACACGATACCCCAAGAACTTTCTTTCCTGCTGACCGCAGAAATTCCCCGCACCTGAAAACAGACCTGACGAAGCAAATAATGCGGGAAGCGGTTTACTGAAATTAAGCTCTGTCGTCATAACGCCGTCACTGACGCACAGCGCTCTGCCATACTCATCATAGACGAATTGCAGACTTGTACCGTCCTGAGGATTAACGGCATATTTCATAAGGTTGTCGTAATAGCTGTAAGTCGCCTGATATTTTATCGCCGAAGCGACAGTCTTTTTTACCATAACGAGATCGCCGCTTGGGTTATACGTATATTCCACCTTTGTGTTATTTGCGGCGCAAATTATGCTATTCAACAGACCGCTTAGCTCATTATACGTAAACTCAAACTTTCTGCCCGTCTTACGACCGTCATAGACGCTTTTGATTTTACCGTTTTCGTCAAAATCGATATGCGTAACAATCTGAGCGTTACGCCCCGAAACAATGCGACAAAGCTTTTTTACGCCGTTGAAGTCGGCAAAGTACATTCTGCCGCCCTGAGCATTTTCAATATAACAGGCGCTTCCTATACTGAGCGTAAGCCCCAGCCCGGTTTGATCAAAATATTTTGATTCACCGCCAACGTCATTTAATTTTTCAAATTTATGAACATACCCGTAAGAGTCGATATACAGATACATCTGCCTGTTATTTTCATCTCTCTCGGCAGACAGTTGCAGATATTGCTGCACGCTCAATCGCCAGCCGTTGCCGTAGCTGTTGTCATGAAGAAAAACAGGCTGACTATCGTAAATATGACCGATAGATATTTCAAAGCTGTTTACGCCTACCGAAAGATCTTCTGCTTCAAACAGTACTCGGCCGCTGAAAACATTGACCTCCGCCGCGCCCGCACCGCAGGAGAACGACAATTTGGATTGATTTACATGATTGAATACTTTATCCATTACTCATTTCCTCTTTCGTCAATCCAGAATGTTTTTTTCTTTAAGTATTTTTATGAGCTTGTTGAACGTTTGAGCGTTGAGCGGGGTACCTTCCTGCTCGCTCCCCACCGCTATTCCGTCCGCAAGCTCCAGCCTTATGAAATAACTTTCCGCAGTACTCGGTTGTCCGTTGCTGTTCACAGGCGTTGCCAGATATATATTTTCCATATCCTTGGGAGCGCGACGATCATTAAACCAGTAATCTTCATTGCTGACCGTTATGGGATATGTACATTCTATATATTCATCATCCTCAGAATATTTTATCCTTATATCAGTATCATAGGCCGCCAACGCACCTGAGGGCTCAATCTCTAACTGATTTAAGGAAAGCGCCTTAGATCTCCCGTCCTCGTAATTTGCGCGAACTGCCATTCCCGTCGGATCAAACGCGTCACCCGGAATATATGCCGTCTTATTCGGTGCGGTTGTCACGGTCAGTGACGATAATTTAGACACATATTCTATCAATAGCGTAGGCGCATAGAAGCAGGCGTTGTTTTCATATTTATAATCTCTCGGGCTATTGTTGGTGACATTTATCGTGACGGCATCTTCATCGGAACAGAAGAATGATGTTACGTCTACAAGAAACTCTGTATCGTCTGTACCGAAAATACACTCCGTGCCTATTGTCAGCCCCTGAATAACCGCGCCGGACTTTGCACGCAGTTTCAGCTTTATACTCGTAAAATTATTGAGAATATACGAAGGCAGCCTGTTCTTCCAGATAATTATTTCAGTATAGGTTTCATTCTTTGTTTCATCGTTGTAATAGATTTTAGGCTCTCCGTCATTTCTCACGCCGTTGGTAACAACCTTATACTTAAACATACTGCTCGCGTAGTTACTGCTGTAATAATAAGGCCCTGCGTAAGTAGTAGTAATTATCTGCGGATCGATAGTGACAGGGAAACTTCTGTTATCGTCGTTTATCCAATCGGCATCGGCAACCACTTTAAGCTTCAAAATCTTATCGCTCTGCTGTTCCAATTCATAGTAAAGCGAATCTGACGTCTCTCCGACAGCGTCAAACATTACAGGAGCGGGAATATAAAAATCAACCATTCCCGAATCTTTCCTCATCAATTCGACACGCTTGCCGTCCTCGGAAATATCCACAGCAATATTTTCAAGAGTTAATTCAAATTCATATTCATATTTTTCCGATCTTTCTCTAACAATGATATTTTCTTTTATTCTGTCGGCCTTGATCAGATATTCAATATCGGTATTGCTCTTTACATTTCTGATGACCGCTCTGCCGCGATCAAAGCTTTCGTTATCTTTATCGTTGACTTCGACATTTATTTCGCCGTTTCGTTCAGCATCACACGATTTAAGGGCTATTTTGCACGGTCCCTTTTCCATCTCAAAAATTTTTCCGCCCTTAATGCGTTTATTGAATTTAGACTTAAAAAGCCCTGCCGTATTGGAATAATAAGCGCCGCAATCCCTCAATCGCGCATCAATTTCTTCAAGCTGGCCTGATGTCTCATTAAAAAAATGAACGGGCTCACAGTGAAATTCCTCCACCATTTTTGCTTTACCGCAGGCATAAAGCTTACTATTTATCCCTCTTTTAGATTTCAGCTCCTCCATTGCGAACGTTTCAGACGACTTCGAGCTATTATTTTTTATAATAGTTTTATTGCCGCCGCGATACCTATCCGAAAAACTTTTGCCAATTACCATTTTCATTATAAAAACTCCTTGTCGGTTATTATGTAGAAATATGGTAACATCTGGCCAATATTATAAATCGGTCATTTTTTCCGTAATTGAACCGCACGTAACGACATCGCTTCGATAAGACTGTTAAGATTTTCAATTTTTTCAAAGCTTACGCGCAATTCACGCACCCAAGAAAGGTAATACGTAAAAATTTCAATATAGCTTTTACAATAGTCGCTTACCGTATCGACGCATATCCCGCAAGCCATACCCAAACGTGACTGGGTTAAATTATTTCTGAACGAAAGAAACATTTTTATAAAGTAAGTTTTATGGTTTTCATTGCGCAACATATCATAGATTTCCAGATAACCGAGAGTACAGACAATTGCCATCACCACTTCTGCCTGCTGAAAATTTTGTATCTCTTTACCTCCGCGTGTTTCCGCCCATACAGATTTCAAAAGATGAATTATTGCTGTCTTTTCTCGCTTTGGTTTACGCATCAATTCAAACCGCCGTATTTTTCCTATATGATAACACGCAGAAAAAAATCTAATCGGGCTGATTTTGCCCGATTAGATTATTATATCCTCGTTTTCTATTGCATCATATATCATGAAGTAAATTTTTCTGTATCTGTAAAGAGTTTTATCGTCAATATGCTGTTCTAAACAGATCGAAGTGAGAGATTGAATATTATCACTATCGAACAGCGCTTTGACAACCTTTTCATGATCAAACTTGACTATCAGACTGTACTTATTAAAGAAGTCGAACAGCCTCAATAATTTATAATTGGTCTTTTTCTCAATTTTAGATAATCGTGCGATATCTAACTCACGCACCCTCATTTCAGACTTTCTCATCAGTAATCTCAGTCAATGTATTGATAAATTGGTTTTAGGAAATTTACATGGCGAAAGTTTTTTGCGCAAAGTAAAAAAACCAGGTCGGATGCCCTGGTTTTTCTTAGGCAATTTCTTTTACAATTAAAATCTAAACGTTGGAGATATTTTATGACTAATAAAAATTATAAAAGAATTGCCGGATATATAAAAATCAGTCTTAATTTTTTTCGCTGCTTTTAAAATTAAGGCCGATTATTTATATCGTATATAATTTACTGCTTCAAATAATTAAAAAGACAGCATATGTTGTTTGAACTGCTTTTTCCTCTGACGACTTATGTTCAGTTCTTCGCCGTTTTTAAGATATACGGTATTGCCCGACACCCTGTGTATGAAATGGGGATTTACAAGATAACAGTTATTGCACCGCATAAAATTTTTATCGTAAAGTTGATTTTCGAGGTTGGTCATAGTGCCGTACCCCTTCAGCACTTCGTTTATGGTGTGATAATACAGATAGTGCCCGCTCACTTCCACATACATTACGTCGTTGGAAAGCACGCGGGGGCGCGCTCCGCGCGCTCGGTTACCACAATCTCGCAGTCCTTTCTGCTGTTTACGGTGAGTTCCGCACGCCTGAACTTCATTTCAAATTCTGCATACCCGACAGGTTTTACAACAAAGTCAAACGCAGAGACCTCGTACCCCTTTACGGCATACTGCGCAAGACTTGTGACGAATATGATGACAACGACAGGGTCGGTCTTTCTTATGGCTGCGGCAGCCTCCATTCCGCTTATTCCGGGCAGACCTATATCCATAAAAACCACATCGCATTCGGGCTTATAATTATATACGAACGGCTCACACTTGTCGAAAAGCGCAATGCTGTACTTGGACTTGTCGCTGTTATAATAGCGGTCTATATATGAAACGAGCTTATTTCGGGGGCGCAACTTCATCTTCAACTATGTCTATCCTGATCATACTTCAACCTTCGAACAGTTATTCTGTAAAATATTATAACACTAAATTCTCAGATTTTCAACACCCAAATATTTTAAGGCTGTTGCTCTTTCTGTACTATACAAAAACTTCAAAAACAACAACTAAACACAACGGCTAAAGCCATAAGGTGACCACCAACATAGTTACAGATTTTTCTCTATACAATAATGAGCCCGGCATAATACCGAGCTCATTACAAGATATTTTATATCTTTATTACAGATTGCAGGCTACCTGCTTCATCCTTTATTGTCCGTCCTTCTTATCCGTATCGGCAGGCTGCTCTGACACATTGTTGGTATCAGGAATATCCTTACCGTATATCGAAATATACCTGTCAAGTTCGAGGCGCAGCTGCTCATTTTCCGCCTTCAGTCGCTCTACCTTGCTCAGTTTTTTAACGCGGATTTTTTGGGGTTTTGTTCCGTCAGGCTCCGGTGCTCCGTTTGCAGTCACCTTTTTGCGGTCGGGAACGAACAGCATGACCGTCTGCCATGCAATGACGCCGAATACCGAGATATTGACTATCCACAGCACTACTACCCACCACGCAAAGCCGAGTTCGAGGGGCTTAGGCGCGGAAATAGTCGTCTTGTAGGTGTCGTCGCCGCTCGTATCGTTCATAGCGTACCAATATGTGTTGCAGGCGGTGTAGATTATGCCCTTAGCCGACTCGCGCGAGAGATTGACTTCGACGGGATCGCTCATGTCGACTACGCCGTGCGTATTCGTATTGGGATACTTGGGGTTGAGTTCGAGGTTGAGCCCCGCGCGCAGACCGTCGTGCACGTTCATTACGGAGTCGCTGCCGTCGGAATAGTCGGTGATTATCGTGCCCTTGAAGCCCCATTCGTCGCGGACTATGCCGTTGATAAGCGCCTGGTTTGCGCCCGCCCAGTTGGGACCGATCTTATTGAAGGATACCATTATGGCATTGGCGCCGCCTTCCTTTACGGCTATCTCGAAGGGACGGAGATAGTTTTCGCGGAAGTTCTGCTCGGTAAGCCATACCCTCTTGTCGGTATAGGGGTTGCTGTCGTAGAGCGCGAGGTGTTTGAGATAGCAATGCACGCCGTTGGACTTTGCGCCCTTGATGAATGCGGCGGCAAGCTGTCCGCTGATGACTGCATCTTCGGAATAGCACTCATAGTTTCTGCCCGCAAGCGAATCGCGGTGGAGATTGACGCAGGGTGCGTAAATTCCGTTGATGCCGAAGTTCTGACCGTCAATGCCTATTATCTGTCCTGCCTGATAGGAGAGATATTTGTTCCACGTCTGACCGATGAGGTTTTCGGCGGGAAGCGCGGTGACCTTAGATCCGGGCACGTTGGGCGACATATTGGTGCGGTTGAAGCCGCTGGGGCCGTCGTATTCGATATAATGAGGTTTGCCTATGCTCTCTACCGACTGCGAGCCGTAGCCGCCGCCCTCGACGAGGTCGCGCAGCTCCTGAGTGCTGAGCTGGTTGAGAATTTTATCCCACGTCTCGCTGTCCCAATTGTCGGGATTGCCGAGTTCAAACATCAGTTCGTCGTTGAACTTGAACGAAAAGTTCGCGTCGTCGTTGCCGTCGAACTGGCCCTTGGTGATGTACTGTCCGTCCTCGCCCGTGACCAGCCTGAGGTTACTTTCGACCTCGGTCGTCGGCATGGTCTGATATGCGGGATCGCTGTCATAGCCGTCGTAGGTGTACTTATGCTCGTTTACCTTGCTGCCGCTGGGCTGCTGAGCCTGCGTAGTGGGCATGGTGCCTGCAAAGTCAGCGCGGGACAGATAGGTCCAGTCGGTGCCGAGCGTAGAGCCGTCGAGCGGGCAGCCGCCGTAGGCGAGGTCGCCCGTAAAGCGCACCTTAATTCTCGTGTTGGTGACGGGATCTTTGCGGAAGGACGTGGGGAATTCGACGTTATATTCGATTATTCCGTCCTGCATATCCTTGACGGTGTGCGCGTCGGTCATGAGTTTGAGCTGATACAGACCGTCTTCAAGTTCCCAACCCGTAATGCCGTCGTTGTTGGAGTCGTAAGCGTCGAAGGAAGCCATCTCGTAAGGAGTGACGGTAAATTCCACCACGTCATAGTCGCCCGGCTCTATTTCCTCGGTCTTTTCAAAGTCGAGAAGGGTTACGTGCGGCTTTTCGATGTTGCCGTCCTTGCTCTCCTTATCGTAGGGCGCGGTGAGATAGAGTTCGACGACGTCCTTGCCCGCAACGTCGCCCTTGTTGGTGACGCGCACCTGAACGGTTATTTCGGACTTGCTGTTGATGGTTTCGCCCGAAGGTATGCTGAGAGAGACTATCTCCCACTCAAATTCGGTATAGGACAAGCCGTGGCCGAAGGGATACTGCACTACCGCGTCGTAATCCGTCTTGCCGAACTTCTCCCTGCCGTCATAGTAGCCCTCGACCGCCGCGGTTTCATACCACTTATAGCCGAGATAGATGTCCTCCTCGTAGACTATGTCGGTCGCCCAGCCGTTCACCCTGCCTATCTCATTGACGTCGGGATCGTAGACTATCGTATTGGCAAGCTTGCCAGAGGGGCAGACTTCGCCGCTGAGTATTTTGGGTATTGCGGTCGCGCCCGACTGTCCCATATAGCCGACGTTGAGCGCGGCGTCTATCGTGCCGAACGAGGGATCGTCGACGAAGGTCATGTCCATAATCGAGCCCGTATTGAACACGATTATGACGTTCTCAAAGTTAGCCGTACACATCTTGATGAGGCTTTCTTCCTCGGTAGAGATCTCTCCGAACGAACGGCTGTCGTCTCTCGGCAGATCGTGTTTGGGCTGATAGTCGTATATCCTGCCGAGATATTCGCCGCTGTAACGCGACAGCACGATGACAGCAGTGTCGGAGAAGCTCTTTGCCCTGCCGACTACGTCAGAGGGGAATGCCGTAGAGGTAACGGGCTCTTTGAGCTTGGTGTTATACCTGTTGTTCCAGTTGGCGTTTTCGCCCCAGTCCTGATCCTCGGTGGTACACCAGTTTTCGTATATCTTGATTATTTCGTCGTTGTACTCAAAGCCGTTCTGTTCAAACGCCTGCAAGAGCGTAACCTTGTTGTCCTCGTGCACGTACGACCTGCCCGAGCCGTTGCCTGCAAGCAGGAAACCGCTGTCGGTCGCGCCCCAGCCGAATATGTTGACCTTTATGGGACCGCTTGCGGGCTTTTCGAGGGGAAGCGTGGGCTCCCCCTTCGAGTTATTGCCGTTTTTGAGAAGGACAACGCCTTCGTTGCCGATCTTGCGCACGAGCTCGTCGCCCGATTTAGCCGCCTCCTCGATAGCCGCGGGATCGCCGCTGATCTGTTCGTTGCTGCCGAAGAAGCCCGAAATTATCGAGGCGTAAGAATAGGCAAACACGTCGCCGACGATGAGCGCAATGGCTATTACAGCCATTACGCAGAGCACTATTATGTGCTTCATCTTGCCTTTAAAATCTATCTTTTTAGCACCTTCTGTTGTTTCTTTCTTAAACATTTTTACCTCACTTTCATGCGTTAGCGTATACAAGGTCTATAGCGTCAAGGTTGGGAACGCGGTCCTGGTTCTGATAGTCTTTCTCTACGCCTATGCACTCGAACACTATGGTGTTATAACCCGCTTCGAGATGTACCTTGCCGAAGTCGACGTCCTGCCAGTTGAACCAGATGCTGCCGCCTGCGGGAAGATCGAGTTCGGGCACTTCGACGCCGGATATGTCAAGCTGAGTATCGCCTACCGTCACCTTGAATACCTTGTCGAGGTCGGCTGCAAGCGTCCCGCCGCCGCTCTCGCGGCGAAGCGTCGAGCAGAGCCTTACGACGAAATCATAGTCGCCTTCAACGGCCGCATAAACGTGGAATATCACCTTGTCACCCGTGACGATAGATTCGACGCAGGCGCCGCCTTCAGAAAGTGCAGCACCATTCTTTACGCGCACGCCGCTGCCGCTCTTTATGGGAACGAGCTCTACATAGCTCTCGTTTTCGCCGTGTTCGCCCGTAGCCTCGGCCTGGACGGTTATGCCCTCGAATACGGAGATTTCAAGAGTTGTGGTTGCAGATGCTCCGCCGGACGCCGCCGTGAGAGTAAGCGTAAGCTCGCCTGCCGTGTCGAGCGTCGTCTCGCCGGGGATATACGTTACGTCGCCCGCGCTGACGGTGAAATCGGTTATCTTTTCGGTGCTGTCGTCCTCATAGGTCGCCGTCACCTCCATGCCCGTCAGATCGAGCGCTTCGCCCTTGGCGAACAACACGCGGTTGGGTGCTTTGGTTATGGCAAGCGAAGTTATCTTCTTCTCCGCAACGGTTATGGCTATTTCCTTTTCGCAGCCGAGATAGGTTATTGTAACCTTGTCGTCAGCCGTGGTGAGCGGGCGCATGGGCGACCACTCGATTACGTCTGCCGTAAGCCCTTCGCCAACCGTGCCGTCCTCATAAGTTGCGGTGAACACGAGATCGGAGGGATCGAACGCCTCGCCCTCTATGTAAGCCGTCTTGGGCTGTGCGGTTATCTCGATATTCGTGCAGGGGTTTGCGATATAGTCGGGATATACGACGTCGAGCCTGTCGAAGTTACCCGCACGGTAGTCGCCGTTGGTGTCCTGGGGGGTTTCCACGCATTTGAGCGTCACTACGGTATAGCCCTCTTTGAGGTCGATCGTGCCGATATTGACGTTCTCCCACATTGCCCAGCGGTTGGCGTTGCTGCCCGCTTCGGGGAATGCGTTGCCGGGGAGAATGACGGGATCGTCATATACGAGCTGCACGTCGTCGACGTACACTTCAAATATATCGGAGAGTACCATGTCGTCCATTCTGCCCGCAGGGGTGTTTATGAGCGTCGAAGCCGCAACGAGTATGAGATCGGCATTTTCTACCGCTCTGTCGGACCAGATATGGAATTCCATGCTGTGACCGCTGTAAAAGTCGCCTGCATAGCCGGGCGTCTTGCCCTCGCTACCCGTGCAGGGAAGATCGGTTTTGAGCTGTCCGCCTTTGACGACCGCATAGCTGCCGCTTTCAGGCGCCGTCTCGCCTACGCCGTCCTCTATCTGTACGCTGAATCCGTTGACGACTTCTATGGAGAACGTGTCGCTCATGGAAGTTTCGCCGGAGGTTATGGTTACCGTCAGCTCGATTGTACCCGGCGTGTCGAGCACTGTTTCGCCCGAAACGTATTCCTTGCCGCTCGCGTCGGTAACCTTGTAGTTGGTCTCGTTCACGGGTTCATCGTCTTCCTCATAGGTTGCGATGACGTCCATTCCGCCGAAATCTATCGTGCTGCCTATCGAATAAGTGAGCACGCTGGGTTTGGTGGTAATCTCCATCGAGAGCAGCGTCTTGGGCTGTACGGTAATGTCTATGTCGTATTCAAAACCCTCGAATATGATAGTCACCTTATCGATGTCGGGCGTGAGCGCCGCAGACGGCTTCCAACCGTCGAGGTCGCCCGCCGTAAGATCTTCTTCGACGAAGCCGTTTTCATAAGTCGCGTCGAATAAAAGCCCTGCGGGCGTAAACTTTTCACCCGCCTTATAGACGAGCTTGGTGGGCATCGTCTTTATCGTCAATCCGTTACAGATATCGCCCTCCGTCGGCTCGTGGGGTTCTTCTACGATAGTACCGTCGTTTCCCCCGGGGTCCTTAGTGTCCGAAGCTCCGTTGCACGCCGTAAGCGAAAACGCCTGGCTTACCGCGAGAGCCGCGCAGATGAAACCTACCAGAATAGATTTCTTGTTCATCAACATCCTTCCTCCTTAATTTTTTTCAGTCGCACATCCTCAAAAAAAGCGGAGCTGATGTGCTCCGCCTGTCTTTCGGCATTCACGGCACTTTCTATGCCGTCATTATAAATCGCAATATTATTTTTTTAAGACATAATTCGTTTTCCGTTGTTCTGAACGCGTAATCTGCTTGCGGGAAAGACGATATTGAGGTTAAATACGTTGTTTTCCGCACTGATCGACATCTCTCCGCCGTATTTCTTGCAGATTGCCAGCACGCTTTTCATTCCGAAACCGTGCACGGAAGTATCGCCCTTTGTGGTCATGGGCAGCTGACCGTCGAAATGCAGTTCGCCGCCGTAATAGTTGTGTATATTGACGACGAGAAAGCTCTTGACCTCGCGCACGGTCAGGCTTATTGTTCGCTTGTCCTTGTCGAGTTCCGCCACCGCCTCCGCCGCGTTGTCGATTATATTGCCGAAAAGCGCGTACAGGTCGGAATTGCTCATGAACGACAGACTGCCTCCGTCGACTATGCAGCAGAGCTTGACCGCGTTGCGGTTGCAGAGTATGCTCTTTTCGGTGAGTATTATGTCGAGCGCCTCGTTGCCCGTCTTTACGGGCGAATCGTAGGTCGCTATTATGTCCTCTATCTCTTTGACTATGCCGTCTTCCAGCATCGCACCGCCGCCGAGATGGCGGATCTGGTGCTTCAAATCGTGGCACTTGCGGTTAATGAGGTCAATGTTCTCCTTATTTATGTCGTACTGCTGCCGCTTTTCGTTCCACAACCTTTCGATGATGAACAGCTCGTTCTGCAACTTCTTCTGGCGTATTACGCCCGTCAGCAGAAAGAGCGCGAAAAGGCAGCAGAATATGTTGTACATATCGAGAAAGACAATGTAAAACCTGTTGAAATCGGTGCGTATGTGCTGGGTTGTGACAGCGCTCACGACTATGTCGAAAAACATTATGAGCGCCGCGAACACGAACATCCTGAGGTTGCCTATTTCGAGATTGCCGCCGCCCTCCAGCACTTTCTTAATGAGCAGGCCGCCGAAGAAGTAGGTCATTCCGTAGAAATAGAAATACAGTATGAGCGTGAACGGATTGCCCGTCAAATAGGAAAGCCCGCTGTTGCCGAACAGCGTCAGCCCGAAAGAGCCGCTCCCGTAGGGATTGTCGCCGCCGTAAGCGCCCAGAAGCACGATGAGCACGTCGTAGAGCTGATAGGCGATGTGCTGCAAAGTATAGGCGAATACCGCGCAAAAGAGCAGCTTTATCCAGGACTCGTTGAAGCACAGTTTAAGACAGCACAGCGTGACCGCCAGCAGGGAAATATACATGAAAGACAGCCACGCGGGGTGTTCGCTGACTATCGGGAAGGCAAACGCACAGCCGAAGCCGATGATGAGCGCGAAAAAAAGCCGCAACACGAAAAACCGCCTCCTTTCAAGGCGGTAGACTACGAGGCTTTCCGCGGCGATAAGTTCCGCGGTAAACACTATTCGATACCAGAACAGCGCAGTCAGTTCGTACATCAGATCATTCCTCCGAGGTGATCGGCAACGTCCTTCATAAATTGCTTACGGTGAGAGCGGCTGACGGGCAATCTGTCGTCGCCGAGCTCCGCAATACCGTCCGAAAAGCCCGTTACATAGTTAAGATTGACGAGATAACAGCTGTTCGCGCGCGTAAATCCGCGCCCCGCAAGCTTTTCCTCGACGTTTTTGAGCGTTCCCGTCGCGCTGACCGTTCCGTCCGCGGTGTAAAACGTCAGGGTGTGGTTGATAACTTCGACGTACCTTATTTTGGGTATCATCACTACGGTTGCGCCGTTCCTGCCGTAGACGACGAGCTTGTCGTCCCGCTTATATTCCAGCCGCTTGACGGCGCGCGCCACTTTGAGCTTGAAGTTGTCGTAGGGCACGGGCTTTACCATAAAGTCCATTGCGTCCACCTCATAGCCCTTGACGGCAAACTGCGCCATATTGGTGACGAATACGAGAATTGCCTCCGGATCCTGCAAGCGGAGTTTCTGCGCCGTCGCCATTCCGTCGAGCCCTGGCATCTCAATATCCATGAAGATTATGTCGTGTTCGGCTTTATAGTCGGTGAGAAACGCGATGCCGTCCGAAAAGCGGACGATATGAAATTCTATACCGTCCGTCTCCTTTTCATAACGTCTGAGATAACCCGCAAGTCTTTCGGCTTCCGCCGTCTCATCCTCGACTATCGCTATATTTATCATGTTTCCTCCGTTAAAGCGCGTTTCACAGTTAAGATTATATAACCGCAAATGTCATTTGTCAATACCGATTTTTACTGATACTTTTGCCACAATCTTGCCAATTATATCCTTCGCATTTTCGATTGTGTCCTCTGGGCAGATTTTCATTGATGGCAGGATTTTCGAGTAAATACATCTCCATTTAAGTAAATACATCTCCATTTAATTTATAAAACATTGGTTGAGTAAAAACATATCTGTCCGGCATGCCATTTATAGGCAGCGTTAAATATGACCACACAGACTACATTATAGCCGATGAGCAAGACATCCATTACTATTGACCCGCAGAGAAGGCACATTGAACGCACAAATAAATCTTTCAATAACAATTTACCTGACCGAATATTTTCATACATAAATTTTTCATTGAACTGCCTTGATATTAATGTTCACAAACACAACTTTAAAGCACTTTTCCCCTTATGTGAAGACATTGACTATCTTACCCCCCCCCTATATACTGCGAATAATGAGCAGCGGCTGCATTATTACCTGCAACCGCTGCTTTAATTTTTTATTGAATTTTACTTATTCTTTTTGCTTTTATAGTTTTCAGGGTGCTTTTTAGCATCTATTCCGCGCAGAACAATGAGAGTGCCTGCTGCAGCAATGAACACACCAACAACCACGTCAATGGTTATTACAGCTATGCGCCAGGGTGCCATTGTATAACTTACAATTGTTCCGGGCACAAGTCCGTTCATTGCATTTGAATTTACTGTTGCATAAGGCAGATGATGTACTGCCTCCCTCATCGAGCTGACCGTAGTAGCCGAGGATGAATCGGCAAGCTCCAAAGGAGTTGTGCAAAGGGCGACATCTGCCCCCGAACGTATCATTGCATCCACATCCATATATGCTCTGTTGCCTGACTTATAGTCAGTTATTACCACCCCGTCAAAGCCCCACTCATTTCTGAGAACATCAGTGATAAGTCCTTCGTGAGCTCCTGCCCATACCGAACCTACCGCATTAAAGGATGTCATTACGCCGAGGGAAGCTCTGATGGTCCTGGTTGAAATGTTGCCGTTCTCATCGGAGATGAACTTAATTTGACATTCAGCCTCTTTGACGGGAATTTCAAAGGCACGAAGATACAATTCACGGATAGTCTGCTCGTCCGCCCAGGTAAAGAGCGCATTGTTTGAGGCATATCCCCAACCCGAACGGTAAGTATCCTGGTCGTTGAGAGCGAAGTGTTTCATCATTGCATAAAGCCCTTTCGAGGAAGCTCCGCTGATAGTAGCGCTTGCCATCTTGCCCGAAAGAAGATCATCTTCCGAATAGTATTCAAAGTTTCTGCCACCGAAAGGAGAACGATGGAGATTGACGCCGGGAGCATACCAACCTGCATAGGGGATATTTCCGTTATGGTTGCGCACCATAAGCGTTTCCCTGCCGAACATCACGCCCATCTCCTCGGCAAGGGCGGTATTATAAGTACACGCGATTGTGACTTCGCAGGTGTATGCGTTAGTTGCGACATCGAGATTTCCTTCGACACCCGCCCACGAAGTCGATGCCGATGCAGGGCCGTCGTTTGCCTGCGTCTGAGGAAGACCTATGCTGTCAATCTTGGGGGTTCCGAAGCCGCTGAGCGTGACAAGCGTGGACATATCCTCGATTGAAAGCTGGTCCAGAAGCAGTTCCCACGCCTTATCGTCATAGTCAAGCCCGCGCATATCTATGACCGAAAGACCATTCTGCGCACCCGTTACGGGCATCTTATCTGCACTGTCGTTGTGCTGAGTTACATCATATACGGCTGCCGCCTTTATAAGGGCATCGCTTGCAACCCTGTCGGTTGTGCTCGGTTATTCGGCAAGGAGTATATATGGTTATTTTTACTGACGCAATAGAACTGTTACGAAACGCCCTTTTTTTGGCATTAACTCTCTTTTGGCAGAGGAATTACTATATCGAGCGAGAATATCTGTCCGTCTACGGCAAATCGGGCTTCGCCGTCGTATTTGCGGGCAATATATACAATGCTGCGCGTTCCGAACCCGTGATGTTCTTCATCTCCCGTGCCCGTTTTGGGAACCCCGTCCTCCATAAGGATATCGCCTTCATAATAATTTTCCTCGTGAAGAAAGAGCATCCCTGCCGATACGCTGCTTGTAATGCTTATTACTCTTTTCTCCGTATCAACAACGCGCGATGTCGCGGCTACGGCATTGTCGAGTATGTTCCCGAAAAGCGAATACAGGTCCGATGCCGACATAAAGTCAAATCTGCCGCCGTCCACCATACAGGAAAGACGTATGCCCTCCCTCTCGCAGGAAAGCCCTTTGTCCGCAAGCAGGACGTCAAACACTTCGTTTCCGGTATGCACCGCACGGTCATAGAGGGAAACAAGCGACTGCAACTCGTTGAGCTCTTCATCGGACACCTTGCCTCCGCGCAGCTTTTCTATGTATTTTTTCATATCGTGACATTTTATATTGATGAGGTCTACCCTATCCTTTGTCATCTTATACTGCTGCTTTTCCTGCTCCCATAATATTGCCATTCCTCGCATCTCGTGCTCTGTCTGTCTTTCGCGGAAAATGAGAAACATAATGCCCAGACTTAACAGACAGCACATAGCCTCGAACCCGCGGCAAGCGACTATAGCCGCATCCGAACCCGCATCTGCGGCAGTATCGTAGACCGCACTGAATACCGTGACGCACATAAGCACGCCAAGGGGGAAAAGATATGCAGAAAAGGGCTATAGCCCCTAAAAACTGAAGCGGAAAGAGGAAATAGAACCCAAGAACCGAAGTCCAGCTTTCATACGGCATAATTTATCCCCTCCCCGACTGCCATGCGGCAAATTCCTGTAAAAAACTTCTTCTCCTGTTGCCGCTGATAAAAATTATATCTCCGCCCACGGTTATCTCCATCCCCTCTACGCGAGTGACATAGCGCGGATTTATTATAAACGATTTTGCACAGCGCATAAACCCGACAGGGCGCAGCCGGTCCTCAACTGCAGCAAGAGTATCGCAGCTCTCTATGACTTCACCCTCGACGTGATAACGCACAAAATGCCTGTCAACTTCTACGTATTTTATGTCCTGAAGCCTTACGCGTCGCATCCCTCCTGCAACTTTTATCGTATATTCCTGTTCGTTCTCAGTGTCTATGCGGCGCACCGCACGCGAAAATTTCATACTGAAATCGGGATACGACAGCGGCTTTATGACAAAATCCAACGCGTCCACTCCATACCCTTCGCAGGCAAACTGCGCCATATTGGCAACAAATATCAGACAGACCGAATTATCGAGCTTCCTGAGCTTTTTTGCCGCCTCCATTCCGTTCATCAGCGGCAGCTCGATATCCATAAAAATTATTGAAAAACGCGCTCTGTAGTTTTCAAGCAACGAAAGCGCCTGGGTATGACGCTCCGTATGAATTTCAACGCCCTTCTCCTGAGAGTACCTGGCAAGATACCCCTCAAGCAATGCGGCATCCCTGTCATCGTCTTCAACAATCAAAACGTTTAGCATTATACCCTCCTCCGCTCAGGCAGTCTGAAATCTCATATCTTTTTCTTGTCGCACTGAACATCATAAGAATTATATCACGATAAATTAAAAAAATGGAATACCTTAAAATTCAATTATGCGAATTTTCAAATACAGTAATTTGTGTTGTAAATGAGTTATAGTTTAGATAAAAGTAAGACATCACGCCATTATTTTGTTGAATAAATCACTGTTATTTAACTTTTACAGAACATCAGTGATACCAAACAACATTTAACCTCTTTGCCGACGAAATATTTTTAAAGCTTTAAAATAAAAATTTAGAAGTATCTTGATTTAGACAAAACATAGGTCATTCCAAACCTTAAAATCAACTTGATTTTTCCCATCAACAACGGCAAATTGACCGCAGTGTGTGCGCTTGGTTTTACACATTTTTATGGATACATTGAGAGGGAAAGATCAGGGCATTAAAAAAGGTGTATGGAGTTGTTTTCCATACACTTTTTTATTATTTTTTGAATTTGTAACGCAGAACGGATGCAATGTCTACTTTGTAGATAATATCGATCACTCTGTC
>CALVHL010000027.1 GCA_944327625.1 uncultured Clostridia bacterium
TCTTCTATACATTTTATCGTTCCGTCGGAAAACTTCTCATAATGCAAATTATAAAATTTTAAGGCGTGGTGCTAAATTGTTAATAAAACAAAGATAACCACAATATTTGCAAATTTGTTTATGGTATGATACAATATATGCATATGGATGAATTAATATTTAAGCGAAACATGTCGAATATATTTATTGGCATAAGGAAGAAAAAGAAAAATGGATGCCATAGAGATTTTTAAACAGACTATAGGAGAAAGATTGAAGCCTATTGTGGTTAGATACGAGCCTTATAAGGATGTGTTTTTAACGCATCCTTATAGTCATGTTATAGATAATGATTTTGAAAAAAGGTTTTCAGATATTATATTCGACAGCATTATTTTTTACGCTTATGAAAAAGATGAAATAGAAAGTGAGTATCAAAAATCGCGTCTTAATAATTTGAGAAAAGCATCACGGATAGCGTATGAGAGGCGCGTGCCTAAGACAGAAAAACTTAATGATGGATTATTGGGGGAATTAACTTTAGATAGTTTTATTAAATTGTTTTTTCCTAATATAGAGATGGTGTATTCCAGGGTTAAATATTTGGAAAGATATCCCCATAAAGAGTCAACAGAGAAAAGGGCTGGGCATGAAGTAAAAGGCTATGATGGGATATTGTTTTCGGTTGATGGTAAGGAAAAATGTTTTTGGTTAGGACAAGTTAAAACAGGGGATTGGGACTACTGTCTTAAAGAAATTAAGGAGGATATTAATAAAAGTATAATTAAAAATTATTTCGGAGACGCTATGGTTATTATGTGCGATATAATGCGTGCTGTTAGTAGTGTGTCGCCGGAGTTAATAAAAATTATTGATGAAATTAATGATATTCTTTTTGATTGTGCTGATAGAAAGGAAAGAGTTGATAACGTAGTTAAATATTTTAAAGAAAATAATATTAAAGTTAGAATCCCTTGTCTTCTTATGCCGAATGAATCTGATTATACAGATATGGAAGTTTTACAATCGACTATAAAGTCTAAATTGAGGAGTGCATTTAATGGGTTTAGTGTGGAAAATGAAGGGGATTTAAATATAGAAATATTAATGCTTATATTTCCGTTAAGGGATTTAAATAAAGTTCGTCAATCGTTTTTGGAGGTTCGTAAAGAATGACTGTAAAAAAATTGCTTAAAGAAGCGGTGGCGATTATTAATTTACCTTTGTTGGATGATTATAACAGAAATAAATTGAAAGATATTCTTTGCTATCTTTCGGAATGGAAAGCTAATAATAACAGCGAAGCTGGAAATTATCCTCAGCTTGATTTTGTTTTGTATAATGCAAGCAGAAAGTTAAGGACGTTTGGATATAATCGTTTAAATAAATTTGAAAATGAGATTATAAATAATGGTGATGAGCTATCTATTTTGAGGGATGAAGCTATTGATAAATATTATAAAACGGAATCTGGGTTTGTTTTGGATAAGCTGCAAAAAGCGGTGTTGGATGAATTTGAAGATTCACATCAAAAACTATTTTTAAGTGCACCCACTTCGTTTGGTAAAACGTTTTTGTTAAAGGAGATTATATTCAGGCATTATAAAGAATATTCAAATATTATTATAGTATTACCAACGGTTGCGCTTCTTATGGAGGTCACGGGTGAAATTGAAGAGTTTAACAATAAACATTCGCTGAATTATAATTTATACAACTCGATTTATAGGGATTTAGAGCTTTCCGATAGGAATATTTTTATTCTGACTCCAGAACGTGTTTTAAGATTGTTGGCAATAATAGAGGATATTAATATTGATTTCTTCTTTTTTGATGAAATATATAAGATAGATGAAGATGTTTCGATTAAAAGTGAAGATGATGTAAATGAAAAGATTGAGTTTGCTGATGTTAGTTCTGTAATTAAAACTAAATCAAACGAAGAGGTTGACAAAAAGAGTGACCATAGAGCCGTAGCATTTCGTTTGGCTTTATATTTTCTACTTAAACGGTGTAAAGCATTTTACTTGGCAGGTCCATTTATAGAGCTTAGAGGATTACGAGAAGGATTTAAGCGTATGCTTGAATTGCATGATATTACGGCTAAGGAAATTTCTTTTAATCCAACATTAAAAAACATTATTGATTTTCATGATAAGACATATAGTTTTAAATCTCCGTTCGAAAATATAACTATTCGTACTGACTTTAAAAAATTAAGAGAAAAGTTAATCTATGTATCTAAAACATTAGGGTTTACTCATAAAAACCAGGCTATAGTGTATTGCTTAAATCCTGCAGGTACGGAGAAATATGCTAAACAGTATTCAGAATATTTTAAAACTCAGGTTGTTCCAAACAATGACTTGCAGCAATTTATAGATCATATTAAAAGAAACTATAATTTTAAGGTGGGGGTATCGAATTATTCTGTCAACAATTGGGATTTTTTAGATGCATTACAGAATCAGGTCGGCGTGCATAATGGTAAACTTCCTAAGTATTTTCAACGAGAAATAATCCGACTATTCAATGATGGCGCTATGAGTACATTATTTTGTACTTCAACTATAGTAGAAGGCGTAAATACAAACGCAAAAACTGTTGTAGTATATAATAATCCGTCTGGTAAAACTGACGAGGGAAAAAGGTTTTTATTGCTTAATATTAATGGTAGGGCGGGGCGTTATTTGCATCATTTTATAGGCAATATAGTTTTTCTTAATTTTGAGACAATAAGAGTTAATGCGTGTGATAGCATTTCTCTTGATTTTAAGCCATACAATTTAAAGGTGATGTTAGGTGAGCTTGATTTAGAAAATATTGATGATATTGATTTATCTAAAGAAAATTTATTGCGCAAGACCGAACTTAATTTTGATAAGCAGCTATTGCCAGATGATGTTTTTCAGCAAAACAGGTTAATTGAACGTAAGAAACAGGAAAAAGTATTGCTTAAAATACTCAGTAATATTTCCTTATTTGTTGGTATTGAAAATGTTTCCGTAGAAAAGTTTCTGAATGCAGGATATTTTGAAAGTATCTTAAAAATTTGGGCGGAAATTGGAGAAATTACACCCAATCAGATTAAAGCAATAAAATATTTCTCTATTCAATATGCCAAAAATGGCTATAGGGGAGTGTTGGAATATCAGTTTAAACGATATTCGGAAAAAACTGATATTCATGACTTTGTAAACAAGTCATATCATCAGGTATTTAAGAATGTAAAGGATACAATTGAATATCAATTGCCAAGGGTTATTTCATTATTTGAGTCGTTGATAATACTGGCTTTTCAAAAGAAAAATATTTCTATTGTTAAGCCTGTGGATTTAAGCAATATTATAAGATTTTTTGAAATAGGGTCAACCACGCCTTTAGGAGTTGATATGGCAGAAAAGGGTGTACCTATCGTGACGGTAAAGAAAATTGATAATATCCCATGGGGAAAGGGTGATTTGCAAAGCCAACGTGAATTATTATTAAAAAGAGGCGGCGTGTTAGGAGCTGATTTTGATGTGTTTGAAATAAAGCATATACAAACGTATATAGATAAATATTGTAAGTAAGATTATGGCTTTTATAATCATTAACTTATTATTTGATGAGAAACTTTACTTTTTAAAACAGATTTATAACGTAGGGCGAAATTTATGGCTATTAAGACAAGCGCAATGAGGATAATAGAAAAAGAGGGCGTGGCGTATAAAGTTCACGAATATGACGGTTGAGCGCTTTCGGGCGTCGAGGTTGCTGCCGCTCTCGGTGAGGATGTGGACAGAGTTTACAAAACGCTTGTAACGACGGCAGGTCCGGGCAAGTTCTATGTGTTTGTAATTCCCGTCGCCGCCGAACTCGATTTAAAGAAAGCGGCAAGGGCGGCAGGCGAAAAGGCGGAGGAAATGCTGCCGCAAAAACAGCTTCTGCCTACAACAGGCTATATTTATGGCGGTTGTTCGCCCGTGGGAATGAAAAAACTATTTCCCACATTTTTCGACAGCTCTGTGAGGGCAGAGTTATCTTTGTCAGCGCGGGCAAGTTAGGTATGTAGGTTGAACTTGCTTGCGCCGACCTTCTTAAAATAACGAACGGCAAACTTGCAGATATAACGCGATGATAGTGCAAATATATATACAAAACCTATCCTAAGACTAGCATGGATTAAAAGCCTACTTTTTACTTGACAAATGCGGCATAAATTCTAAAATATAAATAAAAATGCTTGACATTTCAAATATTTTGGAATAATATATTGATATATCTAATATGATAGGAGGGTATTATGCCACTTTGCAATATTTCAGAAGTTAAAAAGGCGGCTATAGTTAATAGCATTCAGAAAGGGCTATTAAGAAATAAAATAAGAATCGAGCAGGAGGGTCTTATAGATAGAAATGGAATAGGACTAATGGCACTTAATTATATTTTTGCGGAAATGCGAAAATTAGATAATTTGTTTGATGTCTATTCGTTTCAAAGAGGTCCTTTTTCTATGGTTTTGTTATATGATAAAGAATCACGAGCATTAATTAGTTTTATTAGCCAATCAAATCTGAAGAACTTAGAAAATCGGAGACATGTATCTAAGGTTCATTATGGGGATGCTCTTGTTCTTTTCAATAAGAATAACTTTGAGGAGCCTTGTCAAATAGGTATGTTTGAACAAGCGGACATTGAAGAAGACAGGAAAGTTATCCTTGATAAAATTTTAAAAGCTATAAATGAAATAAGTCCAGAGTCTCACATTTTTATCGCTTATGATATAAACCATAAAAGGTTTCAGCTATGTTCTGTTTATGAGGAGGTTCGATCTGTAAATTATTATCCTGTTTTACATGAAAATTGGAACAAATATATTGTAGCAGAACTCGATGAGCTTGAAGGTGTTGATAATAGTAGTCCGGAATATGATATTTTTGGTGAAAAAAGACAGAGAAAAGGACTGGCCATCAGTATAAAACCTGAAATTTTAATAAAAAAGAATTAAATTTGAATAGTTATCATTCAGATTATTCATAGAGGTCGGGAGGTATGAAATATGAAAATAATCGGTGATAAACTTCGAATTGCTCGTCAAATAAGAAATAAGAAAATAACTCAACTTGCAAAGGAAATTGATGTATCGAAGCAGTCAATTTCCCAATTCGAATCTAATGTTTCTGATCCTAAAGGAGAAACGTTAATTAAGATTTGTCAAAGCCTTAATTTCCCTATCCAGTTTTTTACAGTTGATAGTGTAGTGCCAATGCAAGTCACTCATACTTTTTTTAGAGCTTTATCATCGGCTTCAGCATTGGAGAGAAACTCATTTATCGAAAAAACAAAATTAGTGACTCGCATCTATGATTATCTATCTGAAAAATTAGATTTTCCCAAATTTGATTTGCAAAGCATTTCTGTGCCTGATGATGTGGATCTTAATTCTATGGAAGAGCTGGCGCAGCAAGTTCGAAGATGCTGGGATTTGGGCGAAGCTCCTATTTGGAATGTAATAGGCTTATTAGAAGAGCATGGAATAATAGTATCAGTTATTAATAGCTCATCCACTAAGGTTGATGCATTTACACAAATCGATTGTTGCGAAAATATTCAGCGATATTGCGTGATGCTTGAGAGTGAAAAAAAGAGTATGCCGAGACGTAATTTTTCTGCTGCGCATGAGCTTGGTCATATAATTTTACACTCAAAATTACCAATGGACGAGATGGATAATGTAGAGAAGGCAGAGTTAGAGACTCAAGCAAATATGTTTGCTTCATGCTTTTTATTGCCGAAAACATCATTTGAAAAAGATCTTACTCATCCCAATGATTATGATTGTTATTTGAACTTAAAAAGAAAATGGCATGCGTCAATAAAATCAATGATATTTAGGGCGCATGAACTTTCTTTAATTACTTATGAACAATATATTTCTCTATTAAAGAAATATAATTACCGTATGGCTAGAGATAACGCACCTGGTGAAAAAATTGAGCCGTTTGATAATTTGATTCCGATAGAAAGGCCTCAGCTGTTTAATCTTAGTTTTAGTATGTTGTTTGAAAATAATATACTAACTTTGGACAGCATGAAAGAGGAGATGGCTAATAGAGGAATAGCGCTTAATGAAGATATGATTTGTGAATTGTTACCTTTAGAAGAAGGGTATTTTGACAAATATAAATCAACTAAAGAACCATTAGTAATTAAATTTAAAAGAACTGAATAATTATTTATTTTTTAATTTATAACATGTCTTATATGTTTGACTTATTATTTTTCTCAAGATTACGAACGGCAAACTTTCCGACATAACCAGAGTTTAATATAGTAGACAGAAGAGGCGGAGCCAACAGTAAGCTCCGCCTCTTTCGTGCTGTATCTTCTTGTAAATTTAGCAAAAATACGTTATCATATAGAGGTAAACGCAGGAGAAAACAATGGATAAATTTGTGGTAATAGACACCGAAACGACGTGGAACGATAAGGTTATGTCAATAGGCGCGGTAATAGCCGACGCATACGATATGCGCCCTGTTGAAACTAAATATTACATATTAAACCCCGAATATATGGCAGGGGGAATGTATTCTTCCGCACTCGGTCATAAACGGGCAGGAAAGCCTATAATATGCTCCCGAGAGGAGGCAATGCAAGACCTTGTGAATACCTGTTCGGGACATAATATCACGCAGTTATTCGCATATAACGCCCTGTTTGACAAGGGGCATTTGCCAGAACTTGGCGGGCTTGAATGGTACGACATTATGCGCCTTGCGGCTTATGTGCAGTACAACCCGATGATACCTCACGGCGCGCCGATTTGCAGGACGGGGCGATTAAAATCTGGCTATGGAGTTCAGTCAATGCTGCGCATACTTTCGGAAGATTACAGCTACTGCGAAACACATAACGCGCTTTTGGATGCCGTAGACGAACTGACCATTATGCGCCTTCTCGGTCAACCGATAGACAAGTACATAAAACTGTAATATCTAAAAAAACGCAGCGGAGAGTAGAACTTTTCGCTGCATTTCGTTAATTTTTTTAGTCGCGCAAAACGCTTGTGCGGGATGTAATTATATCAATCAGAGCTGTTTTCAAATGTTCAGGTAGGTAGCTGTCTTTGCACATTGAGATGTAAGTATCTTCGAGCGATACCACATCGGCTATGATTTTTTGTGCTGCCGCAGTTGGGATGCCGGCGTTTTCTGCAAATAAGAGGAAATCTTTTTTGCGAATGTTGCGCTTTTTGCCGTTAATGGTAAGGGCAAACTGCTCGTCATCTTCAGGCAGTATGGCATTGACGGGTAACAGGTCATATGCAGCCGAAAGCATATATTTCTGACTTCCTGCACCGTCTTCAATCAGCGAAAAGTTTTTCAGGTGCATATCTGAATTACCCGTAACAAAACTGAATACAAGGCGTAAGAAGAGTTCAGACATGTCAAAACCTCTTCGCTCCGAGTATTTGTCGATGAGCTTTGCACAACGCTCATAAGAGCCCTTGTATTTGTCCTGCGTCAGTCTCTCCTCGAGCTGGCAGAAGTCCTCCATGGCAAGCATATTTCCGCCTTCGCGGTCAATTCTTTTAGTTATATAGGCATAGCCGCCGTCAAGCTTTACAAGAGCGAACGGTACTGTTTTAATGCCCGTAATTTTTGCCATACTCATAACTAAAAATTCGGCTTCGGGCATTGCTTCGTAATCTTCGGTCTGAGGTTTGAGTATATAACCTGTGGGATAGTTTGACAGAGTAAGTCGGGGTTTGGCTCCGTCTTCGAAGTGGAGGGACAGTTTCTTCTGTACGCCGGGAACAGTAAAACCTTTATTCGTGCTTTCGCTTGCAATTTCTATAAGGTTTTTATTGGAAATGTCTATTATCGGAAATTTTGATGTCCCGAAAAATTGTCTGACGCACTTATTGTGCCATTCGTTGACTTTTTCCTTATCGGAAGCGTTATCGGCTATAATTTTGTTGCAATACAGGCATTTCATTCCCTTCCACTCCTTATGCTGACTGCGCCTATCGCATCCTTGCAGGCAACCAGCAGAATGCCGAACCTGTCACGGTAATCAAGTTTCCAGTTGTGCGTTACAATGTTCAAAAGCCAACCTTCCGGGATAAGCCCGTCAAAGAAGGGGAACAGCCATTTAGAGGTGTATTCTTCCTTTTTTAGAGGCAGAGTGAGGCTGACGGGGACATTGGCATTATTTGAAGCATAGTCGTTGTCATATTGAAATGAATAGCCTTCGTCGGTCTCCTTCAGAATACCTGCAAAGGTGTTGCGTACATAGACATAAGCCGTGCGAAAGTTTTCATTCGTCATGTTTTATCCTCCCGGGAATTACTTCCATACCGAACATTGCAAGCGCCTGGTTGACCTTGTCGAGCCGCAATGTCTTCTTGCCCTGTTCAAGGTCGCGTATAAAGCGAAGCCCTAACCCTGCGCGCGTGGCAAACTCTTCTTGGGTAAGACCAAGTTTCTTTCTGTTGTCTTTAACAAACTTAGCGATAACGTTCATATAAATATTTTATACCCGTTCGGGGTGTTTGTCAATACTATTATTATATTTATACCCTATTGGGTATTTTATTGTCGAATAGAAAACAATTTATACCCTATAAGGTATATTGTACTCAAAAATTCAGTCGGCAATCTTTGGCTTCTCTGTGACGGATTGATTTACAGATATAAAATTGTTTATTATTTGATATTTTAGTTAAATCAATTTTACAAATTCAATAATTAATTGATTAAAATGTAAAATATTTAATAAATTATCAAGTAAATTTAATATTATGGAAATTGAACAGACTTATTCTTTAGTGGTTTTCAGAATGTATCTTGACAATTCGTTTTATGTCAGACATGATTGAAACGAAATGAATTGAAATGAATCAAATTGAAAATGCAGTGGAGAAAAAGTCTTCGCTGCATTTTTTAGTTATGGTTTAGCCGTTGTTTTCGGCTATGTCAGATAGGTCGAGACACTCTATTATGAGGCGCACGCCGAACTTGAAACCGCGTAGGTAATAATTTTCTTCTTCCAACGAGTGGCGTTCGTCGAATAGGTCAACAAATTCGTCGAAAAGTTTTTGCTGTTCGCCCGTAAGCTGAGGGCGCAATTTGTCGTACAGTTCAGTTTCGCGTTTATCGATATCTTTGTATTCATTAGTTCTCGGAGATTTAATCATCTCGTCCGAAAGTGTGCCGTCAAAAAATGCCTTGATAATTTTGCTTTCCATAAATTTAATTTCATTTCCTTTTTTATATTCAAAAAAGTACGAATTCAGGCAAGTGGTTTTCTCTCATAAAATTAGTATTTTTTTACCCGTTTAAGGGCTAAAATTATAGTTAAATAAGGCAAATTTTGGCTTGTCGCACGTTGTCGCACAGGCTTTTGCAACCCTCAAAAATGGCGCATTTTGAGCGGATTTTGCTTTAAAATCGCCTAAAATCGGGGTGTTTTGTTGGCCGCTCTTCCCTTCAAGTCCAACAAGCGGAGCCATTCTGGTGATAATGGCGACGAGGATCCACCTGTTCCCATTCCGAACACAGAAGTTAAGCTCGTCTACGGCGAAAGTAGTTTACCATCCAAGGTACGCGAGGATAGCAAGTTGCCGGATTTCAATCAAAATGACCGTTTTTCAAGCGAAAAACGGTCATTTTGATTGTGTTTAGCCGTTTTTTCTTATGGCAGACATTCTTACTTAATCGGTAAAAATGTCTGCTTTTTTTGATAATTAATTTGTAAATTTAACCGAGTTTTCAGCAATAATCAGGCAAGCGTAAAAATTTGAAATTTTAAGTTTTATTTTTGATTTTGGCACACGTTTTGGCACATGACTGGAACATATTTCGGCACATCAGTAGTTAAGTTTCTGTCCTTCTCGCATAAGAAATTCATCGCTTAAATCGGTGTAAGTGTCGGCAAGTCCTCCTAGTGTATGACCTGCGTATTTCTTTATGGCGACATCTGCAATTCCGCACTCCGTGCATCTTGTGTAGAATGTTGTGCGTAAATCGTACAGCTTATGGTCGGGCAAAATTTCCTTAAACTTATGCCTTATCTGTTCCAAGCGAGTAAATGACAGCTTATCGCCCTCTTTTACATATCGCGCAAGCATAGGCGTAATAGGTATCTTTTTAAGCTCTACCTTGCCGTTCTTTTGCTTAGAGTTGTTCGCAACTATAAAGCCGTTCTCTATGTAAGCCGTCTTATACTCGTTCGGTCTCATTCCCGTATAAAGAGCGACTGCAAACATCAATTCGTAAGGCGTACCCTTCATAGTGTCGAGTAGCTTTCTCTCCTCGTCCTTTGAAAGGGCAGTACCGTGCTCGCGTTCGTGCTTTTTATGGAATACCATATCCATCGGATTATGCTCTATAAGTGCGTGCTTGACGGCTGCCTTGAATATGACGTTGAGCATAGAGAAAATATCGTCAGTAGTCCTATAAATGCCGCTCGCGTCGATTTTATCCAAAAGCTCCTGACACTTCTTCGGTGTGATTTTCTTTATAGGCATATCGCCGAAATGGGGCAGAACGTGATTTTTGTACTGGTTCAACGCTATGCGGTAGGTACTCTGTACAACTTTCCTCTTGTGGAAATTCTCAAAGAAATACATCGAGAATGCGTCCATAGTGGAGGGTACGGTATTTTCCTTTTCCGTGCCGTGCTTGTCTATGTAATGCAGTTTTTCAATAAATTTTCGCTTGGCTTCGTCCAGATAGTTGGACGAGACCGTGATGTTATATCCGTTGCGCCGATAGCGGATTTCATAATTCCAATTATTCTTACCACTTCTGCGCTTGCGGACGTGTGCTGTGCATCCTTCTGTTCTGAATTCTTTTCTGAAAGTTTTAGGCATAGATGAAATCTCCTTTGCGCTGAACTTCCAGAATACCTCTTCATTGTCTTGTTCTCTGCTTTCAAAGCCCGTAATATTCTTGAGCCTTTCAAGCGTAATACTTTCCGACGCCGATTTAAGCATGAGCTGAGTTGCCTCGTCTCGCTTATTCTCGTCATGGATGTATTGTAGTGTGTCTAAAAGCTTCTTTAATTCGTTGTCTGTCATTCGGTATGCAGACGGAGGAGGTATCAGCTCGTCTCCGTCATTGCTTGTGCGTACCAGCAAATTGCTTTGAAGCTTGCCAGATCCCGAAGAGTACCATTTTTAATTAACTCTATCACAAAATCCTCCTTTTTATTTCCGCAGGGTGGGACTATGGCAATCGTAAGCCGTGGTATCAGTCGCTCGGTCGCCTTTACCTCACTGCGGATATTCAGTTGTAATTGGTAATTTATTTGTGCGTAAAATCCTACCACATATTTCTGTGAAATGCAAGGCCCTGGCCCAAATTATTTTCCGTCTTTGCCGTTGCTCTTAAAATTGGCGGGAGGGGAAGAGGACTTTGCCGACTTCGACTTCTTCAACAGCTCGTCAAATTCGTCGGGGTAAGCGGCAATCATATCGCTCACCATTCTGAATAGAGCTTACCTATACTTCGTTATCTGCGGCGGCAGAAGTCTCCGCTTGCGGCGCATCTCGTCGGGTAAGTGTGATTTGATATGAAGACATCTAAGTTGAAAAAGATTAAAAGTTTTATGTGCCTTGCGGCCTGTATTGCCCTGCTTTGCCCCGTATTGCCGTCCTGCGTTAAGACGGCCGAAGAATACGGGGAAGGGTACTTCTTCGACAGCAGCGCTGCCGACGGCGGAGACGGCTCTTACAGCCATCCGTTCAACAATATCAGCGCCGCAGAATCTCTGGATATTGCCGCAGGCGAAAGCCTTTATCTCAAACGCGGCAGCAATTTTGTTGGCTCTTTAAGGCTTATTGGGCTTGCCGGAACGGAGGAGGAGCCCATAACCGTCACGGCTTACGGCGAAGGCGAAGATCCCAAAATCGACGGCGACGGACTGGAAGGTTCGGGCGTGGTCTATATCGAGAATTGCAGCAACCTCATTGTTGAAAATCTGGACATTTTCGACAGCGTCACAACCGAAGGGGATCGCAGGGGCATATTGCTCGACGCGACAAACCCTGACAATGAAGATGACGGCGAGGCGGGCGAAATAATTACCTATTCTAATATTACCATCAGAAACTGCTACATTCACGATATAAAGGGCTATCTCGACGCCATAAACAACGGCATGGACTGGGCGTCGAAGATGACGGGCGGCATACAGTTCTGGAGTACGGACGGCGGCGGAAGATATGACGGGCTGACCATTACCGGCTGTGAAATTTACAACGCGGATAACGTGGGCATTTCCAGCAACAGAAGCAACGGTTCTTCCAATCCCTACGACGAAGATTTTGCCGATCATGCCTATCTCAATGTTGAAATTTCGCATAACGAAATACACAACATAGGCAAAAATGCAATATTTGTACGCAACTTATACGGCGGAGTAATTGAATACAACGTCGTTCACGATACCTCGGTGAGGTGCTATACGGGTAACTCGATAGTTACGAGAAACGTCGACGGAACTGTCATTCAGTACAATGAAGGGTACAATAATATGGCAAGAAAGAACGATATGCCCGGCAGCAACAAGGGGTTGATGGACGGCTGTATGCTCGACGCCGATTTGCAGAGCCGAAACACTATATGGCAGTATAATTACAGCCATGACAACTCTTTCGGGCTGTTCCTCAACTGTACGGGCAGTTCGGGAAGCGACAAAGATTCTAAGGACGTAGCTATCGTAAGGTACAACCTGTCTGTCTGCGACAAGGGCAATAAAGGGGTAATTTATATCAATTATTATTCTTCCGGCATAGAGGTGTATAACAATACGATAATTACGGGCGCGGACACCAAGTATATTTTCCAGGCAAACGATTCGCGTGCCTATCATTTCTACAATAACGTCGTCTGCAACTTTTCTGCTGACGCCCGCTTCGATATGGGCGACATGAAGTTGGGCAGCGCTGACCATAATCTGGTGTACAGCGTCGACGGGGCGTCAATAAAAAATCTTGAACAGATCCTTGACAGCAATACCTCGCTTACGCTTAACCCCAAGTTGGAGAACGTCATAGGCGGCACTCTTGAAAGCCGTATCGGTATGGAAAATGCCTTGCTGTTCTGCTCGTTATTACCCGATTCGCCCGCATTGGACGGCAGATATGCCGTACCAGTCGAGGGGATAGAATACGATTTCTGCGGCAACGAATACCGTCCGTCGCTGGGATGCTATTGCGGATAAAACGGAAAATTTGCCTGCGGGCGCGGTTGCGCCCCGCAGCCTATTTTTAATGCAGACGCGGATTGTCGGCAAGTTTTTTAATCGCGCGGCTATTGCTTTTTATGACATAATATGCTGAAATTGAGATATGCTCGGGAGTGCGGGGCGGCAGGTTTTTGCCGCCCCCGCACGCCGTTATAATATTGCCGCGATTTAAATGCGGCGCATATACGCTTGCGGAGGGGCGTCGAATGGTTGAAATAACTGTCGAAATAATTGCGCGCGCGTATTGAAATATGACAATTCCCGTGTTAAAATATTATATATTTGAATACGGACAAGCGTCTGCGGGAGATAAAAAATGAAGCGCAACACGAAAGATAAAATCAATAAGGGTAAGGGACAAAGCGTATCGGCTGAAAGCCGTCAGGTTTCGGCGCACGGCAGAAGGGTGATTGCGGCGTGGGTATGTTTAACCCTGCTTTTCGCCCTGCTCGTCGTCGCGATGTACTATACGGGAACGGGCATAGTTCCCGCAATATTTCTCTCCGTCGCGGTCGTGTTCTTCGTCGGCAGCATAAATTATGCGGCTCTGGCGGGGAAGCACAAGTTCATCGGCTTTGCTTTCGGCATTTTTCTTGCCGTGCTGTTCATGCAGATTTCCTTCAATGCGGCATACCCCTTCGACCTCGACAGCGGAGAGCGCCTCAACGGGTACGTGATTGCCGTCAGAGTGCTCTCGTCCTCTTTCCAGACCTTTACGTTGGACGCGGACTATGTCTCGATTATCGCCAAGGCGGAGACGGTATTTGCGGGCGCGGGCAGGTTTTTCTTCATAGTTTTATTCGTGCTGATGGTTGCCGTCGCCCCCGCGACGGGCGGCTTTGTAATATTTGCCATTCTCAGCCAAATTTTCCCCCGCGTTCACCTCTGCCTGAGCAACGTCAGCAGGACTAAATACGTCTTTTCGGAGCTCAACGAGTATTCTGTCGCCACGGCGGAGAGCATAGCGGCTAAGCGCAGGGCGGGCAGAAACGGCAACGGTTACCGCGACGAGGAGTGGGCGAGCTTAAAGAGCTCGGTAATAATCTTTACCGACGCCTATGCCGATACCAACCGCGAGAGCGGCAGCGAACTGCTGGCACGGGCTAAAAAGATAGGCGCGGTCTGCCTCAAAGACGACATAAACGAGCTCAACCTCAGATGGTGGTGGCATACCGCCGCGACGAGAAAGGTCGTCTATTTCCTCATGGATAACAATGAGGAAAACAACCTCAAAGACGCCGCGGCAATTCTTTCCGCCGACGGCAGAGTAAACAGGTGGGCGAAACTCTGCGGCGGGCTGTTCGGGTGGCTGAATAACTTACAGAAGGCAACAAAGCTCGAACTGTTCGTGTTCACGCGCAACAGGACGGCGTATTACACGATAAAGAGCTCTTACGACGCGATAGTTTCCTCCTATGCGAACAACCGCGTATATGATGCCCTCAAAAGGGCGGAGGAAACGCGCAGCGCGCCTGCGGATATGCCTGCCGGATTGCCGCGCAGGGCAAGAAAGTGCATAAATGCGCTGCGGGCGGGTTGGAACGGCAAGCGGGGCGAAAGGCTTGCAAGGCTTACCGAAAAATACAGAAAGAAATGCCTCGACATAAGCTTCAAGACGATTAACGAGTACAAGAACCTCGTCTATCACCTCATAAGCGGGTACAGTCAGGAGCCGTCCGAACAGCGCAACAGGGGCGCGTCCTATCCGCTCTATTGGGGCAAGGGCACGGGGCGCGGCGACTGCAAACTCGAAAGCCTGAATATCGTAGTTATCGGCGGCGGCAGAATAGGCAAGGAGTTCATAAAGGCGGCGTATTGGTGCGGGCAGATGCTCAACTTCGACAACGACTGCTGTTGCAAGAAGGGCGGAGTTATTCCGTTCAGATATACCAAACTCAAAATAACCGTGCTCGACCAGATAGCGCTGACCGAAACCGCCGAACAGCTCAAATTCGAGATGCCCGAAGTGTTTTCGAGCGCCGCGCGGAGCTATTGCACGTTCAGGTTTTTCGACGTCAGGTACGGCACGCGCGAGTTTGCCGATAAGTTCAACAGGTTCTGCAGGGCGGCGGACTACGTCGTGGTCGCTCTCGGCGACGACGAACTGAATATTCAGGCGGCGCATTGGGCAAAGCAGATTCTCGACAGGGTAAACCTCGGCGTAGACAGGCAGATACCCGTCAACTTCGTCGTCGAGAACAGCGAACTGTGTCTGGCGGTGAACGCCTCTATCAACGACCGGCGCAGCGACGGCGGGGAATGTTGTATTCTCAACGCCTTCGGATCTGTCTCCGACAGGTACGACATCGCAAATATCCGCTTTACCCGCGCGGAAAATCTCGCTTACAGCGTCGACGCGGCGCACGGCGGCAGGGTGAGCGTAAGTCAGTTCCTCATGGACGAATACAACAGAAATTCCTCCATAGCTTCGGCGCTGCACCTGCCGTATAAGCTCGTATCCATGCACGAGCTCTCCTGCCGTTCGAGGCTGGACGAAAAGCACGGCAGGTACGCAAATTCCGAAAAGGTCATAAAAAACCTCGTAAACGAGATGTATTGGCTCGAACACAGGCGGTGGAACGCCTATATGCGGGCGGAGGGGTACAGGTGCCCTTCGGCGAGCGAGCTCTATAAGATGTCTTTCAGGGGCGGCGTATTCGTGAGAGGTATGCACCGCAACGTCAATCTGCGCCTGCACGCCTGCCTCGTCGAGAGCGGGGAGCTGTTCACCGACATAGGCGAGAAGAAGCTCGTCGCGGATAACTCGGTAACAGGAATGTCGGAGGCGGGGGATATGCCCTTGCAACAGTGGCTGCCCGAGCACGTGCATTGCGCCTCGGGGGGCGATGAGAAAATCGATAACCTCGACAGACTGGGCGCGATATTCAACGACAACTTCAAGTCTTACGACATAGACGTCGTCAGCGCGCTGTTCTCCGACATAGTGATGATCAGGATAAGGTCGTTCATCGAGGACTGCTTCTCGGGCGGAAAGGTCCGCACGGACGACTTTGCCGACGCGGTCAGCATCATCGGGGCGAAGAAAAAAGACAAGGACAAGATATGTTTCAGGGTGCAGGAGCGCGGCGAAATCAGCGTTGTCTACGCTTTCAGGCATAAAAAATACACCGTGGCGTTCATCTCGGCAAAGAACGTGAGCATGGAGAGCGCGATGAAGGACATTGCCGCAAAATGCGAAAAGGTCAGCCTGCGGCGCGATAGCGGCGAGGACAGGCGCAAATACAGACAGCGCGCGGAGAGCGGCAGGCTGATAAACCGTCGGCGGAAGAAGATGAGAAGTTTAATCGGGCATATTTCAATCGTCGGCGACGGCGGAAAGCTAAGAAGACGCAGAACTTTCCTCATACCGTGCGCTTGCGGCGGCGACTTTACGGCGGTTTTCGGCTTCTCGTCCTCGGGGCGGGGCGCGATGGAATATGCAGAGCTCATAGAGATTTTAAGGGATATTTACGGGCAATCCGTAATTTACGAAGCGGCTGAAAACAGCGCAAGCGGCGAAAAACCCGACGGGGACGCCGAGAGGGAGCGCGCCGCTTCCGACAGGTAAAAAACGCATCGAACGGAGGAAAAACGGCACTGAATTAAAAAATCCCGTAAATTTTACAAGTAGTTTTCAATCCTTGAAGGAGTTACGTTTAATTTGCATGACTTGCCCATAAGCGTAGGAGAAAAGATATTTGAGGCCTGCGGCGGGTATGTTAAACTATTATCGTAACAGGCGGATATATCCGTCGGGTGTCGAAAGACATCGGAAAAAACAGAAAAAAATATCTTTCAAGGAGAATAAACTAATGAACAAAACTGTGTACTTATTGATCGACTGCTCGGGCTCTATGTACGGCGCTCGCGCCGACGCGGTGAACACCGCCATGCAGAAGATAGTCTACGAGGGCATCCCCGAAATAAAGAAGCTCAAATCTGAGACGCTCGACATTTATTTCAAGGTGCTCGGCTTTTCGAGCGATCACCGAAACGACGTGTTCGAGATATTGCCCAAGACGGCGCTCGAAGACTTCAATCAGTGGGACAATATCGATCCCGAAACTTTCTGCGGCGGTACGCCCACGGGTGCGGCAATCAAGGCGGTAATCGACGACCTCGTCGGCGGCAACCGCGGCGAATTCAACGTCAACGACGCCGCTCCCGCAATAATCCTCATCTCCGACGGTATGCCCAACGGCGATAACCCCACTTACGAGGAGGTCATGGAATGTGCCGTCAAGGGCGGCCCCAAGGAGGTCAAGGCCTTCCGCAAGGCTTTGAGGATTGCGCTCGGCATGAGCGTAGACGACGCGGGGCGCGAAAGCCTCAAAAAGTTCGGCGACGTCAGCGATAAGATGAAGAAAGCCGGCATAGAGAGCTATTACGACTGTTCCGAGGAATATATCGGCAAGTTCGTCGAAATACTCAAATCGGCAACCGTCAAGGCGTCTGTCACCTGACGCGGTTAAATCGCAACGGAGCGGGGGAAGGCGGCTGCTTTCCCCCGCTTGTATATGCCCTCCGCAATGCGGCTTCCGCCGCAGAGCTGAGAGGGGAGCGGACATTTGTCAATTTACGAGGAGCAGAAATGGATAAGAATTACGGGTTCGCAGAGGGCGCGGCAGATCTGCCCGAGGTCGGACAGACCGAAAGCGCCGAGGTTGAAGTACGCGGCGCGGACGAGGGACTGCGCGCCGACGCGAATATAGAAAATATAACAGAAATCGTCGGTGCGGCGGACGAAGTCGGCGGCGATAAAGTCGGTGAGACCAAACCCGCCGAAGGCGAAGAAAGTGCGGCGGCCGAAGAAACCAACCCCGCCGAAGACGACGGCGAAAGTTGCAAGGTCGGGGGCGACGGGGCGGAAGAAGCCGTCGCAGAGAAAAGCGCCCCGACCGAAGGCGAGGCAAAAGCCGAAAGCGCGGAGGGGGAAGAAAACCCGCCCGCAGACGAAAAAAAGGCGGTCAAATCCGACCGCCCGTCTTATATCGACGGCAAAATAGAGGACCTCGACTTCGGCGGGCGCAGGGCGCTTGCGCGCGAGGTCATAAATTATCTGTGCGGCCTGTCGGCAGACGCCGATCACGTAAAGTCGCTCAAAGAAATCAGGACTAAATTCCCCGTCCTCGCCGAGGTTGATACCAGAGCGTTCGACAGGATATGCGATACGATTAAAAAAATGAATGTCATACAGCGCAACAATCTGTTTGCGGCGTATCTGCTTTTTTATATATTTACTTCGGGCAGATACCCCGCGCAGTACTGGAAGGAAGCCGAAACCGAATATTCCGAGACTAAGCTTTCAAGATTGCGCGACGGGGGCAGACAGTTTGCCGGAAATATGCCCGAAGACGGCGAATACAGGGGCAGGTTTGAAGAACTTTTAAAAAGCTGCCGCCGCGCCTACGAAAGACAGTGCGTTTCCGCTGTGTTGCGCAAGGACGACGGTTTTGGCATGACCAAGATCTACGAAATGCTCTGGGAAGTATTCTTCACCAAGTACTGCAATTACAAGGCGGAATCGTGGAAGAACAGCCTCGACGAGTTCGCCTCCAAGGACTACGTCGTGCGCGAGATCGACAGAAATTCCGTCAGGGTGCGCTGCGAATACGCCGAGGACGCAAAGAACGTGCAGATCTACGCAGTCTCCTACGAGGGCAAGCTGGATAAGCCCATGCACACAGAGTGCGAGGACTGCTCGTTCGTCGAATTCTATGACGACGATACATGGCTTGCCGTCTCCTGCGACGGCGTGGGCAGCTGCGTCGGCTCTGCAATCGGCTCTTATGTCGCCACCGACGCGGTGAGCGCGGCGATAGGCGGATATTTAAGCGAAAACTGTATGCTCTCTGCGGGCAGGGAAAACGCACGGCAGCGGACTTTCGCTAAATTTCTGTCGGGGCGCGACAAGAAAAACGCCGACGATGGCAAGTGGGCAAACATGATGGGCTTCTTCCTCGACGGGTTTGCCGCAAAGGTCTACGATTATTGGGCGAACGCCGTCACGGAAATATGCAGGGAGAGGGGGCTGGACGCTGTCGACCTCGGCAACTATGCGTCGACCTTACAGTTTGCCTTCGGCTGCAGGAAGTTCATAGCCTGCGGCAGGCTGGGCGACGGAACGTATTTCGTCGGCAAGTCCAACGGCGCGGCGGAGGGAAGGACGCGCGGCGGCACTATGCTCGACGACGCCGTATCGGGCGTAACCCAGGCGGAGGTCCTGACCGTGGCGCATTTGAAGCGCAACCCGCTCGCCATACAGGTTTGCTTCCTGCGCCCCGAGGAGACGGACGACATAATAATATCCTCCGACGGCTGCGACAGCTTTCTGGGCAGGGATGTGAGCGCGCTCTTAAAATACGCCGAACGCCTCGGCGCAATGCCCTTCGGGGAGAGGTGCGCCGCGCTCTCGCTTGCCGCAAGACGGTGCACCGAATATAACGACACTATGTACGGGAGCGGCGACGACAGCACGATAGTGCATATACACCTGAAACACTGATAAAAAGAGGGAACGGCTATGAATGTTAAGGAAATAATCACCGTAGAAAATATCAGATATGAAGTTATCGAACAGCTCGGCGCGGGCGGACAGGGCTCTGTCTGGAAGATAAAGAGCAAGTCGGACGGCAAGTTCTACGCCATCAAAATTCTCAACGAGGCAGACGTCGCCCGCCGCGCCAACAAGATCGCCAACATAAGGCAGTTCATAAACGAGAAGCTCGACGAAAAACTGCGCGACAAGGACGTGAAATACGGCATAAATCACGTCTTCCCCGTGGCGCTGTACTATAACGCCGCGACGCAGGAGACGGGCTATATTATGGAGTTCGTGTCGGGCAAGACGCTCAGCAAGATGCTCGTAGACGGCACGGTGGCGGCGATGAACTTCGAGGACAGGTTAAAGCTGCTCAAAAAGGTGGCTGTCGCCGTCGACGCGCTGCACAATATCGGCTATTGCTATACCGACATAAGCTTCGGCAACTTCATGTATGACGCCAAGTCGGACGTGCTGTACGTCATAGACTGCGAAAACGTCACTTGCAGCGCCTATATCAAAAACGGTCAGCGCGATTTCCTCAAAGGCACGGGCTTCTTCATTGCGCCCGAAGTGGCATTCGGCAGGGCGCGCGTGTCGTACGAATCGGACAAATACGCGCTCGCAACGCTCATATTCTGTTTCCTCACCGACAATATCATACCCTCGGCATATCACGGCAAGGCGATGTATTCCGCCCAGCCCGCCTGCCAGGACATGACGGAGGTCGCGGAGATGGAGGCGGACGACGACATAGACAAGAACTGGCGCTTCTTCGTCTTTGACGAAACCAACCGCTCCAACGGGCTGGACGACCTCTGCAAACACAGCAAAAACCCCGAAAATATCGCCTTCCGCAAGCGCGTTGAAAAGGTCATCGCCATCTGGGGCAGAATGCCCCCCTCGCTCAAAGCGCTGTTCCGCAAGGCGTTCGACGATCCCTTCAAGAACAACAGACCGCTCCCCTCGATGTGGGTGCGCGAGATAGACAATATACTCTCGCCCGCAAAGGCGGCGACGACAAACGCGCCGACGGCGCAAGCCGTAAAAAAGCCGACGGCGCAAAACAGCGCGCCCGCGCCCGAGAGCGGCAAAATCGCCGCCGCGCCCCGTCTTTCCGACTATGAAAAGGCGCGCGAAAAGATAAATAAATACGGCTCTTTCGTGCCCGCGGGGGCGCGCAAGTCGCCCGCCGCGCCTCAGACGGCTGTGCCCAAGCCCTGCCTCGTAAGTTCTGTCGGCAAGGCCGTCGCGCTTACCGCCGACGAGACGGTGGTGGAGGGCGCGCCGCTCGGTCTGGCGCAGAAGATAGTGGGCACGCTCAAAAGGACGGGCTCGGAATACAGCTTCACTTCCTCGTTGCAGACGGCGGTAGACGTCATCGGCAGGGACGGAAGCGTGAAATCGCAGTTATGCAGAGGGCAGACCGTCATGCTGGAGAGCGGGGAAAGCATAAAGCCCGTTCTCAGCACGGTTTCGATAAGGATAGACTACTGACAAATTATTACTGACGGACACTTATGGAAAAATCGACGTTTGAATTATATTGCAACGGAATATCGCGCATGCGGGCAAGCTGTGCCGACTGGCAGAAGAACGCGCGCAGCCTCATAGCCGACTATCTTCGCGAGAGCACGGCTTACGGCTTCGGCGCGGTGCTTGCCAATCTCATAGTTCCCGCTTACGAAATAGTCTCTGGCGAGCTTGCAAGGGGCGCGGCTTTCGACGCCGTGGATATGGACGAGCTCGCCGACAGGCTCTCCTCCGAAAGCTATGTCGCGGACTATCGCTTCCCCGCATATCTCTTTGCGGTATGCGTCGCGGCGGTCGCGCTCTGCGGCATGCCGACGGACAGGGTGGACACGGACGGCTTCGACGAGAACGAGCTTATGAGCTTTGACGGCAACGTCACCGTAATGAGCGTGACGGACCCGTACATGAAACAGCTCGTCAGGTACGGCATAAGGCTTTTGGACTTCTCGCGCACCAACCAGCTCGTGCATTTCCGCCCCTCAAAGAGTACGGCGATGGGGCTGCTGTGCGACGACGTGCGCGAATCGCTCAGAAAGCTGCTCTCGCCCGCGGGCAAGATCTACCTCGCAGGCTGGAAAAATCTTCATCCCAAGGCGATATACAAGTGTAAAATCTGCGGGCGCGTCGAGGGCTTCGACTATGAATTGGGCGCAAAGAAGGTTCAGCCCGCCCGCGCCTGCCCTGTGTGCGACGCGAATAACAGACACAACAGAAAGAGCATGTCGCCCGTAAAGGAAAAGCCGGGCTGTCTGCCCGACGATAAATATGTCTGCGCGTGCGGCGAAATAACGCCCGTCAGACAGATAGAGGCGGCGGGCTATGTCTGCCCCGCCTGCGGCAAAGCCGTAGAGACGGAATATTCGCCCATAATCACCCACGAATCGCTGCGCGCTTACGGCAGCGACGAGATGATCTGCACCCTCAACGACGCTTCGGCGACGGAGGCGCTCAGACTGCTCATGAACAAGGCGAAGAATATGGAGCGCAACTTCGGTCTGCACGTTCTGTACCTCGCCTGCGGCTTCCTGCAATGGAAGGACGCCAACGGCACGGAATACAATTCGCCCATACTGCTCTGCCCCGTAAACCTCTCGGTCGACAGGTCGCGCGGCAGATACTGCTTCGAGGCGGACGCTTCCTCGGGCGGCGCGTTTGAAGTGAACAAGACGCTCGTGCAGATGCTCTCGGCTTATTCCCGCACCTGTTCGATAAAACTCCCCGAGCCCGACAGCGCTAACGTCTATTCCTATTTCTCGGCGCTGCGCCGCTGCTTTGCAAAAGCCGAGGGCGAAATACGCGACATAGTCGCGGGCTGGAAGATAGAATGTCAGTGCGGCTTGGGGCTGTTCCACTATCAGAAGCTTCAGCTTCATCAGGACCTTACGGACAACTTCGACAAGTATCTCGACCACCCGATAATACGCCGTCTGTGCGGCGATCTGTCGGCGGCGACCGAACAGCCCGAGGAGATCGAGCGCCCGTCGATGAAGTACATGATACTCGACGCCGACTCCTCGCAGGAGAACGTCATAAAGCGGGCGCAGGAAGGTCAGTCGTTCATACTTCAGGGCCCTCCCGGTTCGGGCAAGAGCCAGACCATAACCAACATAATCACTACCGCGCTGGGTGCGGGCAAGACGGTGCTGTTCGTCACCGAAAAGGCTTCCGCCCGCGCAGTAATAGCCGATAACCTCATACGCAGCCAGAGCGCGGACAAGAAGCTGACCGACTTCGTGCTCGACTTCGACGCGTTCAAAAAGCGCGGCGGCGCGGTCGGGCGCGATCCGTTCGTCACCGAACTCAACCGCTGCCTTACCCCGTACATACCCACGGGCGGATACGACGACAGACTGCTCGCGGACGAAGAACTTGTCCACGGTCAGATCTCCTCGTTCATACGCGAGGCGCGGGAGGAGTACGGCGGGCGCAGCTATCTGAGACTTTTGAACGATATGGCGCCCTTTGCCTCTTACGACGAACTTAAACTGAGCGGCGGCGCAATACCCGCCGACATGGTCAGGTTTATGGAGCTTCTCGACGCCGTACAGCGCTATTACGAATGTGCGGTCGACTGCCCCGGCGGAACGGATTACAGGTCTTCCCCGCTGTACGGGTGCAAGGGCGACAGCGGCAATTCGTGCTATCGCGCGGCGCTCGCGTATTCGGAAGCCTGCAAGCGGACTGCCGCCTGCACGGCGGAATTGAGCGCGCTGGGGTTGAAGGTTGCGCCCGAGGAGCACGCGCTTGAAAACTGCGCCGCCCTGCTGCGGGTATGGAAGAATATGCCCGCGCTTACTGAGGAGATATTAAGCGACCTCGGCGTAAGTCAGCTTGAAGTGCGCATAAAGCGGGCAAAAGAGAGAAAGGCAGAGTGCAGGCGGATAGAGGCTCACGGCGGCAGACGCTATATGGGCGTGCTCAACAGAGACAGGGCGCTTGCCCTCGACTACTTCACGGCAAGCGAAGACCGTCGCCGCTATGCGCCGTTCATAAGGCGCGTAGGCAGGCGCTATTCCCAGTGGAAACAGAGCGTATATTCCTGCCTCGAAGCCCTGCCCGCAAAGCTCAACTATGCGGGCGCGGCGGAAACGCTTACGGCAATATCCGTCTACCGCGAATATCTTTCCATGCTCGAAAAGGAGGACGAGCGCCGCGCCGACGATATCGAAATCTACGGGTTTGCGCCCTCCTCGCCCGCAGAGTGGGACGCGCTTATTGCCGCGCTCGAATGTGCAAAGAGCGTGTGCGCCGCCAACAATTCCGCGATACTCGACCTCGACAGAAATACCGCGTGGGCGCTGTCGTTTGCGGGAAACCGCCGCGATGCGTTCGTCGCAAAGCTCGACGCGCTTGCCGCCGAGGCGGACGGCGCCGCAGACGAAGAACGCCGCGCCGCGGCTGCGCTTTCGGCGTATTTCTACGACGGAACGGGGCAAAGCGGCTATCCCCGCTATGAAGCTTCGGCAAAGGCGATTATAGACAACAGCCGTTATCTCGCGGCGTGGCACAAGCTCAATCTCTCGCTCGGCGAGCTTAAAGCAAACGGCTGGCTTGCCGTGCTGGACGAGCTCATCGCCGACGGCGAGAGGGATATAGAGCAGATAAGCGGCAGGCTGTTCAGGACGTACTATGCCGACAGAATAAGCGCGCTCATAGACGACAATAACCTCGACGCCCTGCGCGACTTCACCCGCCACAGCCACGAAAGCCTGCTTAAAAAGTACGGCGATATAGACGGTCAGGCGCTGTCTACGGGCGCGAAAAGGACGTTTGAAACGCTCAAATCGCTGCTCCGTCAGGAGGCGGCAAAGGGCGGCGGTTCGGGCGGGTTTACAAAGCTTCAATCCAAGCCGCACTATTCCATAAAGCGCACGATTGCCGAAAACTGGGACTATATAAAGCGCATAAAGCCCTGCTTTATGATGTCGCCGCTCAACGTCAGCCAATACATAGATATGTCGGTGCAGTTCGACCTCGTAATATTCGACGAGGCCTCGCAGATATTCACCGAGGACGCGCTGGCTTCGATAGTGCGCGGCAAGCAGGTCATAATTGCGGGCGACAGCAAGCAGCTTCCCCCCTGCGATTTCTTCCGTGCGGGCGACGTCTCCTCGGACGAGGAGGAAAGCTATTACGAGGCGGAGACCAACGACGAGCTGTCGCTTCTGATGAGCGCGGACAAGGCGCTCAACGACGCTTCGGTGTCGCTTGCGTGGCATTACAGAAGCTGCGACGAATCGCTCATTCACTTTGCCAATACGGCAATGGACTATGACCTCATCACGTTCCCCTCGGCGAAGAAGGACCTTAATAACGGAGTATTCGCCGTCAACGTGCCCTACGCCCCCGACAAGTGCTACGTTGCGGGCAAGGGCGGCTCGCATATAAACGCGGGCGAAGTCGAGCGCATAGTCAACCTCATCTACGAGGAGATGACGCACCCCGTCCGCGGCGCGTTCTCGATAGGCGTAGTGGCGTTCAGCAACGCGCAGGCGACCGAGATAGAGGCGCGCTGGGAGGAGTTCAGAGCCGATCCTACGAGAAAGGCGGAAATAGAGCGCTGGGAAAGGGCGCACGCCGACGAACCGCTGATATTCTGCAACCTCGACACCGTGCAAGGCGACGAGCGCGACACGACGATAATAAGCGTATGTTACAGCCGCGACGCAAACGGCAAGTTCATACTTCCCTACCTCGGCAGAATACGTTTAGAGTCGGGCAAAAAGAGAATTAACGTCGCCGTAACCCGTGCAAGGCACAGAATGATAGTCGTGTCAATGCTGGAAGAAAGCACACTTAAAAACGCCATAGAGGCGAGTTCCGCCCCCGAGGAGAATAAGGCTGGCGCGAAAATGCTGCTCGATTTTCTCGGCTATGCGCGGCTGGGCGGGGCTTACGATGAGAGCGAATACGGCACGACGCAGAACGCCGTCGCCGCATCGGTGTGCCGCCTGCTGGACGATTACGGCATAAAGTATGACGAGGAAGTGGGAATGTCCGCCTGCAAGATAAATATCGGCATACGCGGCAAAGGGGAGCGCGACTTCTGTCTGGGCATAATAATAGACGATCCCGCAAGGGTAGACTTTGACAGCGTGCGCGAATATTCCCGCCTTACCGAACAGGTACTGACGGGCAAATACGGGTGGAAGCTGTACAGAATATACCCCGCCGCATGGATAAACGACTATGAGCACGAGCGGGCGCTGTTGCTTTCGGCTATTGCGCAGGCTTCGGCTTAAATATTCGGGGATTATTCCGCTTAAATATTCGGGGATTATTCCGCGCCCCCGCGACCGCATTGGTCGCGGGGCGCTTTTTGTATAACGAAAACCACGCGATAGTCGCGTGGTTCAGTAGAGGCTAATGCCGATGAATTAGACAAAAAAACTCCGATTGTGTAAAATAAAAAAGACCTGCCAGTCACATAAAAAACACAATCGGAGGATATTAAAATGCAAGAGCAAAATAACATCACAAATAGTTTAGCACAAGGTAAATATCCTTGGGGAATTATAAAAAATAGGAAACTGAATAGCAAATTCGTTAAGTGTAGTAAGGGGGGTGTTCCAAAACAGAACGCCCTCTATTTCTATGATTGTAAAGAGATGTGGGTCAATTTTAACCGAGTAGTTGAATTGTATCAGAAAATATGGTAAAATAATGCCAAAGCCGACTGTCAATAGGGGGATTTAATGAAAAAACAGATAACAATGCAGGAAAAAAGCGAGAGGTTTAGGAAAGCCGTTGGAATATTTAATTTGATTTCAACATGCTGCTGTTGTGCAATGGTAACGGTTGTATTGCTCAACGCTTTTACGACTCATGCAGAATGGTTGGGGGTTCTATATTTAGTGTTGGCAATCATTTTAGGGGCAGGCACAGTATTTTGCGCTGTTTCGTGCATAGTCCTTTCGGCAAAATTAAGAAAGCTTAAAATGCAAAAGGTGAACGAAGATAAGGATATATATTGACGCGAAAAACGATTATTTAAACAGAGGTAAGTTAAATGAAGAAGATTTATTTTATAATAGTTGCCGCTATTTTTTGTTGTTTACCGCTTGCCGCCTGCGACAGCAATGACAGTAACAGTAGTTCGGATTTTATTACAGACGAAGCTCATTGTGTCGTTTCTTTACCACAGGAATATAATATTATCTACGAGAATGATGAACTTTCTGGTTCTTCTTTGTTCAACGAAGACTTATTCAATGCTGATACCGTAAACGGAGAGCAAAAAGATAACGGATTTGTATATTATAATTTGCTTAAAAATGAGCCGTTTAAAATTGTAACGTCGATAGACGTTATTCAAAATAAGAACGAAAACGGACAAACGCTCGTCTACTGGAATTTAAATGATACTCTTTACAAAGACGGAGATAATTATTACTCGGAAACCGTATTTTCTTGTTCAAAAGATACAAAAATAACGCCTGTATATTATGAATTTCGTGCTGTTGGAATGTTACTTTATGAAGTGGATGAAAATGATATGCCAACAGTACAAGATAATGATGTTTTTGACGAAAACGGAACTATAAAAGAACAGGACGGGCTTTATTATCTGTATGGGGTTTATGATTTTGAACCTTATCAAGAATTCTGGCGTACTAATTTAACGATTAACAAATATGTGATAAATAAAACAAGCCAACAAATTGACGAAAACTACTATAAAGATTTTTATGTGATAAATATTGAAATTGATAAAGGAAATCTGTTTAATAAAGGCAAGATTATAGTTGAAAAGCTCTATAAAATTGACGGACACGGATATATGACCTACGGCGCGTTGAATATCATTCAAAGTGATGATACAAGAGAAAGCATATACACACTACCTGTCGGTGATCACGAAATAAAATATACTTTTGCATAAATTATAATTTATTATGATTATAAAAAAAGAAATTGAAATTAAAAATCCGCAAAAAATACTTCCGTGGATAGGCGCGCCTTTTATGGCGGCTTGGGTGTTGGAAGGGATAATTTTAATTGTCGGGTTTACCCCTCATTTACTGTTTGTAAATTACCTGATTGAAGGGTTGTTTGTATTTTTATTCTGCATTTCGTACAGCAACAGATATAAATGCTACAAAGCCGAGCCTAATTTAAATATTACAAAATATTTTTGGATAGAGCTGGCCATTCACATAATGTTCATTATTGCGGCAACTTTGCAATCTGCGTTTAATGTGTGGATATACATAGGCGATAATGGCTTAATATATCGGCACGAATTTTTCTTTATAAGTCTTGCAATTTTGGTACTTCACATTATCTATATGTGCGTGGATTACTATGTAACCGAAAAGGCGGCAATTGTAAAATGTTGCAGAAAACTGAGGGGAAATTAAGGGCGCGTGGTTAATTATGTATGTGTTAACATAATTGCAAGATTGTCGGAGAACTCTTATGACCGATAAAGAATTCCGTCAAACGCTGTTCATCTGTACGCCTATGGTCGTTTGCTTTTTGCTCTTTCCTGCATTCTGTCTTATAACAATTCTTTTCGGATATGTCTGGGCAGGG
>CALVHL010000028.1 GCA_944327625.1 uncultured Clostridia bacterium
TCTTCTATACATTTTATCGTTCCGTCGGAAAACTTCTCATAATGCAAATTATCACTTGGATCTTTATAAATAATTGAGTCGTTTTTTACATCTTTTGCTTTAAGTTTGCCCTCCTTTACAAGCCTTTGCCTTTCAGCTCGGATTCGTTCTAACAAAACAGACGCGGGCTCATCTGTCGGGTCCTGAGGAACAAGCTTACCGCGTATTGCGAGATCCAGGAATTTTTGCCGCAATGCTTTTGTATCCATTATTCATTGATCTCCCCGATTAACTTTTCAAGCTCGGCAACCGCCATAGCTATATTGGCAGATTTTTCCTTTATTTCGCCAAGCAACTCACTAAGAGTCCTGTCGTCCTTCTCGCCAAGGTCAAGCCACTTAAAGTCAAGCTTTAACTGATCGCGGCTATACACTTCATCCTTTGTGTATTTACGCCATCTCCCATTGGGATTGTCCTGAGCATTATATGTAGACTTTCTGTCCTCCATATGACCAGAGCAATAGCAAGCGACAAAATCATCCAAGTCTTCACGTTTCATAGGCTTCGTAACCTGTGTATGCTTGATTCCGGTTCTGTAATCATACACCCAGATTTCTTCTGTCTGCTTGCCTTTATCAAAAAACAGGACGTTTGTCTTTACACCGCCGGCATAGAATATACCCGTAGGAAGACGAAGAATTGTATGAAGATTAAAATCCTTCAAAAGCCTTTCACGCACTTTCGCCGTTGCGCCGCTATCCGTCAGCACATTATCAGGCAGCACGACCCCCACTCGGCCTCCAGTCTTAACTATAGACATAATATGCTGCAAAAAGTTGACCTGATTATCGGAAGTCTTGATAAATTCCGGTCTGTTAGCTGAAACGTCCACACTCCCTTGAGGTCTTACACCAAATGGAGGATTAGCAAGAATAACGTCATACATCTTATCCGATTTATCAATGAGCGAATCCTGACATACAATAGGGCTTGTCTCGGTGCCAATATCATGCAAATACAAGTTCATTGATGCAAGCGTTACTACAAGCGGCGTATTATCCGCGCCAAAGAAAGCATGACTTCTTAAAAATTCCTGCTTTGAAAATTCACGACTCTGCGGCTTCATATGTTCAAAAGCCGCCAACAGAAAACCACCTGTTCCACAGGCAGGGTCCGCAACAGTCTCTGTGATTTTAGGGTCCACCACATCTACCATCGCTTTTATGAGCGCACGAGGTGTAAAATATTGTCCTGCTCCACTCTTTTTATCCTGTCCGTTCTTTTCAAGGATTGCTTCGTAAATTGCGCCCTTAAAATCGCCTTCCATCATGTACCAGTTTTCCTCTGATACCATCTGAATAACCTTTGCAAGAAGGACAGGGCGATCAATCTTATTAGTTGCCTTAGTAAAAATCGTACCTATAATGCCGGAGTCCTGCTTTAGCTCGTCCAATACCTCCTCATACTTATCCACCAAATCGGTTCCGCTCAAGGAGGCAAAATCTTTCCACTTATACCCTTCAGGGATAGCGCTGCCTAAACCAAGTTTCTCCTTCTCATCATCCATTTTAAGAAAGAGAATATAGGTAAGCTGCGTTATGTAATCAGTAAAGCCAACGCCTGCCGCAGCCAATACATTTGCAATATCCCAAACTTTTTTAAGTAATGTCTGTTCGCTTTTTACTTGTAATTCCGCCATATTATGCCGCCTTTAAAATAAATCTTGATAATGTCTGGATTTCTGCTGTCAAATTCTGAGCTCCAAAATTACTTATCCCCCTGCGCCATAAATCTGTATCAGCCTTATTCAGTTCTGCCATAGTTATCGCACCTTCACTTACTATATAGGCCGCGATCTGTTTCATAACCTCTTTTTGATCAGCAGTCAACTCACGCTGTGCCTGTCCGCAATAAAGGTTAAATCTCGATAGATATACACCAAAAAGGCTAGTAAGAGTCATAGATTTCCTATAAGCAAAACGAACAATCTGAATGAGATGAGTGAGTGCCGTCAAGTGCTTGACGTCAGGTTTTTCTACTGCCCCATTATTATCAATAAGTTTATAGTTACTCCATAGCCTATAAGGAGTAAATTGCCTATCAGCATTGATCAATTTATCCTGTAAATCTACAAGCATCTTGTGACTGATAACTATATCTTCCGAATTATAGATTATACGCAACGCCTCTACGGAATCCTTATGCTCATTGATGTATTTTTCAAATGTTTCAATAAATTTACGTGCAGTCTCTACAGAGAAACCGGCATAGATAACTTCATCTTCCTTTTCTGGCGTAAGGATATAGTAGCCCTTCTGCATCTCCAAAAGTTGATGTCTGGCCTCAATATTACCAATCAACGGCATTATCAATCCCATACGTTCAGTATTCTTTTCAGATGCACTATTAAAGGCAGGAAGCCGATTTTCTTCCAGCGCCTCATTAATGTTGTTGGCAAGTTCACGCGGAGCAAAGCCAAATGATTCTATAAAAGACTCAAGATGACGTCCGAACAGCGGGTGATTCTCATACCGGCTATGAATACGAGCACAATAATCACGAAAAAGTTGAAGATTTTCGTCGTGAACTTCACCGTGAGACAAGCGTTCTAACAAATGTACAAGTGCAAGCGGAGCTTGCTGCGCCGCTTTAGGGTGGGGAATTGATTTATCCGTTTCAGTGACTCCTACCGCGTCAACTATGTAAAAACAATCCTTTGTCTGCGCATTTGGCGTTACTTCACGAAGCTTGTCGTCGTCTATCCTTCTGCAACCGCGTCCTTTCATCTGAGTGTAAAGCAAATCAGACTTTACATCATTCATGAAAAAGACAATTTCCAAAGGTCTTATGTCAGTACCCGTAGCAACGAGAGTAACCGTTACCGCAATACGGAACTCCTTTTGTGTACGAAATTCATTGATAAGCGCATTAGAATCGCCTGCAGAATAAGTAATCTTCTGCACGTAATTATCCGGTAAAATACCGTCTTCGAATTTCTCGCCGAAGATTGTCTTAGCCGCTTCCACGATCTGATTGGCATGGTTATCATCTTTTGCAAATATAAGCGTCTTTGGAATATACGCCCAGTTTTCTTCGCGTTCCGGATAAAGATCACTATATATTGAGTCGCGATAAGCTTTCAGTACAGTTTTAATCTGATCGCTGCTAATAACTGAACGGTCGAGGTCTTTATTTGTGTATTCCGCCGAGTGAGAAAGTGTATAACTCTCCTCACCCTCTCCCTTCTTTATTTTCTCCGTTATAGAAGTACCCTCGTGTATTGTACCGCCATGTTCCGTCACTTTTGTCGAGATACGGTAAACTCGTGAAGGCACATTAACGCCATCAACAACGGAATTCTCGTATGTATATTTTTCAATAATATTTTTATTAAAAAAGGCATACGCCTCTTCTGTCGGAGTTGCAGTCAAACCAAGGATTTTTGCACCACTGAAATAGTTCAATACCGATTGCCACTTTCCATAAATGCTTCTATGGCATTCATCCACTATAATAAACTGGAAATAATCCTGCGGCAAAGTTAAATTATCTCCGAGCTTGACAATTTCATTAGCCTTTTTATCGTTCTCAGACTGAGTTTGCTCATCCTCCGCATCCTCATCTGTTTCACTGATTTTCTGCCCTGTCAAAACGGCAAAAAGCTTCTGGATAGTAGCTATAATAATATCGCCCTTAATATCTTCAGGCTTCCTCAGACGGTTAATCTGATAAATGGCATTCATAGGCTGTTGCCGCTCTGTTCTTGCGAAAGTACTGAACTCTGATTCTGTTTGCCTGGCAAGATTATTCCTGTCTACCAAAAATAAAACTCTTCTTACGTCAGTATAATTCAAAAGGCGATAAGTAGCAAGGCAGGCAAGATACGTTTTTCCTGAGCCAGTTGCCAAGACCGCAAGAGCCCTTTTATTCCCTGCTTTCAGCGACTCTTCAAGTCCGACTTCAGCCCTATACTGACAATCACGCAAACCCTGTTTATCGAGCAGTGGTAAGGCCCCATATTCTGATTTTGCACCAATGAGCTGCAACATCTTCTTCGGACTATGCATTTCAGAGATTTCTTGGTACTTACCTTCAGGGTCAGAAAGTATATTCTTATAGTAAATTTTATTTCCGTTAGCAAGATAAACAAGCGGGATCTTATTCGGAATCCAAAGTCCATACCACTTCTGAGGGCTTAAAGCATAACCTTCAGCTTGAACAACAACATCGGCTTTAAGCTGATTCTCTTCACGCTTTGCTTCTACCACCGCAATTGCCTTGTTATCAATAAACAAGAGATAATCGCTTTCTGTATTTCCATACATTAACGCTTCTTTAACGGCAGAAGCAGTAGCATTAGGGATATAATCATTTCTTGAAACCACATCCCAGCCTGCATTCTTTAATTGTTTATCAATTTTTACGCGTGCCAGCTCCTCTGGTTTCATAAAAATTGCCCCCTTGCTTCTTATAATACTAAATTATAGGAACTAAATTATAACATATATTTATAAGGAAAGCAATATCTCTTACTTCGTAATAGCATTAACATTTTATATGGCTTTTCTAAATATCATCTACAACCAACGCGGGTTTCCCGCGTGTGGTAAGCGAGCGGAAGGTAAAGACGGCAAGCGGCGGAGCGGCAAAAATTTGCCGCTCCGCCGCACTGTCTGCCGCCTGATTGCGAGCCCCCTCGGCGGTGGAATTATACCACCGCCCTTATCCTGCTTAGGCATCGGTTTTTGTAGCACATTTATCCCACCTTACGATACCGTTTTTTTTGGATAAATTGAACGCTATCCTCTCATTCTCTGTAAGGCTCGGTTGCGTCGAATTCGCCGTATTCGCAGCCGACATTTTCAGCGTGTATGCGGTCGATAAGCTTGCCCTTTTTATAGAGGCAAATTGTGCCTACTCCGTTACCGCCGTTCCACAGCCTTGTATGCCGCTTTTCGCCAGTCGGAGCTTCGTAGCGTATGAGTAGCATATCCTCCTTTTTGCAGGTTATATCTGTAATCATTTTACCCGCCGCGGACGACTGTTCGACATGCCATACTATCTGACTATCCGTTTCATAGCAATGAAATTTTGTCTTGGGGAATGTCCAGAACTTGGAGAAGTTGAACTCGTAATCCTTGCCCTCATAGTAAAAGAGCGAAAGCAGCTGTCTGGGCAGAGCTATTCCGAGAACGACGGGGCGACCGCCGCCTATGTCGAACACAGAATTTTCAAGCTTTTTGCCGCTTATCTCGCTTGTGAGATTGTTCGACGACAGCCACACCCACGGCGTCGTAAAATTCCTGCCCCAGTTCTTGTCCGCATAGCCGAAAGACTTTTCGGGCGTTACGATATAGCGTTCGCCGCCGAAGATAATTTCGCCCTCGAACGCGCTCTTCATTCCCTCGGCGTGCCAGAACATTTCAAACGCCTGCAACCTTCGGAAGAGCGAGCTTGCGCCATACCCGACATTGAATGCGGTGATTTTGTTTATCTTCAAATCCCAGCTTATTTCGCCGCCGTCGCTCATCCATTCGGGGTGAGCCGCCGCGTCTTTCTCTGAAACGTAAATACTGCCCCTCGTCTCCGTTTCTGTAATATAGCAGTCGTCCGCCTCGACCGAGAACGGAACGCCCATATTCACTTTTATATTTTTCCAGCCGAAAAAGCGGTGAAGCTGGCATTTCTTTTTGCCCCACGCGCCCACATTGACCATCAGATATGACGGCTTTATACCTTTCTCGACATCGCCAAATATCGGCTTATCCCCGCCCTGCTTGGGATTGCAGAGAAAGAACTCTATGTAAAACGGCTGGTCTTCGCCCGTTGCGGCGTTCTGCGCGGTGAACGAATGCCACCACCAGTCATAGCCGCACTTTGCCTGCCGCCCGAAAAGCTGGCAGGCGTTTCTTTTTATATCGTGCTTAGAAGACATAAAATTACCCCCGACAGTATTAAATGTTCAACTATATTATAGTCGCACAACCCAATACCGTCAAGGGCGGTTTAATTTTGTCTGTTCCTCCAATGCCTAATTATTTAGGCATTTATCCATTCGTCGGCATATATATGCGGGGCAATTATGGCTACCCATCATTATTTTGGGATAATTCATCCTCATCTATATATCGCACTACAGGCTTTGGCTCATCCATGTCGTGCATTTCCATTTTATAATCTTCAGAAACATTCTCTGCCGTATTATCAATATCTGTTGCAGAAGAAGTTATGCCATTATTAGCCGAAATACCCCGCCTTTCTAAAATGCCGGCAACCAATGCCAACAGACATTGAATAACCATGATCGCCACGCCCGTTATCAACATGATAATGCCCGCTGTTCTGAACGGTTCTTCGTCCAGGCAGAAGAAAATACCCACAATAATCAACATAAGGCTTATAAACAGCACCAGCACGCAAAGGCACATCAGCAAATTCCCTTGCCAGACTTTAAGTTTTTTCTCGGGCATCAGCGATTGAACGAAATCAACATAAGCATAAATTATCGGCTCAAGAATAATTTGCATAACAATTTCCAAAAACAACGACATTTGGCATTTACTCCCTGATGTCAGATTAAATGAACGAAATTACATTATGATCTGAAAGTTCAACTATATTATAGTCGCACAATCCAATACCGTCAAGGGCAGTATTAACTATAATTTCTCATATTATCGTGACATCTCAACGGTCAAACAAAAGCTCTTTCGACATCTCATACTGCTTTGCCACAACCTTAAAGCCTGTCGCTTCCAACATATCCGAAACTTCGACATAGTCTTCGTCCAGATTTTTAATCAAGATGTTGCCGCATTGAGATACAAGGCATACAATAAGTTTTCTTAAATCGTCAATATCGGTATATCCAAGTTGCATCACATAGCCTCTGTGCCTCGAATAAACACAACAAGCCGTTATTGCGTCGCCCTTTTTTATATAAGCAACCGAATAGTTTTCGTCGCCCTCTCTGATTATCCACATAGAATGCTCGTAAGACGCATTTAGCAAGCCACACTTTTCTAACCTGTCTGTACCAAAACTTATAACATCCGTAAACCTGACAGACGGGTCTGGCAAGACGTTTAACTCCTCATAAGATTTTAAAACGAGAAATCTTCTTGTAATCGCAAAACCCTGTCCTTGATAAATTTTTATGGCTCTGTCGTTATCCTGCAAAACTTCAAGGCAGTACTTTCTGATACCGTTTTTTAGAATCTCGCCCTCCGCCGCCGCAAGCAATCGCGAAAACACTCCTTGTCCTCTGAACTCCGGAACGATACCCGTACCCGCATCAAACACAATTTTTTCATTATGATAAATACCCGAAGAATTCAACATAAGCCCTATCGGTTCACCTTTAAAAAACGCACCGAAAGACAGAGCCAAATCGACCTTGTCCGCTTTTAAAAAAGCACAAAATTGTTCTTCTGAGAGATTCACCGGCAGAGAATAATCAGAGAAAGCTTCATTAAAACATTTTACCAACAGCGATAAAGATGTATCCTTTAAAGTTCTGAATTCAAACATATATCCGCCACCATCCTTACAGTCACATAATCTCAGCACACCTATCCGCAATGCTATAAATTATTGCAAACTGTTATGTCATTTATTATAAATGCCACAATTTGCACTGTCAATAAAGGTTTGAAGAAAATATTAGAATGCCTAATTATTTAGACATTTATCCATTCGTCGGCACATATATGCGGGGCAATTACGTTCAAGCATTAAATATAAGTCACAAACATTTATTTAATTATTTTTGAATATATGACTAAATATGTCATATTTACAGTGTTATAATACAGCCGTATAAGGAGAGGTCTCGATTTTGAGTTTACCACCAACATCAAAAAAATTTTAACTTTTTTTGCTTTTTCTGAAATTTTGGGTAAAAAAATAATCTACTTAAATATAAGGAGGCTTTCAGGGCAAAAGGCACCCTCTCCGTCTTCGAACAGAGGGCGGGCGGATTGCGCCCCGAACAGGAGCTTGTCTTTTCCCTTTTATATAGATAAAAGTCGATAGCGCAGTTCAGAGAACGGCCACACTGCGCGAAACAAAACTTAAAACAAGGAGGTTTTTATAAATAAACGGCGCAAGCAAAACCACGCTTTTGCGCCAGCGCACCGCATTTGCGCATACCTGCGCCTCAGCGGTGTGAATTGCCGCAACTATAAATATGAGAGCAAAAATAAGGTTGCGGCAAGAGCGGCAGAGCCGCTTAAAATCGTAGAATTTTGTCGCTGTCACCAAGCGA
>CALVHL010000029.1 GCA_944327625.1 uncultured Clostridia bacterium
AGGCGGCGCACGCCGTCTGGGGAACGTCCATGAACCGTGAGGACTTTGACAAACTGAACAAGTTTTTAAAGGAGCACGGCATTAAAAAAGTCGAGCTCATCTATGCAGGATGGCTCGCACTTGAAGAACAGTACAAAAACAAACCGTAAACAGAGAATATCAGCGAACAGCTCCCTCTGTTTACATACATTATGGCGCAAGCAGGGTTCCCCTGCGCCAGCGCACTCAATTTGTGGCTACGCCACCTCAGTAGGTGAGGCGGTGCAATTAAGCATTTGAGGGCACTTAGGATTGCGCCGCCGAGGGCAACGCCCTCAAAATCGTTGGAATTTGCTTTCGCGCAAGAAAACAAATTCAACGAGAAATTATTTTTAAAGGAGGAAACGCAATGAAAAGAGAACATAGTATTCAGAGCTATAAGGGCATAGGCTAAACCAGCCAGTTCGACCCGAATAAGAATACTTGACAGAACAGGAACTTAACAAACTATTAGACATTTTAAAGTATGTCCCGGAGGATAGCAGAGACGAGGCGACAAATGCCGTGCTTAAAGCTGCGGCAGACTCCCTTTCACTCGAAAAGATAAAGTCCCTTACGGACATACAAGAAGACACGCAACAAAAGAGTACGGATTCTACGGCAAGTGAAGTCAAATTCTCTCAGAAGGAGATTAAACTTATGCCTAGAAAATTCAGACAATTATTCAGAGTTCAGGGCATGACGGCGCGTGTTTACAGGCGCGAGAGCGGGAAGGGCAATCAGAATTACGAAATTCGCCTGCGCGCTTACGGCTATAACATTTACGCATCGTCCAACAACCTTGAAGAAGCAAAACGCAAATTTATAGACAAGCTGGTGGAATTTGAAAAGTATGGCAGCACCCAAAGCGACGTGCCCGACACCTTCACAAAGTTTTCCGAGTATTTCTTTGAGAACTTCTATTCGAGGAAGGTTGCGGCGTGTACGCTGCGAGTTGCCAAAAGCCAGTTCAAAAACCACCTCTCCCCTCACTTTAAGGATGTACCCATCCGTAGAATTGTGCCTAAGCAATGCCAGATGCTCTTAGACGGGCTTGAAGAACAGGGCAAGGGAAAGACCGCAGAAGAAGTCTTTACTCTTTTAAACCTTATTTTCAAAGCCGCTATAAAGCACGGCATTTTAAAGCACAATCCGCTCGATATGGTCTTTCATAAAAAGCACGAGCGCGAGCACGGCACAGCCCTTTCCAAGGACGAGGAGAAGAAATTGCTCACGGAAACTGCCGGCACTCCCTATCAGAAGATGTTTGCCGTGGGATTGTACACGGGTATGCGCCCGAACGAGTACTACACCGCAAAGGTCGAAGGCAACTTCATTGTAGCCAACAACTCAAAGCGCAAGAACGGGAAAGTCGAACTCAAAAAAATTCCCATCACTCCCATGCTTGCGCCGTACGTTAAAGAAGGCGAAGAATTGAAGTTCTATCGATTAGAGCAGATACGCAACAAGTTCAACGGCATACTGCCAGGACACAAGCTGTACGATCTCAGAACGACATTCTACACGAGGTGTACCGAGTGCGGTATAGCCGATGCTGCCATCAAAAAATATGTAGGTCACGCACTCGGCGGACTTGCGGATACATACACCGACCTATCTGACGAGTTCCTATTGAAAGAAGGAAAAAAGTTTGTCTATTAAATAGAAAAACGCCCATAAAAAAATGCCCTTGTTATGAGCAATAACAGAGGCAAAAATGGGAGTTTATGCGACAAATTATGCGACAAAATCGAAAATAAAACTCGATTTCGGCTGATTTTTATGTCAAACCATACAATTTGCTTATGCGACAGAAAATTAACCGAAAATCGCAAAAACGAGTGGTAACCAAATAAAATTTAAGGCAAAATCCGTGCGACGCAAAAGCATAGTCGAGCGGTCGGAAAAACGGCGAAAACATAGGAAAATGACCGTTTTTCAAACGAAAAACGGTCATTTTGATTGAAATCCGGCAACTCCCTATCCTCCCGAGCGGTGGCCCGCTGAGTACTTTCGGCAACGCAGAGCTTAACTTCTGTGTTCGGAATGGGAACAGGTGGATCCTCTGCTTCATTATCACCGGAATGGCTCCGCTTGTTGGACTTGAAGGGACACACATTTTATAAAATCACTTAAATTTGCTTAAAAATAAGGCAAAAACACTTAAAAACGGCTCATTTTTGAGCCCTCCCAAAAAGCGTTTACCAAACGTTTACCAACCATAAAATTTAAAATTTTGGAGAGCTTTTCCATGCACTTTCACTCGGTAAAATTACAATCCGCCGCAGAATATCTGCGGCGGACTACTGTTCAAATAAAAGCATAGTTTAAATTTTCATCATAAATCTAAATACCGATAGCTCATAAACTTTTTAATTAGTATTTCTATGAACCCCGAACAGGTATAATAATGCAAACTTTCACGCATGATTTCTTCATTAAGATATTTTCCCAAATAAACCACTAACCGTTTTCACGCATTATTTTATAAATTTATATCTGATTTTTCACAATATCCAACAGAGAAATTTATAAAATAGCATTACCGATATCTTTGCTTATCGCCGTCTGTTTCATATTCCCTTTGAGCGCAAAATACTTACCCTGTCCAGATATGCCGTATACTGCACGCTCCAATCAAAACTCTTCATGAACTCTCCGTTATAATCGGCATTGCGTCCGTCGAGATAGTCCCAATAATCGCATACGATATTGGACGGATCTAATACGAGGCAAGCCCTTTTGAAATCTATACACTCGAAATGCAGTTCCGACAGAGTTTTTCTCAACCGCCATACCGCATCCCTGTACAGAATTTTGCTTTTATCGATATCCATGTCCGGCCAAAGCTGCGAAATGGCGTCCGTCATGGTAAGCGCCTTGCCGTTATAGGCAATGCAAAGGGCAAACAGTTCTTTGGACTTGGAAGACGAGAACCTGACGCGTCTGCCGTCGAGGAAGCAATCAAACGCGCCGAAGGTCTTGACCGTCATCTTTATCACTCTGTCGGCAATCTGGGAAAGGTAACGGCGCAGTTCGTCGCGGTTATACGGCTTATATAAAAAACCCACCGTATTAGATGCGATAGCGGCAGGCAGGTCGTTCATCGAAACATCCAGCCCCGTCGTGAAAACGAATTTGACGGCAGAGTTGAAGGTCAGCAATTCGCTCGCAAGCTCGATGCCATTTATTTTGGGCATATTAATATCGAGAAATGCCGCATCCGCGCGATTTTCGGTGACATATTTCATAATCGCATTCTTGTCGTCGTTGAAAAAACGATATTCCACTTCATACCCTATTACATCTGCCAGAAAAAGCTGCAACGCGTGCATTTCGTCGTCAACAATGATTATTCTCATTCATCCTCTCCAAAGTCGCCAAATCATAAAAAATCTTTATCGAAGTACCCTCGCCGACAGTGCTTTCAATCTGTGGAGAAAGCCCCGTGAGCAGGCGGAAGCGCTCGACGGAATTGCGTATGCCGCAAGATGACGGCGGAATTGCGCCAACATCGAACCCTATACCGTTATCGATTATTTCCAGCAACACCCCTCCTTCCACGGAATGAGAGGATATGCGGATATATCCGTCGGGCTTTTCGTCCGTCCTGCCGTATTTTATGGCATTTTCGATGAACGGTTGAAGCGACAGCGCGGGAATGAGAAAATCGGAATATTCTATATCGAATACGACATTGAGGTCTTTCCCGCGCCGCATGCTTTCGAGTTCAATATATATCTGAACATTATCGAGTTCTTTTTCAAAGGGAATAAGGTCGGAATTCGCCGCGACGACGCGCGCTCGAAGGTGTCTGGAAAACAGATCCATCGCATTATCGCCCGATTCCGCGTCGAGGCGATACAGATTTTTTATAGATGTAAGCACATTGAATACAAAGTGCGGCTTTATTTGTGCTTGCAGTGCTTCAAGTTTTGCGTCTTTGTACCGCGCGCGGTAGACGGCGTTGTCAAACTCCCTCTTCTGTGTGAGGCGGATAAAATTGAAATATATAAATGCGTACGTCAGCGCTACGGCAATGAAGTAAAAGGACGTCATTCCGAACGGATAGGACGCAAGCCCCGAATAGCATATCGCGTTTACCGCCATAAAACCGCATATCGTGGACACCAGAATCTGCATGGGACGTAAAGTGTGCGAGTTAAAGTTCCCCTCGTCGATATTGCGGGAAACATAGTGCGTCAGTTCTGTCGGAACGGCCATGAACAGGAAAAACGCAATATACTGTAACTTTACAAAATACAGTGTGGCAAATATTGCCGCCGAGGCTATGCAGGCAATAATATAAAAGCCCTTTCTTCTTCGCGACATTTTTAGATCGTAGGAAAAATCAAAAAAGAAAACGACGACGAGCATAAAAAATATGAATACGCAGTACTGTAAAAGAACGGTCAGCGTATTCAGCCACTCCGTCTCCGTCAATGGAAAAATCGCAATGTAATCGGGTGCAAGCAAGAAACAGCCAAGAACGGAAAGCGCCATTAAAGAACTGTGAAAAGTCGATGTTTTTATCACAAATGCGGCGCAGAAATCGACACAGGCCAGCACGGCAAAAAGGCAAGCGGATATGATTGAAAAATAACCGAAAAAACCGACCTGGTACACCGAAATGTCAGCATGTGCCGCATACATAACGGCAATGCAGATTATGCCTGCCGAAAAGGCAAGCAGGTCTGCAAAAATAATTATAAAAGGTTTTATCTTTAAACGCCGATTAGCCATAATTAAATTTTACAACAATATATATTTTTTCGTCAATTTTTTTGACAAAATTCACGTTGAATTTTTTTGTCGCGCGGCAGAGCGTTTAACTGCAATTTGCCGCATACCTGCCGCGCAAAAATGCAGCCCTCGGGCAGCCGTTCAAGGCCGCCCCGCGGGCTGCAATTGTTTTTAAACTGCCTTATTTAACCGCGATTCCAATAGTAGTCGGAATAAGTAGATTTAAGATATCCTGCCGCAACGGAAGCGTCTGCAAGTTCAGCGCTTGAAATTTCCGTGCCGCTTGCCGCCGTGCTTGAAGTGGAGCACCACCAGCCGCTTGTGTTTTCAAACGTTACGCTTGTAAGCGAAGTGCAATTATAGAACGCATATCTCACGATACTGGTCACGCCACTACCGATGGTTACGCTTGTAAGCGAACTGCAATTATAGAACGCAGAATATCCGATACTCGTCACGCCGCTGCCGATAGTTACGCTTGTAAGCGAACTGCAATTATAGAACGCAGAAATTCCTATGCTCGTCACGCCGTCGGGAATTTCTATGCTTGTAAGAGAACTGCAATTATAGAACGCAGATCTTCCTATACTCGTCACGCCCTCGGGAATTTCTATGCTTGTAAGAGAACTGCAATTATAGAACGCAGAACTTCCTATACTCGTCACGCTCTCGGGAATGATTATGCTTGTAAGCGCGGTGCAACCGCTGAACGCATCACTTCCAATACTCGTCACGCCCTCGGGAATGATTATGCTTGTAAGCGCGGTGCAACCGCTGAACACATAGCTTCCTATACTCGTCACGCCGCTACCGATGGTTACGCTTGTAAGAGAGCTGCAATTATAGAACGCATATTCATATATCTGATAATTCTTGCCGTTGAATGTGTCGGGTAAAGTAAGTCCTGTCTGCGTTCCCGTATAGCCTACAAGATAAACGATTTTTCCGTCATCGTAGAAAATATACCCGTCTTCCGTAGTTTGAAGATTGCTTTGTACGTCCTTCGTCGTGTATACGTTTAAGGCGCGATATGCCACATACCCGTTGGAAGATGACCCCTTTGTTATTTTAAGAGAAGAAAGGTTGTATACTTCTACCAACTTGTAGCAACACCCAAACGCATACTCTCCTATACTGGTCACGCCGCTGCCGATTGTTACGCTTGTAAGCGAAGTGCAATTATAGAACGCATATATCCCGATACTGGTCACGCCACTACCGATGGTTACGCTTGTAAGCGAACTGCAATGATAGAACGCAGAACTTCCTATACTGGTCACACTGTCGGGAATTTCTATGCTTGTAAGCAAAGTGCACTCACCGAACGCATAATTTCCGATACCGGTCACGCCGCTACCGATGGTTACGCTTGTAAGCGACGGGCAATTATAGAACGCATAACTTCCGATACTCGTCACGCTGTCGGGTATGGTCAGACTCGTTATGCCCGTATAGGCAAACGCGTACGATGAAATAGAGGTTATGTCGTCGGGAATTACGAGATTTTCGGAGAGAGCCGCTCCTCCCAGACTGAGCATTCTCTGCTGCGTATAACTTCCATCGGCCATCAGATAATAAAGACCCGTTATATTGCACCAGCTTGCAATGCTGCCGCCGTAATAAATTTCAGACTGAGCGGGATAGCCTTCAAAAGCGTTTTCTTTAATTTCGGTAAGGCTTTCCGGAAGCGTGATTTTACCAAGCTGTGTACAATTTGCGAATGTATTTTCCGCAATAACGGTAATTTTGTCGGGGATAATTATCTCTTTGAGGGCGGTACAGCCGTTGAAGGCATAAGCCCCTATACTCGTCAGGCTGTCGGGCAGGACTATATCGCTAAGCGCAGTGCAACCCGCGAACGCATAGTTACCTATCGTTTCAAGTTGGCTTTGGCTTCCGAATGTTACGCTTTCAAGCGAAGTACAACCACTGAATGCTTGACCACCGATACTCGTCACGCTGTCGGGCAGAACGATACTCTTCAAGTTCGTGCAGCCATAGAATGCGTAATCGTCTATCTTCGTCACGCCGTCAGGAATAACTATGCTTTCAAGCGAAGTGCAATTTCTGAACGAATATGCGTTTATAGCAGTTAAATTCTCAGGGAGATTGACTTCTGCAAGCGCAGAACAGCCATCGAACAGGTTTTGGGGTAATTCCTTAACGCCTGAGGGAAGAGTTATCGATTTAAGAGAAGTACAATTTGCGAAAACGCCGTAATCAAGCGTTTTAAGCCGACTGTTTTCTTCAAAAGTTACGCTTTCAAGCGACAAGCAACCTGAAAAAGCAAGATCGCCGATAGATGTTACGTGTGCAGGAATTACTATTTCTTTTAACGAAGAGCAATTGAGGAACGCATTGTCTTCGATTTCAACGACATCCCAAGAATCGGTAAGCTTCGTGAAATCTATACCTTTGAGGTTGGTAAGGTCCTTGAAAGCGTTAGCGCCAATAATTATCTTTACACCGGTAGGGAAAACAATTTGGCTGAAATCGATATACCATATAGATTCAGGGTTGCGGGTATTTATCCCGATTGACAAGATTGTGCCATCCGCAGTCTCAGTACTGTTGAATACTTCTATGTATTTATTCCCCGAGTGGTCTATTCTGTATTTACATACGCTGCATTCCTCATAGGAATCGTATGCCACCATGTCATGTTGACCGTAATCGCTTTTAAGGGTTGTATGTTCGCACGTCGCCGCATGCCAATGCGCATACTCGTCCTTGCTCCATGCAGTTGAATATGTATGACCTGTTGCGGGAATGGTTATATCTTCTTCTGAAAGCTGCTTGGTTGCAGCCTCGTCCTCATAATAACTTCCGCACCTTGAACATTTGTAATATTCTATATTTCCATCGTAGATGCAAGTAGGCTCTTTGGCTGCAACTAAATAAGTGCTGTGCCCGTAAGCTTCGGCCGACCTGGTCTCCACTTCGCCGCAGCGATAGCATTCGCGCTCCTCTGTGCCATTCTCCGTACAAGTGGGCGGATTTTCATCGGCAGGCTCCCATTCAGACCAGTCATGCTCGTCATTTGTCGGTATAACCTGCTCTTCAGAAAAGCCGCACACATCGCAATAACGTACCTGCAAGCCTTCGTTCAGGCAATCTGCTTCTTCTATTACTTCCCAATCGCCGAATTCATGCTCGCCTGTGAATGTACGATATTCATATTCTCCGCAGAGTTCACAAATCCTGAATTGTTCTATTGGGTCTGTACAATCTAAGACGGGACCGCCGTTATTCTGCCACTCCCCCCATTCATGGGTGCACGGGTCTTCGCCGCCGGTAACATCGCCGTCAGAAACATCGCCGCCGCAAGCGACAAGCCCCATGGCGCATGCTGTCATCATGCAGACAGTTAGCAGCGCAAGCAATAACTTTCTTTTCATATTTACCTCCGATTATTTTTGCAAGTCCTTTAAGAGCGTACCTTCAACCAAAGACGCGCCCTGCATCGTATCTCTGCTTGCTCAAAGAATGCAAATCAAAATCATAGACGCAACCGTCAAACGCAACACCTTAACACAATAATTTTAATACAACAAGTGCTGTAAAAGTGCTTGAATTCGCGTTTCGTCAAAATTTTCGCGCAGAAAAAATTTATCTTTGTAACAATTTTTAGTGCGGTCGCACTGAGGCGTACGCACTGTCTGTCTATAAAGCACGCCAAAAAACTGCTGAATATATTACAGAAAAATGTTTCAACGATCGACAAATTTGCTCGCGACTGAAGAAATACGTCTGCCATGGAAGCAACGAAAAAATAGATCTAAAAATAAAAAACAATGAGTCCGGTGCAATACCGAACTCACTGTACAACCTCATTTATTTTTTAAAGTTCTATAATAAATGGCGAAATCTCACCCCATTAGCATATTTACAAATTATCAGCCACATTGTTAAACACAATCTTGTCCAGCATATTCTCTTTCTTGAAGAACATTATCATATATAATGGAAGATAAACTGCTTTATCTGCAATTTCGATGTTTCCGACACAGAACACAATGCTTTCCTTCAGTTTGTATTCGTCTACGGCAAGAAGATTATTCAATGCGCGGTGCGACTTATAATCTTTGCCAGATTTAATCTCCACTGGTACAAGCTCGGCGTGCTGTTCAACAATGAAATCAACCTCCCCCACTTTCTGTTTATCAAAATAATACAAGTTAAAGCCATTGCTCTTGAGTTGTTGAGCAAACATGTTCTCCATTATGCTGCCCTCGTTTATGCTGTAATTGCCATTGACAATCTGATACTGCACGTCATCTGAACACATGGCACACAGAAGCCCCGTATCTGCCATATAAAATTTAAAAAGATTATGTTGCTTATTTATTGCGACCGGCTGCTTTGGCTCTGTAAGATTATAACAAGGCAATGCTATGCCTGCATCGGTCAGCCAGTTAAAACAGCTTTCATATCTGTCCATACGCGCCGATTTTGCGAGGTCAGACAGCATAAACCGCTTATTTTTTGCATTGAGTTCGGCAGGCATTGTATCGAATATGAGCGTTATTTTCTCTTTGCCCGTTGTGGCATACTTGGTAATATCTTTGCGGTAGAGCTTCAAAATATCCGATTGTATGCCTACAACTTTCCCCATATCTTTTGAATTGACAAACTCCTGCACGGCGGCGGGCATTCCGCCTATTATCACATAATAAGTGAAAAGTTTCATCATCTGCTTATGCACAAATTCGTCAACGTGAACACGCCGAGTATAGCAATCTCTTAACATATCGAATGTAGACTGCTGAATGCCGTTTGCGATGGCAAACTCCTCAAAATCCATGGGGTACATTGTCCTGTTCTCCTCATACCCCACAGCGTAAGACTTGATTTCCTTATAGTTGATGCCAAGCAGCGACCCGGACTCAATATAGTCGAATCTGCCGTCATCCACAAGAAATTTAATGGCTGTACGTACTTCAAGGCACTCCTGAACTTCGTCAAAGAAAACGAGAGTCTTATGCGGCGTGAGCGGTCGGCGAAGAAAGAGCGTCAGTTTGCTGATAATGCCGTCAACCGATAAATCTCCCATAAAAATTTCCTTTGCAGACGGAGTATTTATAAAGTTTATCTCGACGAAATTATCCCCGTAATAATCTTTTGCAAACTGCCTTATAATTGTAGTTTTACCTATCTGCCTTGCGCCATCTATGAGAAGAGCAAGTTTCTTGTCCTGTTTATACCATTTGACCAATTCATTATAGAATTTTCTGTAAAGCATACGAACCACCTGTTATTAGTCACTTTATATTATACACCACCTTTACTGCATAGTCAATATCAGCGCGACATTTTATTTATATTTGCAAGTAACTTTGCGACATTTTATTAAAACTTTAAGTCGGCTATTGCGACGTTTTATTTATAATTCTTTTTTTTGCTAAAAAATCTTTAAATATTACAAAACATTTGTTTTTATTTTGCTTGACAAAGGTGTTTTTACTATGATATAATGCGCTTAGGGTGGATGGAGGAAATTCTGTTCGCCTGCGCAGAATGCCCGTATCGGTGTAAGAAACGAAAAATTTGATGTCTGTTCCCATTGCCTTATGCAGTTTGCGACTGTTCGGCTATATGGCTTTAACGGACAAATTGGCTGGCGACTATCGGTCGCAAAGGCGGTATTCTGCGGACAAAAAACGGTACCCGAGCGGTCTGGTTTCCGATAAAACCCCTACACCATTTTTTGGTTCTGGCGGCAAGCAGTTTTTGCGTTGCCGAGGCTTGCGAAGATGGGTTCAAAAGAATAACTTGCTTGTTGAGCTGTGACCTGAGAAACTTTCAGTAGCCGACGGCGGTTATCACTGTTTATAATAAGCGGCTCTATATTAGCCGTTTGCGGTGGAGTTTTATACTCCCACCGTTGCTTTTGCTATGCGTTTTATCGCATAGGCATGAGCGTTATAAGCATACCGTTTTTTGGACATTTTCTATACAAAAATCTTAGTCCATAGGAAGGTAGCTTTCTATGGACT